>NZ_JBFAUW010000002.1:189051-944131 GCF_040679495.1 Nocardia sp. NPDC052254 | reverse complement strand
CGACCCTCACACGGGGGGCGAGAATCGGAACCAAAATAAATATTTGGCACTGACATTCATCGACACACTATTGAGTTCTCAAAGAACACACGCACCAGCAATCTCGCGGGAAATTTCCCGGTCGATCGGTTGGGCAACTTTTACAGCTTAGCTCAGCCAGAAGCTCCCGACCAAATCGGGGTTCTTCTTACCGAACCAGTGTGACTGTCAGGCGCTCCTCGTCCAACCTCGTGTCCCTGGCCTCTCGGCTCCGGGTCGGTGTCCGTGTCGCTCTGACCTGGAATAAGTTACGTGCCAACCCTATTCGAAGTCAAATCGCCTGGTCATCCGGCCAAACCGAGTACATCGAGGTATCGGCGCCACGTGTTGTCCGATGGAATTCGACGGGCGGATATTCCGACATCCCCTGGACGCGGGTGCGCGAGAGTTTCCGGAGTCCTATTCGGCCGTATTCGGTGTCGCGTGTGCCCCGCGCGATTGGTCGAGCGGATAGGTCGCGAGGCGCTCGGCATGTGACGACCCGCTCGGATCCAGCGCGCCCGCCGGGCCGGTGTCTTTCAATGCCACGCCCGATGCCCCGAGTCGACGCGCGCCGGCGACGAGGGCGGCGACCACTCGAGCCGCATGCCGGTAGCCGAGTCCGTGCGGTGGGCGAATGTTGGAAACGCAGTTGCGTTCGGCATCGGTGCGACCCGGTCGCGGGTGATGGGTCAGATAGACGCCGAGACTGTCCGCGACGGACAGACCCGGGCGCTCCCCGATCAGGACCAGCATGGTGCCGACCCCCAGACGCGAACCGATCTCGTCGCCGAGGGCGACCCGTGCCTGAGTGGCGATCACCGGAGCGGCGAAGGTCCAGCCGGGCAGGGCGGCGATGATCTCCCGTGCGAGTTCGACGCCGTGGGTGTGCAGTGCCATGGCCGAGAGACCGTCACACAGCGTCACACCGATGTCGGCCCCGACGCTCGGCAGCACCGTCCCCGCCGCCAGTTCGCGACCGAGGTCCGGGCGCAGCAGGTAGGTGGCGCGGTCGGGCGCGGCGCTCGCGACCGGCAGCGGGTCACCGATGTCGAGGGTGCGCAGTCGCGTGGCGAGCGCAGCCACATCGAGGGGGGTGTGCACCGCGTCGCGGGCGGTGGCATGGGCGGCAACCAATTCGAGATGACGACGGGTGGGCATACCGGCGCCGGCCCGGCCCAGGCCGATGCGGGCCTGGGTGTGTTCGCGCAGCGCGTCCCAGGGATCGGCGCTCATGCCAATGCTCGCAACGGTGAGTTCGACAGCTCCGCCGGCAGTATCCGCCCCGCGTCGTCGGCCATGCCCTGGCGGCGCAACCAATCCTCGAATTCCGGTGCGGGCCGCAGATTCGCGGTGGCCCGGGCATACAACGCGTCGTGACAGGACAGCGACTGATAGCCGAGCATGATGTCGTCGGCGCCCGGCACCGTGATCACGAAGGCCGTACCCGCGAGGGCCAGTAAGGAGAGCAGGGTGTCCATATCGTCCTGGTCGGCCTCGGCGTGATTGGTGTAGCAGACATCGACGCCCATCGGCAGGCCGAGAAGTTTGCCGCAGAACTGATCTTCCAGACCCGCGCGGATGATCTGCTTGCCGTTGTAGAGGTACTCCGGGCCGATGAAACCCACGACGGTGTTGACCAGCAGTGGGTTCAGCGCGCGGGCCACCGCGTAGGCGCGGGCTTCCAGGGTCTGCTGGTCGACCGGACGGTTGCCGGTACCGACATGGGCTCCCGACGACAGCGCCGAACCCTGACCGGTCTCGAAATACATCACGTCGTCGCCGACGGTCCCGCGATGCAGAGACCGCCCGGCGTCCTCGGCCGCGCGCAACATCGCGAGGTCCACTCCGAAGGATCGGTTCGCGGCCTCCGTTCCCGCGATCGATTGGAAAACCAGATCGACGGGCGCTCCGGCCTCGATCAGTTCGAGGGTCGTGGTGACATGGGTGAGGACACACGACTGCATCGGAATGTCGAAGCGAGTGCGGATCTCGTCCAGCAGTCGGAGCAATTCGGCGACCCGAGCCGGTGAATCGCCCGCCGGATTGACTCCGACCACGGCATCCCCGCAGCCCAGCAGCAAACCATCCAGGATCGCGGCGGCGATACCACGCGGATCATCGACCGGATGGTTCGGCTGCAAGCGGGTGGCGAGCCGGCCGGGCAGTCCGATCGTGGTGCGGAATCCACTGGTCACACGCAAAGCCGCGGACACCGCGATCAAGTCCTGATTGCGCATGATCTTGGCGACCGCGGCCGCCATCTCCGCGGTCAGTCCCGCGGCCGAGGCGGCGAGCCGCGCGGCGGAATCCGGTGCGTTCGCCGCACTCAGCAATCGATCGCGGAGGTCACCGACGGTCAGATGGGCGATCGGCGCGAACGCGGCCGCGTCATGGCCGTCGATGATGAGCCGCGTGACCTCGTCGGTCTCGTACGGCACCACCGGCTCGTTCAGGAAGGTGGTCAGCGGCAACTCCGCCAGCGCCCACTGGGCCGCCGCGCGCTGAGCATCCGATTCCGCTGCGCACCCGGCCAATTCGTCACCGGAACGGCGTGGGGTCGCCCTGCCGAGAAGATCGACGAGACCGTGGAATTCATAGGTGACACCCGCCAAGCGCTGCCGGTGGACACTCATCGGTTCGACACCTCCGGGCACCTCGGCGATCGCCGTCGGAAACGGGGTCTGCGCGGTCGCCGGAGCGGGCGCGCTGTGGCCACTCTATGTCTTCTGCGTCGGCTCCGCCGACGCGGGTTTCGGCCCTCTGGCTATGTCTTCTGCGTCGGCTCCGCCGACGCGGGTTTCGGCCCTCTGGGCCTCGATTCTTCCCTTCTCCGCTCCTCCGCTTCGCTCCCCCGCTCCGGCAGTCCAGAATCGAGGCGGGCCGAAACCGACACGGGAACACCATCCCGGAAGCGGCTACCTCGGGGGGTGGGCGGGTTTTCAGGGGGGGTTTCAGTTGTCCACAGGTGCTCACAGGCTCGATGTTTCGAGAGGGGGCTCCGCCGCTGGGCACGCGCTCGTTTCCTGGGTAGTTCTCGCCGGTGGACACGGGACGCGGGACGTACCCGATCGGTGAGTGCGGGCGGACCTGGGATCTCACCATTGAGGCACCGTCCACCGGGGACGCGAGGCGGGCATGGTTCCGAAGTGTCGACGGTTCCCGTCGGCCGCACGATTTAGGTTAGCCTTACTTGAATGAGTGGGGTCGAGACGCGTGTTGCCGAGCGGCGGGTGGTGCGTCGCCGTGCTCGTAAGCCGGTTCGCCGGGCGTTGACCGTGGCGCATCGATGGTCCGCGCTGATCCTGGGGATCGTGCTGGTCGTGCAGTGCACCTCGGGGGCGGTACTGCTGTATCACTCCGAGTTGTTCCGTGCCTCGCATTCCGTGTTCTACCGGCATACCGAGGGCACCGTGATGCGAGATGCGAACGGTGCGGCCGACTTCGATCGGGCAGTGGCTCTGGTGCGCGCGCAGGATCCGGGGTTCGCGGTGGGCTGGGCCGGGACCGACGACGGTGTGATCGTGGTGGGCGACGTGGATTTCACCGAGGCCTATGGGATCGATCCGGGGTCGGGGCGGATCAACGATCGGATCGGGCTCACCGGCGGCGTGCTGGGATGGCTGGTCGATCTGCACGACTGCGCCTTCGGATGCCTGCGGTACGCGGGGGCGGTGCCGGCGTTGAACAGCATCGCACCGCTGATCGGGATCACCTGGGCCGCAACAATTCTCGGTGTCATCGGGCTGCTGCTCGTGGTGCTCGCGATATCCGGCGCCGTGATCTGGTGGCCGACCCTGAAACGATGGCGGCACGGATTCCGGGTGCGGACCTCCAAGGGGCGGTTCGCGCGGGATCGAGATCTGCACAATGTGATCGGCATCGTGAGCGTGCCGTTCCTGCTCATGTGGGGAATCACCGGGGCGGCGATCGAGGTGCCGGCGGTGCAGAAGGCGTGGCTCGCCATCACCGGTGGACAGGCGGCCACCGACCTTCCACAGGACGCATTTCGACCACGCGACACCCCCACGGGACAACCCGAGATCTCCGCGTCCGAGGCCGCTCGCATCGCGACCGGCGAGCATTCCGGACGCGTCGCCTATGTCATGCTGCCGGCCGATTCGACCCCGTACTACCGCGTCAATGTGGCAGGCGGCTATTCACCGTACGAACACCGGGCGCTCTACAGCGGCGACGTCCTGGTGTACGTGAACGCTCACGACGCCTCCGACACCAAGGTGGTCGACGCCGCCCACGACCGCCCGCTGGCGAACACCTTCTACGCCAAGGTCTTCGAACCCGCCCATTTCGGCTGGCTGGTGAACGGGTGGTGGCGGCTGATCTGGTTGATCTTCGGCCTCACCCCGCTGGCCCTGGCGATCACGGGAACCTCGACCTGGCTGTTCAAGCGGAGGGTCCGCGCGAGCAAACGCACCTGAACCATCGGCCGCGAAAACGCCGGTAGCCGGCCCACCCGAAGGGGTGGACCGGCTACCGGTTCGAAAAGTGTTGCCGAGTGGCAGGACTCAGAAGTCCATGCCGCCCATGCCACCGGTCGGGTCGCCGACGGGAGCGGCGGCCTTCTCCGGCTTGTCGGCCACGACGGCCTCGGTGGTGAGGAACAGCGCGGCGATCGACGCGGCGTTCTGCAGCGCCGAGCGGGTGACCTTGACCGGGTCGGCGACACCGGCGGCCAGCAGGTCCTCGTACACGCCGGAATCGGCGTTGAGGCCCTGGCCGGTCGGCAGGTTGGCGACCTTCTCGGCGACCACGCCGGGCTCGAGGCCGGCGTTGAACGCGATCTGCTTCAGCGGCGCGGCGAGCGCCACCTTCACGATGTTCGCGCCGGTGGCCTCGTCACCGGACAGCTTCAGGTCCTCCAGCGCGGGGCCGGCCTGCAGCAGCGCCACGCCACCACCGGGGACGATGCCCTCTTCGACGGCGGCCTTGGCGTTACGCACGGCATCTTCGATGCGGTGCTTGCGCTCCTTGAGCTCCACCTCGGTGGCGGCGCCGGCCTTGATCACCGCAACACCGCCGGCCAGCTTGGCCAGGCGCTCCTGCAGCTTCTCGCGGTCGTAGTCCGAGTCCGAGTTCTCGATCTCGGCACGGATCTGGGCGACGCGACCCGCGATGGCGTCGGCATCACCGGCACCGTCGACGATGGTGGTCTCGTCCTTGGTCACCACGACCTTGCGGGCGGTGCCCAGCAGATCGACGGTGGCGGTCTCCAGGTTCAGGCCGACCTCTTCGCTGACGACCTCGCCACCGGTCAGGATGGCGATATCGGCCAGCTGCGCCTTGCGGCGGTCGCCGAAGCCCGGGGCCTTGACGGCGACGGACTTGAAGGTGCCGCGGATCTTGTTGACGACCAGGGTCGACAGGGCCTCGCCCTCGACGTCCTCCGCGATGATCAGCAGCGGCTTACCGGCCTGGATGACCTTCTCCAGCAGCGGCAGGAGATCCTTGACGGTCGAAACCTTCGAACCGACGAGCAGGATGTAGGGGTCCTCGAGGACCGCTTCCTGACGCTCGGCGTCGGTCACGAAGTAGCCCGAGATGTAGCCCTTGTCGAAGCGCATGCCCTCGGTCAGCTCCAGCTGGAGCCCGAAGGTGTTGCTCTCCTCGACGGTGATGACGCCTTCCTTGCCGACCTTGTCCATGGCCTCGGCGATCAGCTCACCGATGGACGCGTCGCCGGCGGAGATGGCCGCGGTGGCAGCGATCTGCTCCTTGGTCTCGACCTCCTTGGCGGTGTCGAGCAGCTTGGCGGTGACGGCCTCGACGGCCTTCTCGATGCCGCGCTTCAGACCCAGCGGGTTGGCGCCGGCCGCGACGTTGCGCAGACCCTCGCGCACCAGCGCCTGGGCGAGCACGGTGGCGGTGGTGGTGCCGTCACCCGCGACGTCGTCGGTCTTCTTGGCGACCTCTTTGACCAGCTCGGCGCCGATCTTCTCGTAGGGGTCCTCCAGCTCGATCTCCTTGGCGATGGACACACCATCGTTGGTGATCGTGGGGGCGCCCCACTTCTTCTCCAGGACAACGTTGCGACCCTTGGGGCCCAGCGTCACCTTGACAGCGTCGGCGAGGCTGTTCAGGCCCCGCTCGAGACCGCGACGGGCCTCTTCGTCGTACGCAATTGTCTTGGCCATTGCGTTGAGATCCTCCACATGTATATGGCTGACACACAGAGCGATCGCAGGTTGGATCGCCCCATTACGCTGGCCAGGTTCGGTGCCCGCGACGGACGACCGAGGGTGTCTGGGAACCCGGTCTCACCGTCCCGACCTAGCACTCACCGGTCGAGAGTGCCAGGACCCTTTTTAGCACTCGCAGGTATCGAGTGCAAGGTATTCCGAGGTTACGTATCGTCGGTGACCCGCAGCGCCAATGCCACGAAGGCGTCGGTACGGCGCTCCTCGGGACTGCGTGGTTCCCCGCGTTCGACGGTCACCTGCTCGGCGTCGTGGAGCAGCAGCTCCGCCTCGATGCGCATGATCGCGCGAATGAACGGTGGCGCCACTTCCGGCGGCAGATCGCCGTTGACGATGTAGCTGCCGTCCTCACCGTCCTCTGTCTCGACATAGGACAGCGCGCGCAGGAGATCTGCGCGCGGCTCCCCCGCGATCAGGTCGGAATCCGCTCCACCCGCCATAGCAATATCGTATCCGGACCACCGGTCACCTCATCGGCCCCACAACTGCGCAGCCGTATCGGCCGACGATCGCAGGCGGCCATGCCGCATGCCGATCCCGGCCGCCACCGGGCCGATCGCACCCGCGCGGCCACCCGCGACACGGACGTTCCCGGGCGACTTGCCGGACGGGCCGGGGGTGGCCGGAACACCGTCGCCCGGCACACCGAGAATTGCGGGCGGCATCAGCGACTACGGCGTCGGGGGCACCTGAGGCCGCGGCGGCGTCGGGGGCTGCGGCGGCACCGGAGGCTGGGGCGGCACCGGAGGTACCTGCACCCCGGGTGCGACGGGTGGCACCTGAGGCCCGGATGCGGCGGGCGGTCGCGGCGAGACCGGCGGGTCGACCGGGTTCGGCGGCATGAAATCGGCGAGCTGGGCGGCGATGTCGCGTTCCATATCGGCCTTGGTCAGACCGAGACCGGACAGCACACCCGCACCGTCCTCCTGTTCCAGCAGAGCCAGCAGCAGATGTTCGGTGCCGATGTAGTTGTGCCCGAGCCGAAGCGCTTCCCGGAAGGTCAGTTCGAGGGTTTTGCGCGCGGCCGCGGTGTACGGAATGAGCTCGGGCACCTCGGCATCCGCCGACGGCAGGGCCGCGGTGGCCACGCGATGAACCGCATCGAGACTCACCCCTTTGGCGATGATGGCGTGGGCCGCCAGCGCCGTGGATTCGGACAGCAGCCCCAAGATCAAGTGCTCGGGCTGGATCTCGGCATTGCCGGCACGGCGTGCCTCCTCCATCGAGGCCACCACCACATTGCGAGCACGTGGGGTGAAGCGGGCGAATCCGGCGTTCGGATCCATCGCGGCCTCACCCGGTTTGGAAACGAATCGCTTCTGCGCCGCCTGTTTGGTGACGCCCATACTCTGTCCGATATCGGTCCAGGAGGCGCCCGAGCTGCGGGCCTGGTCGACGAAGTGACCGATCAGATGATCGGCCACCTCGCTCATGTGTCCCGCGACCACGACGGCCTCGGACAGCTGCTGGAGCACGTCGTCGGGGCGGGCGAGTTTGATGCCGTCGATCAGATCGTCGAGGCGAATGCGTGATGTCATTCGTCAACGATAGGTTGACTATAAGTCGATAGTCAACCGGAAGTTGACGTCATTATCGGCGAGCCGTCCGGCTCGCGCCGCGCACGATCAGTTCCTTGATCAGGGCCGCCGGGCGACCGGTCAGCGCGCGCGGGGCGGGCACGTCGTCGGCGCGCACGAACTGCACCACCGCATCGCGACGGCCCAGGCTGATGCACTGCAGGACATAACGGAACCGCAGTTCGTCCGGCCGTGCACCGCGCATCCGGGCGAGTGCCGCCGACGCCGCCCGGGCACCGGTCGGCAGCGCCGTCGCACAGGCCATTCGCAGTTCGCGACCACCGGGACCGGCGATCGCCGCACAGTCGCCCGCGGCGTAGATGTGCGGATCGGAGGTGCGCAGCGTGGCGTCCACCAGGACGCGTCCGTGCGAGTCGACCGCCAGACCGGCGCGGGCGGCCAGGTCGCCGGTCGTGAAACCGGTTGTCCACAGCACGGTTGCGGCCGCAATCCGGTCGCCGTCCGCGGTTACCAATCCGGTGGGCGTGACCTCGACGACCTTGACGCCGGTGCGCACCTCCACCCCGAGGCGGCCCAGTGCGGTGGCGATACCCCGCTGCGCGCGACCGGACAGCCAGTGCCCGGGTTGCTCCGAACTCACCAGCGCCACCGACAGTTCCGGATGGGCTTCGGCCAGTTCCGCGGCCGTCTCGATACCGGTCGCACCACCGCCCACGACGGCCACCTGCCCCGCCAACGGTGGTAGTGCGGCGACATCTTCCAGCGTCGCGATCGGATACGCGTTCTCCCGCACCCCCGCGACGCTGTCCACGTCCGCCGCGCTGCCGAGCGTGTGGATCAGTGTGTCGTATCCGAGCACGGTGGCGTCGGCTAGCGAAACCTGTTGCGCTGCGGCATCTATCGAGATCACACGCCCCTGGACGAACTGCGCCCCCTTGCCTTCCAGCAGGGTCCGCAGGTCCCACCTCGGAATCGCCTGACCGGCGGCCAGTTGATGCAGGCGCACCCGCTCGACCAGCTCGGTGCGCGC
Organism: Nocardia sp. NPDC052254; assembly: GCF_040679495.1. Taxonomy (NCBI): domain Bacteria; kingdom Bacillati; phylum Actinomycetota; class Actinomycetes; order Mycobacteriales; family Nocardiaceae; genus Nocardia; species Nocardia sp. NPDC052254. The sequence continues at coordinate 935,330 of NZ_JBFAUW010000002.1, read as the reverse complement.
GTCCACGACCGTGATCAGGGCGCCGTGCGGGCGACGGCAGAGTGTGCCCGCCGCCGCCAGTCCGGCATATCCGGCTCCCAGGACGAGGATGCGATGCGGTGCGGTCTGTTGCTCGGTCATGGGTGACTCCTTTCGAGGCCGACACCCTTCAGACCGGACAGCCCACCGATCCCTGACAATCCCGCGCTGTGTGCCGTGTCACGTGGCGGGCAGATCACCGGGTTCGCTACGCGTTTCGCACCGCCGCCCGGCCGAAATAGGCGAGTTTGTCGGGGTTGACGATCAGCCGGACGGCCGAAATCCCCTCGGCGCCACCGTCGACCGCGCCGATCAGGAGCATCTGCCCCGACACGCGGGCCACCGCCGCCGGTGCGCCGTTGACCTCCTCGACGGTCAGTTCGAGGCCCTCGACGTCGCGGTGGAACAGGCCCGACAGATAGCGAGCAACCCTGGCCGCGCCGGTGATCGGATGGCGTGCGGCGGTCATCTTGCCGCCACCGTCGGCGACCGATACGACATCGGCGGCGAACATCGACTCCAGTGCCGCGACGTCACCGCGCCGCGCGGCGGACAGGAAGCGCTCGAACAGTTCTCGCGCACGGGCGGGTTCGGCGTCGAAACGCGGGCGCTCACTGCGCACGTGCTGCCGGGCCCGGCGATACAGCTGCTGGGAATTGGCCTCGCTCACCTCGAGCATGTCGGCAATCTCGCGGTGGGCGTAGCCGAACGCCTCGCGCAGCACGAACACCGCGCGCTCGGCCGGTGACAAACGTTCGAGCAGGGTCAGCACCGCCAACGACACCAGCTCGCGTTGCTCGGCCGATTCCATCGGGCCCAGCTCACCGCCCCCGGTCGGCACCGGTTCGGGCAACCAGGGACCGACATAGGCTTCGCGGCGGTTGCGCGCCGAATCCAGCCAGGTTCGGCAGAGATTCACCACGACGGTGGTGAGCCAGGCCTCCGAGGAGCGGATCTCCTCGCGGTCGGCGCCATCCCAGCGCAGGTAGGTCTCCTGTACCGCGTCCTCGGCATCACCGGCCGCACCGAGCATGCGATAGGCGAGGGCGAACAGACGCGGGCGGTGGCGTTCGAATTCGGCCAGCCCCGTGTCGTCCATTCGCCTCGTCCTCCCGATCGCCATACCTGTCGATCAGCCCCGCGCATCGAGACGTTAACGCTACCCGCCGGTAGCTCCCGGGTCGTGGTTCGGCCACGGGATGTGCGGCAGCGTGATTCGCGGCGCCGCGGTCTCGGTCGTCGGTGCCGGACTCGGCGAAGTGTTGCGGCGCAGACCCGCACCGTCCTCGGGGACGGTCGTGGTGCCGGCCGGGCGGCAGCAGGCGGGCTGCGTATCCGCGGGGTCCGGACCGGATGCCGTGAACCAGACAACCACAACTGCCGCCGACACTCCCAGAACGACAAAGGTCGCCCCCAACCCGGCAACGATCTGTTTTCGCACGAGATCTCCCCTGCTCGGGCGCCGCGGGTGCCGCGGCGCGCACGAACACACTGCGGCACAACCCTTATCGATCCCGTATGGCAACCTGAAAGCGCAGTACAGCAGGTCGGCAGAGACTATTCGGTGATCATTCCGATGGCGACCGGCACGGGCTTGTCGGCCTCACTCTTGGCCAGACACATCAGTTTCGCGGTACCCAGCGCCACATTCGGGCTGCCATCGAACTTCGAACCCGGATTCTCCGCGAGGATGCGATCCATCAGCGACTTCTCGCCCTCCACATCCAATTTGCGGAATTCCTCGCAGGTGGTCCGGGAGGCCAGACCAACGGAACTGTCCGACTCCGTGGTGGGGGACGCCACTTCCGGCGGCGCCGACGCCGGCGCCGAACTGGGCGACGGCGCGGCGGGAGCCGACGTGGCGACGGCGGAACCGTTCCGGCGCAAGCCGTTGGCGTCGGCGGCGGACGAGTGGTCGTCGCTACCGCAGGCCGTCAGGCCGATGACCAGCGCGCTGAGCGCTACGGTCGCCACGGTCAGTCGTTTCATCGTGCGTAACCCCCGTGTGGTCCGGCGACGCCGAATCTCCTCCGGCGCGAACACCGGATCTCCTCCGGCGCGGCTCGCAGCGTACCGGCCATACCGGCGATTGAAAACCCAGCCCACACCGGGCCGCGAATCGAATTGCGGGGCTCAGGATCCGGTCTCGGCGGCCTGCGCATCCCGGCCGGCGGGGGTCAGTGGGAGACGGACGATGAACCGGGTGTCACCGGGCCGGGACTCCACCCGGATGTCGCCACCGTGCTTGTTCACCACGATCCGGAACGAGATGTCCAGTCCCAGACCGGTGCCCTCACCGACGGGCTTGGTGGTGAAGAAGGGTTCGAAGATCCGATCCCGCAACTCCTCCGGCACACCGGGCCCGGTGTCCCCGATCTCCACTGCGGCGCAGTCGTTTTCCCGGTAGGTGCGAATCACGAGGGTGCCGGTACCCGACATCGCGGCCACCGCGTTGTCGATGAGGTTGGTCCACACCTGATTCAATTCGGCCGCGTAACAAGGCACTTCGGGCAGAGCGTGATCGTATTCCTTGATCACCGTGACGCTGTCGCCGATCTTGCGGGCCAGCATCACGAGTGTGGAGTCGAGCAGCTCGTGGATGTCGACCACCTGGAACGGCGCCCGGTCCATCTGCGAATACTGTTTGGCCGCGTGGACGAGCGCGGAGATCCGCCCGGTCGAATCGGTGATCTCGTTCATCAGCAGTTCGGTTTCGACGGTGTAGTTCAGCCAGCGGATCGCCCCCTCGAACACACCGCGGTCGCATTCACCGAGGGTGCCCGACACCCGCTCCATCCAATCGATGTCGAAGCCGGCCTGGACGAAGTTCGGCGCCAGATCCCAGCCGCCGTCGATACCGTGATCGGCCAGCCAGTCACCGAGTTCGTCCTCGCGGTCGGCGGCCTCCATGGGAGTCAGGACCGGAGCCTTGGCGACCTGGGTGGCGGCCTCCTCCTGCAACTGCACCAACGATTCCAGAGTGGCGGAGTCGAATTTTCCGTGCGCCATCATCTTGAGCTTGTGCCGCATGCCGGCGACCCGATCACGCAGTGACGAGGTGGCCCGGACCGCCGCGGCGGCCGGATTGTTCAGCTCGTGGGTGAGCCCGGCCGACAACGATCCCAATGCCAGCAGCCGCTCGCGCCGGCCGATGATCTCGTTGGTGTTGCGGTTACCGAAGAACACGCCTTCGAGCAGATGCAACGCCATCGGGAACCATTCCCGCATCATCTGCGCGAAGGTGTCCGCGGCCAGGACGAAGAACTTCGACGGTTGTGTCACCGTCAGCGAACCGGTGTAGTTCCGGTCGGCACGATCGCCCATGTAGGCCGTCCACGCGCCCGCGTACGAACCGCGATGATCGGTGCGTACCAGCTCCAGATCCTCGCCCGCGGACATCTTGGACAACACGACCTCGCCGGCCATCAGCACGTAGAAGCAGGTGGCCTCCTCGCCCTCGCGATAGACCGGCCCGGGTTCGAAAAATTCGACCCGGCCCTCGCGGCACAGCCAGGCGAGCTGTTCGTCGTCGAGTTTCTCGAACAGGAACAGGGTGCGCAGTTCCTCGGGGTCGCAGAGCGTCCCGGTACCGGTCACGTTGTCGGTCACAGCACCCACCTCCTACTGTTTGGCGAGATAACGGTGGACCAGCATGACCGCCATCGCGCCCTCACCGACCGCGGAGGCGACCCGCTTCGCCGATTCGGAGCGCACATCGCCCGCGACGAAAACGCCGGGGATGCTGGTTTCCAGATGGTGTGGGGCACGGGACAATTCCCAGCCCGGTGGCCGAGCGCCGTCGACGACCAGGTCCGGGCCGGCCAGCAGGTACCCGGCCTCGTCGCGGACGAGAAGTCCGTCCAGCCAGTCGGTTTCGGGCGCGGCGCCGATGAACAGGAACAGTCGTTCGGCGCCGACCTTTTCCTCGGTCCCGGCGACGTTGTTGCGCAACACGATTCGTTCCAGGTGATCGCTGCCATCCGCGGCGATCACCTCGGTGTCGGTGTGCACCTTGATATTCGGGATCGCCTCGATCTGCTGGATCAGGTAGTGCGACATCGACTGTTCCAGCGAGGCGCCACGCACCAGGATGTGCACCGAACCGGCCTGCCGGGACAGGAACACCGCGGCCTGACCCGCCGAGTTCGCGCCGCCGACGATGTAGACGTCGCGATCGGCGCAGTCGGCGGCCTCGGTCATCGCCGAGCCGTAGTACACGCCGCGGCCGGTGAAATCGTCCACGCCGGGTGCGGGGTGGTGGCGGTAGTTGACGCCGGTCGCGATCAGTACCGAGTGCGCGCTGACGCACGAACCGTCGCCGAACAGCACCCGCCGCGCCGAACCACACACCTCCAGACCGACCACCTCACGAGCCGTGATGAGTTCCGCACCGAATTTGACGGCCTGGCGGCGGGCCCGATCGGCCAGCTGCGCGCCGGAGAGGCCGTCGGGAAAACCGAGATAGTTCTCGATGCGCGAGCTCTGCCCGGCCTGGCCGCCGGTGGCGGTGCGCTCCACCAGCACCGTCCGCAATCCCTCGGAGGCTCCGTAGACAGCGGCACCGAGTCCGGCCGGACCGCCGCCGATGACGATCAGGTCGTAGAACTCGCCGCTGGGATCGGTACTGAGTCCGACACATCCGGCCAGCTCACTGTCCGATGGCGACAACAGCACATTGCCGCTGGGATCGATGACCACCGGGCACTGTTCGGGATCGGCCCCGGCGGCCTCCAACAGCCGCCGGCCCTCCGGATCGTCGGCCAGATACCAGCGGTACGGCAGCTGGTTGCGGGCCAGGAATTCGCGTACCTCGGAACCGCGCGCGGACCAGCGATGCCCGATGATCTTCGTTTCGTGCACCGGGCGGCGGTCGTCACCTCGCCAGGATTCCAGCAGTGCGTCCACCACCGGATACAACTTCTCCTCCGGCGGATCCCAGGGCTTGAGCAGATAGTGGTCGAGATCGACGACGTTGATCGCATCGATCGCGGCGTTGGTGTCGGCGTATGCGGTGAGCAGTACCCGCCGCGCGTAGGGATGCAGGTCGATCGCGTGTTCGAGGAACTGGATACCGTCCATGCCCGGCATCCGGTAGTCGGCGATCAGCACCGCGACCGGCTGGCCGCGCAATTTCAGCTCGCGCAGCACCTCGAGTGCGGAATCTCCGGAGTCCGCGCGCATGATGCGGTAGTCCGCACCGTACCGCCGCCGCAGATCGCGGACCACGGCCCGGGAGACGCCGGGGTCGTCGTCGACGCTGAGGATTACCGGTTTGACGGCAGCTGGTGATGTCACATCGAAAAGTATGAGCGTCCGGCGGACAGGTTGCCGATGTTGTTCGCTGAAAGGTTGTTCGCTACTCGCGGCACCGCGATCACACCTGCCTGTGCTGGACCAGATCGAGCTCGCTCGGGGTCAGCAGTCGTTCCAGTCGTTCCTCGCGTACGGCACGGTCGCGACGGGATCGACGACCGTGCTGACGGAACGGCGTCACCGCCGACGGGGATTCCGAATCCGGTAGTAGCGGAACCGATTCCGCCTGACGGCGGTGAAGGATGGTTCGAATATTCACGGCCGATCACCTCACGGGACGTTAAAGCCTTGGCTCCAGTCGGTTGCTTCGTTGCCTGCCGTATGTCTATCCGCCATTGTGCGTCCGGTATTACGTGAAGCGAAACCGATCACATCAGAATGTGATCTAGTTGATCTTCGGCAACATAGTGGCGTCGCTCACACATTCACCGGTCCGGCAGCCCGCACTAGAATTGACTGTAACCGGCGGTCATACTTTCATCGACCCCATTACCGTGACGATCTCGGAGGCAGTGTTGCCGAATCCCCTGGAAGCCACCATCGATATCGCCGCCGCACCCGAGCGGGTCTGGGCGGTGGTCTCCGACCTGTCTCGCATGCCCGAGTTCAGCCCGACCACGCTGCGGATGATCCCGCTGGGTACACCGCGCGCCGGAACCTGGACCATCAACGTCAACAAGGTCGGACGCAAGATCTACCCGACCACCTCGCGCATCGTCCGGTACGAGCCGAATCAAGCCTTCGCCTTCCGCATGAACGAAAACAGCACCGTGTGGAGTTACACCCTCGAGGCCACCGATTCCGGAACTCGGGTCACCGAACGCCGTGATGTTCCCAACGGCGTGACCAAACCCGTTCGGGTGATGATCGACAAATTGCTCGGCGGCGAACAGCAATTCGAGAGCGATCTGGTAGCGGGCATGAACGACACCCTCGGCCGGATCAAGAGCGCGGCCGAGCGCTGACCCGCGCCCGGCCTGACGATCGACCGGTTCGGCGCGCCCGCAGACAGATCGCCACCGACCGCGTAGTTTGCCCGTCATGCGACGATTCACGGGCATTGTGGCGGTGATCGCGGGGGCGACCTTGCTGCTGAGTGGTTGCGGCAGTTCGGATTCGGACTCCGCACGCGAGGTGACGGTGGTGGGGACCGGACAGGTGCGCGGGGCGCCGGACACCCTCAACGCCGACGCCGGTGTCGAGGTGACCGCGCCGGATGTCTCCACCGCGATCGACCAGGCCAACGACAAGGCGAAGGCCGTCACCGACGCCATGGTGACCGCGGGCGCCACACGCGAGGACATCCAGACCACCGATGTCTCGGTGCAACCGCAGTACGGGCCCGATCGCAATGTCACCGGATATACCGCGACCAATACCGTGCACGTCGTGGTCCGCGACCTGCCCAAGGCCTCGGCGATCCTGTCCGCGGCGGTGCGGGCCGGCGGTGACGCCACCCGCATCCGCGGCGTCTCGTTCGCCCTGGACGACAATTCGAAACTGCTCGCCGATGCCCGGGCCGGCGCGTTCGCCGATGCCAAGGCGCGGGCGAATCAATACGCCGTGCTGTCGGGGCTGAAACTGCAGGATGTGAAGACCATCAACGAGACCCGCAGCGGTGAATCGACCGCACCGCAGGCCAAGGCGCAGTTCGCGATGCCGGATGTGCCGTTGGAACCGGGACAGCAGACGGTGACCTTCACCGTGACGGTCACCTGGACCATGGGCTGACGGTTTAGCCCACGACGGGGCGGGCCCGGCCGGTGTGAACCGGCCGGGCCCGCCCCGTGTTCGTGGAGTCGGCGCCTATTGCGCGGTGCCGGCCGGCGACTGCCAGTTGGGCAGCTTCGCCACCTGCGCGGCATAGGACAGCCCGGCGCCGAAGGCGACCAGCAGTGCCGCGGCGCCCGGTTTGCTCTCGCCGGACCGCAATACCGCTTCCATGGCCAGCGGGATCGAGGCCGCCGAGGTGTTGCCGGTCTCCTCGATGTCGTTGGCCAGCGCGCAATTGGCCGACAACTTCAACTCACGCGCCATGATCTCGATGATGCGGCCGTTGGCCTGGTGCGGAATCATCGCGTCGATCTCGCCGGCGGTCAGGCCCGCACGCTCGATGGCGTCCAGGCAGACCTTCTTCAACGAGTGCGCGGCCCAGCGGAAGACCGCGGTGCCCTCCATCGCGAGGTAGGGACGCACCGCGTCGAGGCCCCGCTCATCGATCTCGCCGAAGAACTCCATCCAGTCCTTGTCCTGACGGATGGCATGGTGCTGTTCTCCGTCGGAGCCCCAGACGGTCGGGCCGATACCCGGTTCGTCGGACGGGCCGACGATCACCGCGCCCGCGCCGTCGGCGAACAGGAACGCGGTGCCGCGATCGGCCGGGTTGATCGCATCGGTGAGTTTCTCGACGCCGACGACCAGCACATGTCCGGCGGTCCCGCCCTTGACCAGATCCGAGGCGAGCGCCAGGGCATGGCAGAAACCGGCGCAGCCGGCCGAGATATCGAAGGCCGCCGGATGGTTCATACCCAGTTCGGTGGCGATCTGCGGTGCGGCCGCCGGGGTCAGCAACAGCCACGTGGAGGTCGCCACGATGACGCAGTCGACCTGTTCGGGGGTGATTCCGGCGGCCGCGATGGCATCGCGAGCCGCAGCGGCACTCATCGTGACGATCGTCTCGGATTCGGAGGCGAACCGCCGCGTCCGGATGCCCGAGCGCGTCCGAATCCATTCGTCACTGGAGTCGATCGCTCCGGCGATCTCCTCATTGGTTACGACCCGAGCCGGGCGGTACACGCCGAGCCCGAGCATCGCCGTGTGCTCCACCCCGGTGATCTGGGCGAGTCGAGCAGCCATCTCGCATCTCCTCTGTACCTGGTTCGACGCACGTGCGAGTCGAACGTTGCTTCATCCCCCCAGGGCCGGCACTCGCAGGTGCGGACCTGCGATCCATTGTCCTACGAGCGCGTAGACATGAGGCCCCCTCATATTAGCCGGAATGCTAACCCCCAGGGTGGGTATTGTCACAATCGAAGGGTGTATCACCGGCTCGCCGATCGGTAGGGATACCGAAACCCGGGCGACCGGTCCATTCCGACGAGTGTCCTGGAGGTCACCATGCTCGGTCTCGGAATCATCGGCTGGATCATCATCGGTGGATTGGCGGGCTGGATAGCCAGCAAATTCATGGGCACCGACGCCCAGCAGGGCATCCTGCTGAATATCGTCGTCGGTGTCGTCGGCGGACTGATCGGCGGCTTCATCCTGCGCCTGTTCGGCGTCGACGTGCACAGCGGCGGCTTCTTCTTCAGCTTCCTGACCTGCCTCGGCGGCGCGGTCATCCTGTTGTGGCTGGTGCGGCTGGCCACGGGACGCAAACGCGTCGGCTGAGCGCGGACCGTCCGCTTCGCGCGGCGCGGCGGTCCATCCGGTCCGGTCCGATCGCGACCACGCCACGGTGATGCACCGTCCCGTAAGGTGTGAGCGCGGTCCCTGGAGCAGTCCGGACCGACAGTCGTCCGCGCACGAAAGAGGAGTCAGTGGCCCGCCGTCCCACCCCGCCCGGTACGCCCGAACGTACCGGGCTCGGTCATGTCGCCGACCTGGTCCGCGCAGCCGTTCCACCGCTGCATCCCGCCGGCCTGCCCTTCGTGGCAGCACCGCTGGCAGTCGCGGTCGTGGGCGGGCGGCGCCGCTGGTTGCGCCGTACCGGGTTCGCCGCGGCCGCGGCCTGCGCCGCCTTCTTCCGGCACCCACACCGGGTTCCGCCGAATCGGGCGAATGTCGTGGTCGCACCGGCCGACGGAGAGGTCGCGCTGGTCGACAGCGCGGTCCCACCGGCCGAGCTGAACCTCGGTGACGCCCCGCTGCCACGGGTGAGCATCTTCCTGTCGGTCCTGGACGTGCACGTGCAGCGCACCCCCGTCTCGGGCACCGTGCGCACCATCGCCTACCAGCGCGGCCAGTTCCGCTCGGCGGATCTGCCGGAGGCCAGTTCGGTCAACGAACGCAACAGCATGGTCATCGAGACCGCCTCGGGGCAGTTGGTCACCGTCGTGCAGATCGCCGGACTGCTGGCCCGCCGCATCGTCTGCGATGCCAAGGTCGGCGACGGGCTGAGCATCGGTGAGACCTACGGGCTGATCCGGTTCGGGTCCCGGGTCGACACCTACTTCCCGGCCGGAACCCAACTGCTGGCCGAACCCGGCCAGCGCACGATCGGCGCGGAGACGGTACTGGCCGAACTGCTGACATGATCGAGAACACCGTGACCGAACACGGTCGCCGCCGCCGCACGATCCGCCTGCTGCCCAGCATCGTGACGATCATGGCGCTGTGCGCCGGACTGTCGTCGGTGAAATTCGCCCTGGACGGTTCCCTCGACATCGCACTGGCGATGATCGGCGCGGCCGCCGTCCTCGACACCCTGGACGGCCGGCTGGCCCGGATGCTGTCGGCCACCACCAAGATCGGCGCCGAACTGGATTCACTGGCCGACGCCATATCCTTCGGTGTCGCACCGGCATTGGTGCTCTACGTGACCGCGCTGCGACAGGACAGCGTGGGCTGGATCATCGCGCTGATCTACGCGGTCAGCATCGTGCTGCGGCTGGCCCGGTTCAACACGATCATGGACGACGACAACCGCCCGGATTGGGAGCGCGAGTACTTCACCGGTGTGCCCGCGCCCGCCGCCGCGCTGATCGCACTGCTGCCGATCGCGATGCAGAGCCAATTCCACAGCGGCTGGTGGAACACCTTCCCCGTGGTCGCCGCGTGGACGGTGTTCGCGGCGCTGCTGGCGGTGAGCACCATTCCGACCCTGGCGATGAAATCGGTCTCGGTGGCACCACAGGCGGCGGCGCTACTGCTGGTGCTGGTGGCGCTGACCGCCGCGGCCCTGATCACCTATCCGCTGATTCTGCTCATGGTGCTGATCGGGTTGTATCTGGTGCACATTCCGTTCGCGTGGCGCTCGCAGCGCTGGGTGGCGGCACGGCCGGAGACCTGGCATCACAAACCCTCCGAACGCCGGGCACAACGCCGGGCCGATCGGCGGCGGCCCACCGTCGGGGAGTCTCGTGTGCGGCTGCGGCGGCCCACCATCGGGGAAGCCCGGCTGCGGTTGCGCCGGCCGGGGGGTCGCTGAGCCCCGCATCCGGGAAGGGGCACAGGCAGAATGGCAGACGTGCCTGAATTGTCGCTGACCGCTCGCCTCAACCGCTCGGCCGCCGATGCGCGGCGCGGAGTGGTCCGCCTGCATGCCGAGGCGCTGGCGGCGCTCGGACTGCGGGAGTGGGACGGGATCAGCGTATTCGGCTCCCGGCGGACGGCCGCGGTGGTCGGTCGCGCGCCCGCGGATACGCCGGCGGGCGTGGCTCTGCTCGACGATGTGACGCTGTCCAATGCCGGGATCCGCGAGGATGCCACGGTGGTCGTCGCGCCCGTCACCGTGTACGGCGCCAAGCACGTGTCGGTGACCGGATCGGCCGCGGCGCAGGGCGCGATCGCGGAATCCACGCTGCGGCAGGCACTGCTGGGCAAGGTGGTGACCGTGGGGGACGCGGTATCGCTGCTGCCCCGCGATCTCGGCCCCGGCACCAGTTCCGCCGCTGCGACACAGGCGCTTTCGCGTACGTTCGCCATCGCGTGGACCTCGGAACTTCTCACCGTGACCGCCACCGATCCGGGTAGCGGTCCGGTGAGCGTGCAGCCCAACAGCGCGGTGGTGTGGGGTGCGGCCGCACCGGCGGCCTCCTCCTCACACGATCCGCGCGGCGCACTGGAACCGGATCGGCCCGGCAGCCGGATGCTGATCCGGGAACGCCCCGCACCGGTCCCGGTGGCCGATCTGGCCGGGGTGCGCGCGCCGGCGGCGAAACTGTCGGAATGGCTGAGCCTGGCCCTGGACGAGCCCGAACTTCTCCGGACGCTCGGCGCGCCACCGCATTTGGGGGTGCTGATCACCGGACCGGCGGGGGCCGGCAAGGCCACCCTCGCGCGCGCGGTGTCGGCACCGCGGCGGATCGTCGAACTGGACGGCCCCACGGTAGGCGCCGCCGAGAGCGGGGCCCGCCTGCGCGAGGTCGCGCTGGCGGTCTCGGAAATCTGTTCCGGCGCCGGCGGAATCCTGTTGATCACCGATATCGACGCACTGCTGCCGGTGAATCCGGAGCCGGTCGCCACCCTGATCCTCGATCAGTTACGGGCCGCGGTCGCCGCCGCCGGAGTCGCATTCCTGGCCACCACATCCCACCCCGCCGACGTCGACACCCGTTTGCGCGCACCGGATCTCTGCGATCGCGAGGTGGCGCTGACACTGCCGACCGCCGCGATCCGCGCGGAACTGCTGCAGCAGCTGCTGCGCAATGTACCGACCGTGGACCTGGAGTTCGAGGAGATCGCCGCCCGTACACCGGGTTTCGTCGTCTCCGATCTCGCCGCGCTGTGCCGGGAGGCCGCTCTGCGCGCCGCCTCCCGCGCCAGCCACGACCACACCGACCCCGTCCTCACCCAGCCCGATCTGCTCGGCGCGCTCGAGGTGATCCGGCCGCTGTCGCGTTCGGGCACCGAGGAACTCGCGATCGGCAGCCTGAGCCTCGACGATGTGGGCGATATGGCCGAGACCAAACAGGCCCTCACCGAGGCGGTGCTGTGGCCACTGCGGCACCCGGATTCCTTCGCGCGCCTGGGGATCGATCCGCCGCGCGGCGTGCTGCTCTACGGGCCGCCGGGCTGCGGGAAGACCTTCCTGGTCCGCGCGCTGGCCGGTAGCGGTCAGCTCAGTGTGCACGCGGTCAAGGGCGCCGAACTGATGGACAAGTGGGTCGGATCGTCGGAGCGCGCGGTACGCGAGTTGTTCCAGCGCGCCCGGGACTCCGCGCCGTCGCTGATCTTCCTCGACGAGGTCGATGCCCTGGCGCCGCGGCGCGGGCAGAGCAGCGACTCCGGGGTCGGCGATCGCGTGGTCGCGGCGCTGCTCACCGAACTCGACGGGGTGGAGCCGCTGCGCGATGTGGTGGTGGTCGGCGCCACCAACCGGCCCGAGCTGATCGATCCCGCCCTGCTGCGTCCCGGTCGCCTCGAACGCCTGGTCTTCGTTCCGCCGCCCGATGGCGAGGGCCGCGCCGAGATCCTGCGTACCGCAAGCCGTTCCGTTCCACTGGGCGAGGATGTGGATCTCACCGCCATCGCGGCCGAACTCGACGGCTACTCCGCCGCCGACTGTGCCGCCCTGTTGCGTGAGGCCGCGCTGGCCGCGATGCGCCGCGATGTGGACGCCGCCACGGTCGGCGCCGCGGATCTGGCCGCCGCGCGCGCCACGGTGCGACCGTCCCTGGACGCGGCTCAGGTCGAATCGCTGCGTGACTATGCCGAGCGCCGCGCCCTCTGATCCGGCAGGTCTGCCCCGCAACAGGCCCGATCGCGGGTACTTTCGGCTGGTGCGCCTGCAGCGCGAGATTCTGGAGATGATCACGGCGGCTGTGGCCACCCTGGTCGCCGGACTGTCGTTGATGCTGCCCAGCGGCTTCCACTGGACCTCGCCGACCTCGGTACTGCAACTGGACATGCTCGCGGCCAGTCAGCCGCGCGCGGTCGCCGCGGGGTCCATCATCGCGCTGATCGTGGCGGTGTTCGCCACCACGGTCAACCATGCCCTGGCCGCCTGGGGTGCGGCGCTGTGCGGGGTGACCGTGCTGTTCGTCACCCATCTGGTATCGCATTTCAACCCACCCGCCATCGCACCGGCGACGCTGAACTACCTGGACGCGCTGTCAGGCGGGATTCTGCTCGGCGGCATCGCGGTCGCGGTGATGCGCGGCTGGTTGCAGGTGTTCGGCTGGACCCTGGGTGCCCTGTCTGCGACTGTTTTCGGTCAGCTCGGCTCGACCTCGACAGGCGCCCTGCGCGGCGGCGTGACCAGCCCCCCAGGATGGTCGACGAACTCGCTGCCGCCGCTGTGGCTGATCATCGTGACCCTGGTGCTCGTCGCCGCGGGGACGATCGTCAATCGACGGCTGGACACCGTCGAGCGACGCTCGGTGGAACTGCCGATGGCACCGATCGTCGCGGGTCTGATCTACCTGCTCACCGAACTCTTCGGCGCCCAGTGGCTCGGCCGCCACGCCGACAGTGCCGGACATATCGCCGCGGCGGTGGCGCTGACCGTGGCCGCCGCCGTGGTGGCGGCGCTACTGCTCCCACGTCGCGACGGGGTGCTCATCCTGCTGACCGCCGCGGGGACGGCGGTGGGTGGCGCTCTCGTGCCCGCGCGATTGTCGGTGTGGGCGGTGGCGCCGCTGCTGCTGGCGATCGCGGTCGGCCTGGTGGCGGGATTCCGGCGCCCCGCGCCGATGGTGGCGATGACGATAATCGCGGCGACGGCCCTCTACTGCGCTTTGTTCGCCGAGCATCGGCTCGACTCCAACATGCATGCCACGATCCTCGCCGGGTTGCTGGCCCTGACGGGTGGTTACAGCTTCGGCAGTGCCGCACCGCGATACAACCCCACCCGGGTATTCGGTGTCGCCGTCGTATTCATGCCCACGGTGGTGACCACACTGCGCGACCATCTGAGCCGCCCGAAATGTGTGATTGATCCCGATTACCAGTATCTGTGCCCCACCCCCGAACAGCACACCCAAACGCCCTATTGGGCCGCGGTGGGAACCGTCGCGGGCTGCGTTGTAGGACTGCTCGCCCTACGTTTCTGGCGGCGCCCCGTCGCCTCCGGGGAGGTCTCCGCCGACGGCGATACCGCGGTAGCCGACATATAGCCATTGCCTCTGGAGGCCTCCGGTATCGGCCGGTCGTGGCCACGAATTCACCGAGTCAGCAGTAGGATCGACCGGGCCAACACCCCGCCGCCGACCGACGGAGTGACGTTTGCTCGCTGTTCTGCTCGCCCATGCCCTGGCCGCCCTGCTCGCACCCCCCGCTGTGCGCGTATTGGGCAGGCGTGGGTTCTATCCGATCGCCTTGGCCCCCCTCGCGGGCCTGATATGGGTGATCGCCAACTGGAACAGCGGCACCGAGGTGCACATCGAATGGGCGCCCGAGATCCACATGGATCTGGATCTGCGCCTGGACAGCCTGGCCTCGATCATGTCGGTACTGGTGCTCGGCGTCGGCGCGCTGGTACTGGCCTACTGCGCCGAGTATTTCGACGACGACGATCGGGCCCGGCTCGGAATCTTCGCCGGATACCTGGTGGCCTTCGCCGGCGCCATGTTCGGTCTGGTCGTCAGCGACAACATGCTCGTGATGTTCACCTTCTGGGAACTGACCACGGTGCTGTCGTTCCTGCTGGTGGGCCATCACGCCGAACAGAGCGTCGGACGGCGCGCGGCATTGCAGGCGCTACTGGTCACCGGCGCCGGCGGACTGGCGATGCTGGTCGGCGTGGTGCTGCTCGGCCAGCGGTGCGGCAGTTATCTCCTCTCGGACGTGGTGGCCCGGGCCGATCCGCACGACTGGTCGACCGGAGTGGCGGCGGTGCTGCTCCTGATCGGCGCACTGAGCAAATCGGCGATCGTGCCGCTGCACTTCTGGTTGCCCGGCGCGATGATCGCCCCCACACCCGTCAGCGCCTACCTGCACGCCGCCGCGATGGTGAAGGCCGGTATCTATCTCGTGGCGCGACTGTCCCCGGGACTGGCCGAGACCCCGGTGTGGCATCCGATCGTGTTCACCCTCGGCATCCTGTCGATGGTGCTTGCCGGCCTGCGCTCGCTACAGGTCTACGACCTGAAACTCGTGCTGGCGTTCGGCACCGTCAGTCAGCTCGGATTCCTGCTGGTACTGGTCGGCACCGGCACGCCGGAGGCGGCCCTGGCCGGCGCCGCGCTCCTGGTGGCGCACGCCCTGTTCAAGGGTTGCCTGTTCATGGTGGTCGGCATCATCGATCACAGCGCGGGCACGCGTGATCTGCGCCGGTTGTCCGGGCTCGGCCGCCGCGCACCGGCCCTGTGCGCGATCGCGGTGACGGCCGCGCTGAGCATGGCCGCGATCCCGCCACTGTTCGGATTCGTCGGCAAGGAGAGCGCGTTCGCGGCGGAACTCGATGCGGACAACCTGAGCAGCCCGGTCAAGCTCGCCGTCACCCTCGGCATCGTGATCGGCTCGATGTTCACCGTCGGCTACACCACCCGGATGATCTGGGGCGCCTTCGGCACCAAACGTTCCACCGAGGGGGTGTCCGAACCGGAACCGCCGTGGCATCGCCCGACGTGGTTGTTCCTCGCGCCGCCGGCGGTACTGGCGGCCGCATCGCTGGCCACCGGACTCGCGTCGCCGTGGATGGATCGGCTGCTGTCGCCCTACGCACGCACGCTCGGACCACTGGACGCGCATCTGGCGCTGTGGCACGGCTGGGGCACACCTCTGACGCTGACACTGATCGCGATCGCCTGCGGTCTGGTGCTGTTCGAGATCCGCGACCGTATCGGCGAATCGGTGACACCACGCCTCGGCAACGCCGACCGGGTCTACGACGCCACCCTGCGCGCGATGGATCAACTCTCGCTGCGCATGACCGGTGCGACCCAGCGCGGTTCACTGACCCTGAACCAGGGCTTGATCCTGGTCACCGTCGTGGTGTTACCGCTGGTGATGCTGTTCGCCGGTGCGCGGGCTCCGATTTCGGTGCGCGCCTGGGATTCCGGACTGCAGCTGGTGATCGGCGCGGTGATGGCATCGATGGCGCTGGGCGCCACCGTGATGCGCAATCGACTCGCCAGTGTGCTGCTGGTGGGCGTCACCGGATACGGCTGCGGTGTGCTGTTCGCACTGCACGGCGCCCCCGATCTGGCACTGACCCAATTCCTGGTCGAGACACTGACTCTGGTGATCTTCGTGCTGGTGCTGCGCAAGTTCTCCGCGGAGATCGAAACCGACCGCACCGCGGCGCTGAAGGTACGCCGCGCGATCCTGTCCGTCGCGGTCGGCGCGGCGGTGGTGATCGTCGCCGCCTTCGCCATCGCGGCCCGCAGCGCCGAGCCGATCTGGCATCGAATCCCCGCGGCCGCATACAACTTCGGCGGCGGCAAGAACGCGGTGAACGTCCTGCTGGTGGATATCCGCGCCTGGGACACCCTGGGCGAGATCTCGGTACTGCTGGTCGCCGCCACCGGTGTCGCCTCGCTGATGTTCCGCAGTCGCCGGTTCGGCACTCTGCCCCGGGTGTCCGACGCGCCTGGTTACAACCCCGATCCGGACCGGTCGTACTGGCTGCGGGCCAGTCCGCTGGTGGCCCCGCGGCATCGCTCGATGGTGCTGGCGATGACCACGCGCATGCTGTTCCCGACCATCATGGTGCTGTCGGCCTACTTCTTCTTCGCCGGGCACAACGCACCCGGCGGTGGTTTCGCGGGCGGGCTCACCGCCGGGCTGGCACTGGTTCTGCGCTATCTGGCGGGCGGGCGCTACGAACTGGCCGAGGCGCTGCCGGTGGACGCGGGACACGTGCTGGGCGCCGGGCTCACGCTGTCGGCCGGCACCGCGACCGGATCGCTGCTGCTGGGCGCACCGCCGCTGTCCTCGGCGATCATCGAGGTCACCCTGCCGGTGCTGGGGCACATCAAATTCGTCACCGCCATGCTGTTCGACCTCGGCGTGTATCTGATCGTGGTGGGCCTGGTGCTGGATGTCCTGCGCAGTCTCGGCGCCCGGCTCGACACCGAATTCCTCGGTGACGCCGCGACTTCCGGACCGATGCCCGCGGTGAAGGGAGACAGGCGATGAGCGCGAACATCACCATGCTGGCCCTGATCGGGATCATGGTCGCCTGCGGGGTGTACCTGGTGCTCGAACGCGCGGTGTCGAAGATGCTGCTGGGACTGATCCTGTTCGGCAATGCGGTGAATCTGCTGATCCTGACCCTCGGTGGTCCGGACGGGCGCCCGCCGATCATCGGTGAATCCGATCGGCGCCACCACGAAACCGCCGATCCGCTGGCACAGGCGATGATCCTCACCTCCATCGTCATCACGATGGGCCTGGCGGCCTTCGTCCTGGCCCTGGCCTACCGGGCCTTCGCCCTGACCACCACCGAACGGGTCGAGGACGACCCCGAGGATGTGAAGGTCGCCGCGCAGCGCGAAGGCGAGGATCCCGAACAATGACCTTGTCCACAGGCCTGCTGCCCGTACTGTGCCCGCTCCCGGTGCTGATTCCGTTGCTCACCGCGGCCGCGACATTGATCGTCGGCCGCAAGGAACGGGTACAGCAGGTGATCTCGATCGCCGCACTGACCGCCGTGGTCGCCATCTCCGGGGTGCTGCTGTATCTGGCCGATCGTGACGGCATGGGCGCGGTCCAGGTCGGCGGCTGGGACACCCCGATCGGCATCACCCTGGTGGTCGACCGATTGTCGGCGGGCATGCTCCTGGTGTCGTCGATCGTGCTGCTCGCGGTGCTGATCTTCGCGGTCGGGCAGGGTATCAGCGACGGCACCGAACGGCAGCCGACCTCGATCTTCCAGCCGACGTATCTGATTCTGAGCGCGGGGGTTTCGATCGCCTTCCTCGCCGGTGACATGTTCAATCTGTTCGTCGGGTTCGAGGTGCTGCTCGCGGCCTCGTTCGTACTGCTGACGCTGGGCGCCAGCGCCGACCGGGTCCGGGCCGGGGTGTCGTATGTGATGGTCTCGATGGTGTCGTCGCTGATCTTCCTCACCGGTATCGCACTGGCCTACGCGGCGACGGGCACCCTGAACTTCGCCGACATGTCGGTCCGGATGGCGACCGTGCCGCTGGGGACGCGTAGTGCGATCTGCGCCGTCCTGCTGGTGGCCTTCGGGATCAAGGCCGCGGTGTTCCCGCTGTCGAACTGGCTGCCCGATTCCTATCCGACCGCTCCCGCGCCGGTCACCGCCGTGTTCGCCGGTTTGCTGACGAAAGTCGGTGTGTACGCGATCATCCGGGTGCACGCACTGCTGCTGCCGGGCACCACCTTCGACTCTGTGCTGCTGGTGTGTGGCCTGCTCACCATGGTGATCGGCATCCTGGGCGCGATCGCGCAGAGCGATATCAAGCGACTGCTGTCGTTCACCCTGGTCAGCCACATCGGCTATCTGATGTTCGGGGTCGGATTGAATTCGATCGGCGGCACCACCGGAACGGTCTTCTACGTGGTGCACCACATTCTGGTGCAGACCACGTTGTTCCTGGTGGTGGGCCTGATCGAACGTCAGGCGGGCTCGGCGTCGCTGAGCCGGCTGGGCGGGCTGCTGGCCGCCAGCCCCGCGCTGGCGCTGCTGTTCGGCATTCCGGCGCTGAATCTCGGTGGTATTCCACCGTTCTCGGGTTTCATCGGCAAGGTCCGCCTGCTGCAGGCCGGTGCCGCCGACGGCAGCGTGCTGTCCTGGATTCTGATCGCCGGTGCCGTGATGACCAGCCTGCTGACCCTCTATGTGATGGCCCGGGTGTGGAGCAAGGCGTTCTGGCGGCCGCGGGTACAGGCGCCGGAGGGCGCGCTGGCACATGCCGCTCCCTCCGCGCTGATCGACGAATCCACCGATGTGCTGTTCGACGACCGCGACGATCCGGGCCGGATGCCGCGCCTGATGGTGGCGCCGACGGTCGCGCTGATCGCGGTGGGCCTGGCCCTGACCGTCTTCGCCGGGCCGATCCTGAACATCTGCCGGCACGCCGCCGAGGACCTCAACGATCCGCATCGGTATCTGGAAACCGTTCTGGGGCCGCCGGCCACGTGGCAGTCGGGAGGTGACCGATGAGCCGGGATCTGGCGGTCCGGATCGGGGTGCTGATCTGGCTGGCGGTGGTCTACACCGCACTGTGGGGTACCGCCAGTGCGGCCAATCTCATCGGCGGCCTGGTGATCGGCGTCCTGATCATGGTGTTGCTGCCGTTGCCCCGGGTACCGGTGAAGGGCGGGCTACATCTGCTGCCGCTGCTGAAAGTGGTTGTGCTGACCGCGTATTACGCGGTCGAATCCAGCTTCCAGATCGCCTGGTTCGCGGTGCGCCCGGCCGGTGCGCCGGTCTCCGGGGTGCTGCGGGTGCGGATGGCGATCGACTCGGACCTGGTGCTGGTGTTGTGCGCCGACGTGCTCAACCTGATTCCGGGCACGATGGTGCTGGAGCTGGACCGCACGGCCGGGCTGGCCTGGGTACACGTCCTCGATGTCGGCAGCGAGGCGGCGGTGGAGAAGTTCTATCGCATCACCCGGCAACTGGAAGGGCTGTTGATCAGTGCCTTCGAACGACGGGGCGAGGAAACACAGGAGGCAGGGTGAGTGACAATCGCGCAGCCACTCACCCTTGCCGACCGGGTGCGGGTGTCCCGCAAACAACAGGAGGCGTCATGACCGTCGTCGCGATCATCGCGGGGGTACTGCTCGGTATGGCGGCCGTGTTCACCTCCTACCGGGTACTGGCTGGGCCGGGCACGCTGGACCGCGTCGTGGGTATCGATTCACTGGTCTGTATCGCGGCGGCCGGGCTGGCGGTGTGGGCCGCGTACAGCGACGACACCGCGGTGGTGCCCGGCATCGTCGCATTGGCGCTGGTCGGATTCCTGGGTTCGGCCGCGGTCACCCGATACCGGGTCCGGGACGACCGATGAGCGCCCTCGACAGCGTGCTGAGCTGGGTGTCGTATGTGGCGATCCTGGTCGGCGGATTCCTCGCCGCGACCGCCGCCGTCGCCATCGTGCGCTTTCCCGACACCCTGACCCGGATGCACGCGGCGACGAAACCACAAGTCACCGGTCTGATTCTGATTCTCATCGGAGCGGCGATCCATCTGCGCGGTCATCCCAACGTCTGGATGCTGATGCTGACCGGACTGTTCACGCTGGTGACCGCACCGGCCATCGCTCATCTGATCGGCCGCACCGCCTACCGGGAACAGCGCCACCGCGATGGTCTGCTGCTGGTCAACGAGTTGGGCGACGAGGGTATCGACGACGAGGACTGAGCCGCGGGCAGATTCAGGTTCCCACCGCCACCGGCACGGGCGCCGGGGCCTCGGTGCGCCGCGCGAACCAGGTGTAGTAGAAAACCGACACGAAGCCCGCGAACAGTCCCAGTGCGATGATTCCGGCGGGCACCGGATATTCAGCCATCCGCACCGCGAGATACCGATATGCCAGCAGCAGCCCGGTCAGCAGCCCGAATCCGGTGGCGACCAGCGCGATCCGGCCTCGATCCCAGCCCCGTTCGGGTGCGCGCAACGCGGATTCGACGGTCAGCGCCAGTACCGCACCGGCCAGCAGATCGGCGCCGTAGTGGTAGCCGAATCCCAGCGTCGCCGTCAGCGTCGCCAGCAGCCAGAACATTCCGCCCCAGCGCAACCAGCGCGGCGCCGGCGTGCCGTCGGCGGCGCGGCGCGAATGCAGGAAAACCGTGGTCGCCCACGCGGTGTGCATGGACGGCATGCAGTTGCGGGGGGTGGCATTGTCGAAGGGCATCGGCGTGGGGTGGTAGTCCAGTGGCGGCACGATATGCGGCCAGTAGTTGCCGACCTGCAGACCGTGACCGTCGTGCCCGAAGGCGAACATCGGCCCGACCACCGGGAACATCAGATACACCACCGGTCCGAGCAGGCCCAGCACCAGGAAAGTGCGGACCAGGTAGTGGCCGGGCCATATCCCGGTGGGGACGACCTTGCGCAGCTGCCACGCCGCCACCACCATCGCCGCCACCGGCAATTCGATGTAGACCCAATGCAATACGCCATAGACCGCCGGCCCCAGTGCGTCGATCACCCGGCCCATCACCCACGAGGGTTCCCCGAAGGCGTGGTCGGCCAGCACCAGATAGCGGTCCCGGACGTTCGGCCCGGCCATCACGGTGAAGTGCAACCACACGTCGCCGATCTTGGTGGCCAGGATCAACAGCGCGCCGAGCGCGGCGGCGCGCAGCGCATTGCGTTTGGCCGCACCCTCCCAGCCCAGCCAGGCCGTCAGCGCCACTCCGGCCAGGGCGATCACCGCGCCGTTGCCGACGGTCATGGGCCCACCGGACAGGACGCGGATCAGCGCACAGATCGCGTCGACCGCGACCGCCACCCCCAGGGTGATGAATCGCCACCGCCACGACAACCCGACCAGTGCCAGCGCCAGCCCGGCCCACGGCACCGATACCGATTTCGGTGTGCCCGCGAAGTCTTCCCACAGGCTGTGCAGTGGACCTTCGAAACCGTTGTGGGAGGCCACGATCTGCAGACCGACGAGGAGCGCGATCACCGCGGTGATCAGCGCCGCCGTCCTCAGCTGCGGCGTGACCGCCCAGGCCCGGCGCCGGCGGGCACCATCGAGGTCGGAGCGCGGATCATCGAGCAACACCCGATCATCGTAAACGGGCGATGAATTCCAGCCCTCGAGCAGCGGAAGGACCAGCGACGAGTGTGATCTGCGCCATCACGACAACTTTTCCGTAAGTGAATGCCAATGCCCGGCGGCCACAGTCGATCCATGTTCAATTGGTATGTCGCCCTGCTCGCGATCAGCGGGATCATCATGATCGCTCTGGCTTCGGTGAAGAACGGGCAGAGTACTGCGTCCCGCTCGCTGAACCTCATCTTCGGTGCCGTGTATCTGGGCTACGCGGCCTATCTCGCCTTCCTCTTCGACGGCGGCTCGTATCTGATCTTCTTCCAGGCGTTCATCGTGCCGGTGATGATGGTGGTGAACTTCTTCCGCAACCGGACGCCGCGGCCGAAACTGACCGAGACACAGAAGGCGTGGCGCGAATACCAGAACACGGCACAGCACTC
Source organism: Nocardia sp. NPDC052254 (assembly GCF_040679495.1). NCBI lineage: Bacteria > Bacillati > Actinomycetota > Actinomycetes > Mycobacteriales > Nocardiaceae > Nocardia > Nocardia sp. NPDC052254. Next base: position 913,261 of record NZ_JBFAUW010000002.1, on the reverse strand, counting down.
GTGAGCAGCCGCGCGAACTACGAAAGCTCCGGCGCGACCAGTTCGTCGGCGACCCAGCGGGCGACTCCCGCCGGATAGGGGTCCGGCAGGCCCAGCACGATGTGACCGAACCCGGCGCCGACGGCCGTGGCGATCGCGGCTCTGGTGGTTTCGGGGTGGTCGTAGGAGACCTGCAGGTGGATCGAGCGGGTGATGGTCGCGCGATCGCGGCCGATCTCGGCGCAGTAGCGGTCGAGCAGCGCACTGCGCTCGGCGAGTTCCGCGATATCGCCGCCGCCCGGAATGTTCCAGAGGTCGGCGTGCTCGGCGACCAGGCGCAGCACCCGCGAGGAGCGGCCCCCGATCATGATCGGGGGATGCGGTCGCTGCACCGGTTTCGGATTGCCGAATGCGCCCGTCAGATCGATGTGGCGACCGTGGAAATCGAACGGTTCGGATTCGGTCCACAACCGGCGGATCACCGTCAGCGATTCGGCGAGGCGGTCCACTGCCCCGTCGGCGTCCAGGTAGGGCAGGCCGTGCGCGTCGTACTCCCGCCGGGCGAGAGGATGGCTCGGTCGCGATCCCGCGCCGATACCGACATCGAGCCGGCCGCCGGAGACGATATCGACGGTGGTGGCGATCTTGGCCAGCATGGCGGGTGGCCGGAATCGGTTGCTGGAGACGAGCACTCCCAGCCGCAGCCGTTCGGTCTGCGCGGCGAGGGCCGACAGGAGTGTCCAGCCTTCGAGAATCGGGCCGGCGGGATCACCACCGATCGGCATGAGGTGGTCGAACAACCAGGCGTGCTCGATCTCCGGGATGGCATCAGCTTCCCGCCACACCTCGACGATGTCGCGGTAGTCCACCTGCATCGGGGCGGTCATGATGCCGAAACTCGGGCGCGGGGTCATGACAGGTCCTTTCGATCGATCAACGCCGGCGCGACGCCGGGTCGAGCAGGGACGGTGGGGTGTCGAATTTCTCCTGAGGCGCGAGATCGACTCCGGGAGGGACGATTTCGTCGATGGCATCGAGGATCTCGGGCGACAGCACGGTATCCGCCGCGGCGAGTTGCGATCGCAGATGATCGAGCGTGCGGGGTCCGATGATCGCGCTGGTCACGCCTCGGTGCGCGGTGACGAATCCGAGCGCCAGCTGGATCATGGTCAGCCCGGACTCCTCGGCCAGTACCGCCAGCCGCTCGACGGCATCCATCCGGGCCTGATTCGACGGCACACTCGGATCGAACCGCTCCGGTAGAACCGCGGCACGGTGGGTGGTGATCTCCCGGTCCCGCCGGACCGCCCCCGACAGCCAGCCCGAGGCCAGGGGACTCCACGCCAGCACGCCCAGCCCGTACTCCTCGGTCACCGGCAACACATGAGTTTCGATGCCGCGCTGCAGAATCGAGTAACCGGGCTGTTCGGTGACGTAGCGGCCCGAGCGGTTCTCCCGCGCCGCCCACTGCGCCTGAACGATGCGATAGGCGGGGAAGGTCGAGGAGCCGAAGTAGCGAATCTTGCCCGCGCGCTGCAGATCCGTGAGCGCCGACAGCGTTTCCTCATCGCTGGTACACGGATCCCACCGATGGATCTGATACAGGTCGACGTGGTCCACATTCAACCGGCGCAGACTGTCCTCCAGGGCGGTGATCAACCAGCGCCGGGAGCTGCCCTGATGGTTGCGTTCGGTACCCATCGGCGAATTCGCCTTGGTGGCCAGCACGATGTCGTCGCGGCGGCCGGCGATGGCCTTGCCGACCATCTGCTCCGATTCGCCCTGGCCGTAGCGGTCTGCGGTGTCGATGACATTGATTCCGGCCTCGAGGGCGGCGTCGACGATGGCGGTCGCGTCGTCCTGAGTGGTGTGGCCGATGGCGCCGAAGTTCATCGCGCCCAGGGCCAGCGAGCCGACCTGTACGCCGGTCCGGCCCAATGTGCGGTACTGCATGGGATTCCTCCAGGGAAGCGAAGTGGTTTTCGAACGCACGATCTGCCATGCTGAAAGCGGAACGTTGTTCCGATAATCAACATACGGAACATTGTTCCGCTTTACAAGAGGGAGGTCGACGGCGCGATGTCCGAGCGTGAATCAGCCGCCCCCACAGCCGCGGCCCCGCCGGCGCCGCGGAAACGGGCCGACGCCCGGCGCAACGAACAGGTCCTGCTGGACGCGGCGGCCGCGGCATTCGTCGCCTCCGGCGTCGAGGTTCCGGTCCGCGACATCGCCAAGCGGGCCGGTGTCGGCGTCGGCACGATCTACCGGCATTTCCCCACTCGGGCGGATCTGATCGTCGCCGTGTACCGGCATCAGGTGGAGGCCTGCGCCGCGGCCGGACCCGCGCTGCTGGCCGACAACGATTCTCCCTATGCGGCGCTGGCGCGATGGATCGATATGTTCGTCGATTTCCTGGTCACCAAACACGGCCTCGCCGGCGCGCTGCAGTCCGACGACAGCACCTTCGACGCGTTGCACGCCTACTTCATCGACCGCCTGCTCCCCGTCTGCGCCGAGCTCCTGGCCGCGGCGCGGGCGGCGGGCGAGATCGGCGTCGACATCGAGCCGTACCCATTGATGCGCGGGGTCGGCAACCTGTGCGTCGGCGCCGAGTCGGACGCGCGGTACGACGCTCGCCGCCTGGTCACCATCCTGATCACCGGCCTGGGCCCCGCTGAAACGAACCGTCCCAGGGGCCCGAAACCCGTTGCCGCCGGACCGAAGTGAGGCCACCGCGGCCGGCCCCGGGCGCGCAAGCCAGACTGCACGGATGGGTGAATACATCGATGCGGGTGGGCTGCGCACCTACTACGAGGTGCACGGCGAGGGGGATCCGGTGGTGCTGCTGCACGGCGGGCTGGCCACCGCCGAATCCTGGGCACGGCAGGTGCCCGATCTGGCCGAGCACCATCGCGTGTACGTGCCCGAACGGCGCGGCCACGGGCGTACCGCCGATGTCGAGGGCCCCATCACCTATGCGGCGATGGCGGCCGATACCGCGGCCTGGCTCGAGGCGATGTCGCTGACCGGAGCGCATCTGATCGGCTGGAGTGACGGCGCTGCGGTCGCCGCGCTGGTGGCGATCACCCGGCCGGAACTGGTCGGCAAACTGGTTGTCATCAGCCAATATCTGTCACTGGACGGCGAATGGCCGTCATCGCGCGCGGCACTGGACGAGATGGCCGCCGACGGCGATACCCGGGCGATGTTCGAGGCCGTGCACGGGCCGCTGTCACCGGACGGGCCTGCCCATTTTCCGGTCGTCTACGACAAACTGATGCGGCTCTGGCGCGAGGAGCCCGAGATCCCGCTCACCGATGTCGCTCGCATCACCGCACCCACGCTGATCATGCAGGGCGACGGTGACTGGGTGCGCGTCGAACACAGCGCACTACTGGCCCGCACGGTCGCCGATGCCCAGCTCGCCGTGGTCCCCGGCACCTCGCACGCGCTGCCACTGGAGAAGCCCGAGGTGGTCAACACACTGCTCCTGGACTTCCTGAAGGCCGACCGGGCCGGCCGGTTGCTGCCGGTCGGCACGGACTAGACGCCGCCGATCAGCGTCGTGCGAACAGCGGATCGGGGACGAATGTGGCCAGGCCCATCCCGCGATACCGCCCGGCCAGCTTGCGGTACCGCCGCCGGTTGCGCGCCAGCGCGGTATCGGTGACCGCCGCCGGCAGGCCGCGATAGGCCACTCGCAACAACGTTGTGAGAGCCCGGAATTCACGATCGTGGCGACCGGTCCACTGGTAGGGCATGAGCTCGCGCACCCGCGGATGCATGATGCCGCAGCCGAGCAGGACGATCACGTGCCGGATGAGCGGTGCACCCGCCCGCCAGACCGGGTCCGCGATCGGTGGCAGGAAATCCGGGCGCGGCGCGGCATCGATGGCGCCGATGGCCGCGGCCAGCGTGGGCGTGCGGCGCAGCTGTCCGGCGACCACGGTGTCGTAGTGCGCGACCAGCTCACGGAAGTCGTCGATCGGCTTCGACCGGCCGGGCAGGTGCAGGCCGGCGGTACGGGCCCGGAAGCAATCCCAGATCGCCTGGTTCTCCGCGTCCGCGGGGTTGTCTCCGGTCACGGCACGGTAGGCGTGATACTGCACGAAGAAGCTCGAGTACAGAATCCAGTTCCATGCTTCGGGGGCCAGCGCCGAATACCGGATTCCATCCGGGCTCACCCCTTTCACATCCCGGTGCAGCCGCAGCAAACGCCGCGACTCGGCCAGTCGGTCGGCTTCCTCCCCGTGGAATATCAGCTGATCCGAGGCGGCCGTGCGACGCGCCCGGCCCCACGGCTCGTTGCGGATCCTGCCGGTGGCCTCGAGCGCCGCCGAGACCGCCGGGAGCATGGTCTGGTCGTAGAGTCCGACGCCGAACAGGCCGGCGAAGACCGATCCGCCGAAGCGTTCGAATCGTTCGACCGCCGCCGATACGCCGTGCGGGCGCACCGCCGCGACATCCGGAGCCGGCGTCTCGTGCGCCACGGGGCAGGTCATCGCAGAACTCCCTTGTTCCGATTAGTGTGGTGTCACGCGGCACCACAAATATTCTGGTGTCAGATTGCACCAAAATAGAACGGTGGTCAAGATCGTGAATGCGGAATCCGGCAGCGGCACCACCCGCACCTATGGCGGGGTCGGCGCCACCGAACGCCGCGAACGCCGCCGGACAGCGCTGCTGGACGCCGCCCTTGACCTGCTCGCCGAGGGTGGCGCGGGTGCGGTCACCAAACGCGCGGTGTGCGCCCGCGCCCGCCTGAACGACCGCTACTTCTACGAACATTTCGCCGATCGCGACGTGCTGCTCGAGGCATTGGCCGCGCAGCTCACCGCGGACGGTATCGCCGCGGTCGTCTCGGCCACCCTCGCCGCCGGTCCGGATCTGCGCGGACAGGTGCGCGCCGCCGCCGACGCCGCGGTCGGATTTCTCGCCACCGATCCCCGCCGCCACAGTCTGCTGCTGGCCTCGCACTCCGATGAAACCCTGCAGCGCGCCCGGCTGGGCACCCAGCGCGATATCACCGCCGCCATGGCGGCGGTGGTCCGGGAACTACGCCCGCCCGCACCCGGCACCGACCCGCTCGACCTGGAGATGACCGCCTACACCGTCGTCAGCGGCACCCTCGAATTGGTGGCGGCCTGGATTCGCGGCGAATTCCGCACCACTCGAACACATCTCACCGAACTCATGGCCGCGATGCTGCTGGCCGGAACCGCCATCACCGCAGAGCCCCAGTAGTGCGCCGAGCCGCTCAGCGCTTCAGTTCCTCGACCAGCGCGTCCACCACCGCGACCAGATCACCCTGCGCGGCCGCCGCGGCTCGGCGCTGTCGCTGATAGGACGCGCCGAGCTCGACGATATCGGACACCCGCGCGAGTTCGGTCTCACACCGCAGCAGTTTCGCGGTGGGCTGCAACCGGTCCAGCAGATCGGCCAGATCATCGGTGACCAGCCGATCGTTACTGTCGGCATCGGTGATGATGATGGCATCCAGGCCGTAACGCGCTGCGCGCCACTTGTTTTCCTGCACATGCCAGGGCGGCAGCGTGGGCATGGTCTCCCCCGCCTCGACCCGACGATCCAGATCGACGATCAGGCAGTGGATCAACGCCACGATCGCCGACAATTCGAAGCGGCTGGGCACCCCGTCGCAGACCCGGACCTCGATGGTCCCCCATTTCGGCGCCGGGCGGATGTCCCAGTGCATACCGCCGAGTTGTTCGAACACACCGGTTTTCATCTGGTCGTGGACGAAAGATTCGAATTGCGACCAGTTCTCGAATTGAAACGGCAATCCCGCCGTCGGCAACTGCTGGAACATCAGCGCCCGGTTACTCGCGTAGCCGGTGTCGAGACCGGCCCACATCGGCGAGGACGCCGAGAGCGCGAGCAGATGCGGATAGGACAGCAGCAACGTGTTGAGAATCGGAAAAACCTTCTCGGGGTGCGAGACCCCGACGTGCACGTGCACACCCCAGATGAGCATCTGCCGCCCCCACCACTGGGTACGGCTGATCAACTCGTCGTAATGCTCGGTGCGGGTGAGCTGCTGGGTCGACCACTGCGCGAACGGATGGGTACCGGCGCAGAACAGATCCACCCCGACACCGTCGGCGGCCAGGCGCACGGTGTCCATCGTGGTGTGTAGCTCGTCGACGACCTCGCCGACCGTATCGTGCACGCCGCTGACCAGCTCGACCGTATTCTTCAGCAACTCCTTGGTGACATGCGGCGGACCGTTGGGCGCGCGCAGATCACCGACGGCGTCGAAGACCTCGGCCGCGGTATTGGACAGATTGCGCGTCTGCTTGTCGACGAGCGCGATCTCCCATTCGACGCCCAGGGTCGGGCGGGGCGATCCGTTCCAGGGAACGGTCCGAGAACCTGCCCCACCCATGACGGGCCGTCGCTCAGCCGATGACGCCGCAGGCGACACGCGCGCCCGCGTCGCCCGTGGCGAGAGTTTCGGCATCCGGACCGGGCGCGCCGCCGTTGGCCTGCAGATACCGGTTCGGGATGTTGGCGAAGTTGTCGGCGCCGGCGTGGATCATCAGCGCCTTACCCTTCAACTCGTCCAGGGTGACCGAATCCGTGGTGGTGACCAGCTTCGCGGTGCCGTCCTTACGAACTTCGAGCGAGGTCAGATCACCGCTGGCCGGATGCGAGGTGTTGCCGCCGACCTGCAGATGTCCACCGGCGGAAAGGAAGTTGCCGGGCGCGCCACCGGCCGGGGCGGTGGAGTTGGGCTCGCACTTGCCGTACTGGTGCACGTGCAGACCGTGGAAACCGGGCTGCAGACCGTGCGCCTCGACGGTGATCTCGACATGCTCACCCGACTTGGCAATGGTGGCGGTGCCGACCTGCGCGCCCGCCGGATCCTTCAACTGCACCGAGACCGAATCACCCGAGGGGGCGTTCTGCTCGGTGTTGCCGGCGGTCCCCTCCGCGGCGGGACTCCCCGTCCACACCGGTGGGGTGGTCCCCTTGACTTCGCTCGACTCCTGGTTGTTGCTGCATGCGACCAGGCCGAAAGCCGCGATCGCGAGCACCGGGGTCACAATCCGCCAAGAGGGGCGACGAGTTGTCGAGGGGGCCATCGGAGAACTCCTTTACGAGTACCGAGTTTACGAGCAGTGCTGGTTGAACAGATTCCTTACCGCTCAAGATGATGCCAGAGCGCTTGTGCACCGAACTGCTGGGGCTCGGTTGGGTTCTAGTTTCCGGTGACGATCACGATGACGCCCGGCCCCGAGTCCGCGATTCCGGCGAATCGCGGTTCGGCCGAAATGCCCAGTTCCTTCGCGATCGCTTGGGCGGTCTCCTTCTCCTGCGGTGAATTCCCGTAGTAGACGGTGGTTTTCGTGATCACTCCGCCGGGATAGTTCCCGGTCTCGGTGACATCGAACCCGGCGGAGGTGAGCTGATTTCCGGTCTGCGCGGCCAGGCCGGACACCGTGCTGTTGTTCAGCACCCGCACCGGAATCGTCTTGTCCACGGCGCCCGTGGTGCTGGTCGGCGACGCAGTCGTGGTGAGCGTGGTCGACGATGCGTCGGTGGTCGATTCGGCCGTTGCCGCCCCGGCCGCGCTGGTGGGCACCGGAGCGGCAGAGGACTCGGCTTCCGAGGTCTCCGACGTCTCGGCGGCCGCGGAATCGGACGACGAATTCGACAGCGCCATGGCGCCGAGGCCCGCGAAGACGATCGCCAGTGCGATCAGCACCATCGCGAGTGCTCGCAGCGGCGGTCCACCGGAGGGCGGATTCGGGTTGCTCACGGTCTCGACCCTAGTCGCACGACGGAGTGGGTGCGCGCATCAGACCTGGAAGCCCAGGCGCCGGGCGGCACGCGATTTCTGGCGACTGGCCCGCAACCGGCGCAGCCGCTTCACCAGCATCGGATCCGCGGCCAGCGCCTCCGGCATGTCGACGACGGTATTGAGCACCTGGTAGTAGCGGGTGGCCGAGAGTCCGAACAACTCGCGGATGGCTTCTTCCTTGGCGCCCGCGTACTTCCACCACTTGCGTTCGAAATCGAGAATGTCGAGTTCGCGGCGGGACAGACCCGCGACCGCGTCGTTTCCCTCCCCTGGAGATCCTTCGACCGCTGCCGCGATCTCTTCGCTCGCGGAGCTGTCCTCGCTTGCGGATAGATTTCGGGCCGCTGCGCTGTCCATATCGCTCCCTCGCCGAATCAACACCGGACGACAGTTGTCGCTCATTCAACCACGGAGCCCGGAGGATCATCGAGGCGTTGTACGGCGTGTCGGCCGGTACACGCCCGGCCGCGTAAAGTAAGCGAACATGGCGATTCTCCCGATCCGCATCGTCGGCGATCCCGTTCTGCACAATCCGACCCGGCAGGTGTCGCAGTCACCGGACGAGCTCGCGCAACTGCTCACGGATATGTACGAAACCCTCGACGCCGCCAACGGTGTGGGGCTGGCCGCCAATCAGGTGGGCGAGTCGCTACGGCTGTTCGTCTACGACTGCCCGGACGTACAGGCCGACGGTTCAGTGGAGCGCCGGCGCGGCGCGGTGATCAATCCGGTCCTGGAAACCTCCGAACTCCCCGAGACCATGCCCGACCCCGACGACGACGAGGAGGGCTGTCTGTCGGTTCCCGGCGAGCAGTTCCCCACCGGTCGCGCGGACTGGGCGCGGGTGACCGGCACCGACGAAAAGGGCGAGCCGGTCACGATCGAGGGCAAGGGATTCTTCGCCCGTATGCTGCAGCACGAGGTCGGCCACCTCGACGGATACCTGTACGTCGACGTCCTGATCGGCCGCAATGCCCGGGCCGCGAAAAAGGCCATCAAACGCAACGGCTGGGGCACACCGGGTTTGAGCTGGGTGCCTGGCGAGGTGCCGGATCCGTTCGGATATGACGACTGAGGTTCCCGATATTCCCGAAATTCCGCTCGGCCACCGGGTGGTGGTGCGGTATCGCCTGCCCGAGGGCGAGCCGCAGCAGTTCACCGACGTGATCGGCGAACTGCTCGCACACGACCCGGTGCGCGTGCGCGCCGCCGACGGCACGACCGTGACGGTCGCGGCCGACCGGCTGGTGGCGGCGAAAGCACTGGGCCCCAGGCCGATTCGCATCGGTGAGATCCGAGCGCTGGAGGCCGCTTCCATCGACGGCTGGCCCGGGCTGGAGCGCGCCTGGTTCGACGGCTGGCTGTGCAGCGTCGGCAACGGTTACACGCTGCGCGCGAATACCGCCGTGCCACTGGGCGGTTCCGGGCGGGGCGCGGCGCTGGACATGCGGACATTGCAGGCCATCGGCCAGTGGTACGCCGGACAGGGACTGCGGCTGCGACTTCGGCTGCCGGACCGGCTGGCCCCGGTGCCCCCGGGCTGGCTGGTCTGGGGCGAGACCCTGGTCCTGGGCCTGGATATCACCAATTTCGTACTCCCCCACGGGCCTTCGATGGTCCGCATCGACCAGCAGCCGCATCCGGCTTGGCTGGAACTGCACCGCCAGCGCGGTGAGGACACCGTCGACGAGGCCGAACCACCGCCGGATGTGGCGGTTCTCACCTCGGTACACGAGGGCGCCGTCGGGTTCGCGGGCCTGGGCCTGCCCCAGCCTCTTGCCATCGGCCGCGCCGCGGTGACCACGGCCCCGGACGGCCGCCGCTGGGTCGGGCTGAGCTGTATCGCGGTGGCTTCCCCGCATCGCCGCCACGGCCTGGGCACCCTGGTCTGCGCCGAGCTGATCCGCTGGGGTCACAAGCGCGGCGCCACGCACGCCTACGTCCAGGTCGAGGCGGGTAACAACGGCGCGCTGGCGATGTATCGGGAGATGGGTTTCGTCGAGCACCACCACTATCGTTATGCCGCACCGAATCCGAATGCGGGGCAATACCGCGCGCAGTGAGAAGACGCGGGACCACTAATCTCCCCCTATGCGCCTGGCTACCTGGAATGTGAATTCGATCCGGTCCCGACTGGATCGGGTCGTCTCGTGGCTGGATCGCTCCGACATCGATGTGCTGGCCATCCAGGAGACCAAATGCCGGGACGATCAGTTCCCGGCGGAGCGGTTCGAGGAGGCCGGCTACGAGGTCGTGCACACCGGGTTCAGCCAGTGGAACGGGGTGGCGATCGCCTCCCGGGTGGGGATCGACGATGTCGAGGTCGCCTTCGCCGGGCAGCCGGGCTTCGACAAGGAAGCCGAGACCTCGCTGCTGAGCGCGCCGGTGGTCGAGGCGCGGGCGATCGGCGCCACCTGTGCGGGGGTGCGGGTGTGGAGTCTGTATGTGCCCAACGGTCGCTCGCTCACCGATCCGCACTTCACCTACAAATTGGAATGGATCGCGGCACTGCGTGACAACGGCGTCTCCTGGTTGCGCGAGGATCCGTCCGCGCAGATCGCGCTGTGCGGGGACTGGAACATCGCGCCCACCGACGACGATGTGTGGTCGCCGGAGTTCTTCACCGACAAGACCCACACCTCCGATGCCGAGCGCGCGGCCTTCGATGCGGTGGTGGCGGCCGGATTCACCGATGTGATGCGACCGTTCGCGCCCGGCCCCGGCGTCTACACCTACTGGGACTACACCCAGCTGCGCTTCCCGCGCAAGGAGGGGATGCGCATCGATTTCGTACTCGCCTCCCCGGCACTCGCCGCGCGTGCGGCCGATGCCATGGTCGATCGCGAGGAGCGAAAGGGAAAGGGCGCCAGCGATCACGCACCGGTCGTGATCGAATTCTCCGGTGACCGAGCGACTTTCCCGTGATCAGGTCTGCCGGGTCTTGATCGCGTCGTGGGAGATGTAGACGTCGTAACTGCCGGGCATCGCGATCACGGCGTTGCCGTAGGCCGAGCGGATGAACGGTTCGGTATACCAGCTGTGTTCGCGCATTTCGGTGAAGAAGTCACCGTCGCCGCCGTTCAGCATGGTCTGGTGCTGGCGCACGGCATCGCCGTCGAGCCGCTGGCCGTAGAGGCGGGTGACCTTGTAGCCGGAGTGGAATCCGAGGGCGTTGACCCAGGGTTCCAGTTCGACGATATCGGCCTGTAGTACCCACAGATCGCCCTCGATACGGTAGGTCTGCCGGGTCTCGCCGTGGTGGCCGTCGCCGTAGAGGGTGAGCTCCACATCGAGGGTGTGGTCCTTGCCCGCAACACTTTTCGCGACGACGTGCGCGGCCTTGACCTCGCCGGTCAGACCCAGATAGGTCTGCAGCAGGGTCACCGCCCACAGCAGCACGACCGCCACCAGCAACACGACCAGCCCGCTCGCGCCGCGGCCGATATGCCTGCGCCACCCGGCCTTCCGCGCGCGGAGCACAGCCGTGATCAACAGCGCGATCGCGACCACGAACAGGATCGCCAGCCCGGCCTGAATCCAGCCGAAGGCCACCGGAAACACCATGTCGATAGTTGTACCCCCGAATCCGCCACCTAGCGCACCTCATGGTGCGAAAAGTTCGGGGCCGGCCGGGAATTCCCGGCCGGCCCCGAGCGAGGCGGTGTGCCCGCGGCTCAGAAGGCCGCTTCGTCGAGCTTCATGATGTCGGTGTCGAGATTGTCGACCACGGCCCGCACCCCGCTCAGCAGGGGCAGCTGGTTCTTGGCGAACCACGATGCGACGGCGATCTTTCCGGTGTAGAACAGCCGGTCCTTCTCCGACACCTCACCGGCCAGCGCGGCCTGCGCGATCTCGGCCTGCCGCAGCAGCAGCCAGCCGATGATCAGATCGCCTGTGGCGTGCAGGAATCGCACCGAGCCCAGGCCGACCTTGTAGATCTCCTCCGGTGTCTGCTGGGCGGCCATCAGATAGTTGGTGAGAGTCGCCGCCATCGCCTGCACATCGGCCAGCGCCGCTCCCAGCAGTGCCTTCTCCGCGGCCAGCGAGCCGGATTCGGATTCGGCGAACTGCTGCACCAGGCCCGCGACATGGGCCAGCGCCACCCCCTTGTCGCGAACGATCTTGCGGAAGAAGAAATCCTGCGCCTGGATCGCGGTGGTGCCCTCGTACAGCGAGTCGATCTTCACGTCGCGGATGTACTGCTCGATCGGATAGTCCTGCAGATAGCCGGAACCGCCGAAGGTCTGCAGTGTCTCGGTGAGAGTCTCGTACGCGCGCTCGGAGCCCACCCCCTTGACGATCGGCAGCAGCAGATCGTTCACCCGCGCGGCGAGTTCGGCATCGGCACCGAAATTCGCCTGTGCCACATCGACATTCTGATACGCGGAGCAGTACAGATACAACGCCCGCAGCCCCTCGGCGTAGGACTTCTGCAGGGCGAGACTGCGCCGCACATCGGGATGGTGGGTGATGGTGACGCGCGGCGCGGTCTTGTCGGCCATCTGCGTCAGATCCGCACCCTGGACGCGAGACTTGGCGTATTCCAGGGCATTCAGATATCCGGTGGACAGTGTGCCCGAGGACAGCACGCCCACCATCATGCGCGCGTTCTCGATGACCTTGAACATCTGCGCGATCCCGTTGTGCACGTCACCGACCAGGTAGCCGACGGCCGGCTTGTCGCCACCGAAGGTCAGCTCACAGGTGGGTGAGGATTTGATACCCATCTTGTGCTCGAGGTTGGTCACCAGGACGCCGTTTCGATCACCGAGAGTCATCGTCTGCGGATCGAACAGATACTTCGGCACCATGAACAACGACAGGCCCTTGGTGCCGGGACCGGCGCCTTCGGGCCGGGCCAGGGTGAGGTGGAAGATGTTGTCGGCGGTATCGCCGACGTCACCGCCGGAGATGAAGCGCTTCACGCCCTCGATATGCCAGGTGCCGTCGGGCTGCTGCACCGCCTTGGTACGGCCCATACCGACGTCGGAACCGGCATCGGGCTCGGTGAGCACCATCGTTCCGCCCCACCGGTTTTCCCAGGCGTGGGTGGCCCAGCGTTGCTGTTCCTCGGTGCCCTCGCGGTGGAGCACCTGATGCATGAGCGGGCCCATATTGAAGAAGCTGGCCGAATTGTTCGCCGCGACAAGCATTTCCTGAGTGGCCCAGATCAGCGGCGAGGGCGCGTCGACGCCGCCCATCGGCTCGGGCATACCCAATGCGGACCAGCCGGCCTCATTGACCGCGGCGACGGTTTTACGTAGCGAGTCGGGCACCACGATCTCGTGGGCGGCCGCATCGAACTGCACCGGATTGCGATCGGCGTCGGCGAACGATTCGGCGACCGGGCCCTCCGCCAGCCGCAGCACCTCCGACAGCATTCCGTGCGCGGTTTCGGTATCCAGATCCCCGTACGCGCCCCCATCCAGGAGCGCGCCGATGCCCAACACCTCGAACAAGTTGAACTCGATATCCCGAAGGTTCGCCTTGTAATGCGACACGCTCCCGGCCTCCTCGCAATTGTTTGATGTTGTCGATCGGAGGTTGCCGTACCGGCGTTCACTTACGCAACCGTAACTAGGCTGGAGCTGTAGAATTCTCCATAACTTATACGGTCGGCCCACTCCATTCTGCGTTCACTTTCCACAAATACACGACGATTCGGGCCAATTTGCCAGGAATATGCCCGCAATCGAGATGTGGTCGCACTCCGGCACCGATCACCACCAGCCCCAGCACAGCGGCACGATCCGGCCCCGGTACATACCTCTACCACTGCTATCTTGATCGGCATGGCTTCGGACTCCGCAGTGCGGCCGCGTCAACGGGCCCAACATCTCGGTCCCGAACGCCGGCGCCCGCAGGTCCTGGACGCGGCACTGCGGATCGCGGTCGACGACGGTGTCGCCGCGGTGACCATCGCCGCCATCGCCGATCGCCTCGAGGTGACCCGTCCGGTGGTCTACGCCTGCTATGCCGATCGCGTCGAGTTGATCAACGCACTGATCCAGCGGGAAGAGAGTTACCTGCTCAGCGGCATCGTCGATACGCTGCCGCGACGCCGTGTCGAGGCCGACGAGGAGGTTTTCGTCGACGGTTTCCGCGCACTGCTCGAGACCGTGACCAAACGCCCGGACACCTGGAAGCTGTTGTACGGCAATCCCGATCCGGCCGTGGCGAGTTCATTCGGGCGCGGGCGCCGCTTCGCCGTCGAGCGATGCACCCGGCGGCTGCGGCCCACCCTCGAAGCCTGGGGCATCGCGGACGCCGAACACAAACTTCCGGCCCTCGTCGAGCTGTGGGTGTCGGCGGGTGAGGGCGCGGTGCGCACCCTGATGGCCTCCGAGAACTGGAATCCCCAGGATCTCGGCGCCTTCGTCGGCGCCGCGGTATACCGCGCGCTGCGCTCGGCCTGACGGGTCAGAGCGCGGAGGCGGCAGCGCAGCGTCACCACGCAGGGCTCCCCGCTCAGGCCACATCGAACACAGCCTGACGGGTCAGAGCGCGGAGGCGGCAGCGCAGCGTCACCACGCAGGGCTCCCCGCCCAGGCCACATCGAACACAGCCTGACGGGTCAGAGCGCGGAGGCGGCAGCGCAGCGTCACCGGGCGGATCTGCCAAGCAAACTTCGCCCTGACCGGCAATCCGGCTAGCTACGATGGAAATCGGCGACCATTCGACCAGCGAACCGGCGGGAGAGCGGTATGGCGTTCTATCGGCAACTGGGGTCTCTACCGCCGAAGCGGCACACTCAGCATCGCGACGATCAAGGGCGGCTGTTCTATGAGGAGCTGATGGGCGAGGAAGGTTTCTCCGGCGATTCCGCGCTGCTGTATCACCGCGGACTGCCGCCCGCGATCGTCGATTCCACGGTCTGGCATCCACCGAATCCACGGACCGTTCCCAACCATCCGCTGCGGCACCGGCACCTTCGTCTGCACGAACTGTTTCCGGAACCGGCATCGGCCGAGACCGATGTGGTCACGGGCCGGCGGCTGATTCTCGGCAACGACGATGTGCGCATCTCCTACGTCGCGGCGCTGCGGGAATCGCCGTTGTACCGCAACGCGATCGGTGACGAGCTGGTCTACGTCGAATCCGGTTCCGGTGTGGTGGACACCGTGTTCGGACGGGTCCCGGTCCGCACCGGCGATCAGGTGCTGCTGCCCCGCGCCACGACCCATCGCTGGCGGCCGGCGGGGCCGGAACCTTTGCGCGGCTACATCATCGAGGCCACCGGGCACATCACCGCGCCGCGGCGATATCTGTCGCGGCTGGGCCAGTTCCTGGAGAGCGCGCCGTACTGCGAGCGGGATCTGCACGGTCCGGCCGAACCACTGCAGGAGTCCGGCACCGAGATCGAGGTGTTGGTGAAACACCGGCCGGGCCGGGAGATCGCCGGCACACGCATGGTGTACGCGACCCATCCGTTCGACGTGGTGGGCTGGGACGGCTGCCTGTACCCCTACACATTCAATATCGACGATTTCGAACCGATCACCGGACGGATCCATCAACCGCCGCCGGTGCACCAGGCCTTCGAAGGCAACAATTTCGTCATCTGCGATTTCGTCCCCCGCAAAGTCGATTACCACCCGCTGTCGATTCCGGTGCCCTATTACCACTCCAATGTCGATTCCGATGAGATCCTGTTCTACTGCGGCGGAAACTACGAGGCACGCCGCGGTTCGGGGATCGGGCAGGGTTCGGTATCGGTGCATCCCGGCGGTTATGCGCACGGGCCGCAGCCGGGGGCATATGAACGCAGTATCGGCGTGGACCATTTCGACGAACTGGCCGTGATGGTCGATACCTTCCGACCGCTGGGACTCGGCGAGGGCGCCCTGGCCTGCGAGGATCCTGCCTACCCGTGGACCTGGTCGGGGCGTGGGCCGGACTCGGAGCGCGCGTGAGAACACTGCGGCTGGAGCTGGGGAACGACGACCGGTTCGGGCCCGACAATCTGCCCTACGGAGTGTTCGCACCGGCGGGCGGCGAATTCCGCACCGGTGTGCGCTTCGGCTCCGCCGTACTGGATCTCGCCGCGCTGCTGGATGATTCGACCTTCGCGCAACCGGATCTCAATGCCTTTCTCGCGCAGGGCCCGGTGCGCTGGCACACGGTGCGGCAGCGATTGCGGGACCTGGTGCGGGGTCCGTTGCCCGCGAGCGTGATTCATCCGCTGGATTCGGTGAGCCTGAGGCTGCCCGTCGCGATCGGCGACTACGTCGATTTCTACGCCAGTATCGATCACGCCACCCGGCTGGGCCGGTTCCTGCGCCCCGGCGGCGCACCGCTGTTGCCGAACTGGCGGCATCTACCGGTGGGATATCACGGCCGGGCCGGCAGTGTGGTGGTGTCGGGCACGCCGGTGATCCGGCCCCGGGGGCAGCTCCGAACCGATTCGGGCGCGCCGGAATTCGCGCCGTCACGGCGATTGGATATCGAGGCCGAACTCGGATTCGTGGTGGGGGCCGGTTCGGAACCGGGTACGCCGATCGCGGTGGACGATGTCGGCGCACACATATTCGGGGTGGCACTGGTCAACGACTGGTCGGCCCGTGACATCCAGGCGTGGGAGAGTCAGCCGCTGGGGCCTTTTCTCGCGAAGTCGTTCGCGACCACGATGTCGGCGTGGATCACCCCGCTGGCGGCGCTGGAATCCGCGCGGGTTCCGCTACCGGATCAGTCCCCCGAACCGCTGCCCTACCTGCGCGGCCGACGGGACTGGGGATTGGATATCGATCTTCGCGTCCACTGGAACGGGCACGAGGTCAGCACCCCGCCGTATCGCTCGATGTACTGGTCCCCCGCGCAGATGCTGGCCCACCTGACCGTCAACGGCGCCGCCGTCCGGCCCGGAGATCTGTTCGCCTCCGGAACGATCTCCGGGCCGGAGCGCCGGCAGAGCGGTTCGTTCATCGAATTGTCCGGTAACGGAAGCGAACCCATCGAGGTGGGCGGCGAAGCACGCACCTTCCTGGCCGACGGCGACTCCGTCACCATCACCGCCACGGCTCCCGGCCCGGCCGGAGCACGGATCGCACTGGGCGAGGTCAGCGGGCATGTCCTCACCGCCCGGCGCTGCTAGCCGGTACCCGGTCGAGCCACCGTCCGGAAGCCCGTTTCCTCGATCACGATCACGCCCGGGCTGTCCAACCGTCCGGCCTCGTAGACGGCCTCGTCGAGATGGGTCGACATCAACAGCATCCATGCCTGCCAAGGCGTTCCCGCCCCCAACGGCCCGCCGGAATTCGCCGACAACCGGGTGTAGTAATCGCGCAACTGCTGTTCGGTCACCGCGAACACCAACGGGGGTTCGACCGGTTCCCCACCGACTGCCGTGATCAGCAATCGCCGCGCATCATCCCGGTCGATCCGGTACCCGGCTTCCGTACCGGCGCGAATCACCGACTCGATGAGCTCATCGGCACTGGGTTCAGACTTGTCCACGGCATGCTCCTCCAGGAAACGCAGTGATCACCTGGCCGTTCTCGGCCACGATCACGGTGGGCTGAACCGTCTTCACGATCGCTCCGGTGACATGGTTGACCAGATAGATCTGGCCGGTGTAACAGTACTTGCCGGAGCCCTGCGGGCCGTGCCAGTCGGGGGCGTCGTGCGCCTTGGCGATCGCCATATCGGCGATGTCGCGCCAATTTCGACCTTCGATATCCGCGAGCCCCTCCCACTCGGCCATATGCCTGTCCTGAATGTGCCGATATCCGTAATCCTTGTTCCCGCACAGCAGTTTCCAGTTGCCGTAGGTGGTGACCACCTTCGATTCGTTCGTGCTGATCCCACAGGCACCCCAGGGAAACGAGGCGTGCGCCACCGGATCCGGAGCGAAAAGAACCATCGGAGCGACCAACGCTGCCGCGGCCATGACGAATGCGCGAATCTTCATATCGACTCCCCCATCGAGCACCGAACGGTGCTGTTCGGTGTGATCACGCCCCCTGCGGTGATCACACCGAACAGCATAGACCGGTTGGCGACATACGCCTATCGAATATCCGGCCGGGCCGCGAAATCAGTTGCCGGCACCGTGATTCGGGTTGGTGCAGATCGTGCCCTCACACGGCACCTGCGAACCGTCCCCGTTCGGGTTCGGCATCGTATTCCCGCCGTTCTCATCCGGATTCGGACCCGCACCATGATTCGGGTTCGTACAGATCGTCCCCTCACACGGCACCACCGAACCGTCCCCGTTCGGATTCGGCATCGTATTCCCGCCGTTCTCATCCGGATTCGGACCCGCACCATGATTCGGGTTCGTACAGATCGTGCCCTCACAGGGAGTGGTGGGCGCGGGCTGCTGATCGGAATTCTTTGCGGTCGTGGGTGTTCCGGTGTTTCCGGCGGTGGTGGTCGCCGCCGCGGTTGTCGTCGGTGCGGGTTTGGTGGTGGTCGTGGTCTCCGATGCCGAGTCGTTCGAACACGCGGCGCCGAACAGCGACAGTGCGGCTATCGCGGTGAACACAGCTAGTCGAGTCATCGTCCGATGATCACATGTGCTCGATCGACAGCCTCGCATCCCGGACATACCGGCGATCCATATTTCCGGACGATCCCGCGGACGAGCCGAGCCCGCTGCCTGCGGTTTCTCGTCCCGCCGCAGCTCGAGGGCGAGTGACGCCTCCGGGTGGTGCGGAGTACCCTCGGCCCGGAACAACATTTTGCCAACGGGGGCTCGCACCAGCGGGCTGAGAGGACGGCTAGCCCATTCGGGCGGATACAGGGCCGTCGACCGTACGAACCTGACCGGGTAATGCCGGCGTAGGGAGGATCGATCTCACATGTCGTCGAACCATGTCACCACCGGCCCGATCGCGGGCAGCGTCAAACACTATGCGCAGGTCGAAGCGGATGCGACGACGCTGCGCATTCCCGTTCGCCGAATCAACCTCACCAACGGCGAGCACTTCGACGTCTACGACACCTCGGGCCCGTACACCGATGATTCGGCCACCATCGACCTCGACGCGGGTCTGCCGAAGTTGCGGGACGGCTGGGCCAAACCCGAGAGTGCCGGACCGCGTACCCAACTGGCCTGGGCCAGAGCCGGAATCATCACCGCCGAGATGCGCTATATCGCTGCCCGCGAAGGGGTTTCGCCCACGCTGGTGCGCGATGAGGTGGCAGCCGGGCGCGCGGTGATCCCGGCCAACCACAATCACCCCGAATCCGAGCCGATGATCATCGGCAAGAAGTTCGCGGTGAAGATCAACGCCAATATCGGTAATTCGGCGGTGACCTCCTCGATCGCCGAGGAGGTCGAGAAGATGGTGTGGGCCACGCGCTGGGGCGCCGACACCATCATGGATCTGTCCACCGGCAAGAACATCCACGAGACCCGCGAGTGGATCCTGCGCAACTCCCCGGTCCCGGTCGGCACGGTGCCGATCTATCAGGCGCTGGAGAAGGTGAACGGCGACCCGACCCAGCTGACCTGGGAGATCTATCGCGACACGGTCATCGAGCAGGCCGAGCAGGGCGTGGACTACATGACCGTGCACGCGGGCGTCCTGCTGCGCTACGTCCCGCTCACCGCCAAGCGTGTGACCGGCATCGTGTCGCGCGGTGGATCCATCATGGCGGCGTGGTGCCTGGCCCATCACCAGGAATCGTTCCTGTACACGAATTTCGCCGAGCTGTGCGAGATCCTGGCGCGCTACGACATCACCTTCTCCCTGGGTGACGGTCTGCGCCCGGGGTCGATCGCCGACGCCAACGACGCGGCCCAGCTCGCCGAGCTGCGCACCCTGGGTGAGCTCACCACGATCGCGAAATCCCATGGCGTGCAGGTGATGATCGAGGGCCCCGGCCATGTGCCCATGCACAAGATCGTGGAGAACGTGCGGCTGGAGGAGGAATGGTGCGAGGAGGCGCCGTTCTACACCCTCGGCCCGCTGGCGACCGATATCGCTCCCGCCTACGACCACATCACCTCGGCGATCGGCGCGGCGATCATCGCGCAGGCGGGTACCGCCATGCTCTGCTACGTCACACCCAAGGAGCATCTCGGCCTGCCCAACCGCGATGATGTGAAGGTCGGCGTGATCACCTACAAGATCGCGGCGCACTCGGCCGATCTCGCCAAGGGGCATCCCCGTGCGCAGGAGCGCGACGACGCGTTGTCCAAGGCGCGCTTCGAATTCCGCTGGCACGACCAGTTCGCACTGTCGTTGGACCCCGACACCGCGCGGGAGTACCACGACGAGACCCTGCCCGCCGAACCGGCCAAGACCGCGCACTTCTGTTCGATGTGTGGCCCCAAGTTCTGCTCGATGCGTATTTCCGCCGATGTGCGCGAGTACGCGGAGAAGCAGGGCCTCACCGATGTGGCGGCGATCGAGGCCGGTATGGCGGAGAAGTCCGCGGAGTTCGCCGATGCGGGCGGCAAGGTCTACCTGCCGGTCGTGTCCTGATATTTCCCCAGCCGTAGCGGCGAAAGCCGTTGCGCTGCTCGCGTCGACGCCTGCCGCCGCCACGGCGGGCGTCGGCGCGGCAGATGTGGTGCCCGGCGCCGCCCGCGCCGATCACGCGATATCGGTGAGTGCCCCGATGCCGGCCAGGATGACCCGCAGGCCGTGGCCGAATTCGGCATCGGGCTCCGCGGTGGCCTGACCGATCACCATCTGCGCGGTGCGCGGATAGCGATCGGCGTCGACCACCTGCCCGATCTGCGTGTAGGGGTTGTCGGCACCGTAGTCCACACCGGTGCGCGCCTGCTCCTCGATGACGAAACCGATCGTGTAATGCAGCACGATCGGAAACACACGACCGGCGTCGACGGCCGTGAAACCCGCGTCCTCCAGAGTGCGCAACGTCAATTCCGTTGTCCGCCACATGGAATCGTCGCTGACATTGGTTCCGGCCAGTAGCCGGCCACCGTCGCGATGCCGCAACATCGCGGTGCGCAGCCGGGCCGCCAGTTCCGCGGTCCAGTCCTGCCAGGACACGTCCCGGCGCGGGGCCTCGACCCCGGAGACGGCATCGACGAAGACCGCGCGCGCCATCACGTCCAGCAGCTCCCGCTTGTTCTTCACATGCCAATACAGCGCGGGTGCTTGCACATTCAGCGCTGTCGCGACCTTGCGCATGGTCAGGCCGTCGAGGCCCCCTTGGTCCAGCAGCTCCAGCGCCGCCGCACCGATGACCTCGGCATCGAGTTTCATCGCATCTCCTCGTTCATTCCTTGACAGCTTAACAATGTTCTGGTCTCCTTAACATCGTTAAAGAATTTAACATCGTTAAGGAGATTGTCGTGATCACGACAGAGGTGGTAATCGCAGGTAGCGGACCCACGGGCTTGATGCTGGCCCACGAGCTGCGACTGGCCGGAATCGCTGTGGAACTGCTCGACGCACTCCCCGCGCGCACCGGCGAATCCCGCGCCGGCGGTATCCATGCCAGATCCATGGAGCTGCTGGACCAGCGCGGCCTGCTCGACGGCCTGCTGACACAGGGCCGCCGCGTCGACTCGGGCCACTTCGGCGGAATTCCGCTGGACTTCGGCGATTTCCCGACCCGATACCCCTTCACTCTCGCCGTACTCCAGTCGCGCATCGAGGCCGAATTGGATCTCGCGGCAACGGCTTCCGGCGCACCGGTGCGATGGGATTCACCCGTCACGGGATTCCGGGACGATGCGGCGGGTGTGCTGATCGACGTCGGCGGCGGTCGGCCCCGCCGGATTCGCGCCCGATATCTGGTGGGCTGCGACGGCGGGCGCAGCACGGTGCGCAAGCTCGCGGGCATCGGCTTCGGCGGTACGGATGCGACGGTCACCGGCATGCTCGCCGATGTGGAACTGGCCGCGCCGCCGGCTCGGTCGTTCTTCGGCACTCGCGGCAGCACCGGCGACTTCTCGGCGATCGAGTTCGAGCCCGGGTGGTACCGGCTGATGGCGCAATGTCACGACCGGGTGCTCCCGCGCGGATCGGAACTGACCTTCGAACAGTTCCGCAGCGCCTTCACCGAACTCGCGGGCACGGATTTCGGAATGCACAGTCCGCGCTGGGTGACGCACTACAGCGATGCGGCCCGCCAAGCCGAGCGGTATCGCGCGGGCCACGTATTCCTCGCCGGCGATGCCGCCCACATCCACTATCCGGCCGGTGGACAGGGGCAGAATCTGGGACTGCAGGATGCGGCCAACCTCGGTTGGAAGCTCGCGGCGGTCCTGCGCCACGACGCCGCCGACACGCTGTTGGACACCTACGAATCCGAGCGGCACCCGGTCGCGGCGCGGGTCCTGCAGAACACCCGCGCGCAGACCGCACTGCAACGCCCCGGCGCGCACACGGACGCATTGCGCGACACCTTGTCCGAGCTGATCGGCACGGACTCGGTGCGACACCGGCTCGGGTTCATGATCACCGCACTCGATATCCGCTACGACTGCACCGGCGATCATCCGCTGACCGGACGGCGGATACCGGACGTCGACCTCGTCACCGCCACGGGGCCGGTCCGGATGTACGAACTGCTCCGGTGCGCGCGGCCGATCCTGCTGGTGCGCAACGGAACCGGCATTCCCGATCTCGCGGGCTGGCAGGACCGGGTGGAAGTGGTGTGCGCGCAGGATACGAACGTCGAATGGACCGCGCCCGGCGTGGGTGCGGTCGCCGCCCCGGCCTGCACGCTGATCCGCCCGGACGGATACATCGCGTGGGCGGCAGACGGTTCCGGAGCGAGCGGCCTCACCGCGGCGCTCACCGCGTGGGCCGGCCCGGAGCACAGGGGCTTTCTCACCGGTGAGAATTCACTGGACGACAGCGCCGTCCAACACCGAAACTGACTCCGAGGTACGGGCACCCACGAAGTCCGCGCACCTCACAACGGCTCGTTCCGGTCTTCCCGACCGGGACGGACCGGCACACGGGCGGGTCCACCGCTGCAACGGTGGACCCGTTCTCACGCTCGCAGCAGCTGCCGCGCAGTCACTTTCGCGGCTGCCATCGTGCGGCGAAATCCTCGGGTCGCGGTGCGGGGCCGGGCAGTTCGCCGGGGGTCCGCAAACCGTCGAGCAGCAGGGCGAGCATGCGGTGGCGCAGCTCGGCGGTGCGGGTGGCATCGGGAAGGGCGACAGCCGCGCAGGCTTCCAGAATCAGGCTGAAGTCCGTGATCGTCACTCCGTCTCGCACCGCTCCGGCAGATCTTGCCCGGCGCAGTATTTCCGTGTTCAGTTCGGCCGAGCGCCGGACCTGGGGGGCGAAGGATTCGTCCGGCGTGAAGGTTCCGGCCAGCCGGACGGTCAGCGAATGCACATCCGCGTCGACGACCCGGTGCAGGAAGTCGTCCAGCACCCGCGCGTCATCGTCGGTCCCGAGTGCCGCTTCGCCTTCGGAGTTGTAGCGGCTCAACCCCTGAAAGCACAGCGTACGAAGCAACACCTCCTTGCTGGGATAGCGGCGATACAGGGCACTGATACCGACGCCGGCCCGCTCGGCGACGGCCGCGACCGGGGCCGTGGCATCCGCGAGGAACACCGCGCGAGCCGCATCGAGGATGATCCCGTCGTTGCGCGCGGCCTGCGCCTTCCGGCCGGAGAGGGGCTTGTGAGCTGGGACATCGGGCGAGTTGGCCATGTCGACAGGTTAACACTTGAAACGGAATAATCCGTTCTGTTAGAGTTCGAACAGAACAAATCATTCCGTTCCAATTAGGAGATCGACGATGACCATCCACCCGTTCCGCATCGACGTCCCGCAGGCGCGGCTGGACGACCTCGCCGACCGGTTGCGCCGGGCGCTGTGGCCGGACGAATTGCCCGGTGTCGCCGACTCCTACGGCGTACCCGGCGATCGGGTCCGTGCGCTGGCCGACTACTGGTACAACGAATTCGATTGGCGGGCAGTCGAAGCGCGGTTGAACGAGTACCCGCAGTTCCGCACCGAGATCGACGGGGAGAACATCCACTTCCTGCACGTGCGCTCGGCACGACCGGATGCGCTGCCGGTGATCCTGACCCACGGCTGGCCCGGATCGGTCCTGGAGTACCTGGATGTGATCGAGGCCCTCACCACACCCGAATCCCCCGGGGACCCGGCATTTCACGTGGTCCTGCCGTCGCTACCGGGATTCGGCTTCTCCGGACCGACCCGCAGCACCGGCTGGGGAACCCAGCGGACGGCGCGAGCGTGGGCGGAGTTGATGGATCGCCTGGGTTACGAGCGCTTCGGCGCGATCGGCAACGACGGCGGCTCGATGATCTCGCCGGAGATCGGCCGCCTGGCCGGCGACCGGGTCGTGGGCGTCCATGTGACACAACTGTTCTCGTTCCCCTCCGGCGATCCGGCCGAATTCGAGGGACTGCCGGAGGCGGATCTGGCGGCGTTGGCGCACCTGCAGTGGTTCCATGACAACAAGATGGCGTTCAACACACTGTGCAGCCAGCAACCCCAGACGCTGGCCTACGCGCTCAGCGATTCCCCGCTGGGGCTGTTGGGC
Organism: Nocardia sp. NPDC052254; assembly: GCF_040679495.1. Lineage (NCBI taxonomy): Bacteria > Bacillati > Actinomycetota > Actinomycetes > Mycobacteriales > Nocardiaceae > Nocardia > Nocardia sp. NPDC052254. Next base: position 889,002 of record NZ_JBFAUW010000002.1, on the reverse strand, counting down.
TGGAACGCACAGCTTTTCGGCGAGAGCCTGGACCCCGAATTCGTAATCGGCAATATCGCCCTCTATTGGCTCACCGGCACCGCCGGCTCCTCGATCCGGTTCTACTACGAGAACGCGCACGCCACCGACCAGCCCACCGAGCCGACCACCACACCGACCGCGTTGGCCATGTTCGCCGGGGACTTCCAGTCGATCCGCCGGTTCGCCGAACGCGATCACGAGAACATCGTCAGCTGGAATTCCTACGATGTGGGGGCGGTGACCGGCGGGCAGAACGACGCGGCCGGCCACTACAGCGCACACGAGGCACCCGAGGTGCTGGTCGGCGATATCCGGAGGTTCTTCGCACAGCTGCGGTGAGCCCGGCCGCTGAGGGGTCCGGCCCGGCTGCTCGACACGGGCCCCACCGGTTCTCGTCCGGGTGCGTCGTAGGGTCTGATCCGTGAAACTGCTGCCGTTACCGGACGAGGGCGCGACCCCGGTCCGAGTGCTGACCATCGCCGGAACCGATTCCGGAGGTGGCGCGGGGATCCAAGCCGATTCCCGGACCATGGCCTTGCTGGGGGTGCACGCCTGTGTGGCGGTGGCCGCGGTGACGGTGCAGAACTCGGTGGGCGTCAGCGGATTCCACGAGATCCCACCCCAGACGGTCGCCGATCAGGTGCGGGTGGTGACCGGCGACATCGGCATCGCCGCCGCCAAGACGGGCATGCTGGCCTCGACCGCGATCATCGAGGCGGTGGCGCAGGTGTGCGGCGAAGTGGGCATCGGGCGCGACGGCACGATTCCGTTGGTCGTCGACCCGGTGGCAGCCTCGATGCACGGCGATCCGCTGCTGCACGCCGAGGCGCTGGACGCCCTGCGGTCGGTCCTCGTACCGCGCGCCACCCTGGTGACCCCCAATCTGGACGAGGTCCGGCTACTGACCGGCATCGAGGTGACCAGCGACCACACCGCCCGCAAGGCGGCCGAGGCGCTCATCGCACTCGGCCCCCGCTGGGCGATCGTCAAGGGTGGCCATCTGCGTTCCTCGGAGTTCAGCACCGATCTGCTCTACGACGGCGACCGCTTCCACGAACTGACCGCGCCGCGCATCACCACCGGCAACGATCACGGGGGCGGCGATACCCTCGCGGCCGCGACCGCCTGCGCCCTGGCGCACGGTTACGAGGTGCCCGAGGCGGTGGCCTTCGCCAAGGAGTGGACCACCCGGTGCCTGAAGGCCGCCTACGATCTCGGTGCCGGACACGGACCGGTCTCCCCGTTGTGGCGGTTACGCGGGAACTGACTGCGCCGCGCACCGCCCACCGGCTCCAGCAACCTTCCGGCTTTCGCGGAATCGTGAAAGCTGTTGTGGCGCAGTACTATATAGATCGCGGGCCACAACTCGAAGCCGGGACGAGGAGTCGACCATGCTGATCATCAACGCCGAGACCAGGAACCCCAGCACCGAGCAGCAGGCGCTCGGATATCTGCGGGACTACAGCTCCAATCCTGGCATCGCCGTCGCGGGCCTGCAGATCCCCGATCGGCACCACCGCCGCACCACCGAGGCCGACGTGGTCGTCTTCACGCCGTTCGCGGCCGCGGTCATCGCGGTGAAAGACATTCCCGAACGGGTCGGTGGCACGCTCTCCTGCCCGATCAACGGCCGCTGGTCGATGCCCGGAATCGAGGGCGATCCGGCGCACCCGCGCGGTCACGACATCAATCCGCTGCATGGGGTGGCCGATCCGATGTCCGACCTGAGGAATCTGGCCACCGAACTCGAGCCCGGCCGGGAGTTGTTCGTCGACGGCCTGGTCCTGGTCGTCCCCCACCCCGGCACCTCGGTCTCCCTGGCCAAAGGCGCGCTGCCCCCGGGCCGGGACGTGCTGCTCGGCGGCGACGCCTCGCAGTTGTGGAAGTGGCTCAACCGCAAGGCGTTCCGCGCCCGGACCGACCCGTGGACAGTGGAGTTGGTGATCGCGGTACTGGCGGCGGCCGGAGTGGATCAGGCCCATCGGCCGGAGGAGGCCGCAACACTGCGCGCCGCCCTGATCCGCGAGGGTTTTCCGGCCGAGCCATCGGAGACGGTGCCCGAGGCCGTCGCGGCCACGGTCCCGCAGACACCGGCCGTCACCGAGCCGGATCCGCCCGCGCCCACGAAACCCGACCTTCCTGCCGCGCCTTCCGATGCGGCGGAACCGGACACCCCCGCGGCACCCGCTGCCGAGGAAGCCCCTACCGAGCCGTTCGACCGCCCGCTCACCGAGCACCCGGCCGCGGCCGCGCCGCCACCGCACGATGCCGCGCGACCACTGCCGTTCCGGAAACCCGCGGCCGCCGAACCACGCGTCGTGGTGGACTTCGCCCGGCGGGAACCGGAGCCCGACCAGGAGGACTGGTCGACCCCCGCACCGTCACGCCGCCCCGCCCGGCACCGGGTCGAGGCCGTCGTGGTGATCGGCGCGCTGGCCACCGTGCTCATCTGTTTCGTCTGGTATTTCGCCGGCAATCGGTCCCAGCACACCGACGCCGGTAATCGACCCGCCCCCACCTCCACCGCCGGCACGCCGCCCCCGGCCCCGATACCGGCGGCGCGAATCCTTCCCGCACCGGCCGCCCCGGCCACCGCCGAAGTACCCGCACCACAACAGGATTCGGGTTTGTTTCCACAGGACGCGCGGGCCTGCTATCCGTTCCAACTCGACTGCTGACCGACATCGCGCGGCCGCGTGAGTTGTCGTACCCCCTCGGCATACTGGCGGTATGAGCGAATCCGATGCGACAGCCCGGCGCGACATCACCTCCTACGACGATCCGGATGCCCCCTGGAACCAGGCCGCGGCCGAGGGGGACATCCGGGACTGGAACAGCCCGGTCATCGAGGAGTTCCGCGCCAACGGAGGAAAGGTCGGCGGCTCCTATGAGGGGGCGAACCTGCTGCTGCTCACCACCACCGGGGCGCGCAGCGGTAGGCCGCATGTGGTCCCGCTCGGGTTGCTCCATCGCGACGAGACGCCGTATCTGAGCTCGTTCATCGAGGGGAAGTATCCGGCCTGGTATCACAACATCAAGGCGAATCCGCAGGTCCAGGTCGAAATCGGCACCCGGACCCAACAGGCACGCGGGCGGGTGCTCGAGGGTGCGGAATACGACGAGTTCGCCGCCTGGGCACTGGCGAACAATCCCCTGCTGGCCGATTTCCAGTCCCGCTCACCCCGGCCGGTGCCGCTGGTCGTTTTGGATCTCGGCGATCCCGTGTGATATTTCGTGCTCCCAGCAAGCTCCCAGCTTGGACAAAGCCGTGCCCAAGCCTGGTAGCCGAGATTGGGAGCATGTCCGAGACAGCGACAGCAGTCCAGGCGGCCACCGCCCCCGAATCGAAGCGCACCCCGGTGCTCGAGATCGTCATTCCGGTGTACAACGAGGAACGCGATCTCGCCGGGTGTGTGCACCGGCTGCACGCGTTCCTCCGTGACGGCTTCCCGTTCTCGGCGCGAATCACCGTCGCCGACAACGCATCCACCGATTCGACCCTCTCGGTAGCCCATGAACTCGCCGAGGAGCTGCCCGAGGTCGAGGTCGTGCACCTCGATCGCAAGGGCCGCGGCCGGGCACTGCGCGCGGTCTGGGAGGCCTCCGACGCACAGGTCGTCGCGTATATGGACGTCGATCTGTCCACGGACCTGAACGCATTGCTGCCGCTGGTGGCGCCGCTGGTCTCCGGCCATTCCGATCTGGCGATCGGCACCCGGCTGGCGAAGTCCTCGCGGGTGGTGCGCGGGCCGAAGCGCGAGTTCATCTCGCGCTGCTACAATCTGATCCTGCGGGCGTCGCTACAGGCACGGTTCTCCGACGCCCAGTGCGGGTTCAAGGCCATGCGCACCGATGTGGCGCGCCGGGTACTGCCGCTGGTCGAGGACGGTGAATGGTTCTTCGACACCGAATTGCTGGTCATCGCCGAACGGGCCGGGCTGCGCATCCACGAGGTGCCGGTGGACTGGATCGACGATCCGGACAGCCGGGTCGACATCGTCGACACCGCGCGCAAGGACTTGCTCGGCGTCTGGCGAGTCGGCCGCGGACTCACCACGGGCACCCTGCCGATCAACGAACTGCGCGCGGCCATCGGCCGCGAGCCGCTGGTGGACGGCGTGCCGCTGGGGATGGTCGGGCAACTGGTGCGCTTCGGCATCATCGGTGCGCTGTCGACGCTGGCCTACATGCTGCTCTATGTGCTCCTGCAGGCCGTGATGGGCGCGCAGGCGGCGAACTTCACCGCCTTGCTGATCACCGCGATCGGTAACACCGCCGCCAATCGCGCGTTCACCTTCGGGGTACGCGGGTCCGGCGACGCGGTGTCGCATCACTTCCAGGGCCTGTTGATCTTCGGCTTCGCCTGGGTGCTCACCAGTGGATCACTGTTCGCGCTGCACCGTTGGGCGCCCGGCGCCTCGGTCCATCTGGAACTGTTCGTGCTGGTGGTCGCCAATCTGGTGGCGACGCTGACCCGATTCGTCGGCCTGCGGTGGGTGTTCCGCAACGCCGTCTCCGGGACTCCCGTCACCGATATCTCGGCGCCCAAACCGGACACCCCATGACCACGACCCTGAGGAGGCCGACACCGGCGGCAACGCCGGAGCCGGCCTCCGCGGGACGATCGCCGTGGGAGCGGCGCGCACTGACCGTGCTGCTCCTGTCCACCGCAGTCGCCTACCTGTGCAATCTCGATGCCAACAGGTGGGCGAATTCCTTTTACGCCGCTGCCGCACAGGCGGGTGCGGTGTCCTGGAAGGCCCTCTTCTTCGGCTCCGCGGATGCCGCGAACTCCATCACGGTCGACAAGCCGGCCGCGGGGCTGTGGCCGATGGATCTGTTCGTCCAGGCCTTCGGCCTGAACAGCTGGACGCTGCTGATACCGCAGGTGCTGCTGGGCGTGGCCGCGGTCGCGCTGTTGTGGGCGACGGTGCGGCGGCCGTTCGGCCCGGTCGCCGGATTGCTGGCCGGTGCGGTGCTCGCCGTGACTCCCGTTGCGGCCCTGATGTTCCGATACGACCACCCGGATGCGCTGCTGGTCCTGCTGCTGATCGCGGCCTGCTGGGCGATGACCCGCGCGGTCGAGGACGGGCGGTGGCGATGGCTCCTGCTGTGCGGCGCCCTGGTCGGATTCGGCGTCCTGACAAAACAATTGCAGGCCCTGCTGGTCGTACCCGGACTGGCGATCACCTATCTGATCGCGGGCCCACCCCGGCTGCGGACCCGGATCGCGCAGTTGTTCGCCGCCGGAGGTGCGACGATTGCCGCCGCGGGGTGGTGGATCGCCGCCGCCGGACTGTGGCCCGTGGATTCACGACCGTATTTCGGTGGCTCATCGAACAATTCGATATGGGAACTCACCTTCTGGCATGACGGCCTCGGCCGGCTGACCGGCGCGGAGGGCGGAAGTCCGGGCTCGGGTGGCGATATGGCCGGATTCTGGGGGCAGTCGGGAATCACCCGCCTGTTCGAGCCTGCCCAGGGCGGGCAGATCGCCTGGTTGCTTCCGGCAGCGCTCATCCTGCTGGTGGCCGGAATCATCCTGTGCGCCAGAGCGGCACGCACGGACTCTCGGCGTGCGGCGCTGCTGATGTGGGGCGGCTGGCTGCTGGTGACCGGACTGGTGTTCAGCGGGATGCGGGGCATCTTCCACGCGTACTACACCGTGGCGCTGGCCCCCGCGATCGCGGCACTGACCGGTGCCGGCGTGACGATGCTGTGGTCGCATCGCGAGCGGCTGTGGGTGCGACCGGTCGCGGCGGCCACCCTCGCCGCCACCACCGCCACCGCGTGGATGTTGTTGTCCCGCAGTACGGATTTCGTGCCCTGGCTGCGCTGGACGGTCCTTCTCACCGGCATCGCGGTAGCGATCGGATTGCTGCCGCGGACCTCGCGCCGGGCGAGCCTGGCGCTGGCAACCGCGGCGTGCCTCATCGGTGTGGCAGGTCCGGTCGCGTACTCCGCCGACACCCTGGCGACCGCGCATTCCGGCCCCGTTCCCAGCGCCGGACCGCGCCTGCCGGCGAGTTCCGGCGCGGAGCCGGCCGGAGCCGGCGAATCTCCGCAGATCTCGGCGCCGAGCGAAGATCTGACAGTGTTGCTGAATCGGGACGGACTCGCCTACACCTGGATCGCGGCCACCGTCGGCTCCGATCGCGCGGCCACCTATCAGCTCGCGACCCAACTCCCGGTGCTGGCAGTTGGCGGATTCAGCGGCGGTGACCCGTCACCGACCCTCGATCGGTTCCGAAATCGGGTGGCGGCGGGCGAGATCCACTACTTCATCGGCGGCGCGGACCGCGCGGCCGGACAGGACTCGGCGGCGCGGATCACCGCGTGGGTGGAACAGCATTTCACCGCGCAGACCGTCGACGGAGTACCGATCTACGATCTGACCACACCGCGCTGAACCGGCCCGGAAACGAGTGATGCCCGCCCCGATGAAGGGACGGGCATCACTCGATGGGTAGCCCCGACGGGATTTGAACCCGCGCTACCGCCTTGAGAGGGCGGCGTCCTAGGCCGCTAGACGACGGGGCCAGGAACTTCGAACTCCGGAAAACCGGAACCCGAACAGCTTATCGGCCACCAGCGGTCTCACCAAATCCGGTGCTCAGGTCTCCGGCCACGGGATCGGGGCGAGGAGACTAGAAGGGCTGGCCCGTGATCAGACCGAATACCCCCGCGATGAAGAACAGCGGGATGAACAGCGCGGTAGCGACGGGGTCACCGTTGAGATACCCCTGCCGGATACCTTCGAGAGCGCCGGCAGAACCTGAATCCATGATCGACTCCCTGCTCGAAAGCTGATGAAATTTTGTCCGGTTACCGTACCGCAGCGGGAGGCGGTCCCCACCGCCGGAAGGTTCCGGAAAGCCCAGGTCATGACTCGCCGACAACGCCATACGAATCGCCGGCGTGGCGCGGCTCGGCGCGGGATCGATGCGCCGAGCTCTTGCTTGGAGCGCTCTCCAGGTCCCTAGTGTCGACGCCGGACCGACTACGAGGAGGCCGCAGTGGACGGCAAGATCATCGCAATCACCGGCGCCAGCAGCGGAATCGGCGCGGCGACCGCACGGGAACTGGCACGGCGGGGTGCGGCGGTCGTCCTGGGTGCGCGGCGGACCGATCGGCTCGAATCGATGGTGACCGAGATCCGCGCCGAGGGCGGACGTGCGGAGATGGTGGCGGTCGACATCACCGAGCGGGCCGATCTCCAGGCCTTGGTGGATGCGGCGGTGCACCGGTTCGGGCGGCTGGATGTCCTGGTGAGCAACGCCGGAGTGGCCCGGACCGCCCCGATGTCGGATATCGCCGTCGCGGACTGGGAGGCGATGATCGACGTCAATCTGCGCGGTGTGCTGCACGGCATCGCGGCCGCACTGCCGGTGTTCCGCCGGCAAGGCCGCGGGCACTTCGTCACCACGATCTCCACCGCCGGCCTGAAAATCGTTCCCACACAGGCTGTTTACGCGGGCACCAAGAACGCCGTGCGCACCCTGCTGGAGGCATTGCGCCAGGAGTCCACCGACGGCGTCATCCGCACCACCTCGGTCTCACCGGGATACGTCCGCACCGAACTCGTCGACAACGTCGCCGACCCCGATCTGCGGGCTCAGGCCCAGGAAGCCATGCGGACGATGGGCATCTCCCCCGACGCCGTGGCGCGCGCCATCGCATTCGCCGTCGAACAGCCCGACGATGTCGAAATCGGCGACATCACCATCCGGCCCACCCGGCAGGGCTGAGTGTCGAATGGCGCAGGCCGCCTTGGGTGATCGAACGCCGATCAGCGCGGGGCGTGCAGACCCATGTGCAAGGTGGCCGCCCATTGCTGCACGATCTGTTTGCGGCGGACCGAGTCGTCGGTGAGGACATCGGCGAGGCCGAGTCCGCGCGCCATGTCGAGGGTCGCCTGGACCAGGTGGTGGGCGACCGGATCGGAATCGTCGACTCCCAGTGCCTCGACCGCCAAGCGGTGCGAGACACGGCCGAAGCGAGCCTCCAGGGGCACGATGCGCTCGCGCAGGACCGGATCGGCGGCAGCGTGGGTCCACACCTGCAACGCGGCCTTGAACAGAGTGGTCGTATACGACTCGACCAGCTGGGCCACCACGGCCTCGGTGCGCGCGAGATCGTGGACGGCCGAGTTGCCGGACCTCGCTGTCAGCGCCGCCGACTCGGCCTTCGATTGCGCCATCCGGGTGTCGAACATGTACTCGAGCGCCGCGGTGATGAGGTCCTCGCGGGTCGGGAAATGATGTTGTGCCGCACCGCGCGAGACTCCGGCACGTTCGGCGACCACGGCGACGGTGGCCGCCGCCCAGCCCATTTCGGCCAGGCAGTCGATGGTGGCCTCGAGCAACCGCTGCCGGGTGGCCCGGCTGCGGTCCTGTTTCGGTTCGTGCGATGCGGTCATGATGGGCTCATTCTGCCCAGCTGGGCGGACGGCGCTGAAAGAAGGCCGTCATACCCTCGACGACCTCGGGTGTTCCGAAACAGCCGGCGGAACGTCGTGCCAGCTCATCGGCGCTGCGATCGAATTCGGCGAGCAGTGCGCCGTTCACCAGCCGCTTGCTCTCGGCCAGCCCCTGCGGCGAGCCCTTGCGGAGTTCACCGCACAACCGGGCGACCTCGACGTCCGCGTCCGCGGCGGCGACGGTGATCAATCCGATCCGCTCGGCTTCGGCGGTGTCGAAGGTCTCTCCGGTCTGGAAATAGCGCGCCGCCGCGCGCGCGGTCATCCGCGGCAGCAGGGTCAGCGAGATCATGAACGGCGCCAGACCCAGCCGTGCCTCGGTGAGCGCGAAACTACTGCCGGGCCCGGCCACGACGATGTCGCAGGCGCCGACGATCCCCATACCGCCGGCCCGCACATTGCCGTCGATCTGCGCGATCACCGGCTTGGGCGATTCGACGATGCCGCGCAACACCTCGATCATCCAGCGGGTCCGGATATCGGCGGCCGCGGCGGGATCGGCGTCGAGGGCTTCCTTCAGATCCGCACCGGCACAGAAGGTGTTGCCGGTGTGCGTGAGAATCACCCCGCGCGCCTGCTCATCGGCCCTGGCCCGGCGCAACCCGTCGAGCAGTTCCCGAACCAGCTTCGAGGACAACGCGTTCCGGTTGTGTGGCGAATCCAGGGTGAGCACCGCGAATCCGTCGCGAAGTTCGTAGCGCACGAAAGGTGTTTCGGCACCGTTGGTTTCACTCACTGCGTTCCTCCTTACACCGGGCAACCATGCGCCGGGCCGGTATGCGGCCGGGCCGAGCTGGGATCAGTACGACTTCGGCAGGCCCAGCGAATGCTGGGAGACGAAATTGAGGACCATCTCGCGGCTCACCGGCGCCACGCGGCCGATACGTGCCGCGCCGAGCATGGCCGCCAGGCCCACATCCGAGGTCAGCCCGGATCCGCCGTGGGTCTGAATCGCCTGATCCAGCGCCTTGATACTCGCCTCGGCCGCGGCGTACTTCGCCATGTTCGCCGCTTCCGCGGCACCGAAGTCGTCGCCGGAGTCGTAGAGCACCGCGGCCTTCTGCATCATCAGCTTGGCGAGTTCGACCTCGATCTTCACCTGCGCCAGCGGATGCGAAATACCCTGGTGCGCACCGATCGGCGTCTTCCACACCTGCCGCTCGCGGGCGTACTCCACCGCGCGATCGATGGCGTAGCGGCCCATGCCCGTCGCCATGGCCGCGCCCAGAATCCGCTCGGGATTCAGCCCGGCGAACAGCTGCGCGATCGCCGCGTCCTCCTCACCGACCAGAGCGGTCGCGGGCAGGCGGACATCGTCGAGGAACAGGGTGAACTGGTTGTCCGGCTCGATGATGTCCATCTCCTGGCGGGTCTTCTGAAAGCCGGGAGTATCGGTGGGAACGATGAACAGTGCGGGCTTGAGCCTGCCGGTCTTGGAATCCTCGGTGCGCGAAACGATCAGCACCGCCTCGGCCTGATCGACGCCGGAGATGAAGATCTTGCGGCCGTTGAGCAGCCAGTCGCCGCCGTCGCGGCGCGCGGTGGTGGTGATGTTGTGCGAGTTGGAACCCGCATCGGGCTCGGTGATGCCGAAGACCATCTTCGACGAACCATCGGCGAGCCGGGTCAGCCAGTACCGCTTCTGCTCCTCGGTGCCGTACTTGGTGATGATGGTGCCGCAGATCGCGGGCGAGACCACCATCAGCAGCAGGCCCGCCCCCTGGGCGGACAGCTCCTCCATGACGAGCGCCAGCTCGTAGATACCGGCGCCGCCACCGCCGTACTCCTCGGGCAGGTTCACCCCCAGGAAGCCGAGTTCGCCTGCCTCGTTCCACAATTCGTCCAGCGGCTCGTTGCGGCGCGCCTTGCCCACGACGTAGTCGCGATAGTTGTATTTCGCGGCGAGTGCGGCCACCGCCGCGCGCAGCGCCTTCTGTTCGTCGGTCTCGATGAAACTCATGATCCACTCCTGCGATCGGAAGCTGTTGCGCTGCTGTTCATTCGGGCGCGTCGGGTGCGTGGACGACGGCCAGGACGGCCCCGACCTCCACCTGCTGGCCGGCGGCCACATTCAATTCGGTGAGCACGCCGTCGGCAGGCGCCGCGATGGTGTGCTCCATCTTCATGGCCTCCAGCCACAGGATCGGCTGGCCCTTCACGACGGTGCTACCGATCTCGGCGCCCAGCCGGATCACCGATCCGGGCATCGGCGCCAGCAGCGAGCCCTCGGCGACCTGATCGGCCGGATCGGAGAAGCGTGGCAGTTTGCGCAGCGATACCGGCCCCAGCGGCGAATCCACCGTCACCAGATCGCCGTAGCGGCCGATCTCGAACCGCCGCCGCACCGCACCGCGCGCACCCGCAACACTCAGCACCACGACATCCGGTGTGGCCTCGATCAATGCGAGACCGTCGTGTCCCTCGACACTCAGGCCCGTACGAGTGAGCCGATAGCGCACCTCGTGGACGCCCGAATGGCGGCTCTCGTAGGACTTGCTCTGCGCCTGCGACGGCAGATTGCGCCAGCCACTGGGCAGCCCGCCACCGATCCGCGCCCGCGTCCGGTTCGCGGCCGCATCGGCCACCGCCGCCGCCACGATCGACAGCGCCTCATCGGATTCGGAAACCAGAGATGCGGAGAGGTTCTCCAGGCCGTGGGTCGTGAAGAACGCGGTATCGGTGTCACCGGCCAGGAAGGCGGGATGCCGCAGCACCCGGACCAGCAGATCGCGGTTGGTGACCAGACCGTGGATCCGAGCTCGCTGCAACGCCGTCGCCAGCAGATGCGCCGCTTCCGCACGGGTATCGGCGTGGGAGATGACCTTCGCCAGCATCGGGTCGTAGAACACCCCGACCACCGAACCGTCCACCACACCGGAGTCCAGTCGCAGCCCCGGCTCGGTCAGCACCGTGAATTCGGCGGTACCCGAGGCGAATTCGATGCGATGCACCGGTCCGCTCTGCGGCTGCCAGTCCTGTGCGGGGTCCTCGGCGTAGAGCCGCACCTCGATCGAGTGCCCGCGCATCGGCGGCGGGGTCTGCGGCAGCCGGTAGCCCTGCGCCACCTGCAGCTGCAGCCGGACCAGGTCCAGTCCGGTGGTGCATTCGGTGACCGGATGTTCCACCTGCAGCCGGGTGTTCATCTCCAGGAAGAAGAAGTCGCCCTGCTCGTCGGCGAGGAATTCGACCGTGCCGGCGCCCTCGTATCCGATGGCCTCCGAGGCCAGACGGGCCGCGTCGAACAGCCGCTCGCGCATGGATGAGATCCGCTCGACCAGCGGTGAGGGGGCCTCCTCGACCACCTTCTGATGCCGCCGCTGAATCGAGCATTCGCGCTCGCCCACCGACCAGACCCGGCCGTGGGTGTCAGCCATCACCTGGACCTCGATATGGCGGCCGGTTTCCAGATAGCGTTCGCAGAACACCGTCGGATCGCCGAAGGCCGATTCCGCCTCGCGACGGGCCGCGTCGATCTGGTCGTCGAGCTGGGAGAGTTCGCGCACCACCCGCATACCGCGCCCGCCCCCACCGGCGGATGCCTTGATCAGCACCGGGAGCATATCCGCGGTGACCTCGGCCGGGTCGAGCTGCTTCAGCACCGGAACACCGGCGGCATCCATCATCTTCTTCGACTCGACCTTCGAGCCCATCTGCTCGATGGCCGCGACCGGCGGGCCGATCCAGACCAGCCCGGCCGCCTGCACCGCCCTCGCGAATTCCGCGTTCTCGGACAGGAATCCGTAGCCGGGGTGGACCGCGTCGGCGCCGGCCGCGAGGGCCGCCTCGATGATCAGCTCGGCGCGCAGGTAGGTCTCGCCGGGCGTATTGCCGGGCAGCCGGATCGCCGCGTCGGCCTCGGCCACATGCGGCGCTGTCGCATCCGCGTCGGAGTACACCGCGGTCGTCGCGATACCCATCCGCCGGCAGGTCGCGAACACCCGCCGGGCGATCTCCCCGCGATTGGCGACCAGGACATTCGTGATCGCTCGACTCGTCACCCGATCGTCACCGGTCCCGGAACCGCTCGGCGATGCAGTCATATCGGTCCTCACATCCGGAAGACGCCGAAGCCCTCGGCGCCCTCGATCGGGGAATTGTGGATGGCGGACAACGCCATTCCCAATACCGTGCGGGTGTCGCGGGGGTCGATGACGCCGTCGTCGTAGAGCCGGCCCGACATGAACATCGGCAGCGATTCCGCCTCGATCTGCGCCTCGATCATCGCGCGCATTCCCTTGTCGGCTTCCTCGTCGAACGGCATACCCCTCGACTCGGCGGCGGCGCGGCCGACGATGGAGATCACACCGGCCAGCTGGGCGCCGCCCATGACCGCGGATTTCGCACTGGGCCAGGCGAAGACGAAGCGCGGATCGTAGGCCCGGCCGCACATACCGTAGTGGCCCGCCCCGTAGGAAGCGCCCATCAGCAGCGAGATGTGCGGCACCTTCGAATTCGACACCGCGTTGATCATCATCGCGCCGTGCTTGATGATGCCCTTCTGCTCGTACTCCTTACCGACCATGTACCCGGTGGTGTTGTGCAGGAACAGCAGCGGCGTATCGGATTGGTTGGCCAGCTGGATGAACTGCGCGGCCTTCTGCGCCTCTTCGGAGAACAGCACACCGCGGGCATTGGCGAGGATGCCGATCGGATAGCCGTGCAGCTCGGCCCATCCCGTGACGAGACTCGAACCGTAGAGCGGCTTGAACTCGTCGAAATCGGAGCCGTCCACCACCCGGGCGATGACTTCGCGCGGATCGAACGGGATCTTCAGATCGGTGGGGACGATGCCCAGTAGCTCCTCGGAATCGTGCAGCGGCTCGATCACCTCGGCGCGGGGCGCCGGGCCCTTCTTGCTCCAGTTCAGCCGGCGCACGATGGACCGGCCGATCCGGATGGCGTCCTGCTCGTCGGCGGCCAGAAAGTCCGCCAGACCCGAGGTGCGCGCGTGCATTTCGGCGCCGCCGAGCGATTCGTCGTCGGATTCCTCACCGGTGGCCATCTTCACCAGCGGGGGACCGCCGAGGAACACCTTGGAGCGCTCCTTGATCATGACCGTGTAGTCGGACATACCGGGAATGTAGGCCCCACCCGCTGTGGAGTTTCCGAAAACCAGTGCGATGGTGGGAATTCCGGCCGCAGACAAGCGGGTCAGGTCGCGGAACATCCGGCCGCCCGGCACGAAGACTTCCTTCTGCGTGGGCAGATCGGCACCGCCGGACTCGACGAGCCCGATCACCGGGAGCCGGTTCTCCAGCGCGATATCGTTCATGCGCAGGTTCTTGCGCAGCGTCCACGGATTCGAGGTGCCGCCGCGCACGGTCGGATCCGGCGCCACGATCATGCATTCGACACCCTCGACGATGCCGATACCGGCGATGACACTACCGCCGACGTGGAACTCGCTGCCCCACGCCGCCAGCGGCGCCAACTCCAGGAACGGCGAATCCTCGTCGATGAGCAGTTCGATCCGCTCACGCGCGGTCATCTTGCCGCGCTTGCGATGCCGGGCCATCTTGTCCGGACCGCCACCGGCGATGTTCTTGGCGTATTCCGCCTCGACCTCGGCCAGTTTCTCGGTCATGGCCTCGGCCGCGGCCTGGTAGCCGGCCGAATTCGGGTCTATGGATGTGCGCAATGTGCTCAAGATCGGAACCCCAATCGCTTGGCCGCGAGGCTGGTCAGGATTTCGCTGGTACCACCGCCGATGCCGAGGATGCGGACATCGCGGTAGTGCCGCTCGACCTCGGATTCCCGCATGTAGCCCAGCCCGCCGAACAGCTGAACCGCTTGGTGGGCAACCCATTCGGCGGTCTCGACGGCGGTGTTCTTGGCGAAGCAGACCTCGGCGATCAGATCGGTCTCGCCGTCGGCGGCCCGCTCGGCCACATGCCGGGTGTACACCCGGGCGACGTCGATGCGTCGGGCCATCTCCGAGAGCGTGTTCTGCACGGCCTGGCGGCTGATCAGGGGCCGGCCGAAGGTCTCGCGATCGCGGCACCAGGCCAGCGTGAGGTCGAGACAGCGCTGGGCGTGGCCGTAAGCCTGCACCGCCAGCCCCACCCGCTCGCTGACGAAGGCCTGGGCGATCTGCGCGAAGCCGGAGTTCTCCGCACCCACCAGATTCGAGACCGGCACTCGCACATCCACATACGACAGTTCGGCGGTGTCGGAGGCCAGCCAGCCCATCTTCTCCAGCTTGCGGCTCACGGTGAAGCCGGGCCGGTCCTTCTCGACCAGCAGCAACGACACTCCGGACGCACCGGGACCACCCGTGCGCACGGCGGTCACGACGTAGTCGGCGCGCACACCGGAGGTGATGAACGTCTTCGACCCGTTGACCACGTATTCGTCACCGTCGCGCACGGCACCGGTGGTGAGGTGACCGACATCGGAGCCACCGCCCGGTTCGGTGATCGCCAGCGAGCCGATCTTCTCGCCCGCCAGGGTGGGCTTCACCCAGTTCTCGATCAGCTCCGAGTCACCGGTGGCCGCCATGTGCGGCACCGCGATTCCGCAGGTGAACAGGGAGGCGAACAGGCCGCCGGAGCAACCCGCGTAGTGCATCTCCTCGGCCACGACCGCGGCATCGATACCGTCGCCGCCGGCGCCGCCGACCGCCTCCGGGAACTGGATGCCGAGCAGGCCCAGGGCACCGGCCTTCTTGTGCAGTTCCCGCGGGATCTCCCCGGCCCGCTCCCAGTCGTCCAGATACGGCAGCACCTCACGCTCGGCGAAACCTCTGACGGTCGAACGCAATTCACGCCGCTCGGGCGTATCCCAGACGCTCACGGTAGCAACTCCACT
This sequence comes from Nocardia sp. NPDC052254, assembly GCF_040679495.1. Classification (NCBI taxonomy): domain Bacteria; kingdom Bacillati; phylum Actinomycetota; class Actinomycetes; order Mycobacteriales; family Nocardiaceae; genus Nocardia; species Nocardia sp. NPDC052254. The sequence continues at coordinate 873,695 of NZ_JBFAUW010000002.1, read as the reverse complement.
GGTATGTCGATGTGTCGGGATCGCAGCCATTCGCCGAGTCCCTTGGCTTGTGGATCGAATCGGGCCTGGTAGGCGACGCCGAGTCCGAGCAGGTCCTCGATGATGAAGTTCACCGCCCGCAGATTCGGCAGTACGTGCCGGGTGACGGTCAGCTTCGCGGTCTCCGGCAGCAGCGCCTTCAGCTCGTCGACGGTGAGCGTGTGCACGAGCCAGCGCCACTGTTCGTCGGTGCGCACCCAGACGCCGATATTGGCGTTACCGCCCTTGTCACCACTGCGCGCCATGACGATGGAGCCCAGCGGCACACGGCGGGTTTCGCTGTGCGGCAGCGGTTCCGGAAGGTCGGGGGCGGGCACCTCGGCCAGTTCGGCGGTCGGCGCGGCAGGCGCCACGGCGACTTCGGAGCCGTCCGGCAGGACCACGGCATGCGCGACCTCGCCCGCGTCGACGTAGCCCGCGGTGAACACCCCATAGGGGGACCCGTTTCCAGGCGGTGAGGTCAGCGTGAAGCCGGGATAACTGGCCAGCGCCAATTCGACCGCGACACTGGAGAACACGCGTCCGACCTTGTTCGGATCGGGATCACGGACCACACAGCGCAGCAGTGCGCTGGCCTGTTCCTCGGTGTCGGCATCGGGCCGGTCCAGCCGCGACAACGACCAGTCCAGTTCGGCCGGGCGCACCGGGAGCCAGCTCTCCAGCTGTCGTTGCGCCAGTTGAGCTTTGGCCTCGATGTCGAGTCCGGTCAGCACGAAGGTCATCTCGTTGCGGAAGCCGCCGATGGTATTCAGCGACACCTTCAATCGCGGCGGCGGCGCCTCACCGGTGACCCCGCTGATCAGTACCCGGTCCGGTCCGTCGGCGGCGAGCCGGATACTGTCCAGCCGCGCGGTGACATCGGGTCCGGCATAGCGGGCACTCTGGATCTCGTACATGAGCTGCGCTTCGACCGTGTCGACGGTGACCGCGCCACCCGTGCCGTCGTGTTTGGTGATGACGCTGCTGCCGTCGCGGCGCACCTCGGCGAGGGGGAATCCCGGCCGACCCAGGTCCCCGAGTTCGGTGAAGAACGCGAAATTGCCGCCGGTGGCCTGGGTTCCGCATTCGATCACATGGCCCGCCACGACCGCACCGGCGAGTGCGTCGAAATCGTCTCGGGCCCAGCCGAAGTGCGCGGCGGCGGGACCGACCACCAGCGCGGCGTCGGTGACCCGGCCGGTGACGACGATATCGGCCCCGGCGTTCAACGCCTCGGCGATACCCCATGCGCCCAGATAGGCGTTGGCGGTCAGCGGGGTTCCGAGCCCCAGTTCCTGTGCGCGCGGCAGCAGATCGTCACCGTGCACGTGGGCGATCCTCACCGCCGAGCCGAGCTTCGCCGCGAGCTCACCGACGCGCTGCGCCAGCCCGGCCGGATTGAGTCCTCCGGCATTCACGACGATCCGCACACCGCGCTCGACCGCGAGACCGAGCGTGTCCTCGAGTTGCCGGACGAAGGTCTTGGCATACCCCAGCGCCGGATCCTTCATCCGATCGCGCCCCAGGATCAGCATGGTCAATTCGGCGAGATAGTCCCCGGTGAGCACATCGAGCCGCCCGCCTTCGAGCATCTCGCGCATGGCGCTCGCCCGGTCACCGTAGAACCCGGAACAGTTACCGATCCGGAGGACTTCCGGATCGGAGCCCAGACTGGTCATCTGCGCGGCGCCTCCTCCTGCGACGTGGCTACCGCAGCACCTGCGCTGCGTCGCGTTCCAGGGTCACATCGGGGCCATAAAAAATCAAGCCTGCGTGCTTGTTAATTGGCGAACCCGCAGGTGAACCACGGCGCGGCTGCCGAAATACCGTTCGACTCGACCACCGAGAGCACCACCACGCAGGCCGGTGCGCAGCGACGCCCGGCCGCCGGGCAAGATGACGGGGTGTCCAATTCCATTGTTGTCGTCTTCCTGCTGGCACTGGCCGGATTCCTGGTCGGCGGCGCCTTCACGATGTGGAAGAACAGTCGCGTGATGGCGGCGATTCTGGGCGTGTGCGCGGTACTCGCCGTCGTGGGCGCGATCGCCTGGTGGTGACGGGCCGCCTGGGCCACCGACGCGGCCCAATCGAGTGACTCAGATCACTGTTGAGGTTGACCTTGGGTCAGGGTGCACGCTCATCGCATCGGCACGACGAGCGCCGAGCACCACAGACTCGAGGAGCACAAGCCATGTCCATCGACCCGACCGAACCCAATCGCCCGGAACTGCAGCGGGCCCTCGAGGGCATCGTCGAATCCGGCATCACCGGTATCACGCTGCGTGTGCGTGACGAGCGAGGCGAGTGGACCGGCAGCGCCGGAGTCGCCGAGCTCGGCGCGACGGCGACGCCGCCCGTCGACGGTCACGTCCGGATCGGCAGCAATACCAAGACCTTCGTCGCGACGCTGGTGCTGCGGCTCGTGGACGAGGGCAGGATCGAACTCGATACCCCGGTCGCGGAGTACCTGCCCGAGTTCGGGTTCGACCAGCGGATCACCGTGCGAATGTTGTTGCAGCACACCAGCGGCGTGTTCAACTTCACCGGTGAGTACTACCCCGACGGGTCGGTCGTCACAGGAATCCCCGCGACCCCGGCCGGGAAGGAATGGGTGGACAACCGGTTCCACACCTACCGGCCCGCGGAGCTGGTGGAGCTGGCCCTGTCCAAGCCGGCGCGGTTCGAGCCGGGGACCGACTGGAGTTACTCCAACACCAATTACGTCATCGCCCGGCTGTTGATCGAGAAGGTCACCGGCCGCTCGTTCGCCGAGGAGGCACAGCGGCTGATCATCGAGCCGCTCGGGCTGACCGAGACCGCCACACCGAGCAGCGAGACCGACATCGCCGAGCCGCACGCGCACGCGTACTACCGGTACGACGATGCGGGGCAGGAGAAGACGGTCGACGTCACCAGCCACAACCCATCCTGGATCTCGAGCGGCGGTGACATGATCTCGACCAGCGCGGACCTGGCCACATTCATCTCCGCGCTGGTGAGCGGGAAACTCCTCCCGGCCGAGCTGCTGGCTCAGATGTACGCCGCGCGCCCCACCGGCATCCCGGGGATGGACTACGGCCTGGGCGTGTTCGTGCAACACATCGGCGACGGTGACACCGTGATCACCCACAACGGCGGCGCGGCCGGTCACGCGGCGCTGATGTTCAGCACGCCCGACGGCAGCAAAATCCTGTCCGCCACACTGAACTACATCGACGATGCCGCGATGTCGATGGCCGTGCCGTTCCAGCAGGCGACCCAGCGACTCGTCGCCGAGGTGTTCCGTGGCGGGCGCACCGATCCGGCCCAGTCGGCGGCCTGATCGACGGGCACGTTCGAGCACGAGGCAGGCTGAGCGGATGAACACCGGTGTCACGATCGGGCAAGCGGCCGCATTTGTCGGCGTCACCGTCAAGACGGTGCGGCACTATCACAAACTCGGCCTGGTCGCCGAGCCCGAGCGTGACAGTTCCGGTTACCGGCGGTACGGATCGGCCGAGCTGCTGCGGCTGGTCCAGGTCCGGACGCTGGCCGGGGCGGGTGTGCCGCTGGCCGAGATCGCACCGCTGCTCGATGCCGATGCCGAGTCCTTCGCCGACACGCTCACCCTCGTCGAGCGGCAGATCACCGCGCAGATCGTGGAGCTGACCGCGCGCCGCGAGACACTCCGCCGGCTCGCCGACGGCAATCGGGCACTGCTGCCCGACCGCGCCGTGGCCCTGCTGGAACGCATGCCCGGACTCGGCTTCGGCCCGGACGAGGTGACGGCCGCGCGGGAAGGCTTGGTCCTGGCGAAAGCCCTTGTCCCCGAGGGTTTCGACGACTACCTCACCCATGTCGAGCCGGCCATGCGAGACCCCCGGTTCGTCGCCCTGAGCACACGCGCCGCCGAAGCCGCGACCTGGGCCCCCGACGATCCCCGCATCGATGAACTGGCCACTGCCATGGCCGACCACTACCTCGCCAATCCCGCTCAACTGAAGATCGTGACCGGCCTGCAGGCTCCCACCGAGGGCGCTGCCCGATACCGGATGATCGCCAACCAACGCGGTGAGCAGGCACCGGCCGCCGCTCGGCTGACCAGGCTCGTCGAAGCCAAACTCCGCTCGGCGGGCATCCACATTCCCCGGCCACACACGCACTGACCGGACAGCCCGGCGCGGCGCCGGTCAGCGGGCATTTTCCAGGTCCCTGGGCGCTAGCACCCGCAACAACGGCAATGCGACGACCACGGCGAGGCCCGTCGACGCTGCCGCCAGCCACACCGGCATCAGCTCACCGGCCGCGATGGTCGCCGCTGCGATCGCCGGTCCGGCCGCGGCTCCGATATTGAGTGCGGCAGTCGCATACGAGCCACCCATCGCCGGGGCGCCGGCGGCCGCGTAGAGCACTCGGGTGATCAGTGTGCTCCCCACGGCAAAAGCCAAGGCGCCCTGGACGAATACGAGGCCGAGCAGCGCCGCCGGATGCGCGGCGAGCAGCGCGAGCGCGACCCATCCCAGCATCAGCGCGGGACCGCCGACAGCGATGATCGGGCCGGGATACCGATCGGAGAGCCGCCCCGCGGCCGTGACACCGACGAAGGATCCGATGCCGAACAGCACCAGCGCCGCGGAGATCCACCAATCGCCGAGACCGGCGATGTCGGTGACGATCGGCGCCAGGAAGGTGAACACGGCGAACGTGGCGCCGTTGACCAGCGCGCCGAGCAGCATCGCGAACAACAACCGCGGCATCCGGAGTTGAGCGAGTTCGAACCGGATCGAGAAATCCCCGGCCGCCGCGTCGGCCGATCGGCCCGGAACACCGAGGGCGATGCCCAGCGCAGCGGGAACACACAGCAGCGCGATCGCCCAGAAGGTCGCCCGCCAGCCCAGTGCGGTACCGAGCAGGGCTCCGGCCGGGACACCGGCGACGGTGGCGATCGTCGTACCGGACAGCAGGATGGCCAGCGCCCGGCCCTTCCGATCCGGGGGAGCGAGTTCGGCCGCGGTGCTCAGCGCGACCGCCAGAAATCCGGCGGCGGCCACGGCCGCCACCATGCGAGTTCCGAAGAGCGCCGCGAACATCGGCGTGACGGCACCGACGACATGACAGAGCGCGAACACGACTACGCAGCCGATCAGCGTGGTCCTGGGCGCCCACCGGCGAGCAAGCGCGGCCATCGCCGGTGCGCCGACGACCATCCCGACCGCGAACGCCGAGGTGAGCAAACCGGCGGTCCCGATCGGCACATCGAGATCGGTGGCGATATCCGGTACCAGCCCGGCGAGCATGAATTCCGAAGTGCCCATGGCGAAGACAGCCGAGGCAAGCAGATGGAGAGCAAAAGGCATCGAGGACTCCGAGGAGAGAGAACGAACAGAAGCCGTCTCGTCACCACGGTCAGCCCCGAGCGTGGCCAGCGGACCGCCCACGCGGAAGCGACAGGCGGGAAGGCGGAGAACTCAGTGATTCAGGGGCTGACGGTGTGACCGAAAGCCCCCCACTCTGGATGCCTCGGGGCTCGACATGACTGTCATCCTAACGGTGAGTGTCAACCTGGCATCGACAGAATTCGGTCCGCGCTGGTACCGAAGCCGATCGGGCACCCGCGGCGATCGAAACCGTTGCGCCGCAGGTCGGCGATGAGGGATCATTGACGTGCGGCGACGCCGGCAACTTCGTGAACACCCGAGTGCAGTTCGTTCTCACCTGCTCGATATCTGTCATGGTCATCCATACCTTCGGGAAGGTTTGTCATGAACGATGCGATCGATCAGTTCGCCGAACTGTCCGAGGTCAGGATGTGTTACCGCGACGAGGGTGATCCGTCGGGGGAACCACTGCTGCTGATCACGGGCCTCAATTCGCAGTTGATCCATTGGCCGCAGGAACTCGTCGACGATCTCGGCGCCCGCGGATTCCGGGTCATTCGCCCCGACAATCGCGACAGCGGTCTGACCGAATGGAAGGTCACGCCCAGTCAGTACTTCCTGCGAGCCATCGCGCGCGACGCGATGGAACTGCTCGATCACCTCGGAATCGCGGAGGCGCATGTCGTCGGCGCCTCGATGGGCGGAATGGTCGCCCAGCTGGTCGCGATCGAATACGCACCGCGGGTGCGCTCACTGTGCTCGATCATGAGCACTCCGCATTTCAGCATCGGGATGCCGCACAGCGCGGTACTCGAAGAGCTGACCAGTCCCCTGCCCTCGAATCGTGAGGAAGCGATCGCGCAGATGGTCGCCCTCTACACCCTGATCGGTTCGAAGACCTACGCCGAGCGCGAGCGGGACCGGCGTTACGCACTGGCCGCCCGGGCCTATGACCGAGCTCGTCACCCACAAGGCGCGATCCGCCAGACGACGGCGGCGCTGATCGCTCCGGACCGGACGAGCAGGCTCCGGCAGCTCGAGGTGCCGGCACTCGTCATCCACGGCTCCGAGGATTCGCTCATCAGGATCGCCGGTGGCGAAGCGACCCACGCGGCGATCCCCGGATCGGCGTATCTGCCGTTCGACACGATGGGCCATGACCTGCCCGGACCGCTGCTCGATCTCATCATCGCGGCCATCGCCGACAACGCGGCCCGCCGCCCGGCAGTCGTGTAGTCCCACGTCACGTCGGCAGCCTGACAACAGTCACTTCCCGACCGATCGGACGGTGTTGGCCGATGCTCATCTCGTCCCCGCGGCCGCGTGTGACGGTAGCCGGTGTGCACGAGTGGATCGCCTACGAGCTGGAAGCGATGAAATTCTTCCCCGCCACGCAGGGCGGTCTGACCGATCGATACCGGCCCGAGGATCAGCCCAGTGACAGCATCCCCGGCCGGCAGATCCCCGATGGGCGCATCGCCAGTGCCGGTCGCGGCGATGCGCGCAACCTGGACAGACCCGGCTCGTCGACCTGGACCGCGAACCTCATCGAGCCGGGAGCGTCGATCACCATCCGATGGTCGACCCGCGCGACGCACAAGGTCCGGCGCTTCAACTACTTCTGTACGCATCCGCAGTGGAACCCGGAGGAGCCGCTGTCACGCAGGCACTTCCATCAAGCGCCCCTCGACCCGGTCGTTCCCGACAACCGCCTCGGATACATCCCCGCCGACGCATGCCGCCCGTTCACCACATTCGCGTCAACGGTGCCGAACTACTGGGACCCCGACTCCTTCAAACCCTTCGCGGACGGCGGTATGACGGCCGCCGATCTCTCCCACACCATCACGCTGCCCGATCGCCTGGGTTATCACGTGCTGCTGGGAGTCTGCGAGGTCGCGGACACCGGAATGGCGTTCTACACCGTGGTCGACATGAACATCGGCTGACTGACCGGCCCCCGGTCCGGCGGGGGCTAGTCCCCCGCCAACCGGAATATCCGCATCCCTTCCGGCACCCCGTTGAGCGGGGCGGCGAACATACTGCGCCGATAGGGCTTGGCGGTCACCTCGAGGTCGGCCAGCGTGCTCGGTTCCAGCGCCTCCAGTGCCGTCTCCGAGATCATCGTGTTGCCGTTGCCGCCGGCCTCCATCACCCGCGCGGCGACGGTGACGTCCACTCCGAGCCAGTCGCCGCCGATTTCGCGTGGGCTACCGGTGTGCAAACCGGCTCGCATGCGCGGATGATAGCCCTGGACCTGCACCTTCTCCAGATTGCGTTTCGCGGTGAGGATGGCACGGACCGCACTGTCCGGGGAGGCGAAGACCGCCATCACCCCATCACCCATGCGCTTGACGACCTGACCGCCACGGTCGACGATCGGCGGTTCGATCGCGACGGCGACGCGACGCAGTAGCTCGAGGGTCGCCTCGTCACCGGCCGACAACGACCAGCGTGAAAAGGACACCAGATCGGTGAACAGGATCGTCACATCCTGGCTGCCCTTACCGCGGCCCACCCGCTCCAGCATGGCCTGCCAGACCTGGAGCGCGCCCAGGCCGAGCTCCTTGGCAGCACTGGGGGAATCTCCCACGATCTTGTCGGCGGCACGCGCCACCGCACGGGCACCCCCCGGACCGGACAACGACAGCGGATCACCGAAGGCGGGATCGCCGGGCAGATTCTCCCGGGCCCGGCGAATGACACCGATGACATCGGCCCGCTGATTGGCCGCCGACATCAGCGAAGACAGTTGTGCGGCCCGCAACCGCCCGGACGGCCGGCGACGCCCATCCGCGGCCGCGGCCAGGGCCTCGAAGTCCTCGACGAGGATCTCCGAGTCGGGATCCACGACCGGCCCGACATCGACGATTTCGGGCATTTCGGCAGGTACGGGCGTGGTGTCCGGATCGGCCTCACGGCCGGCACCGAGTCCTCGACCGGTGCGGCGCGCACCGGATCCTTTGCGGCGCGTCCCCGAACCGCCGGGACCGGCTGTGCGGGACGATTTTTCACCGTCGCCGGAGGATTTGTCGCTCACGTCCCGAGCGTAGCCAATGATCGCCACCTGACACCTCCCGATCGGACGGAGCGGGCACAACGGTGGGTCCGCCGATGGATAACGTGCAAGTTGCGTGGCCGATGCTACCGATTCACCGTGCCGTCCGAAAGATGCGGATGCCCTGTTCACACAGGGTTTGCATACATAACACCGGCCCGCTGCGCCGGCTGGGCGAGCAGCCGTGCAGCGGGCCGGTGGTCGGCGCGTTCACCGGGCAGTGGTGAACGCGACAGCAGTCCCCCGACAGGACCGCCCTCCCGCCCCGGAGTAGCGAGGGTGAGCTTTGTCTCCGGGACGAGCAGGTCTCGAGATTTCCTGATCTGTCAGGCGTCGCGGCGATCGGTCACGACCAGTGCGGCGCCGAAGACCACCGCGGTGAACACGAGGAAGTAGATCAACCCGCCCCACGGACCCCAGTGCCAGCTCGACGAGGACGCGGAACTGTCGTCGATGAAGTGGTCCATGTTGGCGAAGGGCAGGAACGGCGTCACATTGCGGCCGAAGGATCCGAAACTGCCGAGCAGTGTCTCGATCAGCAAGGGCCACAACACGATCAGTGAGATCGCCGCCGCCGACTGCCGCACCAGCGCGCCCACGCCGACCGCCAGCACCACACCCAGGAAGGCGTAGATCGCGGTGCCGTAGAGCGCGCGCCAATCGATTTCCGAACTCAGGCTCATCTGCAGCCCGGCGTCACCGGACAGCGGCTTGGCGATCGCATAGGCCACCAGCGCCAGCACGAAGGTCAGCACCGCGGCGTAGACCCCGCTCAGCAGCGCCTTCGTGGTCAGTACCAGCGCGCGGTTCGGGGTGGCCTGGAATGTGGAGCGAATGATCCCGAAGCGGTATTCGCTGGTCACGGTCAACGCGGCCATGATCATCAGGACCATGACGCCGAAACCACGGACCCCGGCGACCGCGCCGGCCGTGGTCATCAGGGTCTCGCCCTCCTTGCCCACGCTGGCCTTCGACACCGCGGCGAACAACGCGGCCAGCCCGATGCCGAGCACGACCACGATGGCCGAGCACCACCAGGGCGAGCGGGTGGTGGTGAGTTTGATTCGTTCCGCTGCGACGATTCCCATTACAGCGCACCTCCCATGACCTGACCGGCGGCTTCACCGTGGTACTGCACCGCACCTCCGGTCATCCGCATGAACGCCTCCTCGAGCGACGCGTGCTGCGGCGCGAGCTCGAACAGGGTGATGCTGTTGGCACCGGCCAGTTTGCCGATGGCATCGCTGGTTTCGCCGACGACGACCAGGGCAGCGGCCGCATCGGTGGCGGCGGCCGTCTCCGGATCACCGGCGCTGCCGTCCTCGCGCACCGTCATTCCGTTCGAGGTGAGCAGGCTGCGCAGTTCATCGAGTTGCGGACTACGCACGCGCACGGTCGATTCCGAGGATTTCGCGATGAAATCCTTGGTGTCGGTATCGGCGATGAGCCGGCCGCGGCCGATGACCACCAGATGGTCGGCGGTCTGCGCCATCTCCGACAGCAGATGGCTCGACACCAGAACCGTGCGGCCCTCGGCGGCCAGCTTCTGCATGAAGCGCCGGATCCACAGGATGCCCTCGGGATCGAGACCGTTCACCGGCTCGTCGAACAGCAGCACCGGCGGATCGCCGAGCAGGGTCGCCGCCAGCCCGAGCCGCTGCGACATACCGAGGGAGAACCCGCCGGCCTTCTTGTTCGCGACCTCGGTCAGCCCGACCAGGTGCAGCACCTCGTCGACCCGTGTGGCGGGAATGTCGTTCGATGCCGCCAGCCAGCGCAGATGTGAGCGCGCCGACCGGTTCGGGTGCACCCACTTCGCATCCAGCAGGGCGCCCACCGAGCGCAACGGATTCTTCAGTTGCCGATAGGCCAGTCCCTCGATGCGGGCGGTACCCGCGGTGGGCCGGTCCAGCCCCAGAATCATCCGCATCGTCGTCGACTTACCGGCGCCGTTCGGGCCAAGAAACCCGGTCACCTTGCCGGGGGTGACCGTGAACGACAGGTCATCGACGGCGACGGTGGCACCGTAACGCTTGGTGAGACCTCTGCATTCGATCATGTGCACCAGTCTCGCCGAGAAATCGCCCGGACACTATCGCTCACAGGTCGCGAGTCGAGGTCATCCTTGTGGATGACTGTCATCCTGGAGATCCCCGGTGGGTACCCCGAGCCCGGCCCTCACACCGCCGGCGAGGACGCCTGAGCCCAGAACCGCTTGGGGATACGTCCGGCGTGGCGGGCCAGATATCCGGCCTGTACCGCGGCCGCCATCGCCGAGGCCATCCGCGCGGGATGCCGGGCCCGGGTGACGGCGGTGGCCAGCAGCACCGCCGAACAGCCCAGCTCCATCGCCAGCGCGGCATCGCTGGCGGTCCCGATACCGGCATCGAGGATCACCGGAACACCCGCGGCCTCGACGATCATCTCGATGTTGTGCGGATTCCCGATGCCCAGCCCGGTGCCGATCGGCGCGCCCAGCGGCATCACCGCCACACAGCCGGCATCCTCGAGCCGCCGCGCCAGCACCGGATCATCGGTCGTGTAGGGCAACACCACGAAACCGTCATCCACCAATTGTTCTGCGGCGGAGACCAATTCGATCGCGTCGGGAAGCAGGGTCCGTTCGTCGGCGATGACCTCGAGTTTCACCCAGTCGGTCTCCAGCGCCTCGCGGCCCAGCTGTGCGGTGAGCACCGCCTCGGCCGCCGTGCGGCAGCCCGCGGTATTGGGCAGCGGCGCGATGTCCAGCCGTTTGAGCAGGTCCAGCACGCCGGTACCGCCCGCGGCGTCGACGCGGCGCATGGCGACCGTGGTCAATTCCGTACCGGAGGCGACCAGGGCCTCCTCGAGTACCGCGAGATTCTCCGCACCGCCGGTGCCCATGATCAGCCGGGAGCCGAACTCCCGATCGGCGATCCGCAGTGGTTCGGTCAGCATCGGATCAGCCACCCTGCACCGCCGTGAGCACCTCGATCTGCCAGCCGCGCCCGACCGGCTCGTCCCAGCGGCCCTTCGGGAACAGCGCGCCGTCCACCGCCAGTGCCACACCGCGGCACGGCAATTCGAGCCGCTCGAGCAATTCGCGCACCGACAGCGGCTCGGCGAATTCGTGTTCGACGCCGTTCACGGTGACGGCGACGGGGATGACCTTCGGTTCAGCGGTCACTGGATACCTCCTGATGATGATGCGGCACCGGCACTTTCGCCGCCGGACGGGAAGCGTGCTGCGAAGCGCCGCGGATCGGCGGCTTTCGCCTCGGCCAGGGTGTCGCCGGCCAGCAGCGCCGCGACGGCGTCCACCGTGACAGGGACACCGAGAATGCCGTTGCGGCCGTGACCGGTGGCGGCCACCACCCGATCCGACAACCGGCCGATCAGCGGCAGATTGTCCGGCGTGCTGGGCCGCCCGCCCGCGGTCGCCTCCGACAGTTCGTACTCGCCCAGCGCGGGCCACACGGATTCGGCGTCGGCGATCAGATCCCGGACACCGGCAACGGTGACCGTGGTGTCGAAACCGGCCTCGTACTGGGTGGCACCGACCACCAGGCCCTCGGCCCGCGGCACCAGATAGATCGGACGACCGTGCACCCGCGCCCGGATCACCCGATGCGGCGGCGGTGGAGTCCCGGGACGGCGGCGCAAACGCAGGATCTCGCCCTTGACCGGCCGCACCGGTAGGTCCCACAGCCGCGCACTGCCCGAGCCCGCGGCCAGCACGATCTGATCGTGCCCGAGTTCTTCCACAGCGCGCACCGCTTCCGCCCGGATGTGCACACCGGCCTGTTCACACCCGCGCCGCAGGGCGTCGACCAGGAGTCGGTTGTCCACGGCCGGTTCGCCGGTGGCCAGCAGACCTGCCCGGACCGTGCGCGACAGCCCCGTCTCCGCGGCACGGACGCCCGCGCGGTCGAGGACCCGCATGTCATGGCCGTGGCCGCCGCAGAAATCGGCGATGGTCCGCAGGTCGGCGGCATCGGCGGCGTCCAACGCCAGGGTCAGCGTCTGATCTGCCACGAAGACGTCCACCCCGGTCGCCGCGCGCAGCCGCGCGGCGAATTCCGGCCAGCGCCGCAATGACGCGGCGCCGAATGCGAGCAGATCGTCCTCCCCGGGCCAGCCCTCCGACAGCGGGGCGAGCATGCCGCCCGCCACCCAGGAGGCACCGGTACCGGCGGCCGGGTCGTAGATCGTCACCGACCAGCCCTGTTCGGCGGCGCGCCACGCCACCGCCAGCCCGATCACGCCCCCACCGACGACGGCCAGACTTCGCATCACTCCACCTCACTCGAACCCGACTCGCACGCAAACCGCCGACGCACAGCATCGGCACGGCCGCGACCGGGAGATCGGCGTTCCCGCGCGGCCGCCATCGCTGCGGGAATGCCCTCGTGTTTCGACTACCAACGGTAGCGCGGCTACCGTCGGACCTGTGCAACCGTCCCAACCGCATCGTCCGATCGCACCGCGCGAGCGCCTGAACTCGGCGCTGCTGTACCTGTGCACCGACGCCCGGCGCGATACCGGCGATCTGGCCGCCTTCGCCGAAGCCGCGCTCTCGGGCGGTGTCGACATCATCCAGCTGCGTGACAAGGGTTCGGCCGGTGAGGCCAAGTTCGGCCCGCTCGAAGCCGGGGCCGAACTGGGCGCGCTCGCGGAGTTGAAGTCCGCGGCCCGCCGGCACGGCGCCCTGGTCGCGGTCAACGATCGCGCCGATATCGCGCTGGCGGCGGGGGCCGACGTCCTGCATCTGGGCCAGGGTGATCTGCCGCCCTTCTACGCCCGGCAGATCGTGGGGCCGGATGTGGTGATCGGCCGCTCCACCCACAATCGCAATCAGGCGGGCCTCGCGGTGGTCGACGAGAACATCGATTACTTCTGCACCGGCCCGGTCTGGAACACCCCGACCAAGCCCGGCCGCACCGCGGCGGGTATCGATCTGGTGCGATCCACCGCGGATTCGCATCCGAGCCGGCCGTGGTTCGCCATCGGCGGCGTCGACAGCGAGCGGCTGCCCGAGGTGCTGGCGGCGGGGGCCGGCCGAATCGTGGTGGTGCGGGCGATCACCGCGGCCCGTGATCCACAGACGGCGGCCCGCGCGCTCAAGCAGCGGCTGCTGGACAACGCCGCCCGCGACACCTGAACGGACCGGTGCTCAGTTCAACAGTTGATCCAGGGTCAGTACCAGCAGGTGGTCGGCAGTATCGGTTCCGTTGACATCCCGGACGATTCGTACCGTGGGCCGGGTCGGGCCGGAAGCGGCGGGCTCGTCGATTCCGGTCGGCGTTCCCACTGGCCGATCGGTGGCGCGGTGGCCCGATCCGTCTCCGTCGACAGCCCTCTCATCCGCGGCGGCGAGGGGTTCTCGTCGAGCGGCGGCCTCGTGCGCGGCGACCGCGTCCAGCCAGAAGAATCCGCGTTCGGCCAGGTCCACGGTGCGGGGCAGCGATGCCGCGATGGCCTCCGCCTCGGCGATCCCGTCGAGCTCCAGCCGGGCGGCCGCCGCGCGCAATTCGGGCCAGGCTGCCGCGAAGCCTGGATGCAGCGGATGGTCGTCGACCTCCTCCTCGGGCACCCAGGCCAATTCGGCGCTCTCCTTGTTCGCGACGGTCCGCAGGGTTTCCGGAACGTCGGCGACCACCGTCGTGTAGGTCCAGCCGCTGGCGGCGGTACTGGTTACCCGGCTGCCTCGCACCCGAACCACATCGGGGGCAATTCCGGTTTCCTCCTGTGCTTCTCGCACCGCGGCGTGCACGCTTGTCTCATGACTGTCGCGTGCACCACCGGGCAGTGCCCATGTTCCGCCCTGATGACTCCACGGCGCGCGATGCTGCAGCAACACCACCGCCCCGCCACCCGGCCTGGGCGCCCGCAACAACAGTCCGGCCGCACCGAACAGGCCCCACTGCCGCGTCCCATCGGGGCTCACCAGAAACCCGTCTCCGTCACCGCGCATACTCCGCCTCGTCCCGATCCGCGCCGGCAGCCCGATCCGCGCCGACCTCGTGGTAGCGCCGTCATGCCCGACACATGTCCAGCGATACCCGTACGACCACAATAAGCTCAGACCACACAATGCAACCCGGGGAACGAACGGAGGCGAGCATGGCTCGCACCGAGCTGCTGAGCCGGTTCGACCGGACCGCCGTACGGCGACGGCTGGACGCGACGGCGGTGCGGCGTCGGCTCGACGCGACCGATATGCGGGGGTTCGCCCGCTCCTCACCGGCCCGATTGATCGCGCTGGGGCTGGCATTGCTGGGGCTGTGCCTGCTGGCGGGGGCCATCACCTCCGCCGAGGTGGGCAACCGTCAGCACGCACTCGATCAACTGCTGAACGAGGCCGAGCCCGATGCCAATTCGGCCCAGCGCCTCTACACCTCGCTGTCGGTCGCCGATGCCGCCGCGGGCACCGCTTTCATATCCGGTGGGCTGGAACCGAAACCGGTCCGCGACCGCTATGACCAGGCGATCGGCGAGGCCGCGGCGGAGCTGGTGGCGCAGTCGAGCAATGCGGGTCCCCCCGGGGGCGCCGGCCTCGACACCGATACCCGGCTGCGCACGGGGATGGCGACCGAACTACCGGTCTACACGGGCCTGATCGAGACCGCACGGGCCAACAACCGCGAGGGCCATCCGGTCGGTGCCGCCTATCTCAGCGAGGCGTCGAATCTGATGCAGACGCGAATGTTGAAGATGGCACAGGAGTTGCAGGAGCATCGCTCCGCGGCGATCGCGGCGACCCAGCATCGCCACGTACGTCCGCCCTGGGCCGCGATCATCCTGCCGATCGTGGCGTTCGGCGCCTTGGTCGCCGGGCAGTTCTATCTGGCCCGCCGCTGGCGCCGGGTGCTCAATCCGGGTCTACTGGCCGCCTCGGCGATGTTGTTGCTCCTGCTGGCGTGGACGGTGACCGCGGGTTCGATATCGGCTGTCTCGACGATGTCGGGCCGGGACGATGGCGCCGTACCCGGCGCCGCGCTGACCGAGAGCCGCATCCTCGCCCAGCAGGCCCGCGCCGCGGAGACGCTGAAACTGGTGCGCCGTGACGCCAGTGGCGATTATGACCAGGCCTTCGATACCGCCATCGGTCGTCTCGACAAGTTGTTGTCCGACTATCCCGGCAGCGCACCGGGTTCCGGTGAGGTGCGGCGCGCGCACGATTCGCTGGCACGCTGGCGGACCGCCCATCAGCGCATGAACGACGCACTGGGCCGCGGTGACTTCCCGACCGCGTCGGCGGTGGCGATCGGCTCGGATCCGTCCCAGGCCAGCGCCGCCGTGGACACGCTGGACAACGCGCTGGCCGCGGGGATCTCCGATACCCGTAACAACCTGCGCGGCAATATCTCCGACGCCGCCCGGGCGCTGGACTTCCTCGCGCCGGGCGCGCTCACCCTGGCGGCCCTGGCGGCCGCGCTGGTGCTGGCGGGTCTGTGGCCACGGTTTCGGGAGTACCGATGAGCAGACGACTACTCACGATGCGATCGGCCCGGCTGGCGGCGATCGCCACGGCGCTGCTGATGATCGCCGGATGCGGTGGGACACCATCGGCGCCACACGGATCCGATTCCAGCGACTACACCGAACCACCGCTGCCCGCGAATGCCGTGGTCACCACGGCGGATTCGGCCCCCGCCGCGAATCCCGAACCGCAGTGCGGCGATCCGACGGCCAGTCTGCGCCCCACCGGTGCCGACCACGGTCCCATCCTCGATGCCATCCGCGCACGCGGCCGACTGCTCGTCGGCCTGGACCCGGGCAGCAATCTGTTCAGCTTCCGCGATCCGCTCAGCGGCACCCTCGCCGGATTCGATGTCGAGATCGCCACCGAGATCGCGCGCGACCTGTTCGGCGATCCGCGGCGCATCGAATATCGCATCCTCGGCTCGGCGGATCGTGAGAAGGCGCTGCAGGACCACACCGTCGACATCGTGGTGAAAACCATGACCGTCACCTGTGATCGGCGCCAGCGCGTCGACTTCTCGACCACCTATCTGATGTCGCACCAGCGGGTGCTCGCCGTGCGGGGTTCCGGTATCACGGGAATGGCCGATCTGGCCGGCAAGCGCGTGTGTGCCGTCGGCGGCACCACATCCCTGGACCGGCTGCGCCAGATCCGACCGCCGGCATCGATCATGACCGTGCCCACCTGGGCGGATTGCCTGGTGGTGCTGCAACAGCGCCAGGTCGACGCGATCAGCACCGACGACGCGATCCTGGCCGGTCTGGCCGCACAGGACCCCTATGCCGAGGTGGTGGGCTCCAACATCAGCGATGAGCCCTACGGTGTCGGAATCCCGAAAGGCAATGACGATATGGTTCGTTTCGTGAATGCCACCCTGCAGCGGTTGCGGACCGACGGGACCTGGAACCGGCTGTACGGGTACTGGCTGGCTCCCGCCCTCGGCCCCGCCGCCGGACCACCGGAACCGACCTATCGGGACTGATCCATGCCCGAACCCCAGGATCCGCCCGAATTCGACTATCCGCCGACGGCTTTCACCCCCGCTCCGGACGCCGCCGAGGAATCGACCCGGCCACAGGCCCGCCGCGACGCCGAACCGCCGGGCACCCAGCGCGGCCCCGCGCCCACGGCGGCAACGATTTTCACCGGACCGGGCACCGTGGCATCGCCGCAGTCCACCGGGCCGGGCACCGCGGCCTCGCCCGGCCCCGAGCACCCCGGCAGCGAACCGAGCCGGCCGTCCGGTCGCAGCGGGCGCACGGTGCGCACCCGTCCCACGAACCGCCGTCTGGGCGCCGGCCTGGTGCCGATCACCACGGTGCCGCAGCTGGATCCGCTGCAGGCGGTCCTGGCCGATCCGGTCGTCGCCGAGGGCCGTCGATACTGCTGGCGTTGCAGCCGGCCGGTGGGCCGCAGCACACCCGCGCAGGCCGCGAGTCCGGTCGGGATCTGCGAGAACTGCGGCGCACCTTATGATTTCCGCCCCTACCTGCGGCCCGGTGACAGTGTCCGCGACCAGTACGAGATCCAGGGCTGTATCGCACACGGCGGCCTGGGCTGGATCTATCTGGCCATCGACCGCAATGTCAGCGACCGCTGGGTGGTGTTGAAGGGCCTGCTGCACGGCGGTGACGCCGAGGCACAGGCGGTGGCGGTGGCCGAGCGCCAATACCTGGCCGAGCTCGCCCATCCCAGCATCGTCAAGATCCACAACTTCGTCGAACATCCGGGACCGGACGGGACCCCGATCGGCTACATCGTGATGGAGTACGTGGGCGGACGCTCACTGCGCGATCTGCTCGATTCCCGTCGCCCGCAGCGGCTGCCGGTACCCGAGGCACTGGCCTACGTGCTCGAGATCCTGCCCGCTCTCGAATATCTGCATTCGCTGGAGCTGGACTACAACGACCTCAAACCCGACAACATCATGGTCACCGAGGATCAGGTGAAACTGATCGATCTCGGCGCCGTGGCACCATTCGACTCCTACGGAAATCTGTACGGCACCAAGGGCTTCCAGGCTCCGGAGATCGCGCAGACCGGACCCACCGCGGCCACCGACCTCTACACCGTGGGCCGCACCCTGGCCGTGCTGACGGTGGACATGCCGATGGCGGGCGGCCGCTACCTGGACGGCATCCCGGATCCGGAATCCGAACCGATACTCGCCCGCCACGAATTCCTGCATCGACTGCTGCTCACCGCGACCGACCCCGATCCGGACCGCCGCTTCCACTCGGCGCGGGTGATGACCACCCAACTGGCGGGCGTGCTGCGCGAGATCCTGGCCACCGAGTCCGGCACCGAGCATCCACAGCTGTCCACAGTGTTCAGCCCTCCGCGTACCAGTTTCGGCACCGAGGAACTGATCGGTCAGACCGATGTGTACGCCGACGGCGTCGTGCGCGGGCGGAATCTGTCGGCGCACGCGATAGCCGCCGCACTACCGGTCCCCCTGATCGACCCCGGCGATCCGTCGGCCGCCCTGCTGGCCGGCACCGTGCACTCCGAACCCGAGCACGCTCTCGACGCGGTGCGCGACGCGCGCCGCCGGGCCGAATCCGCACCGGGCGGCGCACCGCCCGGGTTCGCCACCGAGAGCCTGCTGGCCGAGATCCGCATCCATCTCGATCTGGACGAAACCGTGGCGGCCCGAGATCTCCTGGACCGCATGGGTGATCACGATTGGCGCCGGCACTGGTTCCTCGGCCTCATCGCCCTGCGGGAACGGGATTACGAACGCGCCTACGCACGCTTCGACGAGGTACTCGCCGCGCTACCGGGCGAGATCGCACCCAAGCTGGCACTGGCCGCCACTGCGGAACTCGTTCTGCAACATTGGGATTCACCCGACCCCACCCAGTGGCGCGAGTATGCGGAGAAGTTCTACACGACGGTGTGGCGTACCGATCGCGGGGTGGTGAGCGCCGCATTCGGTCTCGCCCGGCAGCTGGCGGCCGACGACCGGGTCCCCGACGCGGTCGCCGCCCTGGACGAGGTGCCGGCCGCCTCCCGCCACTACACCGAGGCACGACTCACCGCGATCCTGCTGCTGCTCACCGCCCGATCGGTCGACGAGCTGACCGAATCCGATCTGTACGTCGCCGCGGACCGGCTACAGGCATTACCCACCGCCGAACACCGGGTCGCCCAGATGCGGGTGCTGATACTCGGCACCGCCCTGGCGTGGCTGCAGGCCGGCCACACCCCCGAGCGCGGCGCGACACTGTTCGGGAGATCGTTGCGCGAACGCGAACTACGGCGCGGGATCGAGTCCGGACTGCGCGGCCTCGCGCGCGGTGCGCCCGGCCGGGCGCACCGCTACGCCCTGATCGATCTGGCCAACGCCATACGCGCCAAGAGCTGGTTCTGATCCGAGAGCCGTTCTCAGCCCACCAGCGCGACGGCGGCCCGCGCGATCGCCAATTCCTCGTCGGTCGGCACCACCAGCACCGTCACCTCCGCACCCGGTGGTGAAATATGGCGTGCCGCACGATCTTTCGCATTGTTGAGGGACGGATCGACCACGATCCCGAACCGCTGCAACCCGGCCAGCGCATCGGCACGCACCTGTGCGTTGTTCTCGCCGACCCCGGCGGTGAAGGTGATCGCGTCCACCCGCCCCAACTCCACCAGATACGCACCGATATAGCGGCGCAGCCGGTGCACATAGACGTCGTAGGCCAGGCGGGCAGCGGCGTCACCCGAATCGATCAGCGCGAACAGCTCACGGAAATCGTTGACACCGGATATGCCCTTGATCCCCGAGCGGCGATTGAGCAGTTCGTCGATACCGTCGATACCCAGTCCGGCGGTGCGGGCCAGATGCAACAGGACGCCCGGATCGATATCGCCGGACCTGGTGCCCATCACCAGTCCCTCCAGCGGTGTGAGTCCCATACTGGTGTCCACCGCCCGGCCACCGCGGATCGCCGAAGCCGACGCGCCGTTGCCCAGGTGCAGCACGATCTGATTGTGCGTCGCGGGGTCACCCCCCAGCAGTTCCGATACCCGGCCGGAGACGTATTCGTGCGAGGTGCCGTGGAATCCGTACCGCCGAACCCCGTGCGCCGCGGCGATATCCGCGTCGATCGCATAGGTTTTCGCGGCCGCGGGCAACCCGTGGAAGAAGGCCGTATCGAAGACCGCGACCTGGGGGACATCGGGCAGCAGGTCGCGCGCCGACCGGATACCGGTCACATTGGCGGGATTGTGCAGCGGCGCCAGGGTCGACAGTTCGTCGATCGCGGCCACCACGGTATCGGTGATCACGGTGGGCTCGTAGAAGACCTCCCCACCGTGCACCACCCGGTGCCCGACCGCCGACAGCGCCGCACCTGTCAGATCGTGGCCGCTGCGCGCGAAGAGGTCGAAGACCACCCGCAGCCCGGCGGCGTGATCGGTGATCGGCCCGTCATGCGTGAATTTCCTGCCGTCACTGTGATGTTCGACGGTGATATCTCCCGGTGGTACATCCTCACCGATTCGCGACACCATCCCCGACGCCATCACCAGTGCCGAAATCGGGTCCAGCAATTGATATTTGATCGACGACGACCCCGAGTTGATCACCAGAACCTGCATCGTCACACCTGTCCTTTGCGGGACACCCGCACCCGGTCGGCACAGCGAGCCGCTGCGCGATTGTCACTCACCGTGCCCGATACCCCGCGGGACACCCGCACCCGGTCGGCACAGCGAGCCGCTGCGCGATTGTCGCTCACCGTGCCTCCTGTATCTTGCGGGACACCCGCACCCGGTCGGCACAGCGAGCCGCTGCGCGATTGTCGCTCACCGTGCCTCCTCCAGCCCACTCTGTGCCTGGATCGCCGTGATCGCCACGGTGTTCACGATGTCGGCCACCAGGGCGCCGCGGGAGAGATCGTTGACCGGTTTGCGCAAGCCCTGCAGGACCGGTCCGATCGCCACCGCGCCCGCGCTGCGCTGCACCGCCTTGTAGGTGTTGTTACCGGTGTTGAGGTCCGGGAAGATGAAAACCGTTGCGCGACCGGCGACATCGGAATGCGGAAGTTTGGTGCTCGCCACCGCGGGTTCGATGGCGGCGTCGTATTGGATCGGCCCTTCCACCGGCAACCGCGGCGCTCGCCGATGCACGAGTTCGGTTGCGGCACGGACCTTGTCGACATCGGCGCCGGAACCGGATTCACCGGTCGAGTACGACAGCATCGCAACCCGCGGGTCGATACCGAACTGCTCCGCGGTACGGGCGGAGGAGATGGCGATATCGGAGAGCTGCTCGGCGGTCGGGTCCGGAACCACCGCGCAGTCACCGTAGGCGAGCACCCGGTCGGCCAGGCACATCAGGAACACACTCGATACCGTCGACACGCCTGCCTCGGTCTTGATGATCTCGAACGAGGGCCGGATCGTGTGCGCGGTGGTGTGCGCGGCACCGGACACCATCCCGTCGGCGATCCCCTTGTAGACCATCATGGTGCCGAAATACGAGATGTCGGTCATGAATTCGCGGGCGCGCTCGACCGTCATCCCCTTGTGCTCCCGCAGTCGCGCGAACTCCTCGGCGAACCCCTCGCGCAGTTCACTGGTGCGCGGATCGAGCACCTGCGCGGCGTCGATATCGAGTCCGAGCTCGGCGGCGCGTGCTCGCACGGTGGTCTCGTCACCGAGGATGGTCAGATCCGCGATCTTGCGCTGCAGGACCCGTCCGGCCGCCCGCAGGATGCGATCGTCGTCGCCCTCGGGCAGCACGATCCGGCGTGGATCGGCCCGCGCGCGTTCCACCAGTTGATATTCGAACATCTGCGGTGTTACCACCGACGGCACCGGAACCTCGATCAGCTCCAATAACTTCCGGCCGTCCACTCGCTGCTCCATCAGCGCCAGCGCGGTGTCGATCTTGCGAATACTGCTGAGCGACACCCGGCCCCGGGTCCGCGCGGCGGCACTGGCGGTATCGAAGGTGCCCAGCTCGGTGGTGAGGATCGGCAGCTTCGGCTTCAAGCCCTCCATCAGCCGCGCGATCGCCGGATCGGGCAGCATCCCGCCGTTCATGATGATGCCCGACAGCGACGGAAAACCCTCCGCCTCATGGGCATTGACCAGGCCGAGTAGAACGTCGGACCGATCACCCGGCACGATCACCGCCACACCGTCGGTGAGACGTTCGAGAATGTGCTCGGCCGTCATCCCGCCGACCATGACCGTCAGCGCCTCGCGCTGCAGCAGTTCCGGATCACCGGAATACACCTGCCCGTCGATGGCCTCACACAGCTCGCGCATGGTGGGCGCGGTCAGCAGCGGCACCTCCGGCATCGTCCAGGAGGGGCAGTCCGCCACGCTCAGCGCCTCCCGCACCTCCTCGAGCCGCTCCGGATCGCAGCGGTTGACGATGATCGCGGTGGATCGGGCGTGCTCGTGTTCGAGCTCGGCCTCGCACACCCGCGCGACCTGCACGACCTCCTCCGGCGTGCGCCCCGCTCCGCGCAACACGAGCAGAATGGGCGCGCCGAGATTCACGGCGATCCGCGCGTTGTAGCGCAGTTCGCTGGGCCCGGCGACATCGGTGTAGTCGCTGCCCACGATCACCACCGCATCGCACACCTTCGCGACATCGTGGAAGCGCTGGACGATATCGCTGATCGCGGCATCGGGGTCGGCGTGCACCTGTTCGTAGGTGACCCCGACGGCCTGCTCGTAGTCGATATCGGCCGTGCAGTGCTCGACCAGCAACTCCAGGATGTAATCGGACCCGTGATCGGTCCGCATGATCGGCCGGAACACCCCGACCCGCGGCGTGGTCGCCGACAGCAACTGCAACATTCCCAGCGCAACGGTGGATTTGCCGGTGTCACCTTCCAACGAGGCGATGTACACGGTGGACGGTGCGGTCTCGGCCATGAAGGTGAGCTTAGTGAGGCGCTACCGGAGAGCGGCTCCGGTGCACGCCGAGGACTCCCGGGGCGATTCGAACGGATGCACCGAAAGCGCCGGACCCCGTCAGCGTGGCGAGCGTTTCAGACATGCAGATGCGCAAATCGAGCATTGCTCAGCTCATATCGGCCGCAATAGCCTGTTCATACAGTCAGCGGGCGCGATCGAGCCCGGACGTTCATCGGAGTCACCGCAGTCCGCCGAGCGGCGGTCCCGCGCATCCACGCCGGGACCCCGCCCACACACATCACAGAAGGCTCGTCATGCTGCTAGGCACATTCCTGCCCACCTCGACCCCCGACCCGGCCCACCCGATCCTCGGCGATGTCCGCGCCGCGGCCCGCCTCGCCGAAGAAGTCGGCCTCGACTCCGTCTGGTCCACCGACCACCTGGTGGCCAGCGCCCCGATCCTGGAAAGCACCGTCACCCTCGCCACCGCCGCCGCCGTCACCGATCGCATCCGGATCGGCTACGGCGTGCTGCTGCTGGCACTGCGCCCCACCGCTTGGGCCGCCAAACAGATCGGCGCCCTGCAGTACGTCTCCGGCGACCGCCTGCTCCTGGGCGTCGGCACCGGAAATCCGGCCCACGGTGATGTCGGCTGGCGCGCCGCGGGCGCCTCCTTCACCGAGCGTGGCCGCCGCACCGACGAGGGATTGCGCATCCTGCCCGACCTCATCGCCGGACATCCCACCACCCTGCCGGACGGCACCGAGCTCGCACTGTCCCCCGCCGCCACCGTTCCCCCGATCCTGGTGGCGGGCAACGGACCGCGCGCCATGCGCCGCGCCGCCGAATTCGCCGGCAGCTGGCTCGCCATCGGCCTGTCGCCCGGCGAATCTGCCACAGCGGCAGCACAATTGAGCGACTTTGCCGACGAGCACCGGCGTCCGGCGCCTACCGTCTCCGTCGTCGCCCCCCTCCCCGATGACCTCGCCCAGGCATACGATGTGGTCTCGGCCTACGCCGACGCGGGGGTCGAGCACCTCATCGCCCCGCCCCGCGATGCCGACTGGCGTGCGGGATACGAATTCGCGGCGAAGGCGAAGAACGCGTTGCGGCGGTAACAGGGCGACGCTCTGCGCGCGGCTAGAATTCCTGCATGGCTGCACAATTTCCCGACCGGCAATGGGGCTCGCGAACCGGTCTGCTCGGACGTACGGCGAGTGCGTTCGCCGCGACGAAAGGCGGTTCGTGGCTGGTTCGCACCCTCACCCCGCTGGATCGGAAACTGTTGCAGCGCACCGGTGCTCGTTACACCGTACTGGGGCCGATCGGTGCGCCGATCATTCTGCTGACCACGCTGGGACGGAAATCCGGGCAACCCCGCACCTCACCGCTGCTGTACGTGCACGACGGCGACACCCTGTACGTGGTCGGCTCCAATTTCGGCCAGGCCCGGCACCCGGCGTGGACCGCGAATCTGCTGGCATTGCCCGAGGCGACGGTAACCATTGCCGGACAGCAGATTCCGGTGCACGCGCGGGTGGTCGACGATCCCGAGCACAAACGGCAGATCTTCGACCGGTTCGTCGACACCACCGAGGCCTATGCCGCCTACCAGGAACGCACCACCCGCGACCTGCGCATTTTCGCCCTCACCAAGGCGTAGGAACGATCAGCCGCCGGTGGTCGCCGTGGCCCGGCATGAACCCGATCGGCGGGCGCGCCGGCGTGCGGCCAGATCGGATCCTCCGATAAAACTCCCGACAGAAGGATCGAGCCACCGATGACATGGTCGACACCGCGAGCCACCACCGGCACCGAGCGCGAACTGCTCGAGAACGCACTCGACCGCAACCGCGGCGAACTGATCAACACTGTGCGCGGCCTGTCCGATCAGCAAGCCCGCCGCCGCCTCGTCGCCTCCGCGACCACGCCGATCGGCCTGATCAAGCATGCCGCGACCTCCCAGCGGATCTGGTATCAGCACATCCTCGCGGAAATTCCGACCAATGAATGCGACGGTCCCACGGTCCCCGGCGAGCCCAGTTTCGTTGTTCCCGAACATGAAACAGTGGCCGACGTGATCGCAGAATTCGAGCGCACATCTGCCCGCGCCCGCGAGATCGCCGCCGAATACGAACTCGACGAGACCCGGATACATCCCCGCCTCGGCGAAGTGAGCCTACGTTTCATCTACCTGTTCGGAATCGAGGAACTCGCCCGCCACGCGGGCCACGCGGACATCCTCCGCGAACAACTCGAACATCCGCGTCCTACGGACGAGTCGACCGCTTCGGATCCAGATGGATCTCGAACGGCACGGTGACGTGCGGACGGTCGTGATGAATGCCGGTCGGGGTGTATTTCTTTGTCGCAGAGTCGAGTTCACAGACGCACACGACGGCCCGGCCATCGACATCCGCCAAACGACCTCGACCACAAGTGTGACGTCGGGCTGCGGAATCGGCCAGCCCCGAGACGGCCGATGGCCCGTGGGCATCACGTCCGCCGTCATCTGGTCCCGCACTCCGCGCATGGTGATCGACTGCCCCGGCATGTATGCCACGCGGGCGTTGCGGCCTGCGAGTTCAGTGCGGCAATCGGCACGCCGGACCCTGATTTCCGGCAGCCGTTCGGCTGATCATCGGGGCGCCACACGAATCCGGGTATCCATGACGGCCCCGGTGCCGGGTATGGCGATGTGGTGCCCCACGGTGTGCTGCGTATGCCGGCTGCGGTCCGGGGCGCTACCGGTTGCGGACGATCAGCCGCCGCCGGACGGCCCGGGATGGGGACCGCGGGCGCGGGTCCGGCCATGACGAGACCGGAGCCCGTGCCGTTCGGTCGATACCACGGAATCGCGTTCGGGGCCGTGCCGACGGAAGCGAGCCCGGGCACTCGCAGTTCCGAAGGCTCGCTCGATACCGTGTCCGGGACCGGCAGGGCCTTCGGTGTCCACGGTGTGGCCGATACTCGCGCGGCGACCTGCGGTGCCCGCGAAACACGTGCGGACGATGTCCCGGGGCGCTGCGGCAGGACATCCTTTTCGGTATCCCGCTTCGCGAACGGTGCGCGCGGCGGACCCGCATAACTCTGCATATTCACCGACGGTGCACCGTAATTCGAGATATTCACATCCGGTGGCCGCACCGCACTCGGTGTGCGACGTTCGACCTCGTCGATGCGTTTCGCCCCGGATTCCACCCGTGCGA
The DNA here is from genome assembly GCF_040679495.1 of Nocardia sp. NPDC052254. NCBI lineage: Bacteria > Bacillati > Actinomycetota > Actinomycetes > Mycobacteriales > Nocardiaceae > Nocardia > Nocardia sp. NPDC052254. The sequence goes on along the minus strand of NZ_JBFAUW010000002.1, from coordinate 847,727 downwards.
CCAGCTTGTCGATGCGCCGAGCAAGCGCATCGATCCGGTCCGCCAGGCGATCGTTGCCCTGCCTCGCCTCGTCGAGGATGCTCTGACCGGTGTCGAAGGCCGCGTCGAGCTGGGCCAGGGCGTTCTCGTCCGCGGCGGGTCCCGGAGCGGATGTGGTGGTAGCACCTCGATCGACCCGGGCGATCACGGCCGTCACGGCCTGCCGCCCGCGCGCCGAGATCTCCCCGCTGCGGCCGGCCAGTGGCGCGAGTTCCCGGTCCAGAGCGGCGAATTCGGTGATCGCGGCCTCGAGTTCGGCGACCTTGCCGCGATAGGTGCCGATGCCGCTGCGACCGGCGCCGGTGATGGCGGCCGGAGGTTTCGGTGCCACCGGGCCGCTGCCGGCGCCGGTGGCGGCGCCGAAGCCGCGCCACACACCGCACAGATATCCGGGCAGTTCGCGGTACAACTTCTCGACGGCAGGGGAAAGCCCCTCCGGCATCACCAGATTCGCCATCTCGATGGGACAGCCGCCATTGCCGATATCGGTCACCCGAACCGCCACCGGCGATCCCGACGAGGACCGTGACTGCGGCGATGCCTCGTAGGCCGCGAAACCGCCGCCCAGTGCGGCGATCGGACTGGCGTCGTATTTGTTCCAGGGCAGCAGGACCTTGGCCGCGATCCGGTCGACCTGTCCCGCGGCCGAGCCGGACAGCCTGCTGCCCGCGACACGAACGATGCCGTCGCGCAACAACTTCCCGCCCAGATCGGCCGCCCACGCACCACCCGCACCGCCGACACCCGCGACGGCCGCCTCCTCCAGCGCCTGCCCGGCCCCCTTGCCGTCGCCGAGGGTCGCACCGGCATAAGTGGCCAGCGCACCACCGAGCATCGCACCCGGCGGTCCCAGGACCGCACCACCGACGGTGGCACCCACAACAGCACCGGCATCGGACCAGGTGAACCCGAAAACGCCCACCAGCCGAAGCTAGGTCGACGCTACCGGGATATGAACGGACGCAACGAGTCCTTGATGGCTACCGGGCCGGGGTTGACGGGTTTCACACAGTCTTCCCGATCGCGCTGTGCGTCAGATCGGTAGTGCGCCCCGGCGCAGATGGTCTCGTAGCGAGCGCGGCACGGCCAGTACACCGGCGCCTTGGACCTCGGTGTCGGGGCCCAGGCCCTCGAGATCCATCGACAACCGCTGCGCTGCCGCGCGTGCACCGAATACCGCATCCTGCGCGGGGTTGATCATGAGCACGCCGTGATCTTCGAACTGCCCCGGTTCCAGTCCTTCCGGGGGCAACTGATCGTCTCCGTTGCGTTCATCCAGCACGACCTCGAGCGCCTCTGCTCGATCGTGGCACTCCTGCGCCGAGGGCGGCTCACTCCTCCGGTCGGCGGCTTCCATCCAGGCATCCAGGTCGCCCAGTGAGTCCACAGGATTCGTTTGCTCGCAACGGAAGACATAGACATCGTCGGCGGACACACAGTGCATGTGGATTTCGCCGTCTCGGGCGATACACCACTGACTGGACGCGGTCTGCATAATCTCGTCGCAGGAGTCGTCGACATAGGCGTCGTGGAAGTCACCGCCGAAATGTTCGTACCGGTGCGCGGCTCCGAATCGTCGACTCAGCTGCGCCATCCGCCGATACATCGTCAATCTGTCCGGCGCCGAGGTCGAGCTGAATGTCCGGCCACCGAGGGTCTCGTCGCGGCAGAAGACCAGGGTCCAGCCGTCCAGCGCCGGAGTGACGAACACCCCTCGAGTGGTGCCGCTCCGGTACAGCCGCACGTTCTCGGCCCAGAATTCGCCGTCTCTGCTCGCCCATCTGTCGGTGGGGATATACGCGTCGTATGTCTCCTGCCAGCGCGCCAATCCCATCCGCATCGTCGCGGGCACGGGGTCGACGAGGTCGAACGCGTCCAGTACCGCGGCCTGATCGGTGGTCGGTAGGGCATACCACGCCCCGTCCAGCAGGTCATAGGAGAGCGGCTCGGGTACCTCCGCTCGCTGCTTCATCCGGATCAACCGCCACAGGACCGCGAGATCGGCCGCGGCGATGTGATTCCAGCCGAATTCGGCGAGTGTCACCAGCGCAGGTCGGCGCAGGGCCGGATCCGATCGCCGCAGTGACCGCAGGAGACCGGCTGTGCCCGGTCCGAAACCGGCCAGCACGCGCAAAGCCTCTCGCCGAACCGGTTCGATCGAACTACCGAGGAGCGCGACCACGATCGGCAGGTGCCGGCACCGGTCCGCGAAAACCGCTGCGTCGCACCACTTCCGCGTCACACCGCGCCAATGCTGGTCGCGGTACGAGCAATCGATCTCCGCGGGCCGGTCCGGCGAGACCTCGGGCAGGCGAGCCGTGGCGGGCAGCCCGAGCGCGACCAGCAGACGTTCGCGCAACCCCTCGCTCTCCGCATCCGCCACAGCGCCGACGAGAAATCCGAACTGCACCGGACGGCGCAATACATCGACGCATTCCGGCCACGCGTAGGCGAAATGATCGTCCGCCAACAGCTCCAGTGCCATCGGACCGAACGGCCCGTCATTGAAGAGCCCGGTATACGCCCAGCGCACCCGGGTTCGAACCTCCGGGTCGGTGTCGGTGAGCAGTGTGCGGAATTGCGTTTCGTCGAGACTGTTGATCAGCAGTTCGTACAGATCGTCTCTGACAGCTTCGTCGACGAGCAGATCCAGCGCATCCCACGTCTGTCTCCGGATTTCCGGATCCGCATCGGTAGCCGCTGTTCGCACGTGCTTCAGCAGCACTCTGGTCTTACCGTGGAGCATCCACTCACTGTGTGTGGGCTCCGCTGCCGCATACGCGGCCACCAGCTCCCGCAAGCGGTCCGGGTCGAGATGTGTCACATCCCCACCCTATGGGGCGGCCGCCGTTCCCCGGTGAAATCGAAATGCCCACAGGCGGAAGCCATGTGGGCATTTCGGAAATGACCGGAGGCGATCCGGCCCGCGAGATCAGAGCGCGCGCAGGCGGGGTGCCAGATCGCGGGCGAACAGATCCAGGAAGCGGCGCTGATCGTGGCCGGGAGCGTGGAAGACCAGGTGGTTGAGGCCCGCGTCCACATACGGCTTGATCTGTTCCACGGCCTGGTCGGGATCACTGGCGACGATCCAGCGCTTGGCGATCTGCTCGATCGGCAGGGCGTCCGCGGCGGCCTCCATCTCGATCGGATCGGTGATCGAGTGCTTCTGCTCGGCGGTCAGCGACAGCGGCGCCCAGAAACGCGTATTCTCCAGCGCCTGTTCGGGATCGGTGTCATAGGAGATCTTGATCTCGATCATCCGGTCGATATCACCCAGATTGCGTCCCACCTTCTCGGCGCCCTCGGTGACGGCCGGCATGAGCTTCTCGGTGTAGAGATCCATGCCCTTACCCGAGGTGCAGATGAAACCGTCACCGGCGCGGCCGGCATAACGTGCCACCACCGGGCCGCCCGCGGCGATGTAGACGGGGATACCGGCCGGCGGCACGTCGTAGATGGAGGCGCCGACGGTGTTGTAGTACTGGCCCTCGTAGCTGACCCGGTCACCGGTCCACAGCGCGCGCATCACCTCGACCGACTCCCGCAGTCGCGCGAAACGCTCCTTGAACTCGGGCCATTCGCCCTGGTAGCCGGTGGCGATCTCGTTGAGCGCCTCACCGGTGCCCACGCCGAGCATGATCCGGTCCGGATACAGGCAGCCCATGGTGGCGAACGCCTGCGCGATCACCGCGGGGTTGTATCGGAAGGTGGGGGTCAGTACCGAGGTGCCCAGCTGGATCCGCGAGGTCCGCTCACCCACGGCGGTCATCCAGGCCAGGGAGAAGGGTGCGTGGCCGCCCTGATGCCGCCACGGCTGGAAGTGATCACTGACGGTGGCGCTGTCGAGCCCGTGCTCTTCGACCAGGACGCCGAGCTCGACGAGCTCACGTGGTCCGAATTGTTCCGCAGACGCCTTGTATCCGAGCTTGAGATCACTCACTTGCGTCACTCCTGTCGCCGTCGCGTGCCTGGAGGCCGGCTCCCGGACGGAGACGACCGCATCGACCGAGTGCAGCGCTGGACGGACGGGTCCGCATTCCACCGCGCGGCAATGCTGCGGTCCCCTCGACCATAGCCACAGACCTATTTCGAGCGTGTGGGCAGTCACATCTATCGGACGGTGATATATCGCACTTTCACCGAATCACCCGGTCCAGCCGGACACGCGAGCGCGTCATTACCCATGTTGCGGCCGAACGCTCACAATTGGCTGGTGACCTCCGATGACGAACCGATTCTGTCCTACCTGACCGATATGGACGGAGTGCTGGTCCACGAGGACCATTTGATTCCTGGCGCCGACGCATTTCTCGCGGAATTGAGCGATCGCGACATCCCCTATCTGGTGCTGACCAACAATTCCATCCGGACGCCACGTGATCTGCAGGCACGGCTACGCCGGATCGGCCTCGATATCCCGGCCGAATCGATCTGGACCTCGGCCACCGCCACCGCCACCTTCCTCGACGATCAGCGGCCGGGCGGGACGGCTTATGTCGTGGGCGAATCCGGACTCACCACGGCATTGCACGAAATCGGCTATGTGCTCACCGACAGCGATCCGGATTACGTCGTGCTCGGCGAGACCCGGACCTATTCGTTCGAGGCGATCACCACCGCGATCCGGCTCGTCGAACGCGGCGCCCGTTTCATCGCCACCAATCCGGACGCCACCGGGCCATCGCGCGAGGGACTGCTGCCCGCGACGGGTTCGGTGGCCGCCCTCATCACCCGCGCGACCGGACGAGACCCCTATTACGTCGGCAAACCGAATCCGCTGATGATGCGTTCGGCGCTGCGGCGGATCGGCGCGCATTCACAGTCGGCGGTGATGATCGGCGACCGGATGGACACCGATGTCATCGCCGGACTCGAGGCGGGGATGCGGACCGTATTGGTCACCTCGGGCATCTCCACCCGGACCTCGATGGAACAGTTCCCCTATCGCCCGACCCTGGTGCTCGATTCGGTCGCCGATCTGGTGGGCCGCACGGAGAATCCCTTCACAGCCTGATCGACCGGCCGCCGAACCGAGACACCGCGGAAACCGGGCCTCAGCCCAGTGCCTGCTCCAGATCGCCGAGCAGATCCTCCACGTCCTCGAGGCCGATCGAGATGCGCAACACGCCGTCGGTGAGGCCAACGGCCGCACGGCCTTCCGGGCCCATCGCCCGATGGGTGGTGGTGGCCGGATGGGTGATCAGCGACTTGGCATCGCCGAGATTGTTGGAGATGTCCACGATGCGCAGCCGGTTCAGCACCTCGAAGGCCCGCTTCTTGCCCTCGTCGGGACCGGCGGCCAGTTCGAAGGTCACCACGGTGCCGCCGCCCGACATCTGCGAGGTGGCCAGCTCGTGCTGCGGATGCGAGGTGAGGAACGGGTACTTGGTCCACGCGACCGCCGGATGCTGCTCCAGGAACTGCGCGACGGCCAGTGCGGACCGCGTCGACTGCCGCACTCGCAGCGGCATGGTCTCCAGGCCCTTGAGCAGGGTCCAGGCATTGAACGGGCTCAGCGCCGGACCGGTGTGCCGCATCAGGTTCTTGACGGGGCCGTTGATGTATTCGCTGTCGCCCAGGATCGCGCCGCCGAGCACCCGGCCCTGACCGTCGATGTGCTTGGTGCCCGAATACACCACCACATCGGCGCCCAGATCGAGGCTGCGCTGCAGCAGCGGCGTCGCGAAGACGTTGTCCAGCACCACTTTCGCGCCGGCGGCATGGGCCAGCTCGCTCACCCGGCGCACATCGACGAGGGTCTGCATCGGGTTCGAGGGCGTCTCGAAGAAGACGGCGGCCGTCGGCTGCGACAGCGCCTGTTCCCACTGCTCGAGATCCTCACCGTCGACGAAGACGGTTTCCACACCCCAGCGCGGCAGGATCTCGTTGCACACCACGAAACAGGAGCCGAACAGGCTGCGCGCGGCGACCAGCCGATCGCCCTGTCCGAGCAGTGCGGCCAGTGCGGTGAACACCGCCGACATACCGCTCGCGGTCGCGAAGCAGGCTTCGGCGCCTTCGAGCAGCCGCATCCGCTCCTCGAACATGGCGACGGTCGGATTGCCGTAGCGCGAATAGACGAAATGCTCGATATCGCCGGTGAAGGCCGCCTCCGCCGCCTCCGCGCTCTCATAGACGAATCCGGAGGACAGATACAGCGCCTCGGAGGTCTCCTCGAATCCGGAGCGCCGCACCCCGCCGCGCACACCCAGTGTCGCGGGGCCCACACCCTCGGGTAGCGGACGATCGAATGCACCGCCGGTGATCATGAATGCCTCCCATCGACCCGGCGGACCGGGCTCGCCGGGAACAGCGCCCGACTACGTGAAATCAATTGCCACACAGGGCCTTCTCCTGCGGTGCCGGCAGCTGAGGAAACGCCGCTCACGACTGCCGCCAGGGCAGCCCGAGCGCGCGCCAGCCCGCACCGCCGCGATGACCGTCGGCGTCCAGCGGTCCCTCGAAACCCTCCAGCACGTTGTAGGAGGGCGCGAATCCGGCCGCGGTGGCGGCGGTGGCCGCTCCGATCGAGCGCTGGCCCGAACGGCACAGGAAGATCACCGGGGCATCGCTGTCGATGCCTCGATCGGCCAGCAGCTGTTGCAGCTGGGCCACGAAATCCGGATTGGGCGACCCACCGAAATCGACCCACTCGATCAGCGCCGTCGGCCGTTCGATCGCGGCGGTGTCCGGTACACCGACGAATCGCCACTCGGCCTCGGTGCGCACATCCACCAGCACCGCATCGGCATTGTCGCGCAACAACTCCCACGCCTGCCCGGGCGTGATGTCACCGGCGTAGCTCACTTGTCGAACCTCCTACGGAATCCGCACTTGCCGTGTCCGGTCGGACCACGGCCTGGTCGTCACCCGGAGCACCCCACCGCGGAGGAGGGTTGCCGGCCAGCGAGCCGGGGCTTGGCGCTGGCACTCATGACCTGAACCGAGAATGCCTGGTCACAGGGTAGATTGTCAAACGCCGACCGGTCGGAATCATGCATTGCCACATACCAGCCAGACCCCCTTCTCCTGGACGAAATTCCAGTTCGCCACGCTCTTGCGACCATCGATCTGGCTGGTCACCGAGGCGGTGGCGTGGTCGCCGTCGATCTTCACCGCATCGACTCCGGCGAGTTCGTACTTCTTGCCGACCGAGTCCGGACCCAGCGGCGATTTCTTCTCGTCGAAGTTCGCGCATTCGGTGGTCTTGCGCCGGTCGGCGTCGGAATCGCTTCGGGCCGTGGCGAAGTTGCGCGCGGCCACGGCGACCCGATCGGTATCTGTGACATTGTTCTCGACCGGGCGGGCGAGCGCGAGGACGACGACAGCGATCACCGCGATCCCGGCGATGACCACGGCGATCAGGAACGGCATCGCCGAACGCGTGGCCTCACGCTGATCGATCGGGATTGCCGGATCGTCGCGCGGGGTTTCCTGATCGCTGTCGCTCATGGGGTCGATCATCCCCGGCGGGCCGAAGTGTCGAAGATCACGCCTGCGTTTTTCGGCGGGCACCGGGAACAGCTGCGATGTACACCACCGATAGAATCGGCAGAACTCCGGCCATATCCGGTGCACGGATCGGATGGTTCCGGGCGCGGCAACGAAGCAGCGCCGGCACCACAGCCAACCGGGCAGATTCCGGCCCGCACGTCAACTTAGCCTAAGCTAAGAAAGACGGCTGAGATTAAAAAGACGAGTGTTTTCGACCAAAGGGTGCGCGTAGAAATGACCGAACACGCTGGAACGAATGGCGGCGCGATCGACCGCCCCCTGCGCATCGCGATCGTGGGTGCCGGACCGGCCGGTATCTATGCCGCCGACGCGCTGATGAAGTCCGATGTCGAGGCGAGCATCGATCTCTACGAGCGGATGCCCGCGCCCTTCGGACTGATCCGCTACGGCGTCGCCCCCGACCACCCCCGCATCAAGGGCATCATCACCGCCCTGCACAAGGTGCTCGACAAGCCTGAGGTCCGCCTGCTCGGCAACATCGACTACGGCAGCGACATCGACCTCGAGGACCTGCGGCGTTTCTATGACGCGGTGATCTTCTCCACCGGTGCGAACGCCGACCGCGCACTCGGCGTCCCCGGTATCGACCTCGACGGCAGCTATGGCGCCGCGGACTTCGTGTCCTGGTACGACGGTCACCCGGATGTGCCGCGCAGCTGGCCGCTGGACGCGGAGAAGGTCGCGGTCCTCGGCGTCGGCAACGTCGCGCTCGATGTCGCCCGTGTGCTGGCCAAGACCGGTGACGAGCTGCTGCCGACCGAGATCCCGCCGAACGTCTACGAGGGCCTGAAGAACAACAAGGCGCTCGAGGTGCACGTCTTCGGTCGCCGCGGTCCCGCCCAGGCCAAGTTCACCCCGCTCGAGCTTCGCGAACTCGATCACTCGCCGAACATCGAGGTGATCGTCGAGCCCGAGGACATCGACTACGACGAGGGGTCGGAAGCCGCGCGCCGCCACTCCAAGCAGGTCGACATGGTCTGCAACACCCTCGAGCAGTGGGCCATCCGCGATGTCGGCGACCGTCCGCACAAGCTGTTCCTGCACTTCTTCGAATCCCCCGCCGAGGTGCTCGGCGCCGACGGCAAGGTGGTGGGCCTGCGCACCGAGCGCACGACCCTCGACGGCACCGGCAACGTCAAGGGCACCGGCACCCACAGGGACTGGGACGTCCAGGCGATCTACCGTGCCGTGGGCTACCTGTCGCAGAACATCCCGGCGCTGCCGTTCGACGATCAGGCCGGAACCGTCCCCAACGAGGCCGGGCGTGTGCTCGCCGACGACTCCGCCGAGGACCCCGCTCAGCGCTTCCTGCCGCAGACCTATGTCACCGGCTGGATCAAGCGCGGTCCGGTCGGCCTGATCGGGCACACCAAGGGCGATGCGAACGAGACCATCGCCTGCCTGCTCGACGATGCCGCCGCCTTCACCCCCGCCGCCGAGCCCGATCCGGAGGCGATCCTGAAGTTCCTGGAGGAGAAGGGCATCCCGTTCACCACCTGGGCCGGCTGGTACCGCCTGGATGCGCACGAGCGCGCCCTCGGCGAGCCGGAGGGCCGCGAGCGGGTCAAGGTCGTCGAGCGCGAGGACATGCTGCGCGCCAGCGAGCCGCACAAGGTGTGAACATCACACACCCGATCCGCATTCGTCACCGACCTGAGGCATGCTGATCACGTGTTCGATTCACACGTTCACATCATCGACCCGCGGTATCCGCTGATCGAGAATCAGGGCTACCTGCCGCAGCCGTACACCATCGGCGACTATCGCAAGCGCATGGCGAATTTCGATGTCGACGGTGGTGCGGTGGTGAGCGCGTCCTTCCAGGGCGCCGACTCCACCTTCATGATCGCGGCACTGGCCGAACTCGGTCCGAACTGGGTCGGGGTGATCAATCTGCCCCCGGATGTCACCGACGAGCAGATCCTCGCGCTGGATCGTGCCGGGGTGCGGGCCATCCGGTTCAACCTCAAGCGCGCCGCGGTCGACATCGTCACGCTGACCATGCAGGCCCTGCGCGCCTACGAACTGGCACGCTGGCATGTCGAGCTCTACATCGACGGCTCGATGCTGGGATCGCTGGAACCGGTGATCTCCAAACTGCCGGCGCTGTCGATCGACCACATGGGCATGTCCGACGAATGCCTGCCGTATCTGCTGAATCTGGTCGATCGGGGCACCCGGGTGAAGGCCTCGGGCTTCGGCCGGATCTCGATGGATGTGGAATCGGCGATGCGGCGGGTGCACGCGGTCAATCCCGGTGCGCTGATGTTCGGATCGGATCTGCCGGGTAACCGCGCGGGCCGGCTGTTCCGCGACACCGATGTCGAGACCATCGGCCGGGCGGTCGGGCCCGACATGTACCGGGTGCTCGAGGACAATGCGCGCGCCTGCTACCGGCTGCCGGTCAAGGCGCGCCCGGCCGAGGATCAGCCGCCCACACTGCCGATCCCGCGCATCGAATCGCCGACCCTGCGCCTGCACCGGTCGGAGCTGCCACACCCCCGGACCCGGCCACTGCGCAGCGGCGAATGACCCGCGCGCCCGCGGCAACGACGACCCGGATGCCGTGCGTCACATCGAAGCCTTATTGTCGTAGTGTCAACACCGGCGCACGCCGCCGGTCGCAGTATCGACGACGAACCGAGGTAGGGCGTGAGCACTTCATCCACCAACACCGGACAGGGACCGCTCGCGGGCATCAAGGTTGTTGAGCTCGCCGGCATCGGCCCGGGACCGCATGCCGCACTGCTGCTGGCGGATCTGGGCGCCGATGTGGTGCGCGTGCAGCGGCCCGGCATGATGCCGGGCTTCATGGAACGGCCGCAGTGGCGAGGCCGCACCATCGTGGAGGCGAATCTCAAGGACCCCGCCGACATCGAGAAGGTGCTCGGCCTGGTCGAGAAGGCCGATGTGCTGCTCGAGGGTTTCCGGCCCGGCGTCACCGAACGGATGGGCCTGGGCCCGGACACCGCGCTCGAGCGCAACCCGCGACTGATCTACGGCCGGATGACCGGCTGGGGTCAGTTCGGCCCGCTGGCCGATCGCGCCGGCCACGACATCAACTACATCTCGCTGACCGGCGTGCTCAATGCCATCGGCCGCAAGGGTGAGCGCCCGGTACCGCCGCTGAACATGGTCGGCGACTTCGGCGGCGGATCCATGTTCCTGGTGATGGGCGTGCTCTCCGCGCTCGTGGAGCGCTCGATCTCGGGTAAGGGCCAGGTCATCGATTCCGCGATGGTCGACGGCGCACTCTCGCTGTCGCACATGATCTGGGGTATGCGCGGTATGGGCCTGTGGTCCGACGAGCGCGGCACCAACCTGCTCGACACCGGCATGGCGTTCTACGACACCTACGAGACCTCCGACGGCAAGTACATGGCGGTGGGCTGCATCGAGCCGCAGTTCTACGCCGAACTGCTGAAGGGCCTCGAGATCGACCCCGAAGGCCTGCCTGCGCAGATCGACCCCAACGGCCAGGATCAGCTGCGCAAGCTGTTCACCGAGAAGTTCAAGACCAGGACCCGCGACGAGTGGGCCGCGATCTTCGATGGCACCGATGCCTGCACCACCCCGGTGCTGACCTTCACCGAGGCCACCGAGAACGGGCACATCGTCGCCCGCGAATCCCTCGTGGAGATCGACGGCGTCGTCCAGCACGCCCCGGCACCGCGGTTCTCCCGCACCCAGGGCGGCACCCCCACCCCGCCGCCGTCGGCCGCCACGCCGATCGACGAGGTCTGGGCGAACTGAGTTCTCCGGCGGGCGCGGGCCGGTGGGTCCGCGCCCGCCGCGTCTCCTCCGATGCGGGGTCCGGGGCACCGTCCGGACATCTGCGAACCCGGCCGATCCGTGACAACCCGGTTCCACCATCGGATATCCGCGTCCCGCCCGGAATGAAGGCCCGGCGTAGCCCTGCGCCGGGAGCGCCCGGGTAGTACTGTGCTGGGATCGCGCGGTGCCGTGGCAGGTCGGCACGAAGCGTCGAAAGTTCCGACCGCAGTTCCACATTGGGGGTTCGACGGATGGTCGATCCGTATCCGGGTGTGCCGCAAGCAGCTCGACCGGGTCCTGGATGGACACCGCGGACGGGCGCGGCGCCATCCGCCTCATTCGCCGGGCCCGAGGCCGGAAACCGGCGGGCACGCGCGGCGCCGGTTTCGATATCCGCATCCTCCACACCGGAGCCGCCGACGCTGAAAATCTGAGACGCACACGTCCCGGGCGCGACCTACTCGCGAGTATCGCAACTCGCCTCGCACCGCAGGTCCGGGCACTATCCGACGCCCCTTCTCATCCGGGGATCCCATAGCAAACCGGCATACCCGCTGGATCCGGTTGCCTCCGTTCGGTCTTCACCGCCGCCCACGCGCAAATAGGAGGCATTACAGTACTTTCATGGCTCGAAACTGGCCGATGATCGAGCGCGGCGGCGAATTGGAGTCGATTCGTGCCGCTCTGACGGGCCCCCACTACGTCGGCGCGATCTTGACCGGCGATGCGGGGGTGGGCAAGACGACCTTGGCCCGGCAGGCGACAGCGGCGGTGGGCGGGAATGTGCGCTGGGTGGCGGGTACCGAGTCCGCGCGCAGTATTCCGCTCGGCGTATTCGCTCATATGGTCGGCGTGTACACCGCGCACGATCCGGTGACCTTCATGGCCGCCGCCCGCGAGGCGCTGCTGGCCGACGGCGAGACCATCATCGGCGTGGACGACGCGCATCTACTCGATCAGCTCTCGGCAACCCTGTTGTTGCAGTTGGCCATCGACAAAGCGGCGCGGATCGTGTGCACGGTCCGCAGCGGCGTGCAGGTGCCCGACGCGGTGACCTCGCTGTGGAAGGACGGTCACCTGCTGCGGATCGATCTCAGCCCGTTCACCGAGACACAGAGCGTCGAGCTCGTGGAGTCCATGCTCGGCGGGCAGCTCGAAGGTTTCACCGCCAATCTGATGTGGGAGTCCTCCGGCGGTAACGCCCTGTTCCTGCGGCATCTGGTGGAGGGCGCGCTGGAAGCGGGCACGTTGCGGCAGGTCAACGGGGTCTGGCAGTTGCGCGGACGGGCCGCGGTCACCTCGGAACTGGCTGCGCTACTGGAAGATCGGGTCGAGCAGCTACCGGAATCGGTGTTGCGAGTACTGGAATTGCTCACCTTCTGCGAACCGATCGACCTGGACGTCCTCGCCGAACTGGCCGGCGAGGACGCGGTCGAACAGGCCGAAACCCGTGGCGTCATCCGGATTGTCGAGAACGGTCACCAGCTACTGGTGCGCTACAACCACCCGTTGTTCGGCGAGGTGATCCGGCGGCGGCTCGGGATCGCCTCGGCACGACGCTTACGCGGCCGGCTGTACTCCTCGTTGCGCGAGCGCCCCATCAAGTCGGCGTCCGACCGCATCCGGCTGGCCGAATTGGCGTTGGACAGTGATAAATCCGCCGATCTGGAATTGTTCGAGGCAGCCGCGGCCGATGCCATCGGATTGGCGAACATCCCGCTCGGTGAGCGGTTCGCACGGGCCGCGGTGGAGCGGCGCGGCGGTGTGGAGTCCGCGGATCTGCTAGCGCGGGCACTGCTGTGGCAGGGCCATCGCATCGAGGCCGAGCGGACGCTGGCCAGTTTCGACCCCGACCAGCTGAACGAGGTGCAGTTGGCCCGCTGGGGCAGCACCCGGGTCTCGAATCTGCTGTGGGCCATGGGCGACGCCGATCGGGCCGACGAGGTACTGGCACTGGTGCGCGACCGGGTGCGCCATCCCAAGATCGTATTGACGTTGCAGGGCTTGGCTTCCGCGTGCGAGGTGAACGAAAACCTCCTGGAACAGGCCTTCATCGATGCCGAACAGGTGATGTCCACACCCGACGCACCGGCCTGGGCGGTGTGGTGGGCCTCCTTCGGCGGCGGACTCGCACTGGCCCTGATGGGTCGCAGCGCGGCCGCCCGCGAGTACACCCTGCGCGGCCATCAGGTCGAGGAGCAGGTGGACGGTCCGACCAGATTCATGTCCGCGCACGCCGAGGTCCTTGCCCTCACCTTCACCGGCGATCTGGAGGCCGCGCGTCGTTGCGCCTCCGGATATTTCGGCTTCTCCGCACCCGGTCAATACCTGGCGTGGGGGCTGTCGAAGATTCTGCAGGGCACCGTCGATGTGGCCCAGGGGCACTTCCTCGACGGTGTGGAGAATCTGGAGCAGGCGCTCGCGGCGCTCACCGCCGAGGGTGCGGCCGCCTGGATGTTCCCGGCGAGAATTCGCCTGGCAGAGGCCTATTCGGCACTGGGCCGCGCGGCGGAGGCGGCCGAGGTCATCGCCGAGGCCCGGCAGCGCGGCGGCCGGCACAGCGCGGTCTACGAGCCGCAACTCGAGATCGCCCGGGCCTGGCAGGCCGCGGCCGAAGGCACCGTGGGGCCGGCGGTACGCCTGGCCATCGGTGCCGCCGATGCCGCCGCCCGCTCCCACCAGCACGCGGTCGAGGCACTGGCGCTGCACACCGCGGCGCGCTTCGGCGATCGCAATGTGGCGGGACGCCTGGCCGACCTCGCGGCCCGCATCGACGGTGCGCTGGTCCAGGTGCAGTCCCGGCACGCGGTGGCCGTCGCCTCCCAGGATGGGCCCGGATTGGATACCGCCGCAGCCGAATTCGAGCGGATGGGCGTGCTGCTGTCGGCCGCCGATGCCGCCGCCCAGGCCGCCTCGGTGCACGAACGACGCGGAGATCGGCGACGACTGCTCGAGTCGGCGGCCACCGCGAACCGGCTCGCCGCGGCCTGCGGTGGGGCCGGCACGCCCGCACTGCGCCAGTCGGCCCAGCCACTTCCGCTGACCGCACGGGAACGCGAGATCGCCAATCTGGTCGCGGCTGGACTGAGCAACCGGCAGATCGCGGATCGGCTCACGGTGTCGGTCCGTACCGTCGAGGGCCATCTGTATCGCGCCTGCATGAAACTCGATGTGACCGATCGCGAGGCACTCGCCGATCTGATGCGAGGCGAGCCACCCCAAGGCAAACAGCGCTGACACTGACCGTGCGATAGCTCTTATCGATGTGCCATCGATGGTTACACCACGGCACGCCGTGACGCCCCGAATCCCTGTCGACGACCGGACATGTCGAACACCGCCTGGAACTGGCCGGCGCCGCGATCGGTGGCGGAGTGGGTTCCGCGCTGTGACGCGGACGTCGCCGGATACCGTGCGGCGGCAGCGACGAGCCCCCGTCGCGACGAGCTCGCTCCAGTCCGATGCGGCTCACTGTCGTGACGAAGACCCGCCACGCGAGACCACTCGGGCAGCAGCCGGGGACGCGGTGCGTAACGCACTGCGGCGCCGTCATTCTCGAGCGGGCGATGCGGCGTGATGCGTCCACGGCAGGCCCCGGATCTCGACCTGCGCGGGTGGTATCGCGTCGACTACGATGCTGGTGGTGACCGCAGTAGCGGTGACGGTTCAGCGGTTGACGAGGATGGTGTTCGGCGTGATGCGTCGAAGTCGACACAGGGTGGCGGCGGTTCGGGTCGCGGTCGCGGCGGTGCCGTTCGCACTCGCACTCGGATTCGCGGGTTCGGCCGCGGCCGGGCCGTTACAGCCGGGTGTGACGAAGCCCGACATCCCCGTCCAGTCGGACCAGCCCGCGTCCGACCAGCCCGCGGAATTGCGTTCGGCCACACCGCAGCAGGCGCCCGCACCACGTTCCCCGCGGTCGAACCCGAAGCCGGAGGCGCCGAAGGATCAGCCCCCGGCACCGCGCTCGGTCCGCATCGGCGAATTCAGCGCCCCGGTTCCGGAAGCTGTTCCCGATGCCGTCGTGGACGGAGTCAATCGGGCGACCGACGGCATCGGGGGCGCGATCACGCCCGGCGAGGATCGCAAATAATCCACGCCGCACCCACACCGCATCGATCGGATGCGAAATTCCGCTGCCCACATGCGATTTCCTTCATCGCATCGGGCCTGTCGGCGAGATGCCATGTAACGCCGCGCATACCGAATCGGATAAACCCGATTTGCGATTCCGCGCGCACCCGTTAAGCTTCGCCTGAGGGTGGCCGCCCGGCCGCCGGGGGATCTCCACCGTTCATCGGGGGATCGCTTTACAGCGCTATCCAAGGTGGTGTAGTCAGACGTGGCCGGTCGACACCGTGTGCAACAGTTCCGTGCGGCACGACGCGCATTGGTGATTGGAACGATTCCGCTGGCGTTCGTCACGGCGTGCTCCAATTCATCGGATCACAGCACCACCGCCTCGGGTTCCGACTCCAGTTCGGCGCCCACCACCTCGAATCCGGCGAATCCGCCCAGTACCTCGCATCTGCCCGGCCCCGCGCCGAGCACCGAGAGCAAGCCGCCGCGCCCGGCGCCGCCCACGTCGTCGACGGTGCAGCCCGGTGTGCTGTCGAATCCGTCGGATCGCCTCTTCTCGCACGGCCCCGGCCTGACCCAGCCCGGCGTGACGCTGCCCAAGCCGCCGGCCGCCGTGCCACCGCCCGCGTCGGATTATGTTGTGCCGGAGCACTTCCGGGCCATCCCCAAGAACACCGAGCCCGCGCCGCCGGTGCAGATCAACCACCTGCACGCGCCGCAGCCGGTCGCCCCGGTGGCGCCCATCGCGCCGCCGCCGCGAACCCTGCGCATGGGTGACTTCAACGCCCCGGCACCCGAGCAGGTCCCCGACGATGTGCTCAGCAACCTCAACACGACCGCGGCCAACACCGAGGCGGCCATCGCCACCGGCTTCAACTCGGTCGGTATCAACCCGAGCCGTTCGGACAAGATCGCCGGGGCGACCATCGCAGGCGCGGCGACCGGCGCCGTCGTCGGTGCGGCCGCGGCCGGTATCCCCGTCGCCGTGGTCGGTGGTGTCGTCGGCGGTGTCATCGGCGGTACGACCGGCATCGTCACCGCGGTACCGACCGCCGGTGTGACCATTCCGACCGGAATCGTCGCGGGCGCCGCGATCGGTGCTGCCGCAACAGGTCTGCCGGCGGCCGCCGCCGGTGCTGTCGTCGGTGGTGTCGTCGGCGGCATGGTCGGCTTCACCGCCGGTACCGCGATCTGAGCGAAAACCGCACTCTCAGAACAACGTCGGTTCTCCGAACCCCGAGGTCCGTTCGATCTCGAGTAACCGGGCCTTGGTCACCACACCGCCCGGCGCCGAGAATCCGTGCAGTCCGTGATCGGCCGCCAGCACCCGATGACACGGCACGATCAGTGGAATCGGATTGCGGCCCAAGGCTTGTCCGACGGCCTGGGCCGCACCGGGCGCACCGGCCCGCGCGGCCACTTCGCCGTAGGTGAGGGTGGACCCGGGGTCGATGGCTCGGGTGATGTCGTAGACCGCGCGATGGAATTCCGGCTGAGCGCGATAATCCAGTGGGATCCAGCGCAGATCGTCCAGTTCACCGGTCAGATGCGCGCGAATCGCTTCGACGGCCACGGCCATCGCGCCGTCCGGTTCGGCCTGCCGTACCCGCTGCGCCGGAATCGAATCGGCGCCCCGGCGCAACATGCCCGCGGTGAACGGCGAGAGTTCGTCGAGATTCTCGGTGCGCGATGTCTCCGCGGTGGCCGATTGCGCCCGCACGACCTCCGGCAGCTGGAACCGCACCACACTGTCGTCGGTCCAGGCCATCGCGCAGCGGCCGATCGCGGTATCGAATTCGGCCACCGAGACCACGGACATCTTGCTGGACATGCCTCCAGTCTGCCCCCTGGCACCGACAAGTCCGCCCTCCAAGGTCCAGTTACGCAACACTGGACCTATCGAGAGGCGGGTGACGGACCACGCGGCCGCGAGATCGTGTGCGGCCGCGACGCCCGGTCCATCGGCCCGTTCATCGGCCTGTTCAGCACCGGCCAATCCGACATCGGCGCATGCGGCGGATACCGGTCGAAGCGATCCACGACGCGGCGACCGGGTCCGGCGGCATAGCGGTAGGCGGCCGCGAGAACGACCACGACGATCAGAACTGCGGCGATACCTGCGAACATGATATCCACTCTGCGCGCAGCTGGACTTGAATCAAATAGCCACTGGCGCGATACTGGCCTCTATGGCAATCCGTGTGATCAGTGCGGCCACCCTCACCCGCGATCTGGGCCGATGGCGCCACGACGACGCGGCCAGTACTCGCCGCGGCGCCCGCCCGGCATATCTGGCACTGGCCGAGAGCATTCGCCTGTTGATCCACGACGGCCGGGCGCCGCTGGGTATCGCCCTGCCCAGCGAGCGCGATCTCGCCACCGCGCTGAGCGTCAGCCGCACCACCGTCACCTCGGCGTACGCCCTGCTGCGCGAACACGGCTATCTGATCAGCCGGCAGGGATCGCGCAGTACCGTCGCACTACCCTCGGATGTCGTGCACGACGGGACCAAACCGGCCCGCAGCATCCTGGCGGTGATGTCGCCGAATGCGCAGCCCACCGTCGACCTGACCTACGCCGCCATGTCCGCGCCACCACAGATGACCGATGCGTATTCCGCAGCGCTACAGGGACTTCCGCTGTACCTCGGCACCCACGGTATGGATCCGGTGGGCGTGCTCCCGCTGCGTGAGATGCTCGCGCGCCGCTACACCGCACGCGGGCTGCCCACCGATCCGGATCAGATCCTGGTGACTCTCGGTGCACAGCACGGACTTCGGCTGCTGCTCAATGTGCTGACCGCACCCGCCGAGCGCGTGTTGATCGACCACCCCACCTATCCCAATGCCATCGAGGCCATCCGGGATGTCGGCGCCCGGCCGGTGCCGGTGCCGCTGCGGCCGGAATCACCGGAGGCCGCCTGGGATCTGGACGGAATACGCAGTGCGGCAAGGCAAACCGCAGCCAGCACGGCGTATCTGGTACCCGACTTCAACAATCCGACCGGCTTGCTCATGAGCGCCGAGGCCAGGGCCGAACTGGCCGCGATCGCCCGGGAGACGCGGATGACGGTGATCGTCGACGAATCCATGGTGGATCAGCAGCTGGACGGCGAAACCCACCCACCCGCAGCCGCTTTCGCGCGTGGGTCGGAGATCGTGACGATCGGCTCGGCATCCAAGTCGTTCTGGGGCGGTCTGCGTGTCGGCTGGATTCGCGCCAATCAGTCCCTGATCACCAAACTGCTCGGCACCCGCTCCACCGTGGACCTCGGCACCCCCGTCATGGATCAGCTGGCCACCGGCTACCTGCTGGAACATGCCGACATCATCCTGGAACAGCGCCGTGAGCAATTGCGCAGCCGCCGTGCGGCATTGCTGAACGCCCTCACCGAGGAACTACCCGACTGGCAGGTCACTCCCGGCCGTGGCGGTATGTCGATCTGGGTCCAACTTCCGGGCCCCGTCTCCACGGCCCTCGCCGCCACGGCCCCCAACCACGGCGTCCTGCTGGCCGCCGGCCCCCGGTTCGGCGTCCAGGGCGCCTACGAACGCTTCCTCCGAATCCCGTTCACCCACGACGAATCCGACCTGCGCCTGGCAGTGAAGTCGATCGCGGCGACCTACGCATCGCTGACCCCGCATGCCACAGAGCCGCTGGCTCCGTTGACCTGCTACTGATCCCGCACCTCCCGGCAGCGGCAACGTCGCTGCCCGAGCACCCGGGCGTGCGAGCCTCACCGTGGCAGAGCCGATCATCCGATGCGAACTACGCAGCGCGACAACAGGTCACGCGAGCACACGGGTAATTCACCGGGTACGGGCTCTCGGGACCGGCCAACCGAACCGCCGGCCGCCGGCGCGAAGAGCCCCGCGCGTGGACCAGGCCAAAAGTTCCGCGGAGGCGGTATCAGCTCAGGATGTCGTGCCGGACGATGGTCTCGTCTCGTCCCGGCCCCACGCCGATGCAGGACACCCGGGCACCCGAAAGCTCTTCCAGCCGTTCCACATACGCCCGCGCGTTGGCCGGTAGATCCTCGAAGGTCCGGGCTCCGGAGATGTCCTCCCACCAACCGGGCATCGTCTCGTAGATCGGTTTGGCGTGATGGAATTCGGTCTGCGTCGTGGGCATCTGCTCGACCCGTTCGCCGTCGATCTCGTAGGCCACACAGATCGGCACCCGGTCCAGGCTCGACAGCACATCCAGTTTGGTGAGGAAGTAGTCGGTGATGCCGTTGACCCGGGTGGCGTAGCGGCCGATCACCGCGTCGAACCAGCCGGTGCGGCGGGCGCGGCCGGTGGTCACACCGACCTCGCCACCGGTCTTGGCTAGGTATTCGCCGGACTGGTCGAACAATTCGGTCGGGAACGGGCCCGAGCCGACGCGGGTGGTGTAGGCCTTGAGGATGCCGAGCACGGTCGTGATCTTGTTGGGCCCCACGCCGGCACCGACCGCGGCACCGCCGGAGGTCGGGTTGGAGGAGGTCACGTACGGATAGGTGCCGTGGTCGACATCGAGCAATGTGCCCTGCGAACCCTCCAGCAGCACCGTCTCACCGCTCTCCAGCGCCTCGTTGAGCAGCAACCGGGTATCGCTGATGCGGTGCTTGAATCCTTCCGCCTGGGCCAGCACCTCGTCGACCACCTGCTGCGGTTCCAGCGCGCGGCGGTTGTAGATCTTCACCAGCACCTGGTTCTTGAATTCCAGTGCGGCCTCGACCTTCTGGGTGAGGATCTTCTCGTCCAGCACATCGGCCACGCGCACCCCGACCCGGGCCACCTTGTCCTGGTAGCAGGGGCCGATTCCGCGCCCGGTGGTGCCGATCTTCTTGTTGCCCAGAAAGCGTTCGGTGACCTTATCGATGGCCACGTGGTACGGCATGATCAGATGCGCGTCCGCGGACAGCAGCAGTTTGGAGGTGTCGACCGAGCGCTGCTCGAGTCCGGCGAGTTCGTCGAGCAGCACACCCGGATCGATGACCACACCGTTGCCGATCACATTCGTGACGCCGGGGGTGAGAATGCCGGACGGGATCAGATGCAACGCGAAGTTGTCGCCGTTGGGTAACACCACGGTGTGCCCCGCGTTGTTACCGCCTTGGTACCGGACCACCCACTGCACGCGGCCGCCGAGCAGATCGGTGGCCTTACCCTTACCTTCGTCGCCCCACTGGGCGCCGATCAGCACGATTGCCGGCATGGGAGTCTCCTACGGTTTCGACACGCAGCATGGGTGATACTGCAGCTACCTGCCGTTTCCGAGGCGGTGGCCGGGGGGTCAGTCTAGTGGACGGTCACGGTGCCGGAATCAGGCCACCTGGATTCGAATCGCGGCGCCCGGTCCCGATCCGGTCGTTCGCCCTCGAAAACCTGCCGTCCGGTCTCCCGTGGCGGCCCTGGGAACGCCGGCACGCGAGGCGCGCCAACCGGCGGAGCCGATTACAGTGGCCTGCGGAGGTGTGCCGGGACAGGCACGCCCGTAGGGCAGTGAGGGCGATCGCGGTGACAGGTTCGAGGAGGGTGTTCGGCAGTTGAGTACTCACGTTCTCCGCTGCAACGGGGCCCCCGTTCCCATCGCGCTCGCGTCGCTGCCGACCACTCAGACGACGGCGATTCCCGACACATCCGAACTCGACGAATTACTTCCCGTGCTGGCCGCCGACAATCAACCCCGCCTGATCGTGCTCGGTGAGGATGCCGGGCTGGCCGCGGTGCTCACCCATCTGCTGCGAACCGAGCGGCTGGGCGTGGAGATCGGCTACGTGCCGGTGGACCGCACCTACGGTTCCCGGGCATATCAGACCGGCACCGGTTCACATGCCGCCAAACGCGCGCTCGAGGGCCGGCCGCAGGAGACACCGCTGATTCGAGACGACACCGGCACCGTCCTGGTGGGCCGCGCCACGATCACCGGGCCGGGCGGCGCCAAACTCGAAGGTGAGGCCTATGTCGACGAGGTCCGGTTGTTCACCGGAAAGGTTGGCGCGTTGCATGTCTCGCCCACCCTGGAACATCCGGGTGTGCGCGCGACGGTGCAGCGTGGCTGGGGTAAGCGGCGCTGGGTGACCGGGCGGGCCGTCCAGCTCGGCTCACCAGCCGCGTTGGTGACGCGTGACGGTGTCGCCGCCGGTCGGACGGTGCCGCGGTCGAGTTTCTACCGCCATCACGTGCCTTGGCTACTGGTGCGATGAGCTGTTCATCCCGGGCGTGTCCCGGTACCGATCCGCTGACGGGGGTGTGTCATGACTGATCGCATCGGCGCCTGGAATCGCCGGCACGCTGTCCGGCCCAGTCCGGTGTTCCTGCTCATCGTCGTGATCACCGTGCTCGGTGGAGCACTGGCCTGGGATGCCGATCCACTGTCCACCCGGGCCAAGGCCGGGGTCTTCGTCCTCGTCGTGGCGGGGTGGATCCTGAGCGTGTGCCTGCACGAATTCGGGCACGCCTACACCGCGTGGCGGGCCGGTGACCGGGAAGTGCAGATCCGCGGATATCTGACCCTGAATCCGGTCAAATACAGCCATCCACTGCTGTCGATCGCGCTGCCGATCTTCTTCATCGCGCTCGGCGGCTTCGCACTGCCCGGTGGCGCGGTCTATCTGAACACGCAGAGTTTCTCGCCGCGCACCAGTCGCATGATCAGTGCGGCCGGTCCGGCGATCAACGCGCTGTGCGCGGTGGTGCTGCTGGTGATCGTCCGGTTCGCCGGCTCGGCGCATTCGCACGCCGCCTTCTGGTTCGGCCTGAGTTTCCTGGCGTTCCTGCAGATCACGGCGACCATCCTCAATCTGCTGCCGATCCCCGGCACCGACGGTTACTCGATCCTGGAACCCTCGCTGAGCTATCAGACCCGGCGGTCGCTCGAGCAGATCAAGCCCTTCGGCTTGCTCCTGCTGCTCGCGATTCTGTGGGTACCGGAGCTGAACCGGATCTTCTTCAACGCGGTCTACTGGGTGTTCGAACTGTCCGGCGTGCCGTCGAGCTGGGTGAGCATCGGCAGTTACCTGACCCGATTCTGGACCTGAGGCGTCTGCCGCCCGGGCGCGGGCCCGCCCGATTCCTGTCCGATTCGCCGGTGGACAGAAACCGGGCGGCCCTCTTCGTGACGGCGCTCCCCGCCCCCTGCGCGGGCGGCCGCCCGTCGACCGGCCGCACCTGCTGCCGTCACGAAGTCTCCGACCGCGCCCACCCCTCGTCGACGCGGTCAGGAACCACGCTACGAGCGATGCCGTGTCCGGACACGAGTAGTCGACTACCCGATCGAACGCCGGCCCGGCACGCGGGCGCGGCCAATCACCCGCGAGTAGCCGCAGCACTACTGCACCGCAGGGATTTTCGCCGGCTCAGCGATCAATCCTGTGGCGCCACATAGGGGTTGCGCACCGTGGGCGGGAGCAGGGCGATCGCGGACAATCGCCGGACGCCGCAGACCTGCATCAAATCGACCACGATGGAACGCAACTGGGCGAAGACGACATGGGCCGACAGACCGGCGCCGTCGACCAGATCCTTGGTCGCCCCCTTGGCGACATGGCGCAGCACGCGGGTCGCATCGGCCGCGTCGGGCTCACGGCCGGGTTCGGCGAGAACGTAGCGCCGCACCACATCCACGGCCTGCCCCAGTTCCTCCACCTCCGCGATCATCCGCGGATCGAGGATCTCGTCGTCGCGGACCAGGGTCAGCGCCCGGCGCAACAGAACTCGGGTATTGCGCACGGAATTGTCCAGTGGCTCCACCGCATCGCGCAGCGCCTCCAGCCGCGGGCGGGAATTCCAGTACAGCGGCGAGATCCGGCTGACCTCGCGACCGCCCTCCACCGCATTGCGCAACCCGTCGATCTGCGGCTGTGTCCCGCGCACGGATTCCAGTGCGGCGCGCACTTTTTCCGCATCCTGCTCGAGCAGGCCGTCGGCGCATCCGGACAGCGCCGTGCCGACCACGGTCAGGATATCGGCGGCCTGCTGGCGCGCCCGGCGCACCGGATGCAGTGGGATGGCTGCGACCACCACGACCCCGACCAGGCCACCCACCAGCGCGTCCACCATGCGATTGAGGCCGCCGCCGGCACTCGGCGGCATCAGCGTCGCGACCAGTACGGCGGAACTGGCCGCCTGCATCGGGATGACCGCGCCCCGGTCGAGGAAGACCGCGGTCGCCATCGCCACGCCCACGACCAGCGCGATCTGCCACGGTCCCGTACCGACACGGCTGATGAAGAAGTCACCGATTCCGATGCCGACGGCGACCCCGCCGACCAGCTCCACCGATCGGCGCAACCGGGCACCGAACGACACGCCGATCGAGATGACCGCGGCCATCGGCGCGAAGAACGGCTGCGGATGACCCACCAGCCGATGCGCGATGAACCAGGACAGCGCGGCGCCCACCGCGCACTGCACGATCGGGAGTGCGGACCGGCGCAACCGCTGCCAGCCGGTACGCATCCGCTGTTTACCGCTGTCGCGGACCGCGTCGACGGTGATTGCGGTCGCGAGCCGTTCCGAGCCGGTCAGATTCAGTCCAGACCGAGTTCGCCGGCCGCGCGGGGATCGCAATCCTCCAACAGGTCCAGGCAGCGGGCGTATTCGTCGTTCTCACCGACCGCCTGGGCAGCCCGGGCGAGCGCGCCGACGCTGCGCAGGAAACCCTGATTGGGTTCGTGGCTCCACGGCACCGGCCCGAAACCCTTCCAGCCGTTGCGGCGCAGCAGGTCCAGGCCGCGGTGATAACCGGTGCGGGCGAAGGCGTACGCCGCGACCAGATCGAGGCTCACCTCGGCCGGCGCCTCGGTGGCGCCGGTGATTCCGGCGCGCCCGAGCGCGTCCTCGGCCAGTTGTGCCCAGGCCACCGACGCCGTCGGATGGGCGGCCGCGACCTGCGCCGGGTCCTGATTGTCCAGCAGGGCCTGTTCGGCTTCCGTGTTTTCG
The DNA here is from genome assembly GCF_040679495.1 of Nocardia sp. NPDC052254. Taxonomy (NCBI): domain Bacteria; kingdom Bacillati; phylum Actinomycetota; class Actinomycetes; order Mycobacteriales; family Nocardiaceae; genus Nocardia; species Nocardia sp. NPDC052254. The sequence goes on along the minus strand of NZ_JBFAUW010000002.1, from coordinate 823,392 downwards.
GGAAGCAATACCGGCTGCGGTCCGAGCAGATCACCGAAGGAGGTCATGGGCTTCATTGTGCACCGCCGCCGCGGACGCCTCGCGCGCCGCATCGTCCCCTCCCGGGGGAAAGCTCGACAGTCCCGGCGTCGGACACGATCGGCTCCGCATCGGAAACGGCTCGACCGAGACAAAAGCCGCGCGGTTCCGCGTCCGGCGCTTCGTGGCGGCCCCGCCCCCATTAGGCTTGCCGACGGAGACCACCAGTTGACGACCGACAGCTGATACTGAGCAAGGGGTACCGCGTTGTCCGACCCGAACGACGACCAGAAGCCGCGACAGGGCGCCGACGGCGACCGTCCGACGAAACCTGCCCAGCAGGGCGGTTCCACCCCCGGCACGAACGGACCGGACAGCACCGGTGCGGCGGACGGCGGCGGTGACGCCGGGCAGACTCAGCGGATCTCCCGCGATCAGCTACCGGGAGCGTCGACACCGTCGGCGAAAACCCAGGTGATCCGCGTCTCCGGCGCGGACTCGACAGATGCGCCGAAGCAGGCCGACACCGGTGCGGGTGCGTCCGGCTCCGGAAAGGCCGGGTCCGAGAAGACGGACAAGACCGACGCCCCCCAGTCGGCCGGTGGTGCCGAGGAGTCCGCGGGCCGGAAGCCCGGAGCCGCTGCGCCCGGCGCGAGCGGCAAGGCCTCGGCGGCAACGAGTTCCGCCGCTTCCGGCGAAGCCGAGACGGTCGCCATCCCCAAGACCTCGAAGCCCGACCGGGACGCTGCCGATTCCGGAGGCTCCGCGGGTGTCGGGTCTCCGGAGACCGACACGACGAAGCCCGGCGCCGATCCGGCACCCGGCAAGAACGCGGCATCCGAGAAGGCCTCCGAGCCGGGCAGGACCGCGCCGGCCGGAGGAGCGAAAGACTCCGGCAAGACCGTGGAGTCGGACACGGCGGCGGGGTCCGGCGCGACGACAGCAACCGGGAACAAGACGGATTCGAACGCACCGAAGAGCGAAAAGACCGACGTCGCAGGCGCTGCCGCGGCGGCCGGTACCGGTGCCGCCGCCGCGGCGACTCCGGACGCCCCGGCCGCCTCCGCGAAGGATGCGAGCCCGGCCACCGACGCGACAGCTGCGGGCGACTCCGAAACCGTTGCCCTGCCCAAGGTCTCCGCCTCCTCCGGCGAGGAGTCGACACAGAAGCTCGCCGCCCCGAAGCCGGCACCCGATTCCGGCGACAGCGGCGATCGAAAGCAATCACCTGCGCAACAACAGGTTCCGTCGATTTCGAACCCTTCCGACGAAGCCACCACCGTGCTGCCGATTCAGCGGCCCGACCAGGCGGCCACCGAGAAGTTGCGCAAGGCTCCGGCACAACAGGGCCCCGGTGGCCAGGCGGGCCCGCCGAATCGTCCCGGACCGAACGGCCCGGCCGGCCCCGGGCAACAGGGACCGCAGGGCCGCCCCGCCGGTTCGGCCGCGGCCGCCGCCGGTCTGGGCGCGGCAACCGGCCCGAAGGGCCCCGGTGGCCCCGTCGGCGGTCCCGGACCAGCCGGCCGTGGCCCCGGACAGCAGGGACCGCTCGGCGGTCCCGGGCAACCCGGTCCGCAGGGTCCCAACGGCCCCGCACCGCAGCGTCCGGGTGGTGCTCCCTCACCCGCCGACATCAAGATGACCACCCCCGCCCAGCCGGTCACCCCGCAGCAGGGCGCACCGCAGCCGATGCCGCCCCGCCCGGTGGCCCAGCCGCAGCGGGTCCCCGCCGCGGACCCCGCTGCGGCCGGTGCGGTGCCGGGCAGGAACAATCGCCGGGTGCTCGTCATCGCCGGCGCGGTCGTGGTGGTGATCATCGCGATCGTGGCGGTGATCGCATTCACCACCGGCGGATCGGATAACTCACCCGAGGCCAAGGTCAAGGGCGCGGTATCCACGTACACGGATGCGCTGGCGTCGGGGAAACTCACCGATCTGCAGTCCTCGACCTGCGGTAAGTTGCACGAGTTCTACCAGAACATCGCCTCCGACCAATACGCCGGCGTGCACAAGCTCGCGGCCGATCAGAAGAAGATTCCGAAGGTCGCGAGCGTGGAGGCCGTCCAGATCACCGGCGACAAGGCCGTCGCCCAGGTCAACGTCTACACTGACGCCGACCCGAGCCGCTCGACCGCGCGTACCTTCGATCTGCAGCAAACCGATGGTGGCTGGAAGGTGTGCGATCCCGAGGTCGCCACTCAGTAATCCACAGGAAATCCACCGGGTGACGACTGTCGTCACCCGGTGTCACCTGGCTTCTCGGCCGCGACCAACGTCACAGATACCTGGTCAGGGGTGCGAGGCGTCGATAGCATGGCTCGGATTGTCACGGCGGCGCCCACGTGTGCGTCATGCATTTACGCAGTAAAAATCGAGCAGGGGAGCAAGGGACATGCCGGAGCTGGCACCCGACGCGCCGGCATCCACGGCATTGGCCGGTCGGCACTACCGAATTCGGGACCACTACGAAGTCGGCCGGGAGAAGGTCCGCGAATTCGCGCGCGCGGTACAGAACCATCATCCGGCCCATCACTACGAGGCCGATGCCGGCAAACTGGGCTGGGATTCGCTGGTGGCGCCGCCCACCTTCGCCTCGGTGATCGGCATGAACACCACGCAGGCCCTGCTCGACAATGTGCTCAGCGAATACGATCTGTCGCAGATTCTGCAGACCGATCAGACCTTTCAGATCTTTCGCCCGATCGTGGCCGGGGACGTGCTGCGCAGTGAGGCCGAGATCGAGTCGATCCGGCATCTGCGCGGCAACGACTTCATCACCGTGAAGGCGACCGTCCTGGACGCCGAGGGCACGGTCGTGCAGGTCGGCTCGGCAACGCTGGTGGCCCGGCTCGGCGGCGCGGTCGACGCCGATATCGTGCGACTGGTCGAGGGTGTGGTCATGCACCGCCGCGAGGTCATCGAATCGGACCCGGAGATCCTGATTCCGATCACCACCGAAGAGGCCGCGGTGGACCCCACCGGCCGCGACATCACCGTCGACACGCTCCCGCATTTCGAGGACCTCGCGGTGGGTGACCAATTACCCCTGGCGACAATGCAACTCACGCGCGGCGACCTGGCGAACTACGCCGGTGTCGCCAGCGATCCCAACCCGATCCACTTCAGCGACGCCGCCGCCGAACTGGCCGGCCTGCCCACGGTGGTCGCGCACGGCCTGCTGACCATGGGGCTGGGCGCTCAGTATCTGACCTCGTGGCTCGGCGATCCCGCGGCGGTGGCGTCCTACAGCGTCCGGTTCTCCGGATTCGTTCCGGTACCGCCGCTGCAGCCCGCGCAGATCGCCTTCACCGCCAAGATCAAGGCGCTCGACCCGGAGCTGCGTGCCGCGACGGTGCTGCTCAACGCCACCTGCGACGGTAAGAAACTGTTCGGGCGCGCGCTGGCCGAAGTCCGGTTGTCGTAGGAGGCTTCCGCGCGATCAGTTCATCCGGGCGTGCATCAGGTACACGTTGTAATCGCTCCACGTGCTGATGGTGAAGTACAGGTCCGACGGCGTCGACCACGGATGGATGAAGCCGCCGTAGAGCTCGGGATACTCCGGCGTCACGCTCACGAGCGTGGAACTCGGTGACCATTCACCCTGCGGTGAATTCGATTCGCGCAGTACGATCGCCGCCTTGGCGGTGTCCAGATAACTCATCTGCCACACCCCCCTGCCGGAGTCGTAATGGACCGACAACTCACCGGCGGGTCCGTCGACTATCGGTGTGGCGGAAGCGGATCCGCCGACCGCTGTCCACGCGCCATCGCGCCAGTACTGATACGCGGAGGTGTTGAGCACCTGATCCGCGGGCACCCGCGCGACTCCGACCGAGCCGAGCCGGGTATTGGGCGTACCGAACAGGTAGACATGGTCACCCTGCGGCACCATCGCCGACACCTGGAAGTTCGAGACCCCGAAGATGTTGTCCCACTTGGCGTGCGGATCCTTGGTCCAGGTCTGACCGTGATCGTCGGAATAGGCGATGCCACCGTAGTTGGTGTAGAACGTGCCCGGAATGCTGTTCCACGTCCGAATCGACATGTAGCTCATGAACTGCCGTGTCCCATCGGCCGAACCCTGGTGCGGCAGCGTGAATCCCGAAGTCGGGATCGTGGTCATCTCGATATTGTCCTTCTTACGACTGGACAGCACCTCGGCTGCGTGACAGCGGGCGTCGGTGACCATGTGATCGATGATCAGGCCCTTGTCCAGGTCACGATTCGTGCTGAAGCCCAGCAGATTACTGCGCCAGTCCTCCCCCATCCCGCCCGGCGGATGGAAGCCGTGCCCCACGGTGTCCCCGAACGCCGTCGCGATCTCACCCGGCGCGCTCTCCCACATGATGCCGAGATCGGTGCCGTTGACCTGCCAGCGCTTATCGGTGCGGTTGACCGAATTCGCACCGGTCTCCTTCGCCGCCTCGGTGACCTCCCCCACCCGCGGCGCGGGCCGGCCCGCCGTCTTGGGCGCGGGTTCGGTCGGCGGCTCCACCCGCTGTGGCCCGGGGGGCCCGGGCTCCGGGGAGGGGCCCGGCGGCAGCGCGAAGTAGAACGGCTGCGGCTTCAGCAGCACATCCGGCAGTCCGATCCGGCTCAGCGGGCCGGGTTCCGGAGGCGGGCCGTCGGTGAGGTCGGGGCAGGGACTGGTGCACGGATCGACGGGTAGTCGCATGCTGGTGCGCACCGGAGTCGCCGGTGGCGGTGGCCGATCGACGGTGACGACCGGATACGGAATCGACACATCCAGCGTCTTGGGTACCACCGATTCGTGCACGGGCACCGGATCGGCCGCGCACGGTCCCGCACCGGGAACCGTTGCGGGCGAATCTCTTCCGGGGTCGGCGAGGGCTCTCGAACCCGGCATGCCGGCCAGCAGCCCGGCACCGAGCAGCACCACACCGACCGAAGCCTGCACGCGCACACCCATGAGCAACCCCTTGCGAAGGCGATCGGATTGATTCGCCCGCGACCCTCATCGCGCGAGCCTGACCCGCGCCGACCATACCCGGCCGTCAGCCGTGATCGGTGTTCATCGCCCAGGGACGGGTGTCATCAGCTGTCGGCTTCGAAGGCCAGCACCGTCGAGCCGATCCGGATCAGCTCGCCGCCGAACAACATGGTGCCGCCGTCGACGACCTCGTCGTCGACGTGGATTCCGTTCGCGGAGGCGAGATCCTTGATCAGCATGCCGGCCCGGCTGGGCAGCACATGCGCGTGATAACGGCTGACCTTGGGATCGTCGAGGATCAGATCGTTGTCGGTCATGCGGCCGATCTTCAACCCGCCCTTGGCAATCGGAATCACGCGCCCATCCGCCATCCGCAGCTTCCCGCCGCGGGCGCTGCGCGGGGCCTCGGTGACGGTTTCGGTCATGGCCTTCGCCATCCGCTCGACCTGAGCGATGGCCATCGTGTTGAGAGGTTCCTGCCGCAGGACCCGCTTCTCCAGTTCGACCAGCGCCGGCCCCGGATCGATACCGAGTTCGTCGGCGAGCACCGCCCGCACCCGGCGGCACGCCTCCAGGGCGTCGGCCTGGCGTCCGGACAGATACAGTGCCGTGATCAGCTGCACCCACAGCGGTTCCCGCATCGGGTGCGCGGTGGTCATCGACACCAGCTCGCCGACCACCGAAGAGGCTCGGCCACAGGCGATCTCGGCGTCGATCCGGGCCGATGCGACGAGCAGGCGCTCCTCGTCCATGGCGGTGGCGAAGCTGTCGGCGAAACGGGTGCCCGACAGATCGTCGAGGGCGTTGCCGCTCCATTGCGCGAGTGCCGCACCGAACAATCGCGAAGCGCCCTCGTGATCACCGCCCGCACCCGCCTCGGCAGCGATCTTGCGGGTGGCCTCGAATCGGCCGAGATCGCAATCGTCGTCGGCGATTTCGAGCCGGTAGCCCGAGGATTCGGTACGAAGCACCGCGGCCGAGTCCACCCCCGAATTGCGCAGGGCCTTACGAATATTGGAAACGAAGACCTGAAGACTCGCCTGATAGGAGTCCGGCGGATCCTCGTTCCAGACGATATCGGCCAGTGCCTGTGAGGACACCGCGCGGCGCCGGTTCACCGCGAGCGCGGCCAGCAGCGTCCTGGGCTTCGGACCGCCCACCGCGACGGATTCACCACCGACCAGTAATCGCACCGGGCCGAGTACGCGGACATCGAGGCCGGTGGAAGACGGTGTAATTGCTTGGGGGCCGGTCGGATTGCTCACAGGTCCTGCATTTCGTGCCGGCCGGGTCGCTGTCGAACCCGGCGGATTGCCCATGTGCTCACGCAACGATCATCGCGCGCGGCCCGTCCCGGGACAACTGCGTGGACGTCGGACGATATGACCGGGGGTGTGGTGGTCGTCGAATCACCACACCCCCTGCCACGACGAATGGGCGACGGGAACCTCATGCCACCGGCGACCCGGTACTCGCGCGACAACCGATTTCGCGAGAACACGGGTAACTCGCCGGGAACGCTCGAGACCCGATCCGACTGCGGTCCGGAGCGCAATTCTCCCCGCACCCGACGACCCGCTGAAATCTCGGAGCGGCGGGCCGGCGATCTCGGGGGGGCGGACTAGCCGACCGACTTGCCGGCCGAACGCAGGTCGTTGCAGGCCTCGACGACCCGCTCGGTCATCGACGCCTCGGCCTTCTTCAGGTAGCTGCGCGGGTCGTACACCTTCTTGTTGCCGACCTCGCCGTCGATCTTCAGCACACCGTCGTAGTTGGCGAACATGTGCCCGGCCACCGGGCGGGTGAACGCGTACTGGGTGTCGGTGTCGACGTTCATCTTCACCACGCCGTACTTCAGCGAATCGTCGATCTCGGACTTCAGCGAGCCCGAACCGCCGTGGAAGACGAAGTCGAACGGCTTGGCGCCGTCGCCCAGGCCCAGCTTGGCCGCGGCCACCCGCTGGCCCTCGGCCAGCACCTCGGGCTTGAGCACCACATTGCCCGGCTTGTACACACCGTGCACATTGCCGAAGGTGGCGGCCAGCAGGTACTTGCCGTTCTCACCGGCGCCCAGGGCATCGATGGTCTTGGCGAAGTCCTCGGACGAGGTGTAGAGCTTCTCGTTGATCTCGGCCTCGACGCCGTCCTCTTCACCGCCGACGACACCGATCTCGACCTCGAGGATGATGTTGGCCGCGGCGGACTGCTTCAGCAGCTCCTTGGCAATCTCGAGGTTCTCGTCGATCGGCACGGCCGAACCGTCCCACATGTGGGACTGGAACAGCGGATTCTGCCCGGCCTTGACCCGCTCGGCCGAGATGGCCAGCAGCGGGCGGACGAAACCGTCCAGCTTGTCCTTCGGGCAGTGGTCGGTGTGCAGTGCGATCGTCACGTCGTAGCGGGCCGCGACCACATGGGCGAACTCCGCCAGCGCGACCGCGCCGGTGACCATGTCCTTCACACCCAGACCGGAAGCGAACTCGGCACCACCGGTGGAGAACTGGATGATGCCGTCACTGCCGGCCTCGGCGAAGCCGCGGATGGCGGCGTTGATCGTCTCCGACGAGGTGCAGTTGATGGCGGGGAAGGCGAAGGAGTTCTCTTTGGCCCGACCGAGCATCTCGGCGTAGACCTCCGGAGTCGCGATGGGCACTGAGGGACCTCCGTAGTGTGCTGCGAACAACAATCCTGATGGCCCTACCCTAAGTTCATCGACCATTGCCGCGAAAGGCGGGATCCGGTCGGCGGCACTTGCGGCGAAGTTGCCCGGTGACGCACGGGCCCGCGTTACCCGCTCGGGTCCGCGGAAAAACCAATTGACCGAAATTCGCCAAGACCTGAGAGGTTCCCGTGAGGTTCGGTGCGAACGGGGGGTGACCGGTACTGTGGGGCCGGTGACCATGCTGGCCATCACGAACACGCTCGCCGACGGATTCTCCGTCAAGCAGCTGCTCGACCCCATGTATCTACTGACCGAGTCACCGCTGAAGAGCGCGGTGCTGCCGGCCATTCTGGTCATCGTCTTCATCGAGACCGGGCTGCTGTTCCCGATCCTGCCGGGCGATTCACTGCTGTTCACCGGCGGTCTGCTCGCGGCGGTCGAACATCCGCCGGTCTCCATCTGGGTACTGGTCCCCGCGGTGGCATTGACCGCGATCGCCGGTGACCAGTGCGCCTACTGGATCGGCCGGGCCATCGGGCCCGCGCTGTTCCACAAGGAGGACGGCCGCTTCTTCAAACAGCGCTATGTCACCGAGACGCACGCGTTCTTCGAGAAGTACGGCCCGAAGACCATCATCCTGGCTCGATTCGTGCCGATCGTGCGCACCTTCATGCCGGTGCTCGCGGGTGTGTCGAAGATGGACTACCGCAAGTTCCTGACCTTCGACATCATCGGTGGCGTCCTGTGGGCCGGCGGTATCACGATCCTCGGATACTTCCTGGGCAACGTCGGGTTCATTCGCGATCACGTCGAGGCCATCTTCCTGCTGATCGTGCTCGTCTCGATCCTGCCCGCCATCATCTCGGTGGCGAAGAAGTTGCGTAACCACGAGCCGGTACTGGACGCCGAGGAGCCCGAGATGTCCGTATCGACGAACGAACCCACGCACTGACACCATTGCCTGCTACGCCTCTACCCCTCGCACTGGGCGGAATGGATCCCCTGCATTCCGCCGGGCCGGCACTCGTGTGGACCGTGGTCCTGGTCTTCGTCTTCCTCGAGTGCGCGGTGATCATCGGGCTGTTCCTGCCCGGTGACTCGATGCTGCTCACCGCGGGCATCATCTTCGCCTCCCACGAGACCGGGCACACCCAGGTGTGGGGTCTGGTGGTGGCCACCATGGTCGCGGCCATCGCCGGTAATCAGGTGGGTTATGTGATCGGCTCGCGAACCGGTCACCGTCTGATAGCCCGGAAGAACGGCAAATACATCAATGCCGAAAATCTGGCGCGAGTCACCGATCTATTACACCGGCACGGCTTCGCGGCCGTGCTGATCGCGCGCTGGATTCCCTGGGTGCGCACGCTGTGCCCGATGGTGGCGGGCGCCGCCGGAATGGATCACCGCCGCTACACCGTGGCCAGTTCGCTCGGCGCGGTGATCTGGGCGCCGATCCTGCTGCTGCTCGGCTACTACACCGGCGGATATCTGAACAAGGTGTCGTGGCTGATGCCGACGGTCAGCGGATCACTGATCGTGGTGCTGATCGTCGGCACCGTCCTCGGATTGCGGCAGTACCGAACGGAGATGTCGCGGCCGACCGAGGACTTCGCACTGGAGTGCGCCGACCTGGACGGCGTACCGGGCGATGCGCACGCCGACACCGTGCCGCTGCGCACCCTGCGAGCGGAACGACGCGTCGGCGCGAGCCATACCCGCATCGTCTGGACGAACCCGCGGTCCTGAGAACCCCGGATGCCTAGAACCCGGCGGCCGTGACCATCTGCGCGGCCTCCATCAGCATCCAGCCCGACAGCTGTACCGACAGATCCCGCTCGGGTGTCCGCGAGGGACTGACCGAACCGCCTCCGGTGGGGCGGCCGGCGCCGGCCGTGCCACTCGGCAGCCGTGCGGCGACGGTCCAGTCCGGACCGAACAGGGGCTCCCCCTCCACCTCGAGCCGATGTCCCCAGGCAGCGACCGCGGAGGCCTTGACGATGGCGGCCGCCGACTGCCGCACCTGCTGGCGCGCGGCGTCCGCACCGGGCAGCATGATCGCGACCAGGGCCAGATAGCGCGCGAGAATTCCGTTGAACAGTCCACCGTCCCCGCCGCTACCGCCGGTGACGACGTTCTTCGCCGTCATGTGCTCCTCGACCGCGTGCAGCAGCTGTTGCACCCGGTCCGCGTGGCGCGCATCGCCGGTGTGCACGGCCAGTTCGGTCTCCAGTCCGAGCACCACACCCTGGCAGTAGCTGAAGGTGGGATTCTCGATGCGGCCGCCGGGCAGATGGATGCCGTCACGGATCAGACCCGTGTCGGGGTCGCGCAGCGTGGCATCGATCCAGTCGGCGATACCCACGGCACGGTCGATGTGGCCGAGCCGGGCCAAGGCGATGGCGGCGGGTCCGTTGGCGGGCGCGTTGTAGTAGTCGGCCCCCTTGCGCCACGGCACCGCGCCGATCTCCGGCTGCCGGCCCGCCATCAGCTGCTGTTCGAGCGCGGTGAGTCCGCCGCGCACCTCGGCGATACCCTGGGTGCGCTCGGCACGTTCCAAAGCTATTGCCAGCCAGGCCATATCGTCGTAGTAGTTGTTGGTCCAGCCGGTGATGTTGCGCAGCCGGTGACTGCGGGCGACGGCGGCGATCCGGGCAGTGCGTGCCGGGGTCGCCGCCCGATTGGCCGCATCGACAGCGCAATCGATGAGATGTGCCTGCCACCAATAGTTCCAGGTGAAGAAGAGCCGCTCGGTCCGGGTCGCCGGCCAGCCGACCACACCCAGGTCGGTGCCGGGCAGCAACCACAGTGGCCGCAGATGTCTGGACAGGACAGCGGATTCGGCAGCATCCGCTCGCTGTGCCCAGATTTCGGCGCCCGGCTCGGCAGCGGATTCGACTCGTGCTCGCCCCCGCCGCAGAGCCGGACGCGGTTGCACGTCGTCGCTCCGCGAGTTCATGGATACATGGTGCCAGTTCCGACCCCGATTTCGCGCCCGATTTGTTACACGATCGAACCGTGTCCGCGATCCGAAACACCGGATTGCGACACTCGCGGTGGCTACCAGGCCCGGCCGAGATCGGCGTGCCGAGTTATCCACGCGTGCATCGCGATTCCGGCCGCGACCCCCGCATTGATGCTGCGGGTGGAACCGAATTGGGCGATCGACACCGTCATCGCGGCTCCCTTTTTCGCCGCCTCGGTCACCCCGGGGCCTTCCTGGCCGAACAGCAGCAGGCAATTGCGCGGCAGGCGTGCGGTCTCCAGCGGAACCGAGCCCGGCACATTGTCCACCGCGACCACCGAGAGCCCGGCGCCGTCGGCGAACTCCAGCAACTCGGCGACATCGTTGTGGTGCACGATGTGCTGATAGCGATCGGTCACCATGGCGCCCCGGCGGTTCCATCGCCGCCGCCCGACGATGTGCACCGCCGCGGCGGCGAAGGCGTTGGCGGTGCGCACCACCGTTCCGATATTCGCGTCGTGCCCGAAGTTCTCGATCGCGATGTGCAGCGGATGGCGGCGAGTATCGATGTCGGCGACGATCGCCTCCCGCGTCCAATAGCGGTAGGCGTCGACCACATTGCGGCGATCACCCTGCGCCAGCAGTTCGGGGTCGAGGCGTGGATCGTCCGGTGGCTCGGTACCGAATTCCGCCCGCCACGGTCCGACACCGTGCGGATGCTCGCCCCACTCCGTGGGACCGGGACCGTCGGCTTCGATGGGACCGGGTCCGTCCGCGTCGATGGGACCGGGTCCGTCCGTGACACTCACGAGGCCGACGCGCCGATCGCGAAGACGACCAGTGCGACGATCCACACCAGCGTCATGATCAGGCCCACCGCGGTCAGCACCGTGGACACGATGCCGAAGATGTACCCCACCTGCACATTCGAGCGGCCACCGATGGTCCCGTAGGACGCGTCGATCTCGCGCAGCGTCCGCCGGCCCATGACCCACGCGAACGGGCCCAGCACCCCGCAGAACAGACTGAGAATTCCCAGAATCAGAATCGTGTTGGCCTGCGGATGGTCCGGCGCCGGATACGGCGCGTAGCCGTACGACGGCGGAGGCGGGTAATTCACGCGGGTCATCGTAGCGGCGTGCGGCCCCACCGGGCACGCTCACGGTAGCGTCGAGGGTGAGGGTGGTGCTGTCCACACCGTCGATTCGCCGGTCTGCTCCCTCGCCGCGCGGATGCGGTCCGACCAGCATGGAATCCATGACCGAGACCTTCGCCGAACCGACGCTCGTACTCGACCGTCCCGACGCCCGGCCGCCGACGGTGCGTAGCGTGCTGCGCGCCGTCCTGCGCGCACCGTTCGAGGCCCGGACCTGGAAAGAACTCACCTACCTGATCGTCGCCGCGGTCCTCGGCGGGATCGTGTTCACCTATCTGTTCGCCGGCTACGGGGCCGGCCTGTTCACCTCGCTCACCCTCATCGGCATCCCGCTGCTGGCCGGTGTGCTCCTGGGCGGGCGGATCTGGGGACGGATCTACCGCGCGGTGGGCGGGGTGCTGCTGAGCACCGATCTGCCCGAACCACCACCATTCCGGCCGCAACCCGGATTCTTCGCCTGGCTACGCGGCGCCTTCACCGACCGGAGTTCGTGGCGCGCGCTGGCCTTTCTGATCGTGGAGAGTGTGCTCGGGATCTTCCTGGGGTACTGGGTGCTGATCGTCGTCGCGATGACGGTCTTCACCGCCATCTCCCCGATCCCCTGGCTGCTGTTCCATCCCACCAATGTGGATGCGCAAGGGCGCGAACATCATTCGCTGGCCCAGTTCGGCGACTACTTCATCGATACCTGGCCCCGGGTGCTCGGCATGGCGGCCGTGGGGATCATCGGCTGCTTCGTCCTGCCGTGGATCGTGCGGGGGGTGTGCTGGATTCACCGCGCCCTGATGCTGGCCCTGCTGACCCCGACCGCCGCCGATCGCCGGATGGTCGAACTACAGGAGGGTCGGCGCGTCGCGGTCGAGGATTCGGCGGCCACACTGCGGCAGCTGGAACGTGATCTGCACGACGGCACCCAGGCAAGGCTGGTGAGTATCGCGATGTCACTGGGCCGCGCGGAGGAACGCCTCGCCGCCGGAGACGATCCGGCCACCCTCATCGCCGATGCCCGCGCGGGCGCCAAGGACGCCCTCGCCGAACTGCGGGAGCTCGTGCGCGGTATCCATCCACCGGCACTGGAACTGGGGCTCGAACCGGCCCTGGAAACTCTCACCGCGCGCTGCTCGATTCCGGTGGAGTTGCGGGTGCACCTGCCGCAACGGCCCAGTCCGGCGATCGAGGCGATCGCCTACTTCTCCGTGGCCGAGCTGCTCACGAATGTGGTCAAGCACTCCGGGGCGAACGCGGCGTGGGTATCGGTGGCCCCGTCCGGTTCGTCGACCATGATGGTGAGCGTGCGCGACAACGGCCACGGTGGTGTACGGCAACCGGGCGAGACCATCGAATCCCGGCCGGCGCGGCCCGACGCCCCGGCCGAACGCCTGGTGGGCGGAGGACTGTCGGGCCTGGCCGCCCGTGCGCGCGGCGTCGACGGCGAACTGACCGTCGACAGCCCGATCGGCGGTCCGACCGTCGTCACCGTCACGCTGCCGACCGCGGGACCGCGATGACCGCCGCGAACGGCGCCCTGCGCATCGTGATCGCCGAGGACAGCGCCATCCTGCGGGACGGACTCGCCGGACTGCTGACCGAACGCGGGCACGAGATCGTGGCGATGGTCGGCGATGCGACCGGGCTGAGCGAGATCGTGGCGCGGACCCGGCCGGACGTCGCGGTGGTGGATGTGCGGATGCCGCCCTCGTTCACCGACGAAGGTCTGCTGGCGGCCATCGCGTTGCGTCGTTCACACCCCGACACCGGTGTGCTGGTGTTCTCTCAATGGGTCGAAACCCGCTATGCCACCGAACTTCTCGCGGGCGGTGCGGGCGGGGTCGGCTATCTACTCAAGGATCGGGTCGCCGATGTGCGCGAATTCGTCGATGCCCTGCACCGCGTCGCGACCGGCGGCACCGCGCTCGATCCGGAGGTGGTGAGCCAGTTGATCGGCGCTGCACGCCAACAGGATTCGCTGGCCCGTCTGACTCCGCGCGAACGCGAGGTCCTGGAACTGATCGCCCAGGGCCTGACCAATGCCGCCATCGCCGCCAGCCTCACCGTCACCGAGCGGGCGGTGGAGAAACACATCGGCAACATCTTCCTGAAACTGGATCTGCCGCCCTCGGACACCCACCATCGCCGGGTCATGGCGGTGCTGCGGCTGCGGGGTTGACGCCGCGGCGAAATCGCGCCCTGTCCGTTGCGCGCGATCCTGGATGTTCGGTCCCCGGGCCGCCTATCCTGGAGATATCCGCGGGTGGTGGAGGCGGTCATGAACCACGCACGCATACTTCGGGTCGTACTCGGGGTCACGGTCGGATACGTGATCGTGCTCGCGGTGTGGCTGGGGTGGGTTCAGCGGCACACGCCACCGGGGACCGAGCCATACCAGGTCATGGCGCTGGTGGGGGCCTTCGGATCCTGTGTGGGGATCGGCATGATGGTCGCGCAGCGGCCCTCGCGCTCGGATCGCCGGTTGCTGCGGCACGGTCTGGAAGGCTGGGCGACGATCGAGGGGGTGCATCCACTGCACCACACCGATCATCACACCGAGATGACCGAACTGGATCTCGAACTGACCGTGCCGGGGTCGGAAACCTACCGGGGCACGGTGGTTTTCGATGTGGCACCGATCGACCAGCCGAGAATGCATGTGGGCGAGACCATTTCGATCCGGGTGGATCCCGTGGACCGCGATCGCATCATGCTCTGCCTCTGACACCGGTGGTGAGCACCGGAAAGACGTGTCAGTCGAAGCGGGTGGGCGCGGTCAGCAGGTACTGCGCACCGGCATAGGTCGCGAGTACGACCGCCTCGCTGCTCCGGCGCGATCGAGTGGTCCGCGCGAACAGCCGGCGGAGCACGATCAGACCGTCGGACAGGGTGAACAACAATGCGCCCAGCGCGAGCCGGCTACGCGGGTCTCGATTCGGAATCACCGTTCCCGCAACAGTTTTCGCACCGGGTGCCAGCGCCGGATCGGAGGCGAGTGTGGCCGCGGTACCCAGGGTCGCGCCGTAGACGGTGAGAGGTGCGGCGAGCTGTGGCGCCCGGGTGCACAACAGCGCACCGGCACCGAGCCATGCCGCGACACGTGGCGCCGCGATATCCGGACGCGGACGCGCACCCCGCCGCCACCACAGCACCGAATAGCCGGTCTGCATCACCGCGAACGCCGAGGCACCGGCGATCAGGCGGCGGTCGTCGTCGGGATCGATCAGCAGCACATCGCCGACGGTGGCCGCGGCCAGCGAACCCAGCAGCACCCGCCGCTCGGTCCGCGACAACCCGTCGCCACTGTGGATCGCATCCGCGGCCAGCAGCGGCATCATCAGGGGTTTCGCCACCCACTGCCAACGGTCACGGCCGGTGGCAGCACCGGCGACGGTCACCGCCGCGGCTGCGACGAAGGCCGCCCGGAACGGACGTGGCATGCGCTGTCCTCCTCGCCGATGCGATCAGAAGCTGGGCTCGTCCGGCTTGGGCGGAAGGGTCACGACCTGCCCGGCATAGCTCAGCCCCGCGCCGAAACCGAGGAGCAGAGCCAGCTGCCCGCCCTTGGCCTTGCCGGACACCAGCATTTCCTCCATGGCCAGCGGAATCGAAGCGGCCGATGTGTTCCCGGTGTTCTCGATGTCGTTGGCCATCGGGATGTCGTCGGCCAGGCCGAGGTTCTTCTTCATCAACTCGTTGATGCGCGAATTGGCCTGGTGCGGCACGAAGACCTCGATGTCCTCCTTGGCGACCCCGGACACCTCGAGCGCGGTCGACAGTGCTCGCGGCAAAGTGACAGCGGCCCAACGGAACACCCGCGGACCCTCCATCCGCAGCGACATCCGGCCGATGGGCTCGGTCGCCGGATCGGCGCCCTGCAGGGCCTGGGCCTTGTCCATGTACGCGTAGAAATCGACGTCCTGGGCGATGGCCTCGGCGCTCTCGCCGTCGCTGCCCCACACCGTCGGGGAGATGCCGTTGAGGTCGCTGGGGCCGACCACGACCGCGCCGGCGCCGTCACCGAAGATCATCGCCGTGCCGCGATCGGTGGGATCGAGTCCGACGGTCATCGTCTCCGCACCGATCACCAGCACGTATTCCGCGGAGCCGGACCGGATCAGATCGGCTGCCACGCCGAGGGCATAGCCGAAGCCACCGCATCCGGAGGTCAGGTCGAAGGCCGGAATACCGTTCATGCCCAGATCGAAGGCGATCGAGGGAGCGCCGTGCGGTGTCAGTTTGAGCCAGCTGGAGGTCGCCAGGATCAGGGTGTTGATCTTGGAACGGTCGATACCGCTGTTGGCGATCGCGCGTTCACCCGCGGCCGCCGACATGGTGCGCAGGGTTTCGTCCTCGCTGATCCAACGCCGATTGCGGATGCCGGTGCGTTCGAAGATCCATTCCGGAGTGGAATCGAGGACCTCGCAGACCTCCGCGTTACTGACGACACGTTTCGGCCGGTATGCGCCGATGCCGAGCATCGCAACGTTCTTGCGACCCTCATTGATTGCAATGCTCACCACTGGAGACTCACTCGACCCTTCACACTCGGACACCGAACCAGCGTCCAGGCTAACCCAGGCCCAAAAGTCAGCCCAGAGCCAGATCCTTCAGCCCGAGGATCGAACGGTATTCCAGCCCTTCGGCGGCAATGACCTGGTCGGCGCCGGTCTCGCGGTCCACGACGGTGGCCACGCCGACCACGGTGGCACCGGCATCGCGCAGGGCTCGGACAGCAGTGAGCGGGGAATTACCGGTGGTGGTGGTGTCCTCGACGACGAGCACGCGCTTACCGGAAATCTCCGGCCCCTCGATCTGCCGCTGCATACCGTGGGTCTTGGCGGCCTTGCGGACGACGAACGCGTCCAGCGGCCGGCCCGGTGCGTGCAACATGGCCAGCGCCACCGGATCG
Organism: Nocardia sp. NPDC052254; assembly: GCF_040679495.1. Classification (NCBI taxonomy): domain Bacteria; kingdom Bacillati; phylum Actinomycetota; class Actinomycetes; order Mycobacteriales; family Nocardiaceae; genus Nocardia; species Nocardia sp. NPDC052254. Next base: position 806,743 of record NZ_JBFAUW010000002.1, on the reverse strand, counting down.
GCGCCCATGGTGAGACCACCGACGGCGTCGAATTCCCAGTCCGACACCAACTCTCGCAACAATGAACCGATCAGCGGCGCCGCCTGATGATGCAGGGTCGCCCGGCGCAGGTCGACGTAGTAGTCGGCCTCGTTACCGGACGACAGCGTCACCCGGCCGTGCACGACCGCCAGTTCCCGGACCAGGTCTGCCAATCTGTCCCGGTCGGTGGTGGTTTCGATCATGTGGGTCTACGTCCTTCCGCGTGCGTTGAATATGCCTCGGTTGAGGCGGGTCACCACGCTGCGCGGAATCAGTCCGGCGGCTGCGGTGAGCGCCTTGTACTGCATTCCGGGCACACTGATCACCCGGTCCTTCTCCAAATCCTGCAGCGAACCGGACACCACTTGATCGACGTCGAGCCACATGGGTTTCGGCAGCGAATCCATCTCGATTCCGGCGCGCTCGTGAAATTCGGTGTGCACGAACCCCGGGCACAGCGCCTGCACCCGGACTCCGGTCCCGGCCAGGCCACCTGCCAGACCCTCGGTCAAGGATATGACGTAGGCCTTGGCCGCCGAATAGGTCGAGCCTCGGCCCGGTACCAGCCCGGCCACGCTGGCCACGTTCACCACCGAACCCTTGGCTGCGGCGATCATCGGCGGTAACGCGGCACGGGTCAATTGGAGCACCGCCGTCACGAGGACGTCGAGTTGGGCCTGCAAAGCCGCCTGTTCCACCGTCCAGAATTCGCCGGTGAGGCCGAAACCCGCATTGTTGACCAGGAATTCGACGCCCTCGTCCAAGCGGGCCGCGACCCGGTCGCGCCCTTCGGCCTGCGCGAGGTCGGCCGCCAGAATCTCGCTGGCGGTGCCGAACCGGCGCCGCATCTCGTCGGCCAGTGCGGTGAGGCGCTGTTCGTCGCGGGCGACCAGCACCAGGTCGTAGCCGAGGGAGGCCAGGCGGGTGGCGTATCCCTCGCCGAGACCCGAGGTCGGGCCGGTGACCAGGGCCACCGGGCGGGTGGCGCCGGGGAGCTTCGCGGAACTGTCGGTCATGGGGTGACCACCTGATGTCGGGGCGGATGATGTCGGCGCCCGGACACCGGCTCGTGCACCGGACCGGTCACCGCGGTGCGGGGCCCTGATACGGGCGGAACCCCGGATGGAACGGACCACCCGGACGTTTCGTTTGTTCGTCCTCGGCCTGCGACTCCTCGAGATCCGCTGCGACCGAACCGGATTCCTCGTCCTCGGGATCCTCGGTGTATTCCGGGGCCGGCGGCCAGTTGCGGCGGACCCGATTACGCGGATCGGGCACCACCGCCAGCGCGGGGCGGCGCGGCGCGGCCTGTTCGGATTCACCCGCGGGCGGTGCGGCGATCACACCGGACGCGCGATCGGCCGGGTCGTGCACCGCGCGCTCACCGAGATCACGACCGTCGGCTCGTCCCTGATCGACCGGCGAGCCGGGCGAGCTGTCGCCCGCGTCGTCGATCCGGCCGCGGCCGGGCTCGGGAATCGGCGCCTGGCGGGTGTCGCCGCGGGGGCCGTCGTCGAGCCGGGGGTAGTCAGGATGCCCGGGGCCGAAGGCCTCGTGCCCCGCGCCGCGGTCTTCACGCTCGGGGCGGAACTCCGCACGTTCCGGACGGAAGTCGGCACGCTCGGGACCGCGGTCCGCACGCTCGGGACCGCGGTCGTCGCGCTCCTGGCGATGATCGTCGTCGAAGCGGCCGGGCCCACGCTGGTCGAACTCGTCGTCCTCGTAGCGGTCGGCGGGGCGCTCGTCGTAGTCGTCGAAGCGCCGGTCGGCGGCGGGGACGACCGGCTCGTCGTAGCGATCGTCGAAATCCGGGCGCGGGCGGCCGGGATCGTGCAGATCGGCCTCCATGCGCCGATCACCACCGGCCACCGGCGGCAGGACGTGCAGCAGACCCGAGAGCCGCAGCACGGAATCGATCGCGGCTTCCCAGTCCTTGGACACGGTGCCGACCGGCAACATGCCCAGCGTCCAGTTGCCCTCACTCCACAGTTGCTGCACCGAGTCCGGCAGCGTTTCGATGAAGTGGACCATGCGCTGATCCACGGCATGGCGGGCGACATCCGGATTGGTCGCGAACACCACCCGGTCACCGATTGCGCCGAGCAGTTCCAGATCGGCGTCCTTGGGCGGGGCAGCGGTCTTCAGACGCAGGTCGATATCGATGTCCGAACCGATCTGCCGACGCACGGCGACCAGCGTCGCGGCGTCCTCGAGATCGAACAGTACGAACTTCTCGCCCTTACGATTCCCGGAAACCACATCGATCGCGGACAGATACCCCAGTTTGGCCATCGCGCCCCGCCGCCATGTCGACGCCAGCGAGGGTTCGACCGAAACGTAGGTGTATCCCTGGGATTTGGCCCAGACCTGCCGTACGTGTCCGGTCCGCTGCCGCTGCACGCGATCGAAATACAGCAGTACGATCGCACCCACGAGTGCGATCGCCGCGAGGCCGAACCAGATTGCTGCCGTCATCGCTCCCGAGTCTAGTTGGTGGGCAGACAAATGCTCGCCCCGCAGCGGCTGTGTTCATCTGTCGCCGCTTCGCGGAGGCGGCTAACGCGGCAGTTGGGTGCTGATGATGATCTTCGCGGTGATCGAACCGTCCTGGGCCTTGTCACCCTGAACCACGACCATGTCGCCCTGGTGCAGATCCGCCACCGCGCCCGCGCCCGACGAGATGACCTGGGTATCGGCGTCGGTGTGCACGGTCACGGTGGAGCCGAGCAGGGACTGGAGCACGATGGTCGAGCCGTCGTTGCTGCTCACCGTGCCCATGGTCGCCCCGAGGCCGTCGATACCGCCCAGGCCGGGCAGTGCGGGGAGAGTGGGCTGGGCACCGGAGGGGTTGGGAGGTACAGCCGGCATCCGAGTGGGAACCGAGCCGCCCGTGGCCGCCTCGGTGGACGAGGAATTGTCGTTACCGGCCAGGAACAGACCGGCTGCGATACCGCCGAGCACCACCAGGACGAAGACCGCGGCGGTCAGCAGTAACCACATTCCGGTCCGGCGGCGAGGCTGCTCGACCGGCAGACCGGTGGGGCCGGTCGGTGGCTGCGGACCGGTCCCGGGGGGACCGTAGGTCGGGTATCCGCCGGACGGGCCGTACTCGGACTCGTAGGCACCCCACCGACTGTCGTAGGGCGGAAGTTCACGGGTGCCGTTGGGGCCCGGCGGTTGTTCGAAGAACTGGCCCTGATAGTCGGGATGGGCGGGAAATTCTCTGGTCCCGGCCGCGGGGTCGGAGCCGCGCTCGTAAGAAGCGGTGTGCTCGTACGGGCCGGGGTGACCGTACGGTGTGGTGCTCTCGTACGGGTCCCGGCGTCCGTAGGCCTCCGAGTATTCCGTCGTGTGCGTCGGCGTTTCGCCCGGATCCCGGCCCGATGCGCCGAGCTTCTCGGTCGGCGTATCGGGTGAATCCGGTCGCTGCGCCCACGGGTCGCTCGGATTCGTCATGCCACCAGGGTAGGGGCAGATGCGCGATGTGTGAGCGGGGATCGATTACTCACACATCACTCACACATCGGTCACACACCACTCACACATCGCGCGTCTCACCCGATCATCGGCCGACGATCAACCCGTCGCCGTCGGGAGCGACATTGACCTTCACGAGATCACCGTCGGTGACCTCACCGGCCAGCAACTCCTTGGCCAGCGAATCGCCGATGGCCTGCTGGATCAGCCGGCGCAGCGGCCGCGCACCGTAGACCGGGTCGTATCCGCGCACCGCCAGCCAGAACCGGGCCGAATCGCTGACGTCCAGCTTCAGCCGTCGCTGCGACAGCCGCTTCTGCAGCTGCGCCAACTGGATGTCGACGATGTCCTCGAGCTGTTCCTCGTCGAGCGCGGAGAACATCACCACATCGTCGAGGCGGTTGAGGAATTCCGGTTTGAACGCCACCCGCACGGCATTCATCACCATTTCCTTGTCGCCGCCGGCACCCAGATTCGAGGTGAGGATGAGAATGGTGTTGCGGAAGTCCACCGTGCGGCCCTGACCGTCGGTGAGCCGTCCCTCGTCCAACACCTGCAGCAGGATGTCGAACACATCGGGGTGCGCCTTCTCGATCTCGTCGAACAGCACCACCGTGTACGGGCGTCGCCGCACCGCTTCGGTGAGCTGACCGCCCTGGTCGTAGCCGACGTATCCGGGCGGGGCGCCGACCAGGCGAGCCACCGCGTGCTTCTCGGAGTACTCGCTCATATCGATGCGGATCATGGCGCGTTCGTCGTCGAACAGGAAGTCCGCGAGGGCCTTCGCCAGCTCCGTCTTACCGACACCGGTCGGCCCGACGAACATGAACGAACCGGTGGGCCGGTTCGGGTCGGCGACACCGGCGCGGGCGCGGCGCACCGCATCCGACACCGCGGTGACGGCCTCGGACTGCCCGACCACCCGATGGCGGAGTTCGTCCTCCATCCGCAGCAGCTTCTGGGTCTCCCCCTCGAGCATGCGGCCCACCGGAATGCCGGTCCACGACGAGACCACCTCGGCGATATCGTCCGGGCCGACCTCCTCCTTGAGCATGACCTCGTCCTCGACGCCGCCGCCCGTCTTGCCGGCGTTCTTCTCGGCCTCGGCCAGCTGCTTCTCCAGTTGCGGGATGCGGCCGTAGCGCAGTTCGGCGGCCTTGCCCAGATCACCGTCGCGTTCGGCACGCTCGGATTCGCCGCGCAGCGACTCCAGTTCCTCCTTGACGACCCGGACCGAGTCGATGGCCTGCTTCTCGTTCTGCCAGCGGGCCATCAACTGGTTGAGCTTCTCGCGATCGTCGGCCAGCTCCTGGCGCAACTTCTCCAGCCGCTGTTTGGACGCCTCGTCGGTCTCCTTCGCGAGCGCGACCTCCTCGATCTCGAGGCGGCGCACCGCGCGCTCCACCTCGTCGATCTCGACCGGCCGCGAATCGATCTCCATGCGCAGCCGGGAGGCCGATTCGTCGACCAGGTCGATGGCCTTGTCCGGCAGGAAGCGCGAGGTGATGTAGCGATCGCTCAGCGTGGCCGCCGAGACGAGTGCGGAGTCGGTGATCCGCACACCGTGGTGGACCTCGTAGCGCTCCTTGAGTCCGCGCAGGATGCCGATGGTGTCCTCGACCGACGGCTCACCGACCAGCACCTGCTGGAACCGGCGCTCCAGGGCGGCGTCCTTCTCGATGTGCCGGCGGTACTCGTCGAGCGTGGTGGCACCGACCAGGCGCAGTTCACCGCGCGCCAGCATCGGCTTGATCATGTTGCCCGCGTCCATCGCCGATTCCCCGGTCGCGCCGGCGCCGACGATGGTGTGCATCTCGTCGATGAAGGTGATGATCTGCCCGGCACTGGATTTGATCTCCTCCAGTACCGCCTTGAGCCGTTCCTCGAATTCACCGCGGTACTTGGCGCCGGCCACCATGGCGCCCAGGTCCAGGGACACCAGCTTCTTGCCGCGCAACGATTCGGGAACATCGCCGGCGATGATGCGCTGGGCCAGCCCCTCGACGATGGCGGTCTTGCCGACACCGGGCTCACCGATGAGAACCGGGTTGTTCTTGGTGCGGCGGCTGAGCACCTGCACCACACGCCGGATCTCGGTGTCGCGGCCGATGACCGGATCGAGTTTGCCCTCGCGCGCGGCGGCGGTGAGGTCGGTGGAGTACTTCTCCAGCGCCTGATAGCTGCCCTCGGGATCGGCCGAGGTGACACGGGTGTTGCCGCGCACGGTGGTGAACGCCTCGCGCAGGGCGTCGGCGGTGGCGCCGTACTTCAGCAGCAGCTGGGAGATGTCGGAATCCCCCTCGGCCAGGCCGACCACGACATGCTCGGTGGAGACGTACTCGTCACCGAGTTCGGTCGCCAGCCGTTGTGCCGCGGTGATCGCGGCCAGGGCCTCGCGGCCCAGCTGCGGTTGCGTGGTCGCACCGGTTGCCCGCGGCAGCCGGTCGACGATGTCCTGCGCCTCGCGTCGCACCGTCGCCGGGTCGACCGCGACCGCCTTCAGCAGCGGAGCCGCGATGCCGTCGGTCTGATCCAGCAGCGCCACCAGCACGTGCGCCGGGCGAATCTCCGGATTCCCGGCGGCCGAGGCCGCCTGCAATGCGGCCGTCAGCGCGGCCTGTGTCTTGGTGGTGGGGTTGAACGAGTCCACATTCACCTTCCTACGTGTCGTCTCGCGTTGTCATCGGTCAGGCCCGAGCGCCGCCGCCCGGACTCTTCTGCTGATTTCAACGCGGTAGGAGTTGAGTCTGTTCCGCTCAAGTTTGACATATTTCGGGATTCTGCGCCGAAATGTGCCCAACGCTACGCGCCGCCCGTGGAACCACGGTTCACGTCTGCACGTTTCACAGCAGACGGTGCTGGGTAAAGTGTTGCCGCATAACCATGCGACCACGACTTTTTCGGGGATACTTGTCTTCGGAGATCGACGGCGGCTCGCGGTGGAGCAGCACCCGGCACCGCCCGTCGGACATACCCCCGGCGGCACCGTTGTCGGATCACATCGAGGAAAGGGAGCTCGACGTCGTGGATGCGCGTTCGGCAGCGCTGGTCCGCGCAAACTTCCGGTCGATCACCGAGGCCCCCACCGGGCCCGAGCGATTGATCAGCGCGTTTTACAGTCATCTCTTCGCGGAGGCCCCCGGGCTGCGCGATCTGTTCCCACCCACGATGGACATGCAGCCGAAGCGGGTGGTCTCGGCCATCCAGTTCGTGCTCGACCATCTGGAGAATTGGGACCGGGCCCAGCGATTCCTGGAGCAGCTGGCCCTCGACCACCGCAAATACGGGGTCGAGACCGATCATTACGATGCCGCCGGCCGCGCACTTCTCGCCGCCTTCCACAGCTACAACGGGCCGCTGTGGACACGCGAACTGGAGTCGGGCTGGCGCGATATCGCCATCCTGGTCTCGGCATCGATGGCCATCGGCGCCAATTCCGATACCTCGCAACCCTATTGGGAGGCGAAGGTGGTCGGCCACCGCCGGGTGCTCGACGATCTGTCGATCGTGCGCCTGCAGTCCGAGGAACCGATTCCCTATCAGGCCGGCCAGTACGTGCCGGTGTGCGTTCCGCAGCGGCCGAAGATGTGGCGGTACCTGTCCCCGGCCATTCCGACGAATCCCTACGGGGAGATCGAATTCCACATCCGCGCGGTGCGCGGCGGCTGGGTCAGTCCCGGCATCGTGGCCGAGACCCAGGCCGGTGACACCTGGCAGATCGCCGCACCGCTCGGCGGTCTGCACGTCGACACCGAATCCGGCCGCGATGTGCTGATGATCGGCGCCGGGACCGGGATCGCGCCCCTGCGCGCCCAGCTGATCGACATGGGCCGGCGCGGCGTCAATCCGCGGGTGCACTTCTTCATCGGCGGCCGCTATCCGTGCGATCTCTACGATGTCGAGAACATGTGGCAGCTGTCGCTGAGCAATCCCTGGCTGACGGTGGTGCCGGTCTGCGAGAGCGAATCCAATCCGTATTGGCATCCGCATCCACCGGCCGATCCGCCGTACGGCATGCACCGCCGGCTGATCGGCAATCTGGGCGCGCTGGTGGCGAGTTTCGGATCGTGGTCGGATCGGCAGATCCAGATCGCGGGCTCGGCCCGGATGATCGCCGACACCAAGCGGGCGCTGCTCGCGGTCGGCACGCCCGAGCATGTGATCATGACCGACCCCGTATAACGGGTGCGAGATGCGGCAACCGGTAGGCAAACCACATCGGCACGGCGTACCTTGGTGAGGTGCGCCGGGTGCGGAACCCACGCCGGTGCAAGGGGTTTCGGGCCGAGCGCCCGATGTGCGAATCAGAGGAGGCATGGTGACGTTGGGACCGGACCAGACCGGGGAGATCCGGCTCGATGCGCCCACCGAGTGGTCGTCGACGGTGGTCGGCCATCACCGGCTGCGCCACGACCTCGCGGTGGTCCGCCTGATCGGTGAGTTCGTCCCGTTCGAGGCCGGGCAATCGGTGGATGTACAGATTCCGCAGCATCCGAACATGCGCCGCCGACTCTCGCCCGCACTGCCGCCCTCACTGGACGGCAAACTCGAATTCCATGTCCGGACCGTGCCCGGCGGCTGGTGCAGCGGATCGATCGTCGGCGACACCCGGCCCGGGGACGAGTGGCGGATCAGCAATCCCGCCGGTTTCCTGACCGTGGACGAGCACACCACCGACCTCGTGATGATCGCCGGCGGAACGGGTCTGGCGCCGATGCGCTCGCTGCTGCTGGAGCTGTCGCGCCGGCCGCAACCACCGCGCACCCATCTCTTCGTCGGCGGACGCACCCCGCGCGATCTCTACGCCTCCGACATGCTGTACCTGCTCGCCGGTGAAATGCCCTGGCTCACCGTGATTCCCGTCGTGGAGAGCGCATTCGATCCGAACTGGCCCGACCAGTGGTACGAGAGCTGCCGCGTCGACATCGGTTTCCAGGCCGAGGAGATGATGGAGGGCACCCTGGCCGATGTGATCGGGGACATGGGGCCGCTGTTGCATCACCAGGTACTGATCTGCGGTTCACCGGGGATGACCCAGGCGACGCTGGACCGGCTGGTGAACACCGGAACCCCGGCGGAGGCAATCCGTTTCGACGGCTTCTGAGAGCCGTGGCCGCCGACATCGCATGTCGTCCGGCCACAGCTTCCTCGACTACGACACGATCGGCCGATGACGCGGCGCGGGCGGCTCGAGCGGGGGTGGAGTCAGGGCTCCGGCCCGGTCCCGCGGGGCGGAACCGCCCGACTGACGCGATGGTGGCGCGAGCATCTGCAGCGGCATGGGCGATGAATTGTTACCACCTCCGGCAGAAGGCGCCGGGCAGTTCGATCGGTCGGATGGTTGTGTGCCGGAGCAATTTCCGGGGGGTTGCGCCGGATCGGCCGCCGCTGTGGCGACCGGGAGTGCGGGGAGGCTCAGCGCGAGCGCCAGGACGGAGAAAATCGTTGTCCGCATATCTCACAACCAGATCGGGTCGCCGTACACGGTCATCGAGTGATCGGCATCGGCGGTCGAGGTCGACACCGACGCGTAGGAGCGCAGACTCACCGGCCCCAAGCACGCATCGACCTTGATCTGTACCTGCTCGACGGTGATCGAGGCATGTTCGCCATTGAGCTGTTTGGTCGCCAGCGGCACGGTGGTGATCACACCCGGTTTGGGCGTGAACGACACATTCGGAATCGCCAGCGCGCTCGCCCCGACGCTGACCCCACCCACGGAAATACCGACGTTCGGTCCGATCGCAGCGGACAGGCCGACGGATACACCGTTCGACACATCAACTTGGCACCCGATCTGATAACCCACTGCCATGGTGGCGGCATCGACCGGGATCCGCCCCTGACCGGTGATGTCGGCAACTGCCTTGACCCGGACGAAGCCCTCTCTGGTGAACGGCGATTCGGCCAAATTGGGAACGCGATCGATATTTTCCTCGACTTTGCCGATTCGTACCTGCCAGCCATCTTCGGTGACGACGTCGCGTACGGAATCCGCGACCGGATCGGCCATCGCAACTGCTGGTGGGCCGAGGACGAGCATCGCGGCCGTCAGGCACGTCGATGCGAAGGTGAAGCGCTTCATCACATACTTTCTCGCTGGCTGAAATGTTCTGCTCTGTCGACGGGAACCGGGCACAGGGTGTGACATGGAGAGAGATACATCACATGCGGCTGGCGCACCGCCACTGCGGTACTGCGCTGCGGTGCGGTGCAACGATATCGGGACCACGACCACCCGCAGATTCCCGACCACGGCGGTAGATGACCGACGCCGCGGATCGCGGCGACCCGCTCGCACAGCGGCACGACGACCGGACCCCGACGCCGGCTTGCCGAGCCCCCACCACGACGAACAGCGCCCCCGGAAATCCGGGGGCGCTGTCGCAGAGCGTATTCGTGTGGTCGCTACCGCCGTTTGTTGCGCGGCTGCCACACCACCAGTGCGGTACTGCGTTGCGGCGGAGCGGGACGGTGACCCGCCCGCAGGGTCTCGACCTCGGCGGCCAATTCACCCACCCGCTGCTGTAATGCCTCGACCTGGTTGGTCAGTTCGATGATCCGTTTGATTCCGGCCAGGTTGACGCCCTCGTCCTGGGACAGCCGCTGCACCTCACGCAGCAGCTCGACGTCCCGGGACGAATAGCGCCGGCCGCCGCCCGAGGTACGTTGCGGCGTCACGAGTCCCAGCCGGTCGTAGGTCCGCAACGTCTGCGCGTGCATCCCCGCCAGCTGAGCCGCCACCGAGATCATGAAGTACTCGGTGCCGGTTGCCCGGCTCTTCGGATCACCGTTCATTACGCACCTGCCCAACCGGCACGCGGGTCGAACCCGCCGACCTTCTCCGCCTCCGCGTACTGCCGTAGCGCCTCGGCGGCTTCGTCGTCCAGCTTCTGCGGTACCGCGACCTTCACCGTGACCAGGAGGTCACCGGCACCGCCACCGCGCTTGGGCACACCGCGCCCACGCACCCGCAACGTCCGGCCGTCGGCGGTGCCCGGAGGCACCTTCACTCCGACTCTACCTTCCAGTGTAGGCACCGAAACCGTTGTACCCAGCACCAATTCGCTGTAGCTGACCGGCAGCACCAGGGTCAGATCATCGCCGTTGCGGCCGAAGACCTTGTCCTGACTGACGTGCACGCTGACGAACAGATCGCCCGCCGGTGCACCCCGCAGGCCGGCTTCGCCCTGTCCGGCCAACCGGATCCGCTGACCGTCGCGCACCCCGGGCGGGATACGAACGGTGATGGTGCGGGTCCGATTCTGGACACCGGTGCCATGGCAGTCGGCGCACGGATCGTCGATGATCGAGCCGGTTCCACGGCAGTCGTCACAGGGTTCGCTGAACCCGAACGCGCCCTGGTTACGGCTGATCACACCACTTCCGTTGCAGTGCGGGCACACTCGCGGGCTGGTGCCCGGCTTGGCACCACTGCCGTGACAGGTGGTGCACGGTGACGGACTGGTCATCCGCAGCGGCACGGTGACGCCCTGGGCCGCCTCACGGAAGCCGAGAGTCGTCTCGGTCTCCACATCGCTGCCGCGGCGCGGTCGCGATGTGGTCCGGGTACCACCCCGATTGAACAAGCCGCCCAGGATGTCTCCCAGACCACCGTCACCCGCTCCGGCCTGTGCACCTCCGAAGATGTCACCGAGGTTGAACTCCTGAGAGAATCCGCCACCGCCGGTGTACCCGCCGCCCGGGGCGTAGCCGCCGCGGCCGAAACCGCCGCTGGCGAACAACCGCCGAGCCTCGTCGTACTCCTTGCGCTTCTCCGGATCGGACAGCACGGCGTGCGCCTCGCTGACCGCCTTGAAACGCTCCTCGGCCTTGGTATCTCCCGGATTCTTGTCCGGATGCAGATCCCGGGCCAGCTTGCGGTAGGCCTTCTTGATCTCATCGGAGGACGCGCTGGAGGAAATACCCAGCTCTTTGTAGAAGTCCTTTTCCAACCACTCCCGATTCACCGGGCATCTCCTCCTTTCATGCCGTCGTGCGGCACAGCCCGCGGCTGTGTATTACTCGGCACCGTCGGCATCGCGGCCGGTATTCGTAGTGTCCGATGCCGACGCCAGATCCGCCACCCCATCGGTGACACCGACCAGCGCATGACGCAGGACGCGGTCACCGAGGCGGTAGCCCTTGCGCATGACCACACCGATCACCGGGTTGTGGCCCTCGCCCTCGTGCTGCACGGCCTCGTGCAGGGTCGGGTCGAAAGGTTCACCCTCGACACCGAATTCCTCGAGACCCTGTTTGGTCAGCGCATCGGCGAGCTTGTCCGCGACCGACTTCAGCGGTCCGGACTCGAGATCGCCGTGGGCACGGGCCCGGTCCAGATCGTCGAGTACACCGAGCAATTCGGTGACCACCGCGGCCTTCGCCGAATCGATGGCGACCTTGCGGTCGCGATCGCTGCGGCGGCGATAGTTGGCGTATTCGGCGGTCAATCGCTGCAGATCCGCGGTGCGCTCGGCCAATTCGGCCTCGGCACCGCCGACGGGGACCTCGGCGGCGGCCGCGGCGGACTCCGCCGCGGCCTCCTTCACATCACCCTGCGGGTTCCCGTCCTGGTCGATCTTTCGGTTGTCGACGATGGTGACCGGCTCCTCTTTCGGGTTCTGTTCGGTCACTTCTTCTCCGGCTCTTCCACGACCTCGGCGTCGACCACGGTGTCATCGGCATCGGCGCCGGGAGCGCCCTCGGCACCGTTACCGGCCGCCGCGCCCTCGGCTGCGGAGGCGTCGTAGATCGCCTGGCCCAGGGCCTGCGACTCGGTGGCCAGCTTCTCCACCGCGGACTTCACCGCGGCGATATCGCTGCCCTGCAACGCCTGCTTGGCCTCGGCGATGGCCGCTTCGACCTTCTCCTTGATATCGGCGGGCACCTTGTCGGTGTTGTCGGCGATGAACTTCTCGGTCTGGTGAACCAGCGACTCGGCCTGGTTGCGGGTCTCCGCCTCCTCGCGACGGGTCTTGTCCTCGGCGGCGTGCGCCTCGGCATCCTTCACCATCCGGTCGATCTCCTCCTTGGACAGACCGGAGCCGTCCTGGATCTTGATCGTGTTCTCCTTGCCGGTGCCCTTGTCCTTGGCGGTGACGTGGACGATGCCGTTGGCGTCGATGTCGAAGGTGACCTCGATCTGCGGCACGCCACGCGGGGCCGGCGGGATACCGGTGAGCTCGAAGGAGCCGAGCAGCTTGTTGTGCGAAGCGATTTCGCGCTCACCCTGGAAGACCTGGATCTGCACCGACGGCTGATTGTCGTCGGCGGTGGTGAAGGTCTCCGACCGCTTGGTGGGGATGGTGGTGTTGCGCTCGATGAGCTTGGTCATCACGCCACCCTTGGTCTCGATACCCAGCGACAGCGGGGTCACATCGAGCAGCAGGACGTCCTTGACCTCGCCCTTGAGCACACCGGCCTGCAGGGCGGCGCCGACCGCGACCACTTCGTCAGGATTCACGCCCTTGTTGGGCTCCTGGCCACCGGTCAGTTCCTTGACCAGTTCGGTGACCGCGGGCATACGGGTCGAACCACCCACGAGCACAACGTGATCGATGTCCTTGACCGAGATACCGGCGTCCTTGATCACCGACTGGAACGGCGCGCGGGTGCGGTCCAGCAGATCGGAGGTGATCTTCTGGAACTCCGAGCGGGTCAGCTGCTCGTCGAGGAACAGCGGGTTCTTGTCCGCGTCGACGGTGATGTAGGGCAGGTTGATCGAGGTCGACTGGCTCGACGACAGTTCGATCTTCGCCTTCTCGGCAGCCTCGCGCAGACGCTGCAGGGCCATCTTGTCCTTGGTCAGGTCGATGCCCGAGCTGGCCTTGAACTTGTCGACCAGCCAGGTGACGATCCGGTTGTCCCAGTCGTCGCCACCGAGGTGGTTGTCACCGGAGGTGGCACGGACCTCGACGACGCCCTCGCCGATTTCCAGCAGCGAGACGTCGAAGGTGCCGCCACCGAGGTCGAAGACCAGGATGGTCTGCTCTTTGTCGCCCTTGTCCAGGCCGTAGGCCAGCGCGGCCGCGGTCGGCTCGTTGACGATGCGCAGGACGTTGAGGCCCGCGACCTGTCCGGCCTCCTTGGTGGCCTGACGCTGCGCGTCCTCGAAGTAGGCGGGCACGGTGATCACCGCGTCGGTGATCTCCTCGCCCAGATAGGCCTCGGCGTCGCGCTTGAGCTTCATGAGCGTGCGCGCGCTGATCTCCTGCGCCGTGTACTTCTTGTCGTCGATCTCCACATGCCAGTCCTCGCCCATGTGGCGCTTGACGGACCGGATGGTGCGATCGACGTTGGTGACCGCCTGGTTCTTCGCCGGCTGCCCGACGAGAACTTCACCGTTCTTGGCGAACGCGACGACCGAGGGGGTGGTGCGCGAACCTTCCGAGTTGGCGACGACGACCGGCTCACCGCCTTCCAGGACAGCGATGACCGAGTTCGTGGTCCCGAGGTCGATACCGACCGCACGAGCCATGTTGATTCCTCCTAGGTGATGTAACTGTGGTTGGTGCAAGGACCTCGCCCTCGCACCGCACGGAGCACGGTTCTCAGCAACACTGAGCGTGGTCGGCTCAATCCTGCACTCCGATCCACTCGGAGTCAACCAGAGACTTGAGTCAGTTTCGCTCAACCTTGCGTTGATCAGCTCAACGAGCGGGGCGGGAGGTTCATTCCCGGCCCGGCAGAAAATTTCCGGAATCGGCCGCGTGCGGACGGCTCGCGATATCGAAAAGCGCCACGGAACCCTGACCACCTGCGGTTACGCGGCACAATCGAGCGTTCGGATCAACCGGCCGCCGCGAGCACCCGCTCGGCCAGATCCTTGTCCAGGCTCACCCGCACCAGCGCGGCGGCCAGTTCGGCATCGTGGCCCGAACGGCTGAGGCGGTCGAGCCGCCGCGGATCTCCGGACAGGTGGAGCACTGCGGCGCCCCGGCGGGCCCGTTCGTCGAAATGCGGGCGCAACCAGGTCCAGACATCCTGCACTTCACGCAGGAAGATGTCGGCGCCCGTCGGCCCGATGCCGTGGAACCGCTGCAGCGATTCGGCCAGCCGGATCGGATCGCGACCCGATTCGCCGACCAGTCCGCGCAGGTCACCGTGGTATCGATCGAGGATCATCGCGGCGTTCTCACCCAGCCGCGTCGCGGTGGATTCGTCGTAGCGGCGGTAGTGGCCGCGCCCCAGCGCGTCGACCAGTTCCTGCCAGTCGGCATCGGCGACGCGCTGTGCGGTGCGGTAGCCGGTCGAGATCAGCTCGCGGGCGGCACCGACCGCGATGTGCGCGGAGATACGGGTGCTGAGCAATTGGGCCAGCATGAGCAATTGGAACAGCGGAGCCGGTTTGTCCGCGAGTGCGATACCGGCCTCGGCGGCATAGGTGGTTCCGGCCCGCTCGAGCAGCTCCCGCGCGATTCTCGTATCACCCGCACTCATCCCGCCACCTGCCTTCGTGGGTCCGACGATCGCTCCGGTTCCGTTCTACCCCGCGGGAACCACGGAAAACACGGGCGGGCGAGAGGATCGCGGGCCGCCTACCGCGTGGCCATGGAGATGTGGAGCGGCTCACCGTCGAGGCCGACCGTCAGATATCCGACGTGCGGGCCCGCCGTATAGATGGTCACCGCCGCCACCTTGTCGTACCCGCGAGTGGAGCGTTCGATGGCGAGATGGGTGACCGGCGCCTGCGGCGCGCCGACCGTCCGCGGCGCACCGGCCACCAGAGCGGCCAGCTTGGGAATGTCGATCTTGCCGAGGTCGATCGGCTCGAGCTCCGGCTCCCGGGTGGTGGTGACCCAGTGATCGAATTTTCCCCTGTAGGAGAATCTTTCGGACTTCGACCGATCACCGTCGCCCGGCCGATGGACCGAGGCGCTGTCGGGATGCAGGGTGATCTCGTCGGCGAGCAGATCACCGAAATGTTCGCGATAGGCGCCGAGGAAGGATTCGATCCCCGCCGCGGTCGTCATATCCGGCAGCTTCTTCCCGGCGGCCGGACCGTCCGCACTGCTCGTCCATCCGCACAGCATTCCGATCAGACCCGCGACCACCACCGGCACGGCGGCGAGCACCCATCGGCGCGCACGGCGTCGCCGGGCCGGGCGCACCACGGGAGAATCGACCAGATTGGCCGGTATCTGCAGATCCCCGATGACGGTTTCGAGATCGGCGAAGGTGCGTGCCCGCATCGCGGCCGCCGTCCGGGTGCCGTGCTCGGCCTCGGTCAGTTGCCCGTCGTCGCGGGCGGCGTCCAGGAGCGCGCACGCGTCGACGCGGTCCGTATCGCGAACACGCAGACCGCTGTCGGCGGACCCGGTCCGGCGGAACGCGGCAGCAGGGGTCGAATCGTCGATTGCCATCAGCCGCGCCTAATCGCCGAAGGGAACTGTGCGGATCGGATCTCCGGCAGGAGTGATCTGGAGGAATCCGCTCTCGTTGAACTCGTTACGGACGAAGATGTCGATCGTCGGCACCTCGGTGATGCTGTCGTATTCCATACTGATGTGGCTCACCGTGCCGCCGTCGACCTTCAGCATCGGGACGGCGCGGCCGATCCACTCGCCCAGGGCGGACGAATTCACCGTGGCCAGATCGAATATCGGATCATCGGCGGTGCGCGAGGTCGGCTTGCTCGAAGTCATGAAACCACCCCAGTAGTCGAAGCCGGCGACCCGATTGGGCTGCGCCACCGAGGTGCGATCGACCGAGGCGTTCTCGGGATACAACAGCAATCTGTCGACCGTGGTGTCGCCGAACTTCGCCTGGTAATCACCGCGGAACTTCTCGAACCCAGCGGCGGTGGTCAGATCGGGCGTCTCGAACACCAGCGGGTGCACGACCTGTCCGACCGGGGCCGCCACCGGAGCGGGTGGTGCGGGTCGGTGCGTCAGCCGGAAACCGGCCACCGCGGCGGCCACCGTGACCACCACCACCGCACCCGCGAGCCACAGTGTCCCGGGCCGCGTCCGCGACCGTGGATCGATGGGCGCGGCGGCCGGTTTCTGGAGGTCTTCGGTCAGTCCGGCCAGATCGCCCAGTGTCGTGGCCGCGGCCGTCAGTTCGGTGCGCGTCCGGTGTTCCTCGGCCGACAGCTGACCGTCGGCCAGAGCGGTGTCCAGCGCACGGCAGGTGAGCGCCCGATCCTCATCGCGGGCCCGGATGCGATCCGGGTAGCGCCCGATCCGGTTCGCCGGATTCGGCCGCGGTGGCTCCGACCATCCCGCGCTCCCGTCCGGAGTCTGCAGATCCCCCACCAGCCCCCGCAGCACACCGATCGTTGCCGCGGCCTCGGCCCGATCGGATCGATCGTGATATTCGTCGGCGCCGAGCTGTCCCTCCTCGTACGCGGCATCCAGCAACGTCCGGGCCCGTACGCGATCCATGTCGCGAGCCCGCATACTCCCGGCGGCCTTCGATGCTTCCGACATTCGGGACGAACTGGAATTCACTTCTGAATGGTAGAACGTCGGTGACCTGCGTCGGCAGGTTCCGACCCGTTGGCGACATATCGACGGCCACCGGCCGCATATCGGTCGCCCACCCGTCACCGTCCGGCAACCCGGATTCCGCTGTGTCGCGACGACATTCGGGCATCGACGCCGGACGGGCGCCCGGCTCCCGGCGACGGGCGTGAAAACGGACACATTCGCCCCGCCGAACTCGTGGTTACGGGGCCCGACCGCGCGGTACCGTTCGGATATGAAGGCCGTGGTGTGCTCCGAGGGCAAGCTGGAAGTCGCCGATGTTCCGACGCCGAAGCCCGGACCGGGGCAGGTGCTGCTCTCGGTCACGCGCTGCGGGATCTGCGGATCGGATCTGCACGCGCGTCTGCACTGCGACGATCTCGCCGACCTGGCCGCCGCGACCGGCTACCACAATTTCATGCGATCGAACGAACGCGTGGTGCTGGGGCACGAATTCTGCGGGGAGATCGCCGAATACGGCCCCCGCTGCCGCAAGCGCTGGGCGCCGGGCACCCGGGTGGTGGCGTTGCCGATCATCCGCAACGGACGTGAGCCGGAGTTGACCGGCCTGTCGCAGGCCGCACCCGGTGGTTACGCCGAGCAGGTGATCGTCCAGGAGTCGATGACCTTCCCGGTACCGAACGGGCTGTCCACCGAACATGCCGCGCTGACCGAACCGATGGCGGTGGCCTGGCATGCGGTGCGCAAGGGCCGGGTGGGGCGTAAGCAGACGGCCTTCGTCGTCGGCTGCGGTCCGATCGGCCTCGCGGTGATCAGCATGCTGCGCGCGTCCGGAGTGAAAAACATTGTCGCCAGTGATTTCTCACCACGGCGGCGCGAGCTGGCCCGCCTGTGCGGCGCCAACGTCGTGGTCGATCCGGCACTCGAATCACCGTGGCAGGCCGATCCGGCCAAGAGCCGGATCTCCGATGTCACCGATGTCCTGAACCTGGGTTTCGACGCGATGGCGCGATTGCGCGGCATTCCGGCACTGCCCTGGTGGTATCTGTTCCGCATCGCGCACACCCTCGATGCCGCGCCGACCGGGCCGGTCGTTTTCGAATGCGTCGGCGTACCCGGCATCATCGACCAACTCCTCACCGCCGCACCGCCTTCCACCCGCATCGTGGTCGTCGGGGTGTGCATGGAGGTCGATCGGTTCCGGCCCGCGATGGCGATCAACAAGGAGATCGAACTGCGCTTCGCCTTCGGCTACGACCCGGGCGAGTTCCGCGACACCCTGCACATGATCGCCGACGGCAAGGTCGACCCCGCACCGCTGATCACCGGAACCGTGGGGCTGGGCGGTGTGGACAATGCCTTCACCGCCCTGGGCAGTCCGGAGCAACACGCGAAGATCCTCATCGACCCGGGCAGTGCGCTGATCGAGGTGTGACCCGTCACCGATCCAGCAGCGGAAACCGCCCGGAGCTCAGCAGTTTCGCGATGGCCGCGAGTCGCGCCGGCGGCAGCGCGTAGTCCGGATGGGCCCGGAACACCGATGCGGCATCGTGCAGCCGGACCATCTGCTGTTCGGCGCGCACCGCGTCGCGACCACCGGCCACGATCGGATGCGCTGCCAGCGCGGGGCGTTTCGCATCGACCCGTCCGAGGGCGAGCGCGGCCGGAACCCGGCGGGCGCAACGGCATCCGGCGGCGGGGTTCACCACGCCGCAGGTCGCGTTCAGGAAGTTGCCGAGCCGGGCTCTGGCTCGCTCCAGCCGCTTCCGATACGTCGCGGCGCCGATGTCGAGGATCCAGGCCGCCTCCGCCGAGGTCAGTTCGAAGACATCGGCGAGGACGAAGGCGATGCGCTCGTCTCGTCCCAGACACTGCAGCATCGCCTGACTGCAGTTCAGCCGCACCTCGTGGGTGAGCAGCGTGGCCTCCGGGCCCCGATAGTCCTCGGCCGCGAGGCCGTCCAGCAGATTCGCGCCGAAACGGTCCAGATCCAGCTGCGCCGTCTCCTGTGCGCTGCGCCGCCGCAGATTCAGCAGATGGTTCACCCCGACGCGATACGCCCAAGTGGTGAGCCGCGCCTCGCCACGCCAGCTCGCCAGATTGCCGACCACCCGCAGCAGGATCTCCTGCACCGCGTCCTCGGCGTCGACGGGCCGCCCGACCATCCGTAAGGCCAAGCGGTACAGCGGATCCTGCAGAATGCGCACCACCTCGGTGATCGCGCCGCGGTCCCCCGCCACGGCGCGATCCACCAGGGCGATTTCCCGAGAGCGTTCATCCGGCGGATCGACTGTCATCGACCGATCGTCCGGCGATCACCCGGATCGCGCAACCACACAGGTCATCGGGAGTTCTGCACAACCTCCCGGGGACGGGGTGCAGCGAGGCCATGGCGGTTCACCCACTCGGCGATCGCGGATCCGATCGCATCGGGCCGATCCTCCGGTGCGTGATGTCCGGCGGGACCGATGCCGGCGACCTCGGCCGCGGCGAAGGTGCGCCGCGCCCACTCGATCGCGGCTTGCCCGCCCATCCCCACACCGTTGTCCACAGCCAGGACCAGCTTGGGGACATCCGCACTGGCCGCCATCCAGTGGCCGTAGTCCGCCATCACCGCCGCGACGTCGGCCGGTTCGCCGTCGAAGGGGATCTCCCGGGGCCACACCAGCATCGGCAGACGGGACTCCGGCGTCGGGTAGGGCGCCCGGTAGACGTCGAGGTCGGCCGGAGTGAGGCTCTTCGCACCGAACGGAAGGTTGAACTCGATGAACATGTTGTCCTGCAGGATCATCCGCTCGCCCTCCGGCGAGCGGAAGCGGCGGAACAGTTCCCGTCCCTGTTCCGGCATCTCCGACCAGCGCAGCGGCCGCAGGAATGTCTCCAGCACCGCGACCCCGCGCACCCGATCGCCGTGCCGGGCCGCCCAGTCCATGGCGAGCGCCCCACCCCAGTCGTGGCCGACCAGGATCACCTCGTCCAGTCCCAGCCCGTCGAACCAGGCTTCGAGATAGCGGGCATGGTCGGCGAACCGATAGGGGCTGTCGGGTTTCCCGGACTCACCCATCCCGATCAGATCGGGCGCCAGCACCCGGGTCAGCGGATCGATGTGCGGAATCACATTGCGCCACAGATGGGACGAGGTCGGATTGCCGTGGAGCAGGACCACCGGGACCGAACCCGCACCGGTATCGCGATAGGTCATGAAGGAATCGAGTGTCGTGATGGTGGGCATGGTGTCGTCCTCGGATCGTGGGTGCCGACTGTCTTCGTCGGTGCTTACATCCGGTTGGACACCCGTTCCCGACCGCTGTGACAGGCGCTCGATGTGATGTGCCTCACGCATCTCCGGCGGTGGACGCGACCAGACCTTCCGCGCTGCGAGCGGCGGTCAGGCAGGCAGTGCCGGTGAGCTGATCGGCCAGGGGGTGGCGGGCCCTTGCCCGCCACTTGTGCACAGCAGCGACGGCCCGGGCACGGACGGCATCGGGCGTCGCATCGGCCGGTAGACCGAGTCGCAGATGGGCCGCGATCCCGGTGCCTCCGATCAATCGGTGCAGTTCGGCCAGATCATCCGGGGACAGCGGTAGCTCCTCGGTGCGCAACCGGCCGAGTAATCGAAGCTCCGCGAATCCGTGCACATCCGCCAACAGCCTGTGGATGGGTGGTAACAACTCGTCGGCGCGGGTTCCCGGATGCGCGGCCACGATTCGGGCCACCGCGGTCAGTGCCGAATGCGCCTTCAGCTGATCGGCGCGCTGAGCGAACTGCACCTCCAGCACCGAACGCAATTCGTCCACACCGCTGCGCTGCGTCAATTCCGCTGCCAGCGTGGACGAGTCGCGCACGCCGAGCCGGATCAGCATGACCGCCATCCGAATGCCGAACAGGCCGAACCGAGCCGCGAGATGGGCACGCAGGTCGGCCGGGACCGGCAGGCGCGGATCCGGATGCGCGAAGCGATCGGCCGACAGCAGGGCCGTGCTCAGCTCGTCCACCGGCACACCGGCCAGGTTCTCGAACGCGTCGAATTCGCGCTGCCGCAGTGTCGCGGCCGCGAATGCCAGCAGCCCGGCCACCGGAATCACCGCCTGGCACAGGCCGGTTCGCTCCAATTCGGCGGCGAAACGCGATGATACGTCGCGGGCGGAATGGAGTGCGTCGATCCGCCCGGCGCCGATCTCGTCCGCCCGCGACACGACACCGATCACGCCCAGCGGTCCCGACCCGGCCTGCCGCCCCGCGGATTCGGCATGGGTGGCGGCGAGCTGCTCCAGAAAACCGATATCGGCGGCGTCGAGACGGCGCAGCAGGTACACCACCGCGTCGGCCTCGGGAACCGGCGGCCCCGCATCCGAATCGGGTGCGAGCAAGCGGGACGTGCGCATCGAGACCTCGTGCGACAGCGAGGAAGTGCCCGGGGTGTCGATGATGGTGGTTCGCTCCAGGGTGGCGGCCGGCCAGCACACCTCCAGATGACCGAGTTCGTGCGCACCCGCGGTATCCCAGCGCAGTGCGGACAGATCGAAACTCAGGCCGTGCGCACCGGGCAGACCACCGGAACCGGGAGTGCGGCGCACCGCGACATCGGCCCGCGCGCCATCACCCGCCGCCGCGGTGACCCGGGGCGCCGGACCGTGGCGGTACCACGTCACCATCCGGGTGCACTCGGTCGCATCCGTCGGAGCGATGTCCTGGCCGACCAGGGCATTCAACAGGGTGGATTTACCGGCCTTGAGCTGCCCGGCCAGTGCCACCCGCAACGGTTGTTCGAGGCGATGCGCGCACTCACCCAGCAGTACGGCCGGATTCGAACCACGTGCGAAGGCCGCGCGCGCCGCCGCGACCAGCCCGCGCGCCTCGTCGGCGATGCCCGGCGCACGCCCGCCGATCTGGTAACTCACCTGGTCACGGTACCCGAGCGTGCGGGCAGAACCGGTCGGGGACGACATCGGGCGAATCAGGACGCCGGCGCCTCGGACAGCATCGCATCGCCGTAGCGGCGCAATTCGGCGACCACCCGCAGTTGCCGTTCCAACTCCGCGTCGCGCCGGTTGCGCTGCGCGGTCTCCACCCCGGCCGCGTCCTGGGCCGCCTGCAGCGAATCGTTGATCGAGCGCAGGCTGCGGTCGGCGATACCGGTGAAGTGATCGCGCAGGATGCGATGAATTCGGTGCAGCCGGTCACGGGACTGCTTACTCGCTTCGAAACTCACATCGTCGAGATGGCGACGGACCGCCACTTTCGCCTCGCTCCGGCGGCGGGTCAGGCGCTCGCGCTGATCGTCACGAAATGCCTTGCTGCCCAGTAATACTCCTGCCCCCAGCGAGACCGGGTTGATCAAGGCGAGCCCGGCGACCGTACTGACGAGACCGACCATCACCATGCCGCCGTAGGAACCGCGCAGTCCGACCAGCAATTTGTGTCCGACGCCGAGATCGGGCTCGAGATCGGCCAGGGTCACCGCGGCGACTCGCGAATCGTCCACGGCCGCAGCGGATCGCACCGAAGGCAGGTCGACCGCGCCGAATTCGAGAAAATGCTCGGCGACCCGCTCGGCCAGATGAACGGCGCGATGGTGAGTCCAGAGCAGATTGTCGCCGATGGCGGTGTCGGTGGTCTGGGTCAGCCACTGTTCCAGACTGTCCCAGCGACGCGCCGGATCGTTCTCGTCGATCCAGTCCTCGGCCGTTCTGGCGATGACGCGCAATCGATCTCGCAGATCGTGATCGATGTCGCCGGCCAGATCGGTGACACCGTCACCGAGGGTCTGCTGCCACGCCGCGGTACGGCGATGCAGGTCCTCGGCTTGCGCCTTGGCGATTCGCAGCGCGCGGATGGCCGCGGCGCCACGTTCGGGATCGCGCAGGGTCACCAGTTCACTGCTCAGTGCCAGGGCCAGATGTTGTGCGGCGGCGCAGATGTCGAGGGCCACCGCGCGCCGGGCGGCGGCCTCGTCCCGGGCCACCACCTGCTCGGTCAGGAAGTCGAACAGGAGGCCGAAGCCGGACTCCCGGCCCAGCTGCTGATCCTGCAGGCGCATGGCGTGATCGCGCAGCAGTGCCGAAACCGGAATCAGCGGCACCGGCAGGTGATTGCGCTCCAGATGTGATCGATCCGCATCCAGCACCCGGCGCCAGTGCGGGTACAGATCGATCTTGCTGAGGATCAGTGCCACGGCCGGGCACAGTTCGCGCACCTGCCGCAGGAATTCCACCTCGGGTTCGGTCAGTTCGGTGGAGGCGTCGGAAACGACCAGCACCGCGTCGGCAGCCGGAGCGAGAGCCAGGACCGCGGCGGAGGCCGCCGTCGCGTGCCCACCGACCGGCGGCGTATCGATGACGACGATGCCGTCGGCCAGTAGCGGATTCGGCAACTCGATCTCCACCCGCACCACCCGGCCGGATCGCGTCGTTGTGGTGTGGATCTCGTTGAGCGGCACCGAAATTCGCCGCAGATCACGGTCATCGCCTGGTACGGCGATCACGAGTTCGGCGCGCGGCCGCGCACCGTGGCCGAGCACCATCGGCACCGCGGTCGTCGCGTCGTCACCGACCGGGCTGATATCGAGATTCAGCATGGCGTTGACGAACCGGCTCTTGCCCTGATTCCCCAGGCCCGCCACCACGATCCGACGGCGTGGATCGCGGACCCGATCGGCCAGCGCATCGAGCCGGCCGACGAGATCGTCACGATCCGCGGCACGCGCGGCGGCGATGGTTTCGGCGAGGATCCGCGACAGCGGCGTCGCCGGGACGGACGTTTCACCCACTGCGAGACCATTCATATCCGTTGCCAGCCAATCTTTTCCGAAACCGGATCAGTGCAGGAGTCCACCGGCGACATCGCCGACGGCATGGGCGTCGGTGACCGTGGTGACATGACCGGTGGTGTCGCCGAACAGGCCCGCATCGGTGTGTCCGGCAGTGTCGATCCCACCGCCGAGAGCGCTGTGGCCGCCGGCGGACAGTGCGCTGTCGATACCGCTGCCGGTCCCGCCGAAGGCTCCGGACAGATCGGCCCCGACGCCTGATCCGAAGGCATGCGATACATCCACACCCGACCAGGCGCCGCTGAGCGGCGACCCCGAGTCGGGCACCGCGTGCGTGGCACTCGAGGCGGATCCGAGATCCCCGCCCGCCGTGCCCGAAACATCCACGCCGCCATGCAACCCGGCGGACGGCATCGACAGTGCCGAGGACGCATCGGTCCCCGTGTGCACCGCCGAATCCGCGGTACCGGACAGTGAAGTCGCCAAGTCACCCGTGCTCTGCACACCGGCGACGGCGGTGCCGGAGAGTTCGGTTCCGCCCTGCAATCCACCTGCGAGCCCACTCTGCGCTGCGGCGGAAAGCCCGGTCTCGAGCCCCGTCGCCCCACCATGCGCACCGGCACTGTCCACACCGGACAGCGAAGTCTGCAGCCCCGCACCGGGATTCGTCACACCTACGAATCCCGCCCCCACACCGCCGAGCCCGGCACCGGCGGCGCCGGTCAGGGCGGAGCCGAGCTCGGCACCCGTCTGAGCAACGGCCCCGAGTCCGGTCTGGGCCCCGGCGTCCAGCGAGGTACCCAGCCCGGCATCGGCCGCACCGGACACGGCACCACCCAGACCCGAACCGAGGTTGCCCGGAGCACCACCGAGTCCCGTTTCCAGCCCGGTTGCGGCACCGGCGGCTCCCGACAGGTCCGTACCGAGACCTGCTGCGGCATCGGCCGCTCCGGTCACCGCACCGCTGAACGTTGCGCCCGCCGCTACCGCACCATCGAGCGCCGCGTCCGCCCCGGCTCCGGCAGCAGCCGCCGTACCGAGCGCGCCACCCAGGGCCGCCCCACCCAATGCACCGCCCAGGTTCGCACCGGCTTGCACCGCAGCACCGAGCGCGCCACCCAATTCCGCACCAGCCTGCGCCACCCCACCCGATGCACCACTCAACTCCGCGCCGAGGTTCGCTCCGGCCGCGGCCGCACCACCCAGCGCACCGTTCAGTTCCGCGCTCAATCCCGAGACGCCTGCGGCCAGACCAGCCGATGCGTCGGCCAAATCTGTTGTCGCCGCGCTGATTCCGCTTCCAATTCCGTTGGCCAGATCCGCGCCGGCGGCGGTGACAGTCTCGGCGGCGCCCTGGATTTCGGCGGTGAGTCCGAGGTCGGCGCCGGTCTGTCCCGACCCGGAGAGGGCACCGCCGAGACCGACCGCGACTCCGGTGAGTGCGCCGAAACCGGCGGTCAGGCCGGCTTCGAGTCCCGCACCCACCGCGGCGGCGGCGTCGAGGCCGCCGCCCAGCTCACCGCCGAGTCCGGCGTTCGCGCCGAGTCCCAGGCCGGCCCCCAGATCCACTCCGGTTCCGGCCTCGATCCCGGTGCCCGCGCCGAGCGCGGCACCGGTGCCGAGATTCGCCTCCGTGGTCGCGGCCGCACCACCGCCCGCCGCCACGATGGCGGCCAGTTGCGAACCACCACTGACCAGTGCGGATTCGGCGACCATCGGTGCGACAGCGGCGATGTCCTCGGGCGTCACCGCGGTGAGCCCCGCCGCGCACAACGATTCGGTGGGATTGGCGCAGTAACCGACGGCAGCCTCGTGGTCACGCAGCAGTCCGAGAATGAACTCGAGAATGGCGTTGGGGGTCATCGCGGATCGCCTCCTGGATCGGCGGATCTCGAGTGATCCGCGGCAGTCGAATTACCATTCACGCTAAGAACCCCGGGCGTTACGGGAATCGGGGCGAATCCCCCCATTTCGACAAAGGCGACCGATCGGGGAATCGGGGCACCTGGGGAGGCATTAGGGGAATTTCCCCGAACATGCCGAATATGCGGTAACGACCGCGCCGCGGCAACCGACAGTGGAATAGGTCGTGCCGGCCGCGAATTTCCGAAGACAGGGGTTCTGGAATGACTCAGGGGCAGACGCTCGGCATCACCGTCGGCTCGTCGCGCACCATTGCGGCGACCGGATCCGCGAGCGCGGGCGCCCACCCGGAGGACGTCTCGGTCCACATCGGCCGGCAGCGCCTGCCACCGGTGCCGGAATTGTCGGAGAATTTACTCACCCGTGTGGGCGACCCCGTCGGAATTCTGCTGCCCGACGGATCGACCGTTGCCGCCGCGGATCTGGTCGCGGAGACGATCAACCAGGTGGTAGCCGATTTCTCCCCGGTGTCCACGGTCGCCACCGTTCCCGCGTGGTGGTCGGCGGGTGCCGTCGAATCCCAGCGGCAGGCCCTCGCGCGGGCCGGGTCCGAATCCGTCGTGCTGGTACCCGAACCGCTCGCCGCACTGCGTCGTTTGCAGGCCGGCGCCGCCGTACCGGACGACACCGTGGTGGTCGTGCACGACCTCGGCGCGAGCGGCACGACGGTCTCGGTGGTGCGTACGGGGGCCGGTCCGGGACTGCTGGTCGACTGCGTCCGTTCCACCGAGATCTCGGGCACGGAATTCGACTTGTCGATCATGCGCTACGTCTTGGCAAATGTTGTGGGGGAACGGGATTTCGATCCCTTCGACCCGGTCGTGGAGCGTGAATTATCGATTCTGCGGAACCGTTGTGCCGCCGCCAAACACCACCTTTCCCGCAATACCGCGACAACGATCCAGGTCCGCTTGGCCGGCATCGCCCGCGATGTGCGCCTGGTGCGCGACGAGGTGGAGGAACTGCTACGCGGTCCGATGACAGATTCCGTGGGCCTGGTGCACGAGGTGGCCCGGCGCGCGGGAGTCGGCAGCGACAAGATCGGGCGCATCCTGCTCACCGGCGGCGGTGCGTCGATCGGTCTGCTGACCGAACTGATCTCCGCCGAATTCACCGCGCCGCTCGCACCGATCGACGACCCGGTTTCACTGAGTACCCGTGGCGCGGTACTGCTCGCCGCGGATCTGCTGACCGAATCCCGCACCGCCGCCGGCGGACCGACGAGGACGGCAGCGGGAACCCCCGCACCACCGATCAGTTCCGACAAGATCGATACGGTCGCCCTCGCGGCGCTCGGAGGTCGCGGCACCATCGAGCCACCACCCGCCGAATCCGCGATGCGGACGAGTTCCGGCGGCCGCCGCCGAGTCCTGTTCCTCGCCGGTGCCGCGCTCGCGGTGGGCGTCCTCGCCACCGGAACTCTCGCCCTCGGCACCACCGGTGCTCCCGCGCCGACCTCGGCCACATCGCCCGCGGCCACCACATCGACGGTCCGTGCCGCTGCGGCGGATTCGGCGAGCCCGGCCGTGGCGGAGAACGTCGCGGCGAACACCACCGGAGCCGTCCACGCGGACACCGGCGCGAACACCGTTGCCGCCCCGGCCTCCGCGGCACCCGCGTCGAATGCCCCGGGGCCGGGCACCGCGGCACCGAACACACCCGTCGGCGTGGCCGCACCGGCACCTGATCAACCGGATGCCCCGGCACCGGCCGCGCCCGCGGCGAACTCTCCCGCACCGAATTCCCCACCCGCACAATCACCGCCGCCGGTCACACAATCCCCGACGGCACCCGCCCAGTCCGGTACATCACCCGGCAGCCGGCTCGGCAACACCCTGAACAACGGACTGGACCAGGTGGGGAACACGGTCGGGACGGTGTTGCAGGTGCCGGGCAAGATACGGCCGCACGAAGGCAATTGAGGATCGGTGACAGTGGTCGGAAATGTCGCGATAGCACTCGGTGCCAGGCCCGGCGCCCGGGAAATCCTGCGTGAGCTGGATTCCGATACTCCGGACACGCTCGCCTACCTGATCCGGGGTCGCGGTGGCACGGGGAAGTCGGCGTTGCTCGCGGCGATCCGTAACAGTCTGCGCCGCCGCGGTATCGGCTGCTCGGACGATACGGCCACGCCCGCCGCACCGGGTACCCGATCCGCCGTGGTCGTCGACGACGCGCACACCCTGGACCAGTTCGAGCTGGAAAAGCTGTGCGGCGCGGTGGAATCCGATCCGCGCATGCTGGTCATCGCCACTCGCCCGCAACCGCACGACTTCGCGCTGCGTGCCCTCACCGAGGCGGTGTCCCGCCGCGGCCGGGTACTCGATCTGCGTCCACTCGGCCCCTCCGAGATCGACCCGTTCGCACGGGAATTGGGGATGGCGGTCCCGCGTCCGATCACCGAGCACATCCATCTGCTCACCGGTGGGATACCCGCCGGGGTGACGGCCGCGCTCACGGCCGCCTGCGCCGCTCGCCTCGACGGCGGTATCGAAGCGGTCGATCTGGCGGTCGCCGATTGGGCGCGGCAACTGCTCGACGACACCGAGCCGACGCTGCTGGAGGTCCTGACCGTCGCCGCCACCGGCGCCGGACTCGATCCAGGCGAAGTGGCCGAGGTGCTCGCCGTCGACGAGCGCACCGCGATCGGACTCGTCGATCGGGCCCGCGCCGGCGCCCTGGTCACCGACGCCGACCTCCTGCCCACCCCGGCGGTCGAACCGCTGCGCACCCTGGTGGGCGAGCGGCGCTTCGTCTCGATCCAGCGGCGACTGCTCACCGTCCGGCTGGAATCCGGGCTGCTGCGCGATCACACCGCCCTGGTACTCGCGGACTCCGGTGTGCGCGACGATCGCCTCACCGAATTCCTGCGCGCCGCGGCCGAACGCGCGGGTGATGACGCATTCCGCTATTACAACGCGGCCGTGGGCGCCGGGTGCGATCCGCGGACCGTCGCGATACCGCATGCGACAGCGGCGGTCCGGGCCGGCGACGACACCGCCGCACTGCGGCTGGCCGAGCCGGTGCTCTCCCGCGCCGATGCGAACGGTGCGGAACTGGCGGCGGCCGTACGGATCTGCGCGAACATCCACGCCCGCCGCGGATTCATCGATCGCGCCGCACAGCTGTACTCCTGGCTGGGCCCGGCCCGGACCGGCGCCGACCGTTCGGCTGCCGCCGTCTACTACCTGCACGGCGATATCGAACGGGCGGCCGCGATCTCGGACGCACCGGCACCGCCCACCGAAATCAATTCCCGCACCGAACGTTTCACGACCGCGCTGGAGCAGACGATCATCGGCGGCTCCCGCAGTGCCGCGACCGCCGCGACCGCCACGCTCATCCAGCTCACCCGCACCGGCCCGGATGTGGAGACGACACTGCCGTGTGCGCCGGTGACGGTGGCGACGCTGCTGTGCCTGAGCATGGGTGAACCCCGGCGTGCCGCCGATGCGCTACGTGACGCGAATCCGCGGGACCCGGCCATCCGGGTGCTCACGGCGTGGACAGCGATGCTGGGCGGTGACGAGCAACTGGCCACCGAAACCCTGTCCGGCCTCGCGGCCCACACCCTGACGCCGCGCGATCAGCTACTGGCGCACGGTGTTTCGGTGGGCCTGGTCCGTCGTGGCGGCGACCCCGGCCTGCTGGCACGGGCCTGGGAAGCCGCGCGACCGCTGTTCGACGAGGTCGAGGTGGACCTGCCGACACTGCTGCCGATCGGCGAACTGTGGGCCGCCGCGATCCGTCTCGGCGAGCCGGAGCGCATCGTCGGCCTGGTCGACGCGGCCCGGGAACTGTTGCACCGCGCCGGAAATCCCCCCGCGTGGGCGAACATCTTCCACTGGTGCGAGTTGCAGGCCGCCATCGCGCACGAACGGCCGGACGAGTTGCTGCCCCCGGCGGGCCGGCTGAAATCGGCTGCGCAGGAGGGTGATCCACACGCCGCGATCCTCGCCGACGCCGGCCGGACCTGGGTCATGGTGTTGCGCGGTGAGATCGACGCGGAACAGGTGACCGCGGCGGCGCGTCGGCTCGCCGCGATCGGACTGGTCTGGGATGCCGCCCGGCTCGCCAGTGAAGCGGCCCTCGGTTGTGAGGACCCCCCGACCGCGACCGCGTTGCTGAAACTCGCCCGCGCGATCCGCGCCGACGCCCGCCCGCCCGCGCACTCCGATCGGCGGGTCTCCGGCGGAATGAGTACGGAACCGGCCGCGTCGGTTCTCAGCGACCGCGAGCGCGAGGTCGCCGAGTTGGTCCTGCTCGGCCTGACCTATCGCGAGATCGGGTCCCGGCTGTACATCTCGGCCAAGACCGTGGAGCATCATGTCGCGCGGATCCGGCGTCGCATCGGGGCGGGTTCACGGTCGGAGTTATTGTCGATGCTCCGCGCAATGGGACACGGTTCGCCGGCCGAGTGACCCGCGCACGAGAGACCGAAGCGAGGTAGTGAGGATGGCCACAGGGGTGGGCCTGCGGATCGCCGAGGACGAATGTATCGCGGCGATCGTCGCCGGTGGTGGCGATTCCGAGGAGACGCCCGAGCCCTTCTACATCACTCGCGAGTCGGTGCTGCACATGTCCGACGACGGCGACACCGCCCTCGGCGGACAGGCGCCCCCCGGGCACAGCCATTCGATCCGCGGATTCGTCTCGGCCATCGGTGATCCGGCCGGGATCCCGGTCGACGCCGGCGAGGCGTACCGCGCCGAAGATCTGCTGGCGACCGCCATCTTCTGCCTGATCAACCTGGCCGCGGACCATCTCAACGGACCGGCCGAGTTCTACGCCACCCATCCCGCCGACTGGCCGGCCGAATACATCCGCGGTCTGCGCGAGGCGCTGGACTATCTGGGGCTGCGTTCGGTGGTTCTGGTGAACGAGGGGGATCTGCCGGCCGCCGAGGACGGTCGCGGCCACGCCCGCGACGCCGCCCGAGCCGCCCTCGCCGCGGTCCTGTCGACACCCGCGGGCGCCACGCCACCCGATCCGGCCGGCGCCGAGAACGCGCTGGTGGTCACCGATGTGCTACCCGCGGTCCCGGCCGCCGCCGCGACCATGCAGGCCTATTCGGCGGCGATCCCGGTGCCACCCGGCGCATCGGAGCCCGAGGCGATGACCGCCGCGGCCACGATGGCGGCGCCGGTCGAACCTGTCCCCGCGGATCCATCGCGAGCTCGCCGCACCCCGTGGCTGATCGCGGCGGCCGCGGTCCTCGTCGGACTGTTCCTCGGCGGAGTCGCGGCGGCGATGGTGCTGCGCGACGATGCCACCAGCCAGGTCCCGCCGACGAGTGGCGGGGCCGAGGCACGCACTCAGCCGCCGACCACCACCTTGCCGGCACTCCCACCCCCGCCGCCGCCCGCGGAGCCCGAACCGGAGCCGGTGACGGTCGCACCGGAGCCGACGACAGTCGACGAATACACCGAGGCACCGACCACGACCACCACACCGAGCGCGACCCCGAGTCCCACACCGACCGGAGTCACCCAGGGGCCCACGACCACCACACCGTCGCCGACCACCACACACCGGCACCGCCCCGGCGGCACGGGTAGCTCCTCCACCACTCCCGACCCGGACGACAACACTCCGACTCTCCCGTGGCCGTGGGTATCGGCTCCGTGATTGTTTCGTAGCGAAACTCACGCCGTTGTGCCCTAAAGTGGGGCGCTGACCGGGTCGACAGGCGTACCCCTCGCCGGACGAGCGGTCTGCTTGATGGTCGAGGGCTGTTGCCACCCAATGGTTTACCGCCCACGGGTGAGGGCACACATGTGCCAGACGAAGGGACTCCATGCGTAAGTTGGCGGCGCGTCGCGCCAAGGTGGGACGCGCCAAGGTGGCACGCGCGTCGGTGAAAGCAGCCGCTTGCGCGCTCGCTTCGACCATCGTTCTGGGCCCCTGGATCGCAACCTCACCGGCACTCGCCGATCCGGCAACCGCGCAGCTGCCGGCCGACCAATTGCCACCGGAACTGGTGCAGGCCATCGGCCGCGACCTGAAGATGTCGCCCGCGGAGTATCTGGACCGCGCCGCCCGCGCCCAGGAATTGCGTGACTACGCCCGTGGATTCCGCTCCGAACATCCCGAGGCCTTCGCCGGCGCCTGGATGGGCGCCGACGGTAAACCGATCATGGCGGTCACCTCACTCGATGCCGCGCAGATCGCCAACTCCGCCGGATATCAGACCCGCCTCGCCCCGATCTCGGCCGACAATCTCGAGGGTTCGCTCGATCAACTGGTCACCTGGATCGGCGGTCTGCCGCGCGAGCTTTCGGCCGGGATCAACTCGGTGGCCATCGATTTCCTGAACAGCCAGCTGGTGCTGAGCGTGGCCAATACGCCGGCCGGGCATCTGCTGAATCTGCCGACCCTGATCGCCAACATCAAGGTCGTACTGTCGCCCGACGGCGGTGGTCCGGTCGAACGCCGGCCGATGGCGGGTGACACCTACATCAGCGCACCCACCTCGCTCGACGACTCCGCCCTGAAGACCGTCGATGTGTGCTCGTTCGGTTTCAACAGCGTCGACGCCGCCGGAAACGCGCTGAACATCAGTGCCGGACACTGCGATCCGAATCTGGGCAAGGGTGACGGCAGCGCCGGGGTCTACCTGCCGAACGTCCGGAACCTGAAGGCCAGCCAGCAGTTCGGCACCTTCGTGAAGGCACAGCTGGGCGGTGCCACCGGATTGGACTATTCGGTGATCAAGCTCAACGACAAGGCAGTCGGCGCGGGGATGGACCAGCCCTCGGTGCGCGGCGCCAACGGAACCACCCTGACCCTCACCGGAACCGCCGAGCCGATCACCGGGGCTCCGGTCTGCAAATCGGGACAGTCCTCGACGTTCACCTGTGGCTTCGTGGTCGCCGATCGGGTCGAGACGCAATTGTTCACCACGGAGGGCGAGTCCAAGACCGTCCGGGGTTTCGCCAGCACGGCCTGCACCCTCGGCGGTGACAGTGGCGGTGCGATCGTCTCGGGCACCCTCGCCCTCGGTATCACCAGTGGTTCCAATGCCGCCGAAGCACCCGATTGCAAGGCCGCGAACATGGATCTGGCGGCGTACGGCGGGACGGCATCGCTGGGTATCCCGATCCGTCGGATCCTGAGCGATATCGACTCCGGTTCCGATGGCGGCCTGGGTTCCGGAATCGCCGTCCGGACACGCCCCAACCAGGGCTGATTCGACCTGTTACCGCCTCGTCGGTGAACTTCGGGTGACATCTCGGCTCCGGCCCACATCCGGTGGGCCGGAGCTGAGATTGGCCGATGTCCGCGACAAGTAGGCATAGCCGCACAAACCCCATATAGTCGCCTCATGCTCCTGCCACGCATCCGACTTTCGTCCGCCGCGGGACGTGCCCCGCGCACCCGCCTCCGCAGCGCGGCTGTCGCCGCCTCGGCGGCGGTTCTGGTACTCGGTCCGCTCGCGGCCACCTCGGTCGCCGACCCGGCTCCCGCCCCGGCGCCGAACCTGCCCGCCGCGCTCATCTCGGCCGTACAGCGCGATCTGAAGATCTCGCCGGAGGAATATCTGCACCGCGCGGACGTGGCCCAGCAGCTGGGAGCCTTCGCCACCACCGCACAGCGGCAGTTCCCTCAGGTGTTCGCGGGCGCGTGGCTCGATGACGCCGGCCGGCCCCTGGTCGCGTTGTCCCCGGGGCAGGGACTGGACGAGGCGAAGAAGTCGGCCACCGACGCCGGATTCGGCGTGAAGGACGTCGCGAAGAGCCAGACCGTGCTCCGCAGCGAGAAGAACGCCTTCCAGCAGTGGCTGTCCGGACAGCCGGCTGCCGTCACCCAGGCGGTGCGCGGAGTGGTGGTCGACACCGTCAACAACAGCATCGCGGTGCGGGTGGACAAGGCCGGCGTGCCGATGCCGGGCTTCGTCGACCCGGCACACGTGATCGTGATGCCGACGGCGCCGGTCGGCCCGCCGGAATCGGATCCGCAGGCACAGCCGATCGCCGGTGAGGCGCCCAACGGCCCGCGTGCGGGCGGCGACGGGTACACCTCGGTGGCGGGCAAGATGCAGCTGGTCTGCTCGACCGGTTTCAACGGTCTGGACCGCAACGGCGATCCGGTGAACATCACCGCCGGACACTGCGATCCGAACATCCCGGCCGCGGGCACCGCGAATGCGCCGGGCATGTTCGAGCTGCTGCCGGGCAACCACGTCGGCGCCCAGCTGGGCACCTTCCAGAAGTCGGTGCTGGGCAACCAGGACTACTCGATCGTCTCGATCGAGCCGGGCGCCCGGGACCGGTTCTCCAACAACCTGGTCCGGGTTCCGGGCGCGGCGCCGATCGCAATCACCGGTGTGGCCGATCCGGTCGTGGGCGCCCCGGTCTGCAAGTCGGGTGAGCGCACCGGATTCAGCTGCGGTGTGGTGAACGCCGTGGACCAGACGGTGCAGGTCGGTGACCGGGAGCTGACCCAGTCGTTCTCGGCGAACATCTGTGCGCTGCCGGGTGATTCGGGTGGCACCATGGTCACCGGGACCATGGCCCTGGGCATCTCCAGCGCCTCCTCGGTGGCCGACTATCCGATCTGCGAGATCCCGAACCTGATCGGCGCGCTGACCGGCGACGCACCCCAGCTGTTCGCCCAGCCGGTGAATCAGGTCCTCTCCGACAACCCCGGTCTGCGGGTGCGCACCAACTGAGCTTCTCCCGAAGCTCGGACACACAGCTCTACCCACGAGGGCCCGGCAGCATCTGCCGGGCCCTCGTGGCGTTCCGCCCCCGTTTCCGGACGCCCGCGAGGCAGCTCGGCGGCAGTAACCGGGGAGTATTGCGTCGGCGCCGACTGGTGCATGCTGGAGATATGTGTCTGGTTCTGCTCGGGTGGCGCGCACATCCGGATTATCGGTTGATCGTCGCGGCCAATCGGGACGAGTTCTATACCCGCCCAACCGAATCGATGCGGTGGTGGGACGAACGACCCGGCCTGCTCGCGGGACGTGATGTCGGTGCCCCCAGCGGAGTCCCCGGCACCTGGCTGGGTGTGATTCCCGGGGCCGGCCGCTTCGCGACCGTCACCAATGTGCGCGGCCCGGCCGAGGGACGCACCGACGCGCGCTCGCGCGGTGCGCTGCTGATGGATTTTCTGACCGGCTCCGCGGCACCGGAGAAATTCGTCCGGGCCACCGCTGCCGACACCGATGACTACAACGGTTACAACCTGCTGGTCTCGGATCTGGAGACGCTGTGGTGGCACAGCAATCGCAGCGCGAGCACACCGCTGGAGCTACCTCCGGGTCTGCACGGGCTGTCCAATGCGGCCCTGCTCGGTTCCGCCGAGCCCGGCCGAACCGGCGTCCGCACCGATACCGGCGCCGGTGCCTGGCCCAAGGTCCGCGACGGTCTGCGGGATCTCGGCGCCGTCCTCGGTTCCGCGGAGCCGGACGACTATTTCGCCGTCCTCGCCGACTCGGCCATCGCCCCGGACGCCGAGCTGCCGCACACCGGCCTGCCATTGGACCGCGAGCGCTCGGTATCGGCGCGGTTCGTCGCCAATACCTGGCACGGAACCCGGTGCAGCACGGTACTGCTGGTTCGGGAGGACGGCGAGTTCACCTGTGCCGAGCGTTCCTTCGCCGAAATGGGTGAACCACTCGGCGAGGTGCGCTTCCACGGACAGCTCACCACGATCCGGTCGTGAACGCCGACGGCCCGCCTTCCGAATCGGAAGGCGGGCCGTCGCGGACGATGCCGTCGATTACTTCGGCTGGTTGGCCGGCTCCTGCTTCGCAGCGGCCTGCTGGCCCGCCTGCTGCTGGCCGCTGGCCGCCGCCATGGCCGAATCCGACCACTGGGTGGTGCCGTCGGCCGCCTGCATGGTGCCGAGCAGATCGACACCTGCCGCGACCAGCGTCGGGCCACCCGCTGCAACGGTACCCACGATGCCGCCGACACCGGCGCCGGTCACCAGACCGGGAATACAACCCACCGGCAACGTGACGACACAGCCGATGGCCGCGCCGATCGCGGTGCCGACGAACCCGCCGATGGCGGTCGCCAGACCGAATTTGGTGGCGAAGTCGCTCATCGCCCGCTGATCCTCGATCGGCGAGGCGACATCCTTGAGCACCGGCTTATCGGCCTTGATGGCCGTCTCCTGTCCGGGCTTGGTCTCCTGGACAGCGGCCACCGGGGCCGCGGCGACCGGCTTGGTCAGGTCGATGTCGGCCGGCTTGTCCGGCGTCAGCTCCAGGATCGTGCCGGCCTCCTTGAGCACCGGCTTGACCGGAATCGGCACACCCGCGATGCGGAAGTCGATCGGCATCTCCAGGGCGACATTGCCGGCCTGATCCTTGATGTCGACGACCTGCTGCTTCTGGTCGGGGATGGCGCCTTGCTTCTCGACGAGTTCGAACGTTCCGTTCTTGAGCTTGGTGACAACCGTCTTGTCGGCCAATTTGGTCGAATAGTCGATACCAGGCTTCGCCGCCTCCGGCGCGGGGGCCGGTGCGGGGTCGGCGTAGGCGGTTCCCAACGCCGCGGTCATCGCACCGATGACCATCGCGGCAACCGCAGTACCTCTGCGGAATTTCATTCGGTTTCCAATCCGTCATCAGGGTTTGCCACACGAACCTTCTCCGCGAGAGCCCACGCATCCCTCCGGCCGGAATCTGCGATTTCAAACCTGAAGGACCTCCCCGAGCAGTGTGAAGGTGCACACAGCAAGCAGGACGCCGTGAGCTTAGTCGAATTCCCCGACAGAAAGCGAGATTTGTTATGCGCCCTAACAATTAGCGCGAAATTCCCTACGGATCCGACCTCGGGCCAACTAAGCCTGTCCTGGCTCGATTACCTGATTTGCCGGGATTTACGGTATGAGCCGACCGTGCACACGCCGAAATCGCAGCACAATGCGTGAGTCCGATCACACCGTAACCGCGAATGGGCCACACCACCTGCGCTGAGCCGGACGCGATCATACGGTGGACAGATAAGTTACCGACGAGTAACTTACTGGCCGTTACGATACGTGCAATCAACGGCGACCTCAGCCCGGTCGCCGCAATGCTCGTGGAACCGAAGGAAGGTCGCGACATGAATGCCCTGACAGTGACGCTGGGCACGATTGGAGCGCTGCTCAGCCTGGTGGCTTGGGCCGCGTTCATCAGCGGCGCGTGGAAGATCATCAGCGCGATCCGGGTCGGTCAATCCGCTCCGGATCGCTGGCGCCCGTTCTTCCCGCGTTTCAAACAGATGCTGGTCGAGTTCATCGCGCACACGCGCATGAACAAATTCCGGACCGTGGGCTGGGCCCACTGGCTGGTGATGGTCGGCTTCCTCGCCGGTGCTCAATTCTGGTTCGAGGCCTACGGCCAGACCTTCAAACCGACCTTCGCCTGGCCGATCATCGGCAATACCTGGTGGTTCCACCTGGGCGATGAGGTACTGGGCATCGCGACCGTGGTCGGCATCGTGGCGCTGATCATCATCCGCCAGCTCAACCACCCGCGGGTTCCCCAGCGCCTGTCCCGCTTCAGCGGCTCGAAGTTCGCGCCCGCCTACGTGATCGAGACCATCGTGCTCCTCGAGGGCATCGGCATGATCATGGTGAAGGCCGGTGTGCTCGCTCTCGAGGGTGAGCACCACTGGACCGATTTCTTCACCGGGCCGATCTCCGAACTGCTTCCCGCCAACGTGACGATGGTGTCGATCTTCGCCTTCGTCAAATTGATGTCGGGTATGGCCTTCCTGTACTACGTCGGCCGCAACATCACCTGGGGTGTGGCGTGGCACCGGTTCGCCGCATTCTTCAATATCTATTTCAAGCGCGAGGACGACGGTGGCGTCGCCCTGGGTGCGGCCAAGCCGATGATGTCCAAGGGACGCGCCCTGGACATGGAGAACGTCGATCCCGATACCGACACCCTGGGTGCCGGCCGGATCGAGGATTTCTCCTGGAAGGGCTGGCTGGACTTCACCACCTGCACCGAATGCGGTCGCTGCCAGAGCCAGTGCCCGGCGTGGAACACCGCCAAGCCGCTGTCGCCGAAGCTGCTGATCATGTCGCTGCGCGATCATGGTGCGGCCAAGGCACCGTATCTGCTGGCCGGCGGCCGTAAGGACATGGGCGGCGACGAGATCGGCCTGGTCGATGCCGAGGGTGAGCCGAACGAGGCCGCGCTGGCGCAGATCTCCGATGCCGCCAAGGCCGAGGCCGAGCGCCCGCTGGTCGGTGGCGAGGATGTCAGCGGCATCATCGATCCCGAGGTGCTGTGGAGCTGCACCACCTGTGGCGCCTGCGTCGAGCAGTGCCCGGTGGATATCGAGCACGTCGACCACATCATCGACATGCGCCGCTACCAGGTGCTGATCGAATCGGAGTTCCCGTCCGAGCTCGCCGGTCTGTTCAAGAACCTCGAGAACAAGGGCAACCCCTGGGGGCAGAACGCCAAGGACCGCCTGAACTGGATGTCCGAGCTGGACTTCGACATTCCGGTGTTCGGCCAGGATGCCGAAACGTTCGAGGGCTACGAGTACCTGTTCTGGGTCGGCTGTGCCGGCGCCTACGAGGACCGCGCGAAGAAGACCACCAAGGCGGTCGCCGAACTGCTGGCCACCGCGGGCGTGAAGTTCATGGTGCTGGGCGCGGAGGAAACCTGTACCGGTGACTCGGCTCGCCGTGCGGGTAACGAATTCCTGTTCCAGCAGCTGGCGATGCAGAACATCGAGACGCTGAATTCGGTGTTCGAGGGTGTCGAGCAGTCCAAGAAGAAGATCGTCGTCACCTGTGCGCACTGCTTCAACGCGCTCAACAACGAGTACCCGCAGGTGGGCGGCAACTACGAGGTCGTGCACCACACCCAGTTGCTGAACCGCCTCGTGCGCGGCAAGCAGCTGATCCGGGTCAAGCCGGTGTCGGAGAAGGTCACCTACCACGACCCCTGCTACCTGGGCCGGCACAACAAGATCTACAACGCGCCGCGTGAGCTGATGGCTGCCTCCGGCGCGGCGGTCACCGAAATGCCGCGGCACGGCGAACGATCCATGTGCTGTGGTGCCGGTGGTGCCCGCATGTGGATGGAGGAGCAGCTCGGTAAGCGGATCAACCTGGACCGCACCGACGAGGCGCTCGCCGCGCTGGACGGCGGCAACTCACCGTCGCTGATCGCGACCGGCTGCCCGTTCTGCCGCGTGATGCTCACCGACGGCGTGACCGCGCGCAAGGACTCGGGCGAGGTCGGCCAGGGCGTCGAGGTCGTCGATGTGGCACAGCTGATGCTGCAGTCCATCGATCGGGTCGAACCCGCCACGCTGTCGGAGAACCTGAAGGTGATCCAGCAGCCGAAGGCCGAGCCGGAACCGGTCGTCGAGGAACCCGCCGCCGAGGCTCCGGCCGAGGCGGCCGACACCGCCGAGGCCGCGGCTCCGGCCGCTCCCGCCGGTAAGGGCCTGGCCATGAAGGGCGGCGGAAAGGCGCCCGGCGGTGGCGGTCTGGGCATGAAGGGCGCTGCCAAGGCGCCCGGCGGCAAGGGCCTGGCCATGAAGGGCGCCGCGAAAGCACCCGGCGCCAAGGCCGCCGAGGAAGCTCCGGCCACCGAGTCTTCGGAGGCGCCGGCGACTCCGACCGCCAAGCCCGGCGGCCTGGCCATGAAGGGACCGGCGAAGGCTCCGGGCGGTAAGGGCCTCGCGATGAAGGGTGCGGCGAAAGCACCCGGCGCCAAGGCCGCGCCGAAGCCGGCCGAAACCCCTGCCGAGGCTCCCGCGGCGGAGACCGCGGAAGCCGCCGCACCGACCGCCAAGCCGGGTGGTCTGGCGATGAAGGGCGCCGCCAAGGCACCCGGCGGTAAGGGTCTGGCCATGAAGGGCAAGGCGAAGGCCCCGGGCGCCCAGCCCGCCGCCGACGCCGCCGAGAGCCCGGCGGCGGAAACCGCTGCGGCCGAGGCACCTTCGGCCGAGTCGGCGGCCGCCGAGACGCCCGCGGCGTCCGGCCCCACCGAGACCAAGCCGACGGTGGCGCCCAAGGGTCTGGCGATGAAGTCCGGCTTCAAGCGCCCCGGCCCGAAGGCGCCGGGCGCGGCCAAGCCTGCGGCCCCCGAACCGGCCGCCGAGTCCGCTGCTGCCGAATCCAGTGCTCCCGCAACGGATTCCGACAGCGGAAACGGCGAGGCGCCGGCTGTCGCGGAACCGGCCCCGAGTGGTGACACTGCCACCGAGGCCAACGGCACCGTCGCTCCCCCGGCCGCCAAACCGGGTGGTCTCGGCTTCAAGGCCGGAGCGAAGGCGCCGGGTCGCAAGAACTGATCGACACCCGATACGACATCGGGGGCGTTGCCGATCCGGCGACGCCCCCGATCTCGTTCCGGCGCTTCTTGTCACGACGCACCGGCCGGACAACGGCGCGAGACCCGGTTTCTCGCTGACCGAACAGCGCGGCGGCCACCGGACCACGGCCGCATCCTGCTCATGGCGGGCCGTACGGCCGGTTATGCGATCGAGCCACGCGGAGAATACGTTTTCGGTGTCGTGGCAGGACAAGCGATGCACCGCCATTTCACCCCGTGCACGGGGATGACCCCCGGCCGGTACCGGCAGCGTCTCGCGATCGATCGCGCGACGGATCACCTGGAACCCGAACGCCGGCCGTCCCTTCCGGAAACAGCCGGCCATCGTGGCATCGAAACGGATCGATCGCCCGCACCGCCCCGAGCCCACACGGCGATCGCGGATTCGGTCACATCACAACGTGACTGCGATCCGCTGCCGCGACAGTTACTTGTCCTTGAACCATCTCGTGGTGCCCGGCGCGGCGGACAAGGTGTTGATCACATCGAATCCGGTGATCAGCAGGGCGGGCCCGCCGATCGCGATCGTGCCGAGCACACCACCGATTCCGGCGCCCGCGACCGCGGCCGGCAGACACCCCACGCCCAGCAGCGGCAGGCCCATGATGCAACCGGTGACGCCGCCGACGATCGCACCGACAGCGGTACCGAGGAAGGTGCCCACCGCGGTGGCGATGCCGAAGTTGGTGTCGAAATCGTCCATCGCGCGGTGGTTTTCCATCGCCGAGGCGACCGGGCGCACGGCGACCGGATGGTCGACGGCGGCGACGGTGCGCTCGGGGGTCAGTTCGAGAACGGTGCCGTTGTCGCCGACCACCGATTTCACCGGAATCGCGGTATCGGCGATCCGGATCTCGGTCGGCAGCGAGACCACGGTGGCACCGTCGGCATCGGTGACCGCATAGGACTTGTGGTCGTCGGCGAGCCGGAAGGTCCCGCCCTGCAGGGTGGTCACCACGGTCTTGTCGACGAGTTTGACGGAGTACTTGATCGCCGCCGGACCGGGCGCGGGTGCCGGCTCGGCATGAACTACGGCGGTACCGGCGGACAGCGCGCCGACGACCAGTGCGGATACCGCGGTAAGACGCTGGAGCTTCATCCGGCAATCGTAAACAGTGCTATGTCACATTTGGGCCGAAATCTGAAGATATATCGTTCCGAATCCGGGTCCGCCTCCGACAGGCAGCGAGGCGGACCCGGTCCGGTGGCAGTGAGGACCGGTCTGCGGGTTCAGTCCTCACCGCCCCTTCCCACCGCCAGCGCCGTCGTGACGACCTTGGATAGAGGTGGAAGTTCTCGGTCCGGCATCGGCGCCACGATCCAGCGGCAACCCTCGCGCGTCCATCGGCCCAGACTGGTCGGCATCATGATCTCGCCGCCCGACGAGGGGATCTCGATACCGAGACGATCCAGAATCTCCGAAACCTGCCCACCGGGCCGCCCGTCCGGGAACACCAGGAAGCTCCAGCGAATACGTCTGGCAAGCACGGGACCACAACCGCCGTGCTCGGCCAGGGAGGCGCACACCCGCTCGGCGCGGTCGGCCGGTAGGTGGACGATACCGACGCTGCCGTTGATCGGCAGGGTGACGAAACCACCGCGCTGGATACATGTCAGACCGGCCTGATGCCGGTAGAACATCACCCAATCGTCAGCGGTCCGGAGCTTCTCGACATTCACGGTTTCTCGACATTCCGGTGTTCGGGAGTTCGGGGTTCGACCGGACGTTCGGGACTTCTGAACGTTCGCGGTCCAACAAGCGTCCCGCCACTACGTCGGCCCCGAAACGCCCCCACACGCGCCCAGCACTGCCCTTTCACTGCCCAAACCGGCTGGACCTGGATGTTCCCCGATACCAGCTCGATTTCGGATGTGGCTGCGATCACCGTCCGCTCGTACTCTGGAGATCAGTTCGCGCGGAAGGGATGACATCGTGGTCCGGCAGTGGTCAGGTAAGGAAGCCCGTGCCCTCCGCGATGCCAAACGGATGAGCATCCGGGAGTTCGCGGCCCATCTGGGCGTGCACGAACGGCTGGTCTCGAAATGGGAAGCCGGGGGTGCCAGAGTGCATCCGCGGCCGGTCAACCAGGCCGCGCTGGACACATCATTGGCCAGGTCCGACGAAGTCGTGCGGGCACGGTTCGCGGCGATGATCGACGAGTCCGTCGATCGCTCCGAGCCGAAATTCGAGGTGCGCCAACACCATTCGGCGCACAGCAAGTATTCGAGCGACGCGGAACTTTTGGCACTCGTAGACGCAGGTGCGATGAGGGGTGATGCGTTGGCCGAGATTTCGGAGAGGGATCTGATCATGGCGGCTGCCCACGAAGCCAGCGAGCACGCCGGTCGCGCCGAGGCCAGTAATGTCGGCACCTCCGCGCTGGAACAGCTCGATGCCGATGCCACCCGTATCGCGCGAGAGTACGTCCACGTGCCGCCGGTTCCGATGATGGTGGAGATGCTGAGGGTGCGCCGGCGGGTGTATCGCTTGCTCGAAGGCCACCAGAAACCCGCGGACACAAGCCATTTGTATCTGCTGGCCGGAACCCTGTCGGGCCTGCTGGCCAATGCCAGTACCGATCTCGGACATCTCGACGCCGCGGGCGAGCAGGCTCGCGCGGCGTGGGCCTACGCGGAATTGTGTGGCCACAACGGTTTACGCGCTTGGACGCGCGGAATGCAGGCATTGATCGAGTACTGGTCCGAACGGCCGCGGCGCGCGGTGATGCTGGCACAGAACGGGCAGCAGTACGCGGATTCGGTGACAGCCAAAGTGCGCCTGCACAATATCGAGGCCCGGATCTGGTCCAAACTCGGCAGTGCCACCGATGCCCAACGCTGCATCGTCGCCGCCGACGCCGCTCGGGCGGGCACCGGTACCTGCGACCTGCACGACGAAACCGCCGGTGTCTTCGGCTTTCCCGAGGCCAAGAGTCACTACTACGCCGGTGCGACCTACATCCATCTCGGTCAGGCCGGACCCGCGCTCACCGAAACTCAGCACACCATCGATCTGTACAGCGGCGGACCACGCGAGCAGCGCTCCTACGGCGCCGAGGCGCTGGCCCGGGTCGACAATGCGGCGGCCCAGCTGATCAATGGCAGCCTCGACGGAGCCGGCGACGCGTTACGCCCGGTGCTGGAGCTGTCCGAGGATCGGCGCATCGCACAGCTGGAGGAGCGGCTCACCGGATTGCGCCGCCGCATCGCGGGCCCGGAATTCCGGGACGCGGTGGAGGCGCAGCGGCTCGACGAGCGGATCGAGGAGTTCTGCGGCACCAACGCCGCGACCGGCATGCTGCCGGTGAATCCGCCCGCCTGAGCGGGGCCGCCCGACCGCCGGGCCCGGCGGTGGCACCGACCGCCACCGCCGGGCCTCGAATAAGTATTTGCGACGCGGTGGCACCATTGATCAGGTGAGTCCTACCAGCCAGTCACCGCAGCAGCCCCCACGAATTCTGGAGCAGTCCCTCAAGCTTCAGAACGTTCTCTACGAGATTCGTGGGCCGGTACACGCACATGCGGCACGGCTGGAGGCCGAGGGGCACCGGATCCTCAAGCTCAACATCGGCAACCCGGCGCCGTTCG
The DNA here is from genome assembly GCF_040679495.1 of Nocardia sp. NPDC052254. Lineage (NCBI taxonomy): Bacteria > Bacillati > Actinomycetota > Actinomycetes > Mycobacteriales > Nocardiaceae > Nocardia > Nocardia sp. NPDC052254. The sequence continues at coordinate 763,224 of NZ_JBFAUW010000002.1, read as the reverse complement.
GCTTCGACGCGCCCGATGTGATCATGCGCGACATGATCGCGGCGTTGCCGTACGCGCAGGGTTATTCCGAATCCAAGGGCATCCTGTCCGCGCGGCGGGCCATCTTCACCCGCTACGAACTGGTCCCCGGCTTCCCGGAGTTCGACGTCGACGACGTCTACCTGGGCAACGGCGTGTCCGAGCTGATCACCATGACCATGCAGGCCCTGCTCAACAGCGGTGACGAGGTGCTGATCCCGGCACCGGACTATCCGCTGTGGACCGCGATGACCAGCCTCGCAGGCGGCACCGCGGTGCACTACCTGTGTGACGAGTCCAACGGCTGGCAGCCCGATGTGGCCGATATCGAATCCAAGATCACCGACAAGACCAAGGCCCTGCTGGTGATCAACCCGAACAACCCCACCGGAGCGGTGTACTCCGCGGAGGTGCTGCAGCAGCTGGTGGATCTGGCCCGCAAACATCATCTGCTGCTGCTCGCCGACGAGATCTACGACAAGATCCTCTACGACGACACCAAGCACATCTCGCTCGCGACATTGGCGCCCGACCTGCTGTGCTTGACGTTCAACGGTCTGTCCAAGGCCTACCGGGTCGCCGGCTACCGGTCCGGGTGGCTGGTGATCACCGGGCCCAAGGAGCACGCGGCCGGCTTCCTCGAGGGGATCGACCTGCTGGCCTCCACCAGGCTGTGCCCGAATGTGCCGGCGCAGCACGCCATTCAGGTGGCACTCGGTGGATATCAGAGCATCGAGGATCTGATCCTGCCCGGCGGGCGGCTGCTCGAACAGCGCGATGTGGCCTGGGAGAAGCTGAACATGATCCCCGGCGTCTCCTGCGTGAAACCCAAGGGCGCGTTGTACGCGTTCCCGCGCCTGGATCCCGAGGTCTACGAGATCCACGACGACGCCAAGCTCGTGCTCGACCTGCTGCTGCAGGAAAAGATCCTGATGGTGCAGGGCACCGGATTCAACTGGCCACAGCACGATCACTTGCGCATCGTGACCCTGCCGTGGGCCAGGGACCTGTCCGTTGCGATCGAGCGATTCGGGAACTTCCTCGCCAGTTATCGGCAATAACTCCTGCCAGTACCCGGTGAAACAGACCGCAAGTTCGGAAAATAGCGACTTTTTAAGATTCGCTAGTGCAAACTTCGGTGATTTGTGTACAGTAGTCCTCGGCACTTACGGTGCCCCGGCAGAGCCGCCTACCCCCCTGGGCGCCTCTGCCCTGGATTCGGCCGCCTACCCCCCTGGGCCGCCGAATCCCTTTCGGGCGGCGGAGACATCCCCCTGCTCTCCGCCGCCCGCTCCCCCGCCTCCCCGGGACTTTTGGCCTGGTTGAGGTGCGGGGTTTTTTTCGTTGGCGGCCGGGGGTTGGGTTGGCTGGTTCCTTTTGCCCGTGCCCGGTGAGTTACCCATGTTCTTGCGAGATCAGTGGTGCGGTTGAGATCACCTGTGGATGGTGGGGGCGTCTGGCCAAAAATCCCGGGGAAGCGGAACAGCACTGTTGAAAATCAAGTCCGTTAAGCTCGCCGGGTGAGCGACCATCACCACCATCATCACGATCATTCCGGGCCCATCGCCATCGGGGATACCGCTGCTCGGGTGGTGGTGGGGACGTTGACCGCTATCGGGGTGGTCGTGGTTGTCGCCATGATCTGGTTGTGGCCCAGTCATCAGCATGTGGATATTCCGTTGCCGATGCAGAACGGGGGCGGCGGGGCGGTGCAGACCGAGGCAGGCACCGTCACCATGCAGGATCTGGGGCCGTGCGGTAGCTCGTCGATCGGGCGGGTGTTCGCCGATACGCCGCAGCCTCCGCCGACGAACGCCTACATCTGTCAGCGCAGTCTGGTGTCGATCGAGTCGGGGCCCGCCAACGGCAGTCATACGCTGCTCGAGATCGCACCGGGGCCGGGGCAACCGGATCTGCACGCGGGAGACCACATCCGGCTGGTGCGGCAGGACGATCCCAACGGGAACACCGTGTACTCGTTCGACGACTACTCGCGCGGGTTGCCACTGCTGCTGATCGCGCTGGTCTTCGTCGTGGTCATCGTGGCGGTGGCACGGTGGCGGGGACTGCGCGCGGTGATCGGCCTGGTCTTCGCGTTCGGCATCCTCGTGGTGTTCATGCTGCCCGCCCTGCTCGACGGGAAACCGGCTCTGCCGGTCGCGCTCGTCGCGGGGGCGCTGATTCTCTACGCGGTGCTCTATCTGGCGCACGGGGTCAACCTGCGGACCAGTTCGGCGTTGCTGGGCACGCTCAGTGCGATGGTGCTCGCGGCGGTGCTGTCCTGGGTGGCGTTGGAGGTCACCCATCTGACGGGGCTGTCCGAGGAACAGAACACCAATGTCGCCACCTATATCGACCACGTCAGCATTACCGGACTCCTGTTGGCGGGCTTCATCATCGGCTCCCTGGGTGTACTCAACGACGTCACCATCACGCAGGCCTCCGCGGCGTTCGAGCTGGCGGCCATCGACCAGGAGGCCACGCGGCGCGAGGTTTTCGGCGCCGCCATGCGCGTTGGGCGCGATCACATCGCGAGCACCGTCTACACGCTCGTCCTGGCCTACGCGGGCGGGGCACTGCCGCTGCTGCTGATGTTCTCCGTCGCCGGGCGTTCCATCCGGGACGTCCTCACCGGTGACGCGGTGGCCATCGAGATCACCCGTTCCGCGGTCGGCGGTATCTGCCTGGCCCTGTCGGTGCCGCTGACCACCGCGATCGCCGTCCTGCTCGCCCGGCCGTTCGGGCAGCGCGCCGCACTCGACGACGAGGACGAACCCGCACCCCGCCGCACTCACGCCGCGGCGCCCGCCGGACGGCGAGCCGCCGGCGGCGCGGAGCCGGGCGGTGCGCGTCGCCGTGCCCCCGCTCCCGGCTCCCCGGATGGGCGCCGTCGGGTGCAGGATCGTGATGCCCAGACCACCGGCAGCCACCGCAGAGCCCCCCGCGCCACCGGCGAGCAGCCGCGGATCCCCGTCCGCCGGCCGGAAAACACCGGGGCCCAGCGCATGGTGGATCCATCTACTGGGGACAGCACGGGCGCCCACCGCAGACTCCCACCACGCCCCCCGCGCTCCGGCGAATTCCCCGACCGCCGAGAAGCGGGCCCGAACTGGCCGACCACCCACTCGCCACAGCCGGACCGCCCGCCCCGGCCCGACGATCCGAAGCGCGGCCGGCCCTCCTGGCCGACAACCGATCACCGGGAGTGAGGGCACCCATCCCGGGTGCGCCCAACAGCGCCGCCGAGGTGCGGTGCAGTATGCATTGCGATGTGACGAGTTCTGCTGCAGCATGAGCGCCGGACGATCAACGGACCGGTCGAATCCGATCGAAGGAGCGGTATGTCGGAAACACTGAGTGACGTCACCGAATTGGTGGGACACCGCTATCGCGCGGACGACCACTACGAGGTCGGCCGGGAGAAGATCCGCGAATACGCGCGTGCGGTACAGGATTTCCACCCGGTGCACTGGAGTGAGGACGCCGCCCGCGAACTCGGATATACCGGACTGGTCACCCCCACCACCTTTCTTTCCACCGCCGCGATGCTGGCCAATCGCAAACTGTTCGAAACCGTCGTGGTGGGCTACGACGTGTTCGTGCAGACCGATCAGGTTTTCGAGCTGTACAAACCCGTCTGCACCGGCGATCGGCTGATCAGCGACGTCGAGATCTCCGCGGCCCGTCGCATCGCGGGCAAGGATCAGCTGACCGTCACCAACACCTTCGTCGATCTCACCGGTGACGTCGTGCAGATCATGCACACCACCATCATCGGAGTCACCGCCGAGGAGGCCGACGGCGGCATCGGTGGCGCGATCGACGGCGTGATCATGAACGGAGTCGACTCGCCGTCCCCGGGCTCGGCCGCCGGTCTGTTCCCCACGGCGCCGCTCGTCGACAGCAGCCCGCATCTGTCGGGTGAGTCGCGAAACCGGGTGCCGCGCACGACGATCCGATTCGCGGACATCGCAGCCGGAATGGAACTCCCGGCTCGTACCGCGCGGATCACACGCGGCGATCTCGTGAACTATGCCGGGGTGGCCGGCGATGTGAACCCGATCCACTGGCACAACGGGGTCGCCGCACTCGCCGGACTTCCCGATGTCATCGCCCACGGCATGCTGACCATGGGTCTCGGAGCCGGATTCGTCACCGCCTGGGCGGGAGATCCGGGCGCGCTGCTCCGATACGGGGTGCGGCTGTCGAATTACACGATCGTCGAATCCGATACCGCCGGGGAAGTGGAATTCAGCGGCCGGATCAAGTCCGTCGACCCGGAGACCGGGACGGCCGTCGTGATCATCATCGCAAAATCCGCGGGGCGCAAGATCTTCGGCTTGGCGACGGCGGAAATCCGGCTCGGGTGATCCGCGAAACGAGGGTGGCGAACGCGGTCGAATGCCGCTAGGGTCGGTGCGTTCCGCCGTCAAGAAGTCGGCGGATTCAGTTCTACTCGGGGGTGGGCCTCATGGCATTCCGTAAATCGACGATCCAGAAACAATTGGCCGCGAAGCTGGCCGAATTCGCACCGCAGGGTGAGCAGATGCAAGTCGCCTTCCAGGCGATCACCGGCCCCAGCCCGTGGGTCGACGATCTGCCCTACGTGCGGCTCGCGATGCTGTTCGTGCGCAAGTACTACTTCGTGGTGCTGACCAATACCTCGGTGGTCATCGTCGAGGCCAACAAGTGGAGCGGCAGGCCCGCGAATCTGGTTTGCGCCGAGCACTTCAGCACGGCGCAGTTCACGGAGATGCAGATCAATACGATCTGGTCGAAGGTCTTCTATCGGCTGCCGCACACCGGTGCACCGGAGCGGCTCAATGTGCACCGCCGCTGGCGCGAGGAGCTCGACGCCCTGGTCGCCCGGCTTCCGCAGCAGCCAGGCGTCGCCGCCTGACGACCGTCCGGATCGCGGCGCGGAACTCCTGGCCGTGTGCTTGCGAAAGCCACACGGTGACATGGAGTTCCGTGTCGTGACACCGCGGCCGCGCGGTTATTGCCGGGGCGGCGGGAACAGTGGCGGAATGGTCGGCACCATGATCGGCGGCAGCCCGGGGACCATGATCATCGGAGGTGTCGGGGGCGGTGGCGGGCCGGTGTTGACCGGGCCCTGCCAGTCCGGAGTGGGTGCGACGACCGACGCGTTGGTGGCCTCGGGAGTGGGCGGCCCCGTGGTCACGTCCGGAGTGCGAATCGCCGGAGCCGGTGCCGAGGTCGAGGCCGAGGTATTGCTCTGGGAGTCACCGCGCAGTGCCGACTGACCCCATCCGAGCCCGACGCCCAAGGCGGCGACCACGACCAGCGCGCCCGTCGCCGCACCGGCGATACCCAGTTCGCGGCGCCGCCCGGCCCGTGTCCGGCCCGTCTTACCGCGCAACATCTTCCGGCCGCGCCCGGGCGGGCCGCCCGCGAGCCATACCGGCTCGAGCTGCACCGTATCGTCCGCGGACCCGCCCGCCACCGGCGCCGGTGCGGCCGCCGCGGGCGTGGCCGCCACCCGGGCGGGGCGAGCGAGCAGGGCGGCACCGCGCACGATCACCGTGTCCGGATCGGCGGGCACCAGGACCGGCATTCCCATCCAGCGTTCGAGAATCCGTGCGATGAGTGGAATCCGCGCACAGCCGCCGATCACGAACACCGCCTGTACGGCTTGTTCGGAACGCATGATGACATCGCGGGTCATCCGGGCCGAGGATTCGACGGCCAGCATGATCAGCGCTTCGAAGTTCTCCTGCGACAACAACACGAGGCCGTGTTCGGACGGCACCGCCACCGCGGTGGTACTCGACAGCTGCTCCTTGGCCTGCCGGCACATCCCGTCCAGGGTCGCCAATCCCTGTGCGGTGGGCGGATGTTCGATCCGGCCGGATGCGATCTGCTGTTCCCGGATCAGCGAATCCAGATAGTCACCGCTGATGTCACTGGTGCGCTCACTGTGACCGACCTGGCCGGTGGCGACATCCACCACACTGACCGTGAGGCCGGAAGCGCCCAGGTCGTACAGCGCGACGGTGTGGTACCCCTGCAGCTCTCCGGTGGCGCGCAGGAATTCCCGCGCGGCGGCGACCTCGGGCACCATCTCGTAATTGGTGAGCTGACGGCGGGCGAGGGCCGACCGCAACATGCGCGCATGCTGTTCACTGCGATAGGCGATGGCGGTGGCGGCGATATCGGGTGCCGATCCGAGAACGGCGCCGACGGTCTCGGCGGCCACATCATCCATCGACTGCTGTTCGCCGACGGTCAGGGTCTGTACATCGAATCCGGTGGCGACGAGCCGTTCGGTGGAATTACCGGGATGCGGCAGCGCGACGCGAATGGCGCCGGCCCCCACCGAAACTCCCAGTACCGAACTCATCTGCCGCCCATCTCGATTCACGCCTCACGGCCGGTCCGCCCGTGGCCGCGCGATTACGCTCCCGAACGGGCCCGATGCGCAACGACGAGGGTCCCACTGTACCCGGTTTCCGCCAGCCTACGGCGTGCCGAGTCCCGCGTACACCCATCCCGCACCGGCCCAACGGCCACGCTCGAGGCAGTTGCGGCCATCGATGATCGAGCGGGCCCGGACCACGCCGTCGAGATCGTGCGGTGACAGCGCCGTGAACTCGGCCCATTCGGTGAGTACCAGCACGACATCGGCACGATCACAGGCCTCCGCGACCGAGGTCGCGTAGTTCAGCGTCGGGAACACGCGCCGCGAATTCTCGAGCGCCTTGGGGTCGTACACCGTCACCACCGCACCGTGCAGCTGAATCATCCCGGCCACATTCAGCGCCGGGGAATCGCGCACATCGTCGGACTCGGGCTTGAAGGCCGCGCCGAGCACCGCGACATTGGCACCGAGCAGCGAGCCGCCACAGGCCTTGGCGGCCATATCGACCACCTTGGCGCGCCGGCGCATGTTGATGTTGTCGACCTCACGCAGGAACGCCACCGCGTGATCGGCGCCGAGTTCACCGGCGCGGGCCATGAAGGCGCGGATGTCCTTGGGCAGGCAGCCGCCGCCGAAGCCGAGGCCGGCATTGAGGAACCGGCGACCGATGCGGGCGTCGTGGCCCAGGGCGTCGGCCAGAACCGTCACATCCGCGCCGGTGGCCTCGCAGACCTCGGAGACCGCGTTGATGAACGAGATCTTGGTGGCCAGAAAAGCATTGGCCGACACCTTCACCAGTTCCGCGGTGGCCAGATCGGTGAGCAGGAACGGGACCTGCGCGGCGATCAGATCGGCGTAGATCGCACGGACCTGATCGCGCACCCATTCGGCCCGATCCCGCTGTGCGTCGACTCCGAGTACGAGCCGATCCGGGCGCAGGGTGTCGCGGACCGCGAAACCCTCCCGGAGGAATTCCGGATTCCACGCCACCTCGACCTCGGTGCGCGACCGCGACCGCATACGTCGTCCCAGTTCGGCGGCGGTGCCGACCGGTACGGTGGATTTGCCGATCAGCACGGCCGGGCGTTCCAGCAGCGGCGCGAGCGAATCCGCCACCGCGTGCACATATTTCAGGTCCGCGCCGTACTCACCCTTCTTCTGCGGCGTGCCGACCCCGAGGAAGTGGGCGTCGGCGTGCGCGGCAGCCTCCTCGTACGAGGTGGTGAATCGCAGCCGGCCCGCATCGAGATTGCGCCGCAGCACCTCCTCGAGGCCGGGTTCGTAGAAGGGCACGACCCCGTCGGACAACTTGGCCACCTTGCCGGGGTCGATATCGACCCCGAGTACCTCATGACCGAGTTCGGCCATACAGGCAGCATGGGTGGCTCCCAGATATCCCGTCCCGAATACCGTCAGACGCATAGTCGATTGATACGTGCCGGGTATGGCCACCCCGCATCCACGAGGGAAGGCCGCAGGCAACAGCGGATGTACAGGGGGAAACCGGCGGTTACCGGCATATTTGCCCAGCACATACGATCGCTGGGTGCGGAAACGGTGGATACGCGCGGCGGCCGGTGTCACGGTACTGGCGGCCGTCGTGGTGGCGGCGCTGTGGCCGGTGTACGTCCGGCCGCGAACCGACCCTCCGGGTCCGGCCGATGCCATCGTGGTGCTGGGCGGTGCCCACGACGGCCGCGAGGAGGTGGCGCTGCGGCTGGCACACGACGGCTACGCACCGCAGGTCGTCTTCTCCGATCCTTACGACCACTCACCACTGATCAATCGAATCTGCCACGGCGGCTACAGTTTTCGTGTCAGTTGCTTCGATCCCGATCCACGCACCACCCGGGGTGAGGGCCGGGAACTGGCGGCCCGCGCGGCCGCCCAGGGCTGGCGGCGGGTCATCGTGGTCACCTTCACCCCGCACATCTCCCGCGCCCGTTATGTGCTCGGAAAGTGCTGGGACGGTGAGCTTCTCATGGTGGACGCCGCACCCCACATCGGGGTGGGTCGATGGGCCTACCAGTATCTCTACCAGTCGACCGGATATCTGAAAGCCGCCTTCGAGGATTGCTGATCGGCTACCGCGGCGGATACCCGGCACGGGCCAGCTCGTCGAGGCGATCGCGGATGTGACGCACTCGCTCGTCGGGCGCCGGATGCGGCGACCACGCCGAGACCGACAGCGCGTACAGCGCCGCCGACTCCTGTACCCGCAGTGCCCGATTCCACAGGGCCGCACCGAGATCGGGACCGTACCCCAGATCCACCGCGACCCGATCCGCACCGAACTCGATCCGGCGGGCGATCGGGACCAGTGCACACGCGGCCACCTCGGGCGCCACCCGCAGCGCCACCGCGGCCGGCAGTCCGACGATGACCGTCGACGCCGCGATCACCGGGCAGGCGACGAGGATCCGGCTGATCGCGTTCCAGCCCATCCCGACCGGACGCGCCGCCCCCGGTGACAACTGCCTCGTCAGCCAGGCCCCGGCCGTAGCCGGGCCGGAGAGAAGGATCCGCTCGAGACCCACCAGAGGCAGGTTGTAGAGCCGGAATACCAACTGGCACAATGCGGTCCGACTGTGGAAGTGACCACCCAGCGCCTGCGCCAGCACGGCCTCGACCTCAGCGGGCGGCAGTTCGGTGACATCGCTCACCGCGATCATGCGATGTGGCAGCGCCAGTTCCCGGCCATCGGTGCGCACCCACAGCGAATACGCGCCGGCCGGCACCCCCGCCCGGCCCGCCACCCGCTGCCATGCGGCCCACAGCACGGGCTGCTCGTCGTGGTCGGGCGGCCGGATCCCGAGTGCGCCGGCCAACCGGCGCTGCCCGGCGCCCAGGAAGCAGCCGGTCGCCGCGGCCACACAGATCACCAGCCAGACGATCGCCAGAATGCCCGGAATCGAGAAATCCATCGCCAAGCCGAGCCCGTAGAGCAGGACGGTCAGCACCGCGGCCGAGGGCAGTGCGGCCAGTAACAGCCCGGCCCAGGCCCGGATGTGATCGGCCGCCGAGGGCCGCAGCGCGGCGCTCGGACCGGATGAAGTCACCTTCGCAGGATGGTCGGAGGTCATGCACCACGGTAAAGGGAAGTGACAAAGACGCACGTCGGGGGGTGTTACATGCCGGTAACCGGACGGAAAAACGGACACCACATCCCGCCCGCACCCTCGAGGGGCCGCGCTGTGCGCGGGAACGATGAGGAGTAGATCGTGGTGGATGTGCAATCCCGTCCGGCGACCGCTGTCGCCGCGACGAAGGAAACCCTGGAGGACTACACGCTGCGCTTCGCACCGCGCAGCTACCGCAAATGGAGTCCGGCCGTGGTCGGCGTATCGGCACTGGGCGGTATCGCCTATCTGGCGGACTTCTCGATCGGTGCGAATGTCGGCATCGCCAACGGCACCGGAAACGCACTGCTCGGCATCGGCATCTTCGCGGTGATCATCATGATCACCGGATTTCCGCTGGCCTACTATGCCGCGCGCTACAACATCGATCTGGATCTGATCACCCGCGGCAGCGGATTCGGATACTACGGGTCGGTGATCACCAATCTGGTGTTCGCCTCGTTCACCTTCATCTTCTTCGCCACCGAGGGTTCGATCATGGCGCAGGGGCTGAATCTGGGGCTGCACATACCGCTGTGGCTCGGCTATCTGGTCTCCACGCTGCTGATCTTCCCGCTGGTGATCTACGGGATGAACACACTCGCGAAACTGCAGGTCTGGACGACACCGCTGTGGCTGGTGCTGATGGTGCTGCCGTTCGTCTTCCTGCTGATCCGGCATCCCGATTCGATCGACTCGTTCTTCGCCTACGGCGGTAAGGACGGTAACGGGGTCAGCCTGTCCGGTGCCCTGCTGGCCGCGGGCGTGTGCCTGTCACTGATCGCGCAGATCGCCGAGCAGATCGACTATCTGCGTTTCATGCCGCCGAAGACTCCCGACAATGCCCGCAAATGGTGGGGCTGGATGCTGCTGGCCGGTCCGGGCTGGGTGCTGTTCGGTGCCATCAAACAGGTCGTCGGACTCTTCCTGGCCGTCTATCTGATCGCGAATCTGCCGGGCGCGCAGAACATCGCCAATCAGCCGGTACATCAGTTCCTGGAGATCTACCGGGATATGGTGCCGTCCTGGCTGGCCATGACCCTGGCCGTGGTCCTGGTGGTCATCTCGCAGATCAAAATCAATGTGACCAACGCCTATTCGGGATCGCTGGCGTGGACAAACTCGTTCACCCGCGTCACCAAGACCTATCCGGGCCGGCTGGTGTTCCTGGGCGTGAATCTGGCGATCGCGCTGGTGTTGATGGAAGCCAACATGTTCGACTTCCTCAACGACATCCTCGGGTTCTACGCCAACTGCGGTATCGCCTGGATCGTCACCGTCGCAACGGATATCACGATCAACAAGTATGTGCTGAAGCTGTCACCGAAGCAGCCCGAATTCCGGCGCGGCATGCTCTACAACTTCAATCCGGTCGGACTCGTCGGATTCGGTTTGTCGGCGGTGCTGTCGATCATGGCTTTCTTCGGGGTCTTCGGTGCGACCCTGAAGCCGTATTCGCCGATCATCGCCGTCGTGATCGCAATGGCCGCCACCCCGCTGACCGCGGTGCTCACCAAGGGCAGGTACTACCTGCGCCGCGACCACGACGGAATCGAAATGGACATGTTCGACGAGCACGGTAATCCGTCCGGTGAAACGCTCACCTGTCACGTCACCGGAATAGATTTCGAACGCCCCGACATGATCGCCTCCGCGGTCCCCGGACCCGAGGGCGAAATCCAGTACATCAGTTCACTGGCACTGTCCACCGACAAGTCGGGAGATCACGTACTACCGCCGCGATGAACACGCGCCACCACGAATGCCACGTCCGGATTCCGGGCGTGGCATTCGGGCGTCAGGACGGCGACGGCGGAACCGTGTTGTCGGGCAGCGGGAAGTTCAGATAGGCGCGCGAGGGGGTGGGGCCACGCTGACCCTGATATTTGGAGCCGGCCGCGGCGCTGCCGTACGGATGTTCCGAGGGGCTGCTGAGGCGGAACAGGCACAGCTGGCCGATCTTCATCCCCGGCCACAACGTGATCGGCAGATTCGCCACATTCGACAATTCCAGTGTGATGTGACCGCTGAAACCCGGATCGATGAAACCCGCGGTGGAATGAGTGAGCAGACCGAGCCGGCCCAGACTCGATTTACCCTCCAGCCGCCCGGCCAGATCATCGGGCAGCGAGCACACCTCGAGCGTCGAGCCGAGTACGAACTCGCCCGGATGCAGGACGAACGGCTCCCCCTCGCCCGGTTCGACCAGGCTGGTGAGCTCGTCCTGACGCTGCGCGGGATCGATATGGGTATATCGAGTGTTGTTGAACACCCGGAACATTCGATCCAGCCGCACATCGATACTCGACGGCTGAACCAATTTCTCGTCGAACGGTTCCAGCCCGAGTCGCCCGGTGGCGAGCTCGGCACGTATGTCGCGATCGGAAAGCAGCACGGCGGCCAGCCTAGTTACCGCCCGCGCGCGGACCGCACCGGCCCGAGAACCGCAGGCCGGCGCGATGAGGGCTTGGACTCGGAGTGGATTCCGGATATGTTCGACGGTCGGGCGATTCACCTCTACTGGAGATTCACGAATTGAGCACCAGATCTGTCCTGCGTATCGCATTGGCCACGACCGTCGCCGCGTGCGCGATGACCGCGGGGATCGGCACCGCATCGGCCGTACCGGACGATCCGATCACCTCCTCGGGCCGGTTGGCGGACTCGACGGTCGCGGCCGACGGCTCGACGATCACCGGCGTCGAGGTCCATGATCGGCGCCACCTGTCACTCGCCGTGCATTCGGCGGCGATGAACAAGGACATCACCGTCGATGTCCAGCGTCCCGCCGACACCTCCGCCCCCCGCCCGGTGCTGTATCTGCTCAATGGCTCCGGTGGCGGTGAGGATCAGGCCACCTGGGGCACCCGCACCGATGTGCTGCAGTTCCTGGACGACAAGAACGTCAATGCCGTCCAGCCGATCGGTGGTGCGTGGAGTATGTACACCGACTGGATCGCAGATGACCCGGTACTCGGCCGCAACAAGTGGAAAACCTTTCTCACCGAGGAACTTCCGCCGCTGATCGACGCCGCACTCGGCACGTCCGGAGCCAATGCCGTCGCGGGCCTGTCGATGGCCGGAAACTCGGTGCTGGAACTGGCGATCGCGAAACCGGACCTGTATCGCAGCGTCGCCTCCTACAGCGGTTGCGCCCAGACCAGCGACCCACTGGGCCAGAAGGTGGTCTCGGAGATGATCAAGATCTGGGGCCACGCCGACCCGGACAACATGTGGGGACCGGTCACCAGCCCGCTGTGGGCGGACAACGACCCCTACCTGCACGCGGATCGCCTCCGCGGGGTGAACATGTTCGTCTCCTCGGGCAACGGGATGCCCGGTCCCTACGACACTCCCGACAGCAAATACCTGACCTACGGTTACTCCTCGGGAGAAGAGGCCGTCGCCGACCAGATGCTGATCGGTGGCCTGATCGAGGCCGGCGCCAACGCCTGCACCCACAATTTCCAGAACCGCCTGGGCCAGTTGGGCATTCCTGCCACGTTCGACTTCACCGCCAACGGCACCCACTCCTGGGGCTACTGGCAGGACGCCTTCAAGAAGTCCTGGCCCGTGCTCGCGCGCGGGTTGGGCATCTGATCGACCGGCGGGGTCGCCGCAGATTTCTCCCGAGCCGCACCCGTCCGGCACGCCGAGCACGTCGAACCCCTTCTCATGCGAGCAGGACGCGACCATGACCGGTGATCCGGAGTTCCACTCCATCCGCCTGGCCGGCGACGCGGCCCCGCCCTCGTGTCCGGTGGGCGGCGGCGAGCGTGCCGACACCCAGCGCGAACTCGCGACGTTGCTCGCGGCGGTGGCCACCGGCAACCGGGACGCGTTCACCCGGTTCTACCGGGCCACCAGCGCGCGGGTCTTCGGACTGGCGCTGCGGATACTGCGCAGCCACAGCGCGGCCGAGGAGGTCACCCAGGAGGTGTACCTGCAGGTCTGGACGGCCGGACAGCGTTACGACCCGGCGCTGTCGACACCGATCGGCTGGCTCATGATGCTCACCCACCGGCGCGCGGTCGACCGCGTGCGCACCGAGGAGTCCTCGACGGTCCGCGATCGGGTCTACGGCCACGCCCATCTGGGCCGCGACCACGACGCCGTCGCCGAGACCGTGGGCCAGCGGCTCGAGGAACAGGCGGTGGCGCACTGCCTGGACACCCTCACCGACACCCAGCGCGAGGCGATCGCCCTGGCCTACTACGGCGGAAGCACCTATCGAGAGGTCGCCGACCAGCTCGATGCTCCGCTGTCCACGGTCAAGAGCCGCATCCGCGATGCCCTGAAGCGGCTGCAGAACTGTCTGTCGGGGGTGGTCTCACATGCCTGACACCTCCGACGATCTCCTCGAGCTGGCCTGCCCCTACGCCCTCGACGCGGTCGACGACTCCGAGCGCGGCGATATCGAACACCGGCTCGCCGATGCCGGAACCGAACTCGCACAGGCCTTCTCGACCGTGGTACGCGAGGTCCGCGACACGATGGGAGCCTTGTCGGTCCTCGATGCGACCGATCCGCCGCCGGACCTGGAGACCCGGATTCTGGCCGAGCTCGATCGCGCTCGCCCGGCCGAGCCCACCGCGGCCGTGCCGATCACTCGAACAGCACGGCGGCCGGGGCTGCGGTGGCTGGCCGCGGTGGCCGTCGTGGTGGCGGCCGCGGGCATCGGCGGTGGGGTCCTGGCGCATCAGCACGCCACCGACACCTCCGGGCCACCGAGTGCGGAACAGATTCTGCGGCAACCCGACGCACACGCCACGACCACATCGCTGGAGACCGGTGGCAACCTCACGGTGCGGACATCTCCCGGAATGGGCGCCGCCACGGTCGCTTTCGACGGCACGCCGCCGGCGCCCGACGGTCGCGTCTATCAGCTGTGGGTGGTCCCGCCCAGCGGCGCACCGCGTTCGGCGGGCGTCCTGGACCGGATGCCGAGCACCACCGCACCGCTGGTGACCACCTATCAGGGTGGTGACACATTGGCCGTCACCGTGGAACCCGCGGGTGGCTCACCCGCGCCGACGACCACGCCGATCGGCACCATACCGATGAGCTGACGGCCCACCGGGGCGCTGTGACCGCCGGCCGGGCAGCCGGAGCTGATCGTGAGCCAGCCGAACACCGCGATCACGATCATCGCCTGGAGGATGTCGAGCATCCCGGTCCGCGGGGCGACGAAAGTCGTTCCGTCGCAGATGATGAGGATCGCCGCGATCGCCCCGAGCCTGGTGGACCGCGTCAGCCCGGCGAATGTGCCCGAATGCGGGCCGGAGGCCGTGTTGCAATTCGAACTCGGACCGGACGAGTTCTGGTCACAGGGTGACCACCGCACGATAAATCCCGGCCGCGACGTGCGCGGCGGGCGGGCCGCACCGCCGAAAACCGCTGGCTGTCCGCCGATATCGCGGCGGCACCGCCCCGCGGACGGAAACCATCTCGAGACATGGCCGAAATCTGTTCGCTACCAGTCGATTCGGTACCCAAACGACGGCCGGATTGTCATAGCACCCGGGTAACTTGGCGGTTACCAGCACCCGCCGGACGTTCGCGGGGCATACCGTTCCGAGGGGGCCGAGGACCATGTCGAACATCGACGAGCGCATTCGTACGGCCGTGGAATGGTTACGCGGCAGCCAGATACCGCATCCCAACGGTGGTGCGGGGTGGGGCTGGATACCCGACGTACCGCCCAATCCGCAGAACACCGCGGAGGTGGTCTGCGTTCTGCACCGCGCCGGCTGCG
Organism: Nocardia sp. NPDC052254; assembly: GCF_040679495.1. Lineage (NCBI taxonomy): Bacteria > Bacillati > Actinomycetota > Actinomycetes > Mycobacteriales > Nocardiaceae > Nocardia > Nocardia sp. NPDC052254. The sequence continues at coordinate 747,953 of NZ_JBFAUW010000002.1, read as the reverse complement.
AGATCCCGCGGGCCGCGAAGGTCGCGCTGCTCGTGCAGGCAACCGTCGTGCAACGGCCGAACGGCGACGAGTGGTACTTCCGCACCCCGATCGATGTCGCCTGGCGGATCCGTGCGCTGCGCTGCCTGGGTGTCGCGGAAACCGATCCACACCTGGCCGGAGCCGTGCGATCCCTACTGGACCAACAGGATTCCGAGACCGGCGGATGGCGCATGTCGGGCTTTCTCGGCCCGGTCTCGATCACCGCGACCGCCGCTGCCGTCGAGGCGCTGCTCGGTGACGATGCGCTGGATGGCGAACGGCACCAGGCGATCTCGCGGGGAATCGGCTATCTGGTGGCGGCGATGTATCAGGAGCCGCGCTCGCTGCCGATGTACGCGGCGGCCCACATCGCCACCGTGCTCGCTCGCATCGAGATCGTCCGGATCGGTGACAAGCGCGCCGAGCGCGCCTGCGCACTGGCGGTCAAACGACTGCTGACCGGACTGCGCCGAGGTGAATACGAGATCGAGACCGAGATCTTCCGGCGTGACGATCTCATCGACACCTGGCGCCATCTCACCCTGCATCTGGCGGTCGGTGCGGTGATATCCGCCGACAGCCGAGCAATTTTCGATCCCGCGGTACGGGCGGCGATCGTCGCACTGCTCGATATGCAGGAGATGGAGGCGCTGGCCATCTACCGGGGCGGCTTCCGCATCTCCGACGAGGGACCGGTCACCTCCTACGCCACCACCCAGGCGCTGGAGGCTCTGCTGCAGGTACGGCCGGCGATCAACGAGCGGGTGAACCCGGCGAAGGTGTACGACGAGATCTGCCGCGCCGACGGCACCCACCGCACCGATCCACAAGCCATCGCCACGGTGCGCGGCCATCGCATGCTGATGAACTCCACTGCCGGAGAGGCACTGTCGCTGATCGGCACGGCGGCCGGTGTCACGGTGTTCGCGTTGGCGGTGAGCTTCGCGACCGTCTACGGCACGATCGGCAGCCGGGCACTGGTGGTCTGGGGCACGGCGCTCGTGGCGTTCAGCACGTATTGCGGTCTGGCCACCCGCTTTCCGCGATTACCGAAGAAGCGGGTGGCGAGTGCGGTGTTCGCTGCGTTCACCGCGCTCGTGATGCCGGTGGTCACCTATCTTCTGGCGTAGCCCCATGACCGGTCCGGTCGCTCTCATGATCGTCGTGACCTGCCTGTGGGGTACCTCCAGCGCATTGCTGGCGGCACTGGCGGCTCCGGCTACCGCCGGCCTCGTCGCTCTCGGCGGGGCCGTGCCGCTGCTCGTGTGTGCCCGGCTGCGCGGGCAGCATCCGTGGGCGACATTCACCGCCCGCCCCGGTTTGTATCTCCGGCTGGGCATACTCGAGGCCGCGAATCTGGCGCTGTTCGTCGCGGCGTTGCGGGTCGGCCCGCTGCCGGTGGTGGTCGCCCTGCACCTGACGGCGCCGGTATTGATCATCGCGGCGGCGCTGCTGCGCGGGCGGCGGGCGCCGACCCCGCCGGTACTGCTGGAACTGCTGCTGATCGCGGCGGCCATCTGGCTGGTCACGGGCTACCGGTCCGGCCCGATCGCCGGGTCGGTGGTCGTCGGATGCGGACTGGCACTCGGCAGCGCGGCCTGTGTGGCGATGCTGGTCAGTGTGATCGCACGGCAGCCGGAGCCGTCCCACACGACCGCGTCCGCGGCGCTGCAACTGTTGCTCGGCGGAGTCGCCAGTAGTCCACTGCTGCTGCTCGATCCACCGTCGGTATCGGTCGCGGCCACTCTTGCCGCTGTGGGCGCGGCTCTGCTCGGGCCCGGTTTCGCCCTCTACTGGCAGGCGCTGCGATGGCTGGACGCGGCGACGGCCAGCGTGATCGGGCTCAACGAGGCGGTGGTGGCCACACTGGTGGGGGCGGCCTGCACCCACCAGTTGCCCACCTCCGCGACCGCCGTGGCCGGGGGCCTCATTCTCATCGCAGTCGGGCTGGAACAGCGATCGGCGACCCGGCACCGTGTGCCGCCCTGACGAAGTCGACGCAGTTCGACGGGTCCTTGTCGCCACACGAATCGTCGACACCGGAATTGACATCGACCCAGGCCGGCCGCACCGCGTCGATCGCCGCGGTGAGGTTGCGCGGGTTGAGCCCCCCGGCGAGCATCACGGGGAACGTCGATCCGGCGAACCGGTCCACGATGCTGGCGCTGATCGACCAGTCGTGGGTGCGCCCGGTGCCACCGAGGCGGTTCGCCGACCTGGAATCCAGCACTATCCCATCGCAATTCGGCGCCGCCCGCTCGGCGTCGCCGACCGCCTCCGGTCCGGTGACATGGACCGCGCGGATCACCCGGCGTCCCGCCGCGCTACGCCGCACCTCGCGCACGGTCTGCAGCGACACCAGCCCGTGCAACTGGATGCAGTCCACATCGATTCGGTCGGCCAGCCGCAGCACGGCCCCCGAATCGGTGAGGTGGGTGACCAGGACTCGCTCGATCGACGAGGGCATCAGCCCCGACAACCGCCGGGCACGCTCGACGTCGACTTCGTCCTCGCTGAAATGGGTCGTGCCCGAAATGAACCCCGCCGCATCGGCATCGGCCGCGACGACGGCCCGGACATCGGACTCGCTGCGGATGCCACAGATCTTCGCTCGGACGTTGATCATCGGCACACGATACTGCGGGGCCGGCGGCCGCCCGGAAGGGTCCCGCCTTCTTCGCGTCCCTGGGCTCAGGCGTTCCATGGCTTCCGTTCGGCGGCGACCGGTTCGATCGCCAGTGTTTTCGGCGGAACATCCTTTTACCGCCACTGCCACCACGGATCCGGCACCGACGACGGCGCCGTGACCGATCGTGACACCGGGGAGCACGGTGACGGACACACCGAGCCGTTCGCCGGACTCGATCGTGCGGACGCCCGCGCGTGCTGAACTCGCTCCGGTCCGTGCGATCGAGGGGATGATCCGACGAGATGGGGTTTGTCTTCGGTCCGATGTGTACACCATCCCTCAGCCCGGTACCGCCCTGATCCGAAAAGTGTGCAGCCCTGGTTGACGAACGCGCGGTCACCGATTTCGATACGGAGCCCGCGGGGGTGCCGGAAGGGGCGCACGCGCGGTGGGCGAGCCCGGAACGGGTGTGTCGTGATCCAGGCCGGGAGCTTCGCCCATGCATCGGCGGGCGAGCGCCGATCGGTGTGACCGTCTCATTGTGCGGCGGGCACGGCCGGTCCGTGCGCGATGTCATGAAATGCGCTGCGCAACAGAGCGGCAACCCGTTCCGGGTCGGCGTCGGACAGCCCGTCCAACTGCAGCAGGTGACGGCCGATGACGGTGCCGATCAGGACAGCCCCCAACAGCCCCGCCCGCAGGTCGGCCTCATCGTCGGGGAGATGCTCCGCAACCTGACGCTGGGCGGCGACCATCCCCGCGCGAATGTCGTTTGCGGCGGCCGGGTGGGTGAACATCGACCGGATGGCCGCCAGCGCCTCGGCGGGCGGTTCGGCGACCTTGGCTTGCAGTGCCGACAACAACTGCTCGGTGGCCTCGTGCGGACTGCCCGTCACGACCGCGGCGGGCTCGAATCCCGCTACCGCCGCGAACAATTCACCCTTGGAACCGAAGTAGCGCATGACCAGACCAGGATCCGTCTCGGCCTCGACCGCGATGCCACGAATCGTGGCCCTGTCGTAACCGAGCTCCGTGAAGAGCTTCTGGGCCGCCGCGAGGATGCGTTCCTGTGTACGGCGGCGCTGATCGGCACGGCCGGTTGGAAGACTGCCCATCATTTCAGTCTACGACAGTTGACTGAATCACGTCGCGCGGCTATTTTCAGTCTACGAGCGTTGACTGATTTCCGGGCACCGAACGGTCGCCAACCTCGCCCTTCCACCAGTCAGGAGCAATCGTGTCCGACCCCGTCGACATCTCCCCGCTGCGGATCGCCGTGATCGGCCCAGGCGGCATCGGCAGCACCTTCGCCTTCCAACTCGCACAGGCCGGCCACGACGTCACCGTGGTCGCCCGCGGCACGCGGCGACAGCAGCTCCATCGGGACCGGGCGATCGTGAGAACGACCGGAGAACGGGCCGGGGTACAGGTCGCGGATCAGCTGGACATCAGCACGGAATGGGACCTCGTGCTCGTCACGGTACTCACCTCCGACGTGGAACAACTCCTGCCGAGCCTGTCCGCCTGCGCTGCCCGTCGAATCATGTTCATGTTCAACACATTCGAGCCGCTCGACCACCTCCGTTCGGCAGTCGGCGCCGAACGGGCCCGCTTCGGCTTCCCATCGATCGTGGCCGGGATCGAGGACGGACGGCTGGCGTCGAACATTCTGAGCCGTGGCACCACGACGGTCTCCGACCCCGGCTGGGCGAAGGTCTTCTCCGCCGCCGCGATCCCGTCCGCCGCACATCCCGACATGCAGAGCTGGCTGCGAACCCACGCGGCGTTCATTCTCCCGGTGCTGCTGACCGGTGCCATGGCCGCGCAACGAGGCCGAGGAGTCGATTACGCCGACGCACGAAGGCTGGCGCGGGCCATGCGCGAGGGCCTTCGCCTCGTCCGCGACCTCGGCGATGCCATCACCCCTCGTCCGATCGCCCTTTTCGCCCATCTCCCCATCCCGTTCGTGGCCGCCCTGCTGTGGTCGGCGAGCCGGGTCGAAGCATTCGTGGCCACCTGCGCGGTCGCACCGAAAGACGAACCGAACGCGTTGATCGACGAGATGAATGCCGTTGCACAACAACCACTTCCAGCCTTGACAGCCATCCGCCCGGAGCGCACCGCGCGGTAGCCGACCGAAACCGGGAGCCCCCACCGCGCCCGCCGCACGCAAGCAATCGGGGAATTGCGTCCGCAGCACCGAGCAGCGGCCGATATCCACCCCGCCACCTGGTAAGTTGAGCATCGGCCGAGCGGTCTGATATCTTCTCAGCGGGTCCGATAGGACGTTATGCCGGTGTAGTTTAGTGGTAGAACATCAGCTTCCCAAGCTGAGAGTGCGGGTTCGATTCCCGTCACCGGCTCTCCAAAAATTTCCCCTGTCAGGGGTTTTCGCAAACTCGGCTGGTTCTGCCGAGCACCTCGCCGAGGCAGGGGGTGCGGCTTGCTTCGCCCCACGACCCGCTTTTCGGCACGCTGGACATCTCCATCTCGCACCCCTTCGGGCAGCCACGTCGAACATGGCGAGCAGGTCCGTCGAATCGACGGGTCCCGCGCATCACGTCGATCGGGCACGAAGAAGCCCCGCTGGCTGTAATCGCCAGCGAGGCTTCGGTTTCGGTGATCGGTGACAGTTGTGTCACCGGGAGCGACAGCCCACGCAGATGCCGCCCTGCCGACGCACCGCCCGGGCCGTCGATCAGCCGATGGGGGGCAGTCCGGGCAGTTGCGGCAACTGTGGCAGTTGCGGCATCGCGCTGCCGGTGCCCGGGAGCGGCGGGGCCACCGGGCCCGGCCCGGGATAGTTCGGATAGTCGTCGTAGTCGTCGTCGTAGTCGTTGTACCGGTTGTACTCGTTGTACTGGTTGTACTGGTTGTATTCGTCGTGCCGGTGATGATCGTGGTCGGGCCGCGGCGGACGCGGGCGATCCGGCCGAGGCTTGGCCTTGGGCGGGTTCGGCTTGTCCGGCCGATGCGAATCGGGCTTACCCGGCCGCCGCGACTCGGGCTTATCGGATTTGTGCGAATCGGATTTTTCGGGTTTGTGCGAATCGGACTTGCCGGCCCCGCTCGAATCGGGCTTGTCGAACAGACCGGTGGCAGCGACGCCATCAGCGGGTTCGAGCGCCACCGGATCGGCGAACGCCGGCCCGGCCATGGCGCCGACCGGCACCAGGATGAGCGCTGACGCGGCGACCGCCGAGACGAGCGTACGACGGAAAGAGCGGCCGGATATCGCTGAGTTCATTCGTTTCCTACTCGAGTGCGCTTGTGTACAGGGGTCTGCCTGACAGCACCACGCAGCCCCCCTAGCTATCGTGCCACTATATAACGGCACATTGCATAGCGTTGCATTTTTGAGATTTCCGGCCCACCTTATCTCAGCGCACGGGAACGCCGACCTGCCCAGCAGATGGCATCCGAAAGAAATGGTGACATCCGAATATGTTCCCGCACAGCAGAATTCGATGACACCGGTGATCCGAACGGCCCGAAGCGCCGGACCGGCCAGAATCAAAGATATTGCCGTTCAAGCCGACTTGTCTGTATCTATTTAGCTCAGGAAATGAAAGATCCGGGTATTTTGTTGGAGCGCAACACATTCGAATCCGGTGCGGTACTGTGCATCCGGTGCCGCGGCGTGCGGACCGTTTGCTCCGACGATCGTCGAACACCGGAATCGAGATACGTGCGTGAATCACAAGCTCTGGCTGCTGGGCCGATCCGCCACCGTCGGCACTCGGATGCTCGGCGAGAAGATTCTGGGACCCAAATCGCGATCGCTCGGCGATGTGCCGGTCTCCGGCGATCACCTGACTCCCGAGTGGCTGACCGCGGTGCTGTGTGCCGAGGTTCCCGGCGCCGAGGTGTCGGGTTTCGAGACATCGAACGGTAGCAGTGGCACCTCGACCAGGGTCGCGATCCGGGTCGAATACAACGATGCGGGTACCGAAGCCGGTTTGCCGACGGCCCTGTTCGCGAAGACCACGACGACTTTCAGCCAGCGAATTCTGCTGGGCGGCGGAAAGATGATCGACGGGGAGACCCGATTCTTTCGCGACTTCCGTCCCACCCTCGATATCGAAGCGCCGATCGGATATTGGGGCGCATCGGATCCGGCGTCGTGGCGGTCGATCGCACTGATGGAGGATATCGCCACGACGCGCGGCGCCGTCTTCAGCGAGCCGAGCGCTTCGATCACGCGTGCGCAGGCCGAGGATCTGGTCCGCAATCTCGCCCGGCTGCACGGCACATTCTGGGAATCCGACTCGATCGGGACACTCAACACCCCGGCCTACATGCTGGACGTGTACCTCTCGGCCATCGATATGAAGAAGCGTTGTGAAGTGGGCCTGGACCGGGCCGCAGAGGTCGTGCCGGGCGCATTGCACGGCCGCAGCGAACGGCTGTGGGCGGGAGTGGAGCGCGCGGTCACCATCGCGACCGAGGACGTTCCGCCGACGCTGCTGCACGGCGACCCGCACATCGGGCAGACATACCGAACCGACAGCGGCCGAATGGGTTTCGTCGATTGGCAGGTCGTCATGCGAGGCGGATGGGCGCACGATTTCGCCTACACCGTCAATTCCGGCTGCGAGCCGGAGGATCGCCGGCTCTGGGACAAGGACCTGCTCGCGGCATATCTGGACGAGCTGGGCCGGGCCGGCGGTAAGCCGCCGGCGTTCGACGACGCGTGGCTGCTGTATCGGCAACAGTCGCTATTCGCCTATGCCGCTTGGGCTTTCACGATCGGGCGCGCGAGTTATCAGCCGAAGATGCAGTCGAACGAGACCTGTCTGACACTGATGCGACGCATCACCACGGCGATCGACGACCTCGATTCGCTGACCGCCCTCGGGGTGTGAGCGAACCCGCCGCAGAATCACGGCCGATCGAAATCCGTTCGGCTGCCTCTTTTTCAACAACAGAACATCCAGCGCGCCATACGACAACTGGAGTAGTCGATGAGTACGTCGCAGTTCTCGACCCATCCTTCGATGTGCCCCGTTTCCCACGGCTCGCCGACCAGCTACGACGGTCCGCGAGTAGCTCTGTATTCCCCGGAATTCTCCGATGACCCGCATCGGGTCTACCGCGACATGCGCAGCAGGTACGGCTCGCTGGCGCCGGTGGAGCTGGCGCCGGCGGTACCCGCCACGCTGGTGATCGGCTATCGCACCGCCGTCCGGATCCTCAACGATCCCGAACACTTTCCCGCGGACCCGCGCGCCTGGCAGCAGACGGTGCCGGCCGACTGCCCGATCCTTCCCCTGCTGGAATGGCGGCCGATGGCCAGCCGAAGTTCCGGGACCGATTTCGCCCGATACCGGCAGGCCATCACCTCGGGTGTGGACGCCGTGGATCTCTACTCGCTGCGCGAGGCCGTGGAACGGACCGCGCTCCCCCTGATCAACAGTTTCTGCCGGGACGGCCACGCGGAACTGATCACTCAGTACATCTACCCGCTGGTGTTCGATCTGGTGAACTTCATGCTCGGGTGCCCGCCGGAGATCGGACAGCAGGTCGCGGCCGGCACGGCCGCGCTGCTGGAGGGCGTCGACGCCGAGAAGGGCAGCCGGATTCTCGGCGAGGCACTGATGAATCTGGTGGCGCTCAAACGCGCCGAGCCCGGCAATGACATCACCTCGGTTCTGCAGCGACACGGAGCGGCCCTCGACGATACCGAGGTCTCGCACCACATTTCCCAGATCTACGGCACGGGAATCGAATTCGAGCTGAACCTGATCGCCAACACGCTGCTGCTCGTGCTGAGCGACAAGCGCTTCGGCGGCAGTGTGCTCGGCGGCAATCTGTCCTCGCGCGACGCGGTGGACGAGGTGCTGTTCAACGATCCCCCGCTGGCCAACCTGCTGATCACCTACCCGCGTCAGCCGATCCTGATCGAGGATGTCTGGCTGCCCGCCAATCAGCCGGTGGTCATCAGTATGGCCGCCTGCAACAACGACCCCGCCATTCGCAGCGAGGACATGACCGGAAATCGATCGCATCTGGCGTGGGGCATCGGCCCGCACGCCTGCCCGGCCCAGTCGCTGGCATATCTGATCGCTCAGGAATCGATCGACCAGCTCCTGGACGCACTGCCCGAACTCCGCCTCGTGACACCGACCGGCGGGCCGAGCTGGCGTCCCGGGCCGTTCCATCGAGCCCTGACGGGACTGCCGGTGACCTTTCCCCCCACCGCGCCGCTGAACATCGGCGATACGGCCGCGCTGCTGTCCTGAGCGCGCCGCACTACCTGAAGAAGGTCACGCAGCTCGCGGTGCCGGAACCGGTGACCGTGTCCTGCACCACCACCTTGCCGTCGCGGAAGATGCGGCAGGTGACTCCGCCGGTGATCTCTCTGGGGCCGGTGTAGGCGCTGACGAAACCTCTGTCGGCCGTCTTCGACTTCGTCATCGTGACCTCCATCCGCCAGGGCAGGGATTCCGGCGTCATATGCACCCCGTCCCCCTGTGCCGGGACATAGTTGATGTCCGGTGGTGTCGGCACATCACCGGTGACCTCGTAGACGAGCGTGATGGGGGCGGCGACCGCGGGCTTGTCGTCCTTGTGCGCGACGACGACAACGATGCCGATGGCCGCGGCGATCCCCACCACGATCGCGATACTGCCGACCACCCACGGCCACACCGGCTTTCGTGGCGGCGGATACATATACGGCTGCGGATAGCCCGGATGGACGCCGTATTCCGGTGGATATTGCTGCGGATACCCCATGATTCGATCCTGCCCCAGATCAGGCGCCGGGACACATCGATGCGCCCCGGCGACGATGTGCGGTGCTCATCCCTTCTCTCGAAGTTCGGTCAGTACCTTCTCGATCCGACGCATCCGAGTCCGTTCCTGCTTGGCTGCCTCGATCATCCGGACGAACTGCCGTCGCTGACTGACCGTCGACCGCTCGTAGGCCGCGCGGGCCACGGGATCGGCGGCCAGGGCGGCGGTGAAGTCCTCGGGTTCGGTGACCGTCAGCGGCTCGGTGTCGAGTTCCATCCGCACCTCGACCCGCTCGCCCACGGAAACGCCCGCGGCGGTGCGGTTGGCGTTGCTCAGTCCGATCAGATTGCGGCCGCGCATGATTGCGATGCGAGTACTCCAGGTGTGGCCGTTGAGCGTGACCCGGATGCGGGGCCGCTTGCCACCGCCGAGGGCCTCGACCACCTCGGGTGGCACCGCGAGCCCGCGCATCGGTTCGGGTGGCTCGACTTCGGTGCGGAACTTCATCTCACGGCTCCCTTCCCGACGAATGCTCAGCTCATGATCGCGCAGCGGCGGTCCGGATCGAGGCAGGACGGGGACTACGGAAGTGTCCACAGTCGTTCACAGGGCAATCTCGGGTATCGGCGACCCGGCGCCGCGAATGTGACGGTGCCGGGTCCGTGGTAGGCGGTCCAATAATCGGCGAACCGATGTGCCGCGGATGCACACGCCACGAACGTCAACTCCCGTTCGTGCAGCAGGTCCAGGTGGATTCGGAGCAGCACATCCGGCTCGTTCGGCTGCGGCGAATCGCCCTGGGTGGCAGTTGCCACCTCCCCTCCAGGTGGCACCCGAAAAACGTTAGCCGCCACAACAACCGATTTCTGGCAATTTTCGGGCGCATTTCGGCACGCCCGTGCGGGGCATGATGGAATCCGAACAGTGTTGCACCGCTGCCACTTCGGCTCCGGCGCGATCTTCGCAGTTCCTTCGGGCTACCCGTACAGCTCCGCGCGCATCTGCTCCGGGGTCTGTTCGTATCGGCGCCGGAATGCCTCGCGGAACCGGCGCGTGGTGCCGAAGCCGGTCTCCCGGGCAATCGCGTCCAGGTCGACCGACAGCGGCGAGGACAGCCGCCGGCGGGCACGGTCGAGGCGGATCGAGCGCAGCAATGCCGCCGGCGCCATCCCGGCGGAATCGGTCAGCGCGGTGTGCAGGGTCCGCAACGAGCACCCGCACATCCTGGCGACGGCATCCGGAGTCAGCTTGCTGTCGCCCGCGTGGATCTCCATGAGTTCGCGAGCGCGCGCGGCCAGCACCGCGTGTCTGCCGGACGCTACCGCGCGCGTCCGATTGAGCACCCCGTCGAGCAGCAGGAGCGCACTGGAGAACGCGACGCTGAAATCCACCGCGGTCCATTCCCCGCAGCCGGCGTGCAGCAGATCGAGCTGACTCACCAGAGAGCGCATCAGGGGCCGGCTCCCGTCCAGGGCCAGCGGCGCGTCACGGGCACGGCTCACGTGTACCGACTGCTCCGGCACCGTCAGGATCAGCGCGTCCAACGGTTCGTCCTGTCGCATGACCATCGGCGAACCCCAATGGAAGAACGCCAGCTTTCCCGGACCGACGATTTCCGCGGTATCACCCTGTCTGAACTTGAATTCCCCGCTCAACGGAAGCAGCAGCCGGAAGCTGTCGTCGTCGTCGCCGCGCACATCGCGCCTGGTTCGGTGGTAGTGCACCGGATCGGACCCGAACCGCACGATCTGCATCCGGCCGACCTGCTGTGCGGTCGTCGACCACCAGAAATCGCCGGCGGTGTCGTCGAAGGCCAGCCCGACCGTCCCCTGCCTGGTGTGGATGTACTCGTGCCAGTGCTCCATCCGATCCGTATTGGTCTCGGCGGGGGCCGGCGAATCCTCCTCCCACAGATACACCTGGTCCACCGAGGATCCCCTTCACGCACAGCCCGAGAAATGGTTTCGAAGCTACCAATCCCGAGGTGCCGACGCACGGCGAGCTGTCACCGGCCACGAGACCACGGCGGCAACGGTTTTCGCGACCGTGGCTAATCCGGCCAGACCGGGCTGCGCTTGTTCAGGAAGGCATCCATCCCCTCGCGGGCTCCGGCGAACTGAGATGCCGCGGCCATGACCTCGATCGCGATGGTGTACGCGTCGGCCTCGGGACGGTCGAGCTGGGCGTAGAGCGTGCGCTTGCCGAGCGCCTTACCGGCCCGGCTGCCGCGGGTGGCGCGGGCGAGGAGATCGGTGACCGCCGCATCGAGGTCGGCATCGGGCACGGCCCGGTTGATCAATCCCCAGTCGGCTGCGGTGGCCGCGTCGATGGGATCGCCGGTGAGAGCCATCTCCATCAGGCGTTTGCGGCCGATCGAGCGGGCCACCGGGACCGCGGGGGTGTGACAGAACCAGCCGCCTTTGCCGCCGGGCAGGGCGAAGCCGGCGGAGGCGGCGGCCACCGCGAGATCACATGAGGCCACCAGCTGACAGCCGGCCGCCGTCGCCAGGCCGTGCACGCGCGCGACGACGACCTGCGGGGCCTCCTCGACGGCCTGCATGACCTGGGTGCACAACCGCAGCAGGTCACGCACGCCCGGCAGATCGCGGGCGGCGACATCGGCGAAATCGTGACCGGCGGAGAACACCGGCCCGTTGGCGGCGAGCACGATTCCGGTGGCGTCGGTGTCACCGGCCGCGCGAAAGGCGGCCAGCAACTCCGCGAGATGGTCGGCCGAGAGGGCATTGCGCCGGTCCGGCCGGTTCATGGTGATACGCAGGGTGTCACCGGTGCGGTTCACGAGCAGGTGCCGGTACTCCGTGGTAGCCATATGACCACCGTAGATCCGGCGACGCCCGCGTTCAGCGAATTACTGTGCGGGCTTCGGCATGCACTGGGTGGCGATCTTCTCGCTGGCCGAGCGCACCTTGTCGGTGTCTTCCTTGCTCAGCCCACCCATGGTGCCGTCGGCGGACGGCGCGGCGCTGCCCGGCTTGGTCATCTTCCGCAGGCCGTCCTGCGAAATCCCCTCGTCCATATAGACTTTCGCGGCGCAGTTGGCGAGTTGCGGATTGTCCGGGAGCCCGCTGGCCTGTAGAGACTTCGCCAGGTCGGCCTCGGTGACGGTCGGCTGCGAATCCTGGGAGCCGCACGCACCCAACAGTGGCAGCGCGATGCAGGCGGCGGCGATCAGCGAAATCCTCAACTGTTCCTCAATTCTCAGGCGTATCAGCAATCACGGCGCGCAACACGTGCGGACCGCGCAGGGTGATACTGCCCCATCGAGCCGCCGGACAACAGTCCGAGTCGGCAAAACCGGACCCGTCACAATTCGCCGGGACGCCCGATACCGAAGCTGTTGGCTGGACGCCAATGATTGTTAGGGTGTTCCGGTCCGGCGTCGTCCTGGTCGGCCTCCGAGTCTCGGTGCGGGAGTTGCGAAATGATGTTGAATCACCACCGGGCCGGCACCGGTGAACCGCTGGTCCTGATCCACGGCGTCGGCAGCCGCTGGCAGGTATGGGAGCCGGTCATCGAGAGCCTGGCCACCGGCTTCGACGTCATCGCGGTGGACCTGCCGGGTTTCGGCGAGACCGCACCCCTGCCGGACACCACCGTCGACACTCTCACCGACGCCGTGCACGCCTTCCTCATCGACCAGGGCATCGAGCACCCGCATCTGGCGGGTAATTCGATGGGCGGGCTGATCGCGCTGAATCTGGCGGCGCGCGGCATCGCTCGATCGGTCACCGCCTATTCGCCCATCGGATTCTGGTCGGACGCCGGGCGCATCTGGTGCCAGCAGGCACTGGGCCGGTCGGCCACGATCGGGCGCGGCCTCGAATCGCTGCTGCCGCGAATCCTCGGCAGTCGCGCCGGCCGCACGGCCTTTCTGAGCATCGTCTTCGGCCGCCCGTGGGCCCTGGACACCGCTACCGCGCTGGCGACGGCCGACGGCGTGCTGAACTCGGCGGGGTTCCGCCCCGCGCTGGCCTCCTTCGATTCGGCCCGGTTGCGCGACGGCGGCCGGCTCGCGCGCATCCCGGTCACGATCGCCTGGGGCGACCACGACGTGCTACTGACCTACCGCACCCAGAGCCGACGGGCCCGGCAATGGCTGCCCGATGCCCGCCACATCACGCTGCCCGGCAGCGGTCACACCCCCTTCTACGACGATCCGGCCGGTTGCGCGAAGATATTGCTCGAACAAGTCGCTACCGACCGGTAACCCGCGGCGGCGATCCGATCAGGACGGAGTGAGCGATGAGCAACGTTTCCCTGACCTTCGACGGTGATCGCGCCTACGTCGAACTGGATCGGCCCGATAAACACAACGGGCTCACCATCGAGATGCTGAACGATCTGGTCCGGGTGGCCCGGGTCGTCGGCCGGCGCGACGACATTCGCGCGGTGATCCTCGCCGGCAACGGCCCGAGTTTCTCCAGCGGTCTGGATATCGCGAAGGCGACCGGCGATCCGCTGAGTATCGTCCGCAATTTCCTGCCGATTCCGTGGCTGGGTACCAATACCTTCCAGGAGGCGTGCTGGGCGTGGCGACGACTGCCGCAGCCGGTGATCGCCGCCGTGCACGGACATTGTTTCGGCGGCGGATTGCAATTGGCCCTGGCCGCCGATTTCCGTTTCGCCGCACCGGATTCCGATTTCGCCGTCATGGAGGTGGCACACGGCCTCGTTCCGGATATGTCGGGTGCGGTCACATTGTCGCGCCTGGTCGGTGTGGACAAGGCATTGCTGCTCACCATGACCGCCGATCCGGTCGACGCCGCCCATGCCGAGCGCATCGGGCTGATCACGCAGGTGAGCGAGGATCCGCGCGCCGAGGCCGAGAAGGTGGCCGACCGCATCGCAGCCCGCCCCGCATCGGCAGTCGCGGCCGCGAAACGATTGTTCGACCGCAGTTGGACGGCCGGAACCCGCCGCACTCTCGGAATCGAACGCGCCACCCAACTCCCGCTGCTGGTCCGCCAGGCGCTCGGTCGTCGGTAGATCCACCAAAAAACACACGACCAGCGAAGTAATTCCCCGAAACAGTCTCCGGGAAACCCCCTGTGCAGCCGATTCGCTGTTAACATTTCCACACTTTGCCAGCGAAGCCGATGAATCCCGGGGGCGGTATCGGCGCGAACGGGAAGGGCACAAATTTGTCCAAGACCGCATCCGTCCTGCTGTCTGCGATAGCGGGTGTTTCGGCTTTGCTACTCACCGTGAACACACCGGCGGCGGCCAACCCCAACGCCATCAATCCGATTCCGGTACTCAACGGCACGAACGGCCTGCCGAATCTGGTCGGCCGGTCCCGGGCGATCTTCCAGGTGACCGGGATGGCGAGCCCGAATGCCACCGAGAACTACAACGTGCTCGGGACGGACCTGGGAATCATGTGGGACAACGGTCGGGGCGAAATGCTCACCGCCTTCGGCGATACCGCCGGAGTCGGTCTGCCGAATCTGCTCGCCGGCAGTTTCTGGGCCTGGCGCAGCAATATTCTGGTGCGCAGTCACACCCACGATCCGTCCGGCGGGATCTTCTTCGACAGTGCCGTCCGTGACGTGTTCGGCCAGGCCCGGGATCTCGTTCCCAGCCCGAAGATTCCGTTCATCGAGATCAGCCGCATCCCGACCGCCGGCATCTCCGCGGACGGTGTGCAATACATGAGTCTGATGTCGGTCAAGAGCTGGGACGACGTCGGCCAGTGGACCACCAACTATTCCGGTCTGGCCGCCTCCGCCGACAACGGTGAGACCTGGGCCGATCTCGATTTCACCCGACGTCCCAATGTCGGTGGCGATGCGAACTTCCAGATGAACTCGTTCGTGAAGAGTGGCGGCTGGGTCTACGAATACGGCACACCGTCGGGCCGCAACCATGACGCCTACGTCGCGCGGGTGCGGGAGAACGCGATCCAGAATCTCGGTGAGTACGAGTACTGGGACGGCGGCGGATGGCGACGAGGTGACGTGAACGCCGCCCGGCCGATCACCGGCGGAGTGGCCGAGATGTCGGTGATGTGGAACGACTATCTCGGGCAGTACGTCATGCTGACCACCGATCCGTGGAATTCGGTGGTGATGCGCCGGTCCTCGGCACCGGAGGGACCGTGGAGTCCGCCGGAGGTACTGATCGACACCCGGGAATTGCCGACCGCCTACGCGCCGTCGATCTTCCCGTATCAGACCGGGCGCGAACTGTATTTCCTCACCACCGTGCACAGTCAGTACAACGTGATCCTCATGCACACGACGCTGTAGTCCGCGCGCGCACGATGCCCGGCCGAGGTTCTCGGCCGGGCATTCGTTCGACGGGAGCGCGTGCCGGGATCGGCTCGGCCGCCCACTGCGACCCCATAGACTCGACGCATGGACGCCGCCGAATGGGACACGCGCTACGCGCAGAGCGAGCTGGTGTGGGGCGCACCGCCGAATGCGACCGTCGTGGAACATGTTTTCGGTCTGGAACGGCGCATCAGGCTGGTGCCGGACGCACCCGGCGAAGAACCTCCCGCGCTGCCGCGCGCCCTCGATCTGGCCGCCGGTGAGGGGCGCCATGCCCTCTGGCTGGCGACGCACGGCTGGGATGTACGGGCGGTCGACTTCTCACAGGTCGGTATCGACAAGGGCCGCACCGTCGCCTCGCGGCTGTCCCGCTCGGTGCGTGCGAGGATCACCTGGCAGTGCGCCGATGTCACCGATCTGCCGGGCGCGGATATCGACGGCCCGTTCGAATTGATTCTGGCCGTCTACATCCATCTGCCCCCCGCACAGCGGCGCACCCTGCTGCTGTCGGCGGCCGAGCGGCTGAGCCCGGGTGGCATCCTGCTCGTCCTGGGGCACGACACCACCAACATCACCGAAGGCCAGGGCGGCCCGCAGGACCCGGACATCCTCTTCACTCCGGACGACGTGATCGCCGATCTGGCTGCGACGGAACACATCCGGGTCGATACGGCCCATCGGGTGCTGCGACCGACCGAGAGCGGCGATGCCATCGACGCTCTCGTCGTCGCCACCCGCACCATTCCCGACCTCGACGAGCAGGCGGCCGCCGAGCAGTAGCGCGGGCGGTTACAGCCCGGCGCTGCCGGTGGGGAACGGCGCCGGTGCGGGGCGATGCCCATCCCCGCCGTCACCGAACCGATCACGGCCGAACCGATCCCGGCCGAACCGGTCGTAGCCCTGGCGGTCGCGGCCGGATGCGTCACGACCGAAGGAGTCGTAACCGTCGCTGTCGTAACCCGAACTGTCCCGCCCGAACCGATCGCGGCCGAACCGGTCACGACCGAAGGTGTCGAAACCCTGGCGGTCGTAACCCGAACGATCCCGCCCGAACCGGTCGTAGCCGAAAGCGTCACGGCTGTCGTCGATCACGTTGTCGCTGCGACCGGGCGCGGGCGTGCTGTGATCGGGACCGGGTGTGCTGTGATCGGCACCGGGTGTGCTGTGATCGGCACCGGATCGATCACCGCTGCTGGGATCACCGGCACTGTGGTCTGCGGGGCCGGTCACGTCGGTTTCCAGGGCAGCGAATCCATTTGCGGCGCAGGACGGCGCATCGCAGGACGCGTTCGCGGTGCCCGCCGCCGCGAACCCGAATCCGCCGACGGTGGCGAGGGTGACCGCGACACCCGCCAGCACGCGACCGGGGGCGGAATGCGGTCGAAGACCTCGGATCATGGGGATGTTCTCCTCTCGAAATCCCGACCTCCGCCCATGTTATCGGCAGTTTCACACCGGCACATCAGGGTTTTCCCGGAGGGGACTTCCCAGATTTGTTGTCACCGGCAGGATTTCGCCACCCGGATCGCCGCGGGGGACGGCTCAGCCGAGTCCGGCCCAGCGCCGCAACCACGGCTCGGCGGTGTCGGCGATGAGATCCATTCCGGAGCGGAACGAATGCGGCTGGCCGGGAATCACTTTCACCTCGGCGGCAGCTGCCGGGTCGGGAATGCCGAACGGATCGCGCTCGCCGTTGATCACCACCACATCGAGATGCTCCGAGGCCGCCAGCAGTTCTTCCCGGCGCGTCTTCTCCGGCTTCCCCGGCGGATGCAACGGAAATGACAGCGCCAGCACGCCTTTCACGCCGAGAACGACGGCGGTGCGGCAGGCGACACGGGCCCCGTTGCTGCGGCCGCCCTGAATCACCGGCACTCCCGGCACCTGCTTGCGCAAGGCCGTCACGATCACCGCCCAGGCCGCGTCCTGAACCGGCACGGATCCGGGCGCCCGCCGCCCCGCCACGCGGTACGGCTGCACCACGCGGGCGACCACCCCACCCAGCTCGACGGCGCGGTCGCGTACCGCGAGTAGATCCTTCGTCTCCACCCCACCACCGGACCCGTGGGTCAGTACCAGCAGGAATCGTTCACCCGCGCCGGAATCGACCTCGACCTCGGCGGCCCCCGCATTCGTCTCGATGCGCACACCCCCACGGTAATCCCCGGCCCGGCCCGCACTGCCGCGAGGCGACGCCGATCGCCCGTGGCCCAGGTCAGTCGCCGGTCACACTGTCGCCCACACAGCGGAATCCGATATGGCTCATACCGGTGTCGATCATCTGCGGACGCCGGGCGGCGGGGCGATAGCGGCGGCAGTAGCTGTCGGCGCACAGGAACGAGCCGCCCTTGATCACCTTGCGCGGAACCCGGAACTGTGGTTGACGTGGGTCGTAGCTCTGCTCCACCCGGCCACCGCGTGGATTGCGCGGTGCACAGCACCCGCCGGCGCCGGAATGCCGCGCGGTGTACCAGTCGTCGGTCCACTCCCAGACATTGCCCGCCATATCGAAAAGCCCGTAGGCATTGGGCGGATGGGAACCGACCGCGGTGGTGTGCCCGTATCCGGTATCCGGGCGCCAGGGGAAATCCCCGTGCCAATAGTTGGCTCGTGGGCCGGCATCGTTGTCCTCGCCCCAGGTGTACTCGGCCCCGTCGAGTCCACCGCGCGCGGCGGCTTCCCACTGCGCCTCGGTCGGCAGGCGACGGCCCCTCCAGTGGGCGTAGGCGGCGGCATCCTCGTGGGCGATGTGCACGACGGGGTGGTCGGCACGTTCGGCGACCGCGGAACCCGGGCCTTCCGGATGCCGCCACGATGCCCCCGGCGTCCACCGCCACCACAGATTCAGGTGCCGCAGATCCACCGGCCCCGACGTCCGGGCGAACACCATCGAACCGGGTTGCAGATTCTGTGCGGGTGCGCCGGGAAAGTCCGCGGGATCCAGCGGTCGCTCGGCGACGGTGACATATCCGGTATCGGCGACGAACCGCTCGTATTCGGCATTGGTGACCTGCCGGGACTCGATGGCGAACGCATCGACGGTCACCTCGTGGGCGGGTCGCTCCTCCGGATAGTGCCGATCGGATCCCATGGTGAAGGTCTGCGCGGGAATCTGCCGCAATGCGGTGGCGAGCGAAATATCCATTGCGCGTGCGTCTCCTGGCTCCGAGTTCCGGAAATCAGCTCGGTTCGGGGGTGAAGATCTCGCGCCAGTCATTCTTCATGCTGACCACCGTCCATCCGGCGCGACGCGCGTAATCGAGGGCGTCCTCGGCACCGGCGACATAGTCGAATTCGCGGTCGGCGTCGTCGTGCAGGATCAACAGCCGCAACGCAGGCGCGCCGTCGAGTTCGGAATAGGACATCATCGGCAGATCACCGTTGGAATTGCCGACCGAGAGGATCGGGCGGCGGCCGATCCGGCTCCAGATCCGGATCGGCTTCTCGGGACCGTCGTCGAAGAAGTCCATCGCGGACTTGTACAGCAGATCGGTGCGGCCCTCCCGTTCCCGGTAGGTGATGCCCAGCGCACTGCCGATCACCCGCTCCGGCGGCACCCCGTAGAGCTCACCGGCGACCGGGCGCATGAAATCCCGGTCGCCCCCGGAGGCGATGTAGGTGGTGAATTCATTCGCCTCCAGATACCGCAGCAGATCCACCATCGGCACGAATCCACACCGGCGGTACGGGCGCGACAGCGTCGGATGACCGGCCGTGCCGAAGAACTCCGCCACCCGGGCGTCGTAGTCGTCCACGGTGATCTCACCGAAAGCGCGAGTCACCGCACCCATCAACAACTTCAGATCGCCGTCATCGCCGTGATAGTGCTTGACCATCGCCGCACCGAGCCATTGCAGATCCTGCTCGTAGGCCGCCTTCCACGGCTGCTCGCTGCGCAATTCCGGTTCCTGTCCGGCCAATTCGCCCATCCGGCGGATCGTGAAATCCAGCTGGATCGGCATCGGCTTCTCACACCACAGGGTGCCGTCGTTGTCGAATACCGCGACGCGAGCCGCCGGTTCCACGAAATCCGGACCGTTCCGATCGGTGACACGGTCGACGAAATCGACTATCGCCGCCGTGGTTTCACCGTCGTTCCAGGTCTCCAGCGCGGGCACAGGTCAGTCCCGGGCCAGGAATTCGTGCAGTTTGGTGACCGCGTGATCGATGGTGAAGCTGGCCGGTTCCTGTCGCGGCGGGAATTCCTTGAACGTCTCCAGGAACGCGGTACAGATCGCGGTGCCGTAGAAGGCGATGTAGTCGTGGTCCAGGAACCAGTCCCAGTAGGTGTTCGACGTGACATCGGCTCGCTCGAACGGATCGGTGCGCAGATTGAACAGCTTCGGCACCCGCAGTGCGGTGAACGGTTCCGCCCAGATTCCGAGCGTTCCCGTCTTGCGCTGCTCCATGAAGACGATCTTCCAGTTCTCGAACCGGATCCCGAGCACATCGCAATCGTCGGAGAAGTACACCATTCCGCGCCGGGGGCTGTGCTCGGCCTCGCCGGTCAGATAGGGCAGCAGATTGTAGCCGTCGATGTGGACGCGGAAAGTCTTGTCTCCGGCCGGATAACCCTTCTTCAGCTTGTCGACGATATCGGGCTCCCCCGCCGCGGCGAGGAAGGTGGGGAGCCAATCATGGTGCTGCACAATGTCGTTGGAGACCGACCCCGCCGGGATTCGGCCCGGCCAGCGGATCACCTCGGGCACGCGGAACGCGCCTTCCCAGTTGGTGTCCTTCTCACTGCGGAACGGCGTGGTCGCACCGTCGGGCCAGGTGTTGGCGTGCGGGCCGTTGTCGGTGCTGTAGATGACGATCGTGTTCTCGGCCAGGCCGAGTTCGTCGAGAGCGTCCAGCACCCGGCCCACATTGCGATCGTGATCGATCATCGTGTCGTGGTAGGGCGACTGCCACACTCCCGCCTGCCCAACACTTTCCGGCTTCGTATGGGTACGCAGATGCATGTGGGTGAAGTTCAGCCAGACGAAGAACGGCGTACCGGCCTTCTGCTGCCGGGACAGATAGTCGACGCAGGCCTCGGCCACTTCTTCGTCGATCGTTTCCATCCGCTTCTTGGTGAGCGGCCCGGTGTCCTCGACGCGCTGTTTACCGATGCGCCCGAACCGCGGGTCCTCGGTGGGGTCGTCCTCGTCGGTCGCCCACGAATGGATCACCCCGCGCGGGCGTTGCAGGTCGTACAGGCGTGGGTAGGTGTCCTTGTGCGGGTAGTCCGGGAGTTCGGGCTCCTCCTCCGCGTTCAAGTGGTAGAGGTTGCCGAAGAATTCGTCGAATCCGCGCACGGTCGGCAGGAACTTGTTGAGGTCGCCCAGGTGGTTCTTGCCGAACTGCCCGGTCGCGTAACCGAGCGGTTTCAGTAGTTCGGCGATGGTCGGGTCCTGCGGATCGACGCCGATGCCCGCGCCCGGCACACCCACCTTGCTCATCCCGGTCCGATACACACTCTGCCCGGTGATGAACGACGCGCGCCCGGCCGTGCAACTCTGCTCACCGTAGGAGTCGGTGAACCGCATGCCCTCCTCCGCGAGCCGATCGATATTCGGGGTGCGATAGCCCATCAGGCCGTCGCTGTAGCAGCTGAGATTGGTGATCCCGATGTCATCGCCCCAGATCACGAGGATGTTCGGCTTCGAATCCGGCACAGTGGCCTCCTTCGGCAGCAGGTGCACAACCTGCCGGAGACCCTGCCGTCGAGACGACCGGTGAACATCACCCACAACGGGTGACTCGAGCTGCGAGAAGCGCTGCCTGTGAACAGTTCACCCGAGCGGTTCTCGGCCCGCCTCGTGTCTGCAGCACCGGAGGGAGGGAGCGCGGCGACCGGGGAAGTGAAAAACCGAGGTACAGGGGGCCGAGCACCCGCCGGAGCGAAGCGGAGGCAGAAAATTCTGTTCCGCTCATCACATCGCCCGGTCAGCGCTTTCCATGCGCATTACCCATGGGTAATATACGCTGTAAGTTACCCGCGAGTAGAGGGCGGATATTCCGATCGACTACCCGGTGTGGAGACACATGGGCGGGAACGGCACCTACACCGACCGCACCGACTCAACGGAGAGTGAGTAACAGAGATGGGCCATTACAAGAGCAACGTCCGCGACCTCGAGTTCAACCTCTTCGAGGTGCTCGGCCTCGGTTCGGTACTGGATTCCGGCGCCTACGGTGACCTGGACACCGACACCGTGAAGAACATCATCGACGAGGTACGCCGCCTGGCCGAGGGACCGGTTGCCGAGTCCTTCGCCGATGCGGACCGCAACCCGCCGGTCTTCGATCCCAACACTCACAGTGTCTCGATCCCGGAGTCGTTCAAGAAGTCCTTCAAGGCCTACGAAGAGGCCGGCTGGAACAAGGTCGGCCTGAACGAGGAGCTGGGCGGTCTGCCCGCGCCGCGTTCGGTGGTCTGGGCCCTCAACGAGATGATCCTGGGCGCCAACCCGGCCGTCGCGATGTACGCCGCCGGTGGTCCGTTCGGCCAGATCTTCTGGAACAACGCCACCGACGAGCAGAAGAAGTGGGCCGAGATCGCCGTCGAGCGCAACTGGGGCGCCACCATGGTGCTGACCGAGCCGGATGCCGGTTCCGATGTCGGCGCCGGCCGCACGAAGGCCGTGCAGCAGGAGGACGGCACCTGGCACATCGAGGGCGTCAAGCGTTTCATCACTTCCGGTGACTCGGACGACATGTTCGAGAACATCTTCCACCTGGTGCTGGCTCGTCCCGAGGGCGCCGGCCCGGGCACCAAGGGCCTGTCGCTGTTCTTCGTGCCGAAGTTCCACTTCGACTTCGAGACCCAGACCCTGGGCGACCGTAATGGCGTCTTCGTCACCAACGTCGAGCACAAGATGGGCCTGAAGGTCTCGGCCACCTGTGAGGTCACCTTCGGCGGCCACGGCGTTCCGGCCAAGGGCTGGCTGGTCGGCGAGGTGCACAACGGCATCGCGCAGATGTTCGACGTGATCGAGAACGCCCGCATGATGGTGGGCACCAAGGCCATCGCGACCCTGTCGACCGGTTACCTGAACGCGCTGGACTACGCCAAGCAGCGGGTCCAGGGTGCGGATCTGACCCAGATGACCGACAAGACCGCACCGCGCGTCACCATCACCCACCACCCCGATGTGCGCCGTTCGCTGATGACCCAGAAGGCGTACGCCGAGGGCCTGCGCGCCATCTACCTCTACACCGCCGCCCACCAGAACGAGGACATCGCACAGCTCGTCTCGGGTGCGGACAAGGACCTGGCGTTCCGGGTCAACGATCTGCTGCTGCCGATCGTCAAGGGTGTGGGTTCGGAGCGGGCCTACCAGTACCTGACCGATTCGCTGCAGACCTTCGGTGGCTCCGGCTTCCTGCAGGACTACCCGATCGAGCAGTACATCCGCGACGCGAAGATCGACTCGCTCTACGAGGGCACCACCGCCATCCAGGCGCAGGACTTCTTCTTCCGCAAGATCGCCCGCGACCGCGGTGTGGCACTGGCGCACGTCGCCGGCCAGGTGCAGAAGTTCATCGACTCGGAGGCCGGTAACGGCCGCCTGAAGGCCGAGCGCAAGCTGCTGGCCACCGCCCTCGAGGATGTGCAGGCCATGGCCGCCACCCTGACCGGCCACCTGATGGGCGCGCAGGAGGACACCAAGGAGCTGTACAAGGTCGGCCTGGGTTCGGTGCGGTTCCTGCTGGCCGTCGGCGATCTGCTGATCGGCTGGTCGCTGCTGCGTCAGGCCGAGATCGCCATCAAGGCGCTCGACAATGGCGCGACCGGCGCCGACGAGTCCTTCTACCAGGGCAAGATCGGTGTCGCGCAGTTCTTCGCCCGCAACGTGCTGCCTGAGCTGACCTCGGTCCGCACGGTGCTGTCCAACCTGGACAACGACATCATGGAGCTCGACGAAGCGGCTTTCTGATTCGAGATCCGCTGAGCACCGAGAGAAACTGAGCACCAACGCGAAGGCCCGCCTACCGGCGATTCGGTAGGCGGGCCTTCGCGTTGGTGTCCGCCGTCGAGTTCAGCGCCCGGACGACACACGGGGGCCGCCGGTTCCCGGGATCAGCCGCTCATGGTCGCCGCTGAGCGACCCGTTCGTCCGGCCGATCGGCGTAGTAGTACCGCCGACCTCGATCGGCGACCACATCGAGCATGGTCTGCACGAAGGCTCGCAAACGCTCGTTGTCCGCGCCGGGCGCCCACACCGGCCGCCAGACATGACCGTGTCCGTTTTCGAAGGGCACATACACCGTCCCGCGCCGCGGATAATGCAGCTCGGCGTGCGCACCGGCCGGGTGGACGCCCGCTCCGAAGCTCACCGTCGTCAGCACGTCCTCCCAGGTCTGTGCCGTGTCCACGGTGGACGAGGTGATCCGCCAGGTCTCATCCAGGTAGCGCCGCCAATACCCGCTGGACGGACCGCCGATCGATATCGCCTCGGTATCCGGCACATCGATGTCGATCGAACTGCTGCGCGCGATGCGGTTGCCGCGCGGTACCAGCAGGCCGGTGGGCTCGGTGACCAGCACCGGCCCGGCTATCAGGTCTCGCTCACCGACCGGCGAGTGGCTGATGATCACATCGAGTTCGTCGCGCCGCAATGGCCCGAATACATCGCCGAGGTGGACCTCGCGGGCATGCACCTCGCACTCGGGATGGCGGGCGCGGAACACGACGACGGAATCGACCAGGACACTCGCCGCCAGACCGCCCAGATATCCGACGCGCAGGACTCCTTCGACGCTCCTGGCAGCGGCGTAAGCACGCTCGATCGCGCTGTCCAGTTGCGCGCGAACCGGAACCAGATCGTCGCGCAACGACCGGCCCACCGGCGCGAGCCGAACCTGCCGACTGGTCCGCTCGAAAAGCGGTGCGCCGAACCGGCTCTCCAACCGTTTGATCGTCTGGCTCACCCGGGCCTGCGACAGATAGAGACGTTCGGCGGTCCTACCGAAGTGCAACTCCTCGCACAGGGCGAGGAAGATGTCGATCTCCTGCCGTTCCATAACTCTCGCTTATCGACCGTGTCGCAGGCGGCCATTGATGCAGCGGCATTTCACCAGCAATCTGAAACGCGACCAGTCTAAGTCGGCCGGGATACACCCCCCACCCATGGAATCTCGCACTCGGTCACCATCCCGCCAGTCGTTAACGGAACAAATTTCCCATTAAGAAGGTTCGACCGCATATGACAACAACACTGACGGCGGACGCCCCGGCACAGTCCGCACATCGCCCGGGCTTCGCGCTCGCCGCCCTGGCACTCGGCGCGTTCGGCATCGGCCTGACCGAATTCGTCATCGTGGGCCTGCTGGGAGTGATCGGCGCGGATCTGAACATCTCGGTCCCAACGGCGGGCCTGCTGATCTCGGGTTATGCCGCGGGCGTAGCGATCGGCGCGCCGCTGATGACCGCGATGGGCAACCGCATTCCCCGCAAGTCCATGCTGGCGCTGCTGATGGGCATCTTCATCGCGGGCAATCTGCTGTCGGCACTGGCACCGAGCTACGGCATGTTGCTCACCGGCCGGATCATCGCCGCTCTCACCCACGGCGCATTCTTCGGTATCGGCTCGATCGTGGCGGCGGGGCTCGTCGCGCCGGAGCGCAAGGGCAGCGCGATCGCTATGATGTTCACCGGCCTGACGCTGGCGAACGTGGCGGGGGTGCCGCTCGGAACGGCCCTCGGCCAAGCGTTCGGCTGGCGATCCACCTTCTGGGCCGTCACCGCGGTGGGTGTGGCCGCCCTGATCGCCCTCACCACCCTGGTACCGCATCAGCCGCGCACCGAATCCACCGGACTGGCCGGGCAATTGGCGGTCTTCGCGCGACTGCAGGTATGGCTGGCGCTGCTGACCACCGCCCTCGGATTCGGCGCGGTATTCGCGGTGTTCACCTTCCTGGAGCCGATCCTCACCGAAGTCACCGATCTCCCGGAAGCAGCGGTGCCGTGGCTGCTCGTCGTGTTCGGACTCGGGTTGTTCGGCGGCAACATCACCGGGGGCCGGCTCGCCGACCGCGCACTGATGCCCACTGTGATCGGCGCGCTGGCGGCACTCGCCGCGGTCCTGTCGATATTCGTCTTCACCGCGCCGCATGCGGTCGGTGCGGCGATCACGATCCTCGCGCTCGGCGCCACCGGCTTCGCCATCGTTCCGGCAGTGCAGATGCGAGTGCTCGAAACCACAGGCGGCGAATCGACAATGGGGTCGGCGGCGAATATCTCCGCATTCAATATCGGCATCGCCTTTGCTTCCTGGCTCGGCGGTACTGCCATCGACCACGGACTGGGTCTCACCGCGCCGGCCTGGATCGGCGCCCTCCTAGCGGTCGCGGCATTGGCCGTCGCACTGCTGTCCCGCGCCCTCGAGCGACGCGTATAAAGCTGTCCCGCAACAACTGTCGAGAATCGAAGAGAACGATGTTCACCTGGAAGAAGATAGCCATCATGACCGTAGCGATCACCGCCGCCGCCGGAGCGGCCGCCTGCACGAACACCGCGGCGGCTCCCGACGAGACGGGGGGCTGGAAGACCTCCTGGGCGGTCCCGATGCAACAGCCCAGCACCGGCTTCGAGCCGAACTGGTCACTCGACGGCTTCGCCGATCAGACTGTGCGCCAGGTGGTCCGGGTCCGCGGTGGCGGAACCTCCGCACGGATAACCCTGTCCAATCGTTACGGCAAGGACGGGCTCCGCATCGCCGCGGCCACCATCGGCCGCACCGCGGACGGGGCCGGGGTCCAGCAGAACAGCCTGCGCCCCTTGCACTTCGGTGGCAACGACTCGGTGACCATCGCGCCGGGCGCCGATATCACCAGCGATCCGGCCGAATTACGGCTGGCCCCGGCCGACCACGCGACGGTGACCCTGTACCTGGCCGAGAAGTCCGGGCCCGCGACTTTTCACGCGCAGGGATACGCCAGCACCTATCGCGCCGCCGGTAACCATGCCCGCGACACCGAGGACACCGCCTTCACCGACGCGACCCACTCGTGGTACTTCCTGTCCGATGTGGAGATGACCGGCGGCACCGGCGCCGCCGGGTCGATCGTTGCCTTCGGCGATTCCATCACCGACGGCTTCGGCTCGGACAACGACGCCGACAACCGCTACCCCGACGTACTGGCCGAACGACTCGCCGCCGCCGGCACCCCACGCACGGTGTTGAACGCCGGTATCGGCGGCAACATGATTCTCAGCGACTCCCGCTGGTTCGGTGAGAGCGCGCTGCATCGCTTCGACCGGGACGTTCTGGCCATAGGCGGTGTGCGTACGGTCGTCGTCCTCGGCGGGCTCAACGACATCGGCTTCTCCGAAATCGACCTGCCGACCTACAAGCCCAATCCGGACGTGACGGTGCAACAGCTGATCGACGGCCACCGCGAGCTCATCGCCCACGCCCACCGAGCCGGGCTGACGGTCATCGGGGCGACCTTGCTGCCGATGAAGGGAGCCGAGTACTACAACGACAAGTCCGCGGCCAAGATCCGTGCCCTGAACGACTGGATCCGTGACGGTGGCGAATACGACGCCGTAGTCGATTTCCACGGTGCCGTGGCCGACCCGGCCGACTCCGAACGCCTGAACCCGGCCTTCGACTCCGGGGATCACAAACACCCCAATGCCGCCGGATACCGGGCCATGGCGGCGGCCGTCGACCTGCGAACCCTCTGAAACCCCTCTGAAAACCCGCTGAGCCGGCCGGGCAGCCGGACATCGTGGGCCCTGTCGCCGTGCGGCAGGGCCCACGTCCGTTACCCGCGTAGAGCGACCGGCGCCGAGCATCGGTGACCACTCCGGGTAATAATGGCCGGGCTGGAGTACCCGGGGGTCGGTGCGCCATACACAACCGAACGACCGAGACAGTGAGGTGCCGGCCGACGCGACGTGTGTCGTCGGCAGATCGCACATCACAGCCCGCGGGCAGGCAGAATACCCACGGCGCACCTGGAGGAAAGGGATCCCGATATGAGACGACTGTCCGCAGTGGCTGGAGCTTGCGCGGCGGTCGCGCTGCTGGGGTTGACAGCATCCCCCGCCGGAGCCGACCCGAACAACATCAATCCGATCCCCGGCCTCAACGGCATCAACGGATTGCCGCAGCTGCCCGGGCCGACCCAGGCGGTCTTCCAGGCCACCGGTATGGCCTCGCCCAACCGCACCCAGAACAACAATGTGCTCGGCACCGACCTCGGCATCATGTGGGACGACGGCCACGGTCAGATGATCACCGCCTATGGCGATACGGCCGGTCTGGGCGTACCGAACGTGCTGGCGGGCAGCGTCTGGGCCTGGCGTTCGAACGTCCTTTTCCGCAGTCCCGCCGACGCGAATCCGGCCGCCGGCGTCAATTACACGAGCTTCGTGGACAATCCGCTGCCCAGCCCGAAGATCCCGGGGATCGAGATCAGCTTCATCCCGACCGCGGGCATCTCGGTCAACGGCGTGCAGTACATGTCGATGATGTCGGTGCGGGACTGGGGGCCGGACGGCCACTGGGACACCAACTTCTCGACCATGGCGGTCTCCGGTGACGACGGCCAGACCTGGGCCCAGCTGCCCACCACCCGCCGCGGGGCCGAAGGCGGCTTCCAGAACTTCCAGCAGAACGCCTTCCTGAAGTCCGGCGGCTACGTCTACAAGTACGGCACCCCGGCCGGACGCAACAATCCCGGATTCGTCTCGCGGGTCAAAGAAGGCGATATCGCCAACATCGACGCCTACGAGTACTGGGACGGCGGGGCGTGGAAGCCCAAGGACGCCAACGCCGCCAAGCCCATCGTCGGTGGCGTGGGTGAGCTGTCGGTGCAGTGGAACGACCATCTGGGCCAGTACGTCATGCTGACCACCGATCCGTTCGACTCCGTGGTCATGCGTACCTCGCCGAGCCCCGAGGGCCCGTGGAGCGCACCGCGGGTGCTGATCGACGTGCGGGATCTGCCGACCATGTACGCGCCGATGATCTATCCGTACCAGACCGGTAGCGATCTGTACTTCCTGCTCACCATGCACAACCAGTACAACGTTGTGCTCATGCGTACGCCGCTGTAGCACGGCCGCGCCGGAGCGACGAAAGGCTCCGTGCGGTTGCCGGGTCGGGGGTCTGGCAACTGCACGGAGCCGATCTGATTATCGGCATCGGACTCCGGGTGTTACACCCATTCTTTCTGGACCTGAGAAATTCTGGCCCGGGCCACCGGGGACAATCGAAGACGGTCGCGGTGTGAACCGGTCCGCCGGAGCTACACCGCCGCGCTCGCAGCGACAGCAACCCGGAGCTCGGCCCTGCCGACGCCCGGATGACTCGAGGAGAGAGCATGCAGCTGGGAATGATCGGGCTCGGCCGAATGGGTGCCAACATCGTCCGTCGCATCGTCGCGGACGGGCACACCGCGGTCGGATACTCGCGGCACGAGGACCAGATCGAGGAGTTCACCCAGGAGCTCGGTGACGGGTTCCAGGGTGCGACCGACTACCCCGCGTTCGTGGCGCTGCTGGAGAAGCCGCGCGTGGTCTGGGTGATGATTCCGGCCGGCGCCACCGGCGCGGTCATCGACCGGGTCGCCGAGCTGCTCGAACCTGGTGACATCATCATCGACGGTGGTAACAGCCGCTACCACGAGGACATTCGGCGGGCGAAGGAGCTGGCGCCCAAGGGGCTGCACTACCTCGACATCGGTACCTCCGGCGGCGTATGGGGGCTGGAGCGCGGCTACTGCCTGATGATCGGCGGCGAGGCCGAGACGGTTGCCCACATCGAGCCGTTGCTGAAGTCGATCGCGCCGGGGGTGGACGCCGCCGAGCGCACCCCGGGCCGTACCGGCGAGCCCTCCCCCGCCGAGCAGGGCTACCTGCACTGCGGTCCCGCGGGCGCCGGGCACTTCGTGAAGATGGTGCACAACGGCATCGAATACGGTGCGATGGCCGCCTACGCGGAAGGCCTGAACATCCTGCACAACGCCAATGTCGGCAAGGAGTCCGACGACGCGCACTCGGCCGAGGTGTCACCGCTGGACAATCCGGAGCACTATCGGTACGACATCGATGTGCCCGAGGTGACCGAGGTCTGGCGCCGCGGCTCGGTGGTCGCGTCCTGGCTGCTCGATCTGACCGCTTCCGCGCTGCACGCCGACCCCGATCTGACCACTTTCGGTGGACGGGTGTCGGATTCGGGCGAGGGCCGCTGGACCATCCATGCCGCGATCGACGAGGGCGTGCCCGCGCCGGTGTTGTCGACCGCGCTGTACGAACGGTTCTCCTCGCGCGGCGAAGCACTCTACGCGGACAAGGTCCTCTCGGCGATGCGCAAGGCGTTCGGCGGGCACAACGAACTACCGGGCAAGTAGCCGGCCGCTCCGAGTGGAAGGGCCCCACCGCGATTCGCGGTGGGGCCCTTCCACTCGGCTCCGCGCCGGTCAGCTCAGGCTCTGCACGGCCCGGCCGACCATGTCCAGTATCGCGGTAGGTCCGAAGGTGAGCAGATAACCCACGCCCCACAGGAAAGCCATTGCGCCTCCTCCCGATTCGTTTCCGGTTCGATCGCTAGCGATCGAACCGACTGTCCATCCAGTCGATGGTCTGCATACCGAACAGATCGGTGCCCCAGCCGTACATGTCGGTGAGCATCTTGACCAGCGAGCAGTCCGTGGGCTGATAGGTGACATCGGTGCCCTGCGCCCGGTACGTGTCGGCGAGCCGCCGGGAATCCGCCGCCGGGACCAGCGACATCGGCGAATCGTCCTTGGCGCACGAGGTGATGAGCACCTTCGACGCCGGGGCGCCGGACCTGCCGAGCTGGTTGTCGTCGAACACATGCTGGAACGCGGGTTCGTCGGCGGGGCTGATCCCCGAGTTGAACATCGCCCGCAGCGGTACGAACGGCATGCTGAAATAGGCGTCCTGGCACTGGCCCCGGAACACCTTCGCCACCGCCTGCCCGGCCGGATTCAACTTCGAATCCAACTGCATCTCAGGATATTTCGGCTCCAGGCCGAGCAGAGTGGCGAAGGCGAAGCCCGAGCCCACCGAACCGTCGGCGACCCGCATGAAGTTGCGCGGATCCACCACCATGCCTTCCAGCACAGTCGATTTCACATTCAGCTCGGGCGCGTAGGTGGGTTGCAGTTCGGCCGAGAATCCGGCACCCACACCGCCACCCGCGATTCCGAACAGCGCGACCTGCGCCTCGGGATCCAGTCCGGCGGCCGGGAAGTTCAGCGCCGCGCGGGTACCGTCCAGCTGGGTGTGGGCCGCATACTTGCCGGCGAAGACACCGTGCGGTGCGCGATCGGCGTCATTGCCCACATCGGAGATCATCACCGCGTAGCCCTTGCCGAACATCAACGCCAGCGGCCCGAGTGCCGACCAGGATGCGCCGTCGAGCGGATCACCACCGGTCCACTGGGTGCTGGGATGGCAACTCCAGCCGACACTGTCGTTGGCCTCTTGGTAGGAGATGACGTGTTTCTCGTTCGCGGGCTTGCCATCTCGCGGAATCATCAGGATTCCGGTGCTGATCGCGGGGGTCGTGCCGTCCCGTTCCGTGGTGACGTACATGAGTTTCCAGGCGTCGAGATTCGCCGGCTTCACTCCGGTGAACATGACGTCCACCTTCTTCGCCTTCAGCACCGTTCCCGGCTTCTCCGAACCGGTCAGCGGTGGTTCCCGATAGAACGGATCGTCGGCTCGCAACGCCTCGAACGCCTCCTGCGGGCTCGCCGGCGACGCGCCCTGCAGCGAGCCGACCACGAAACCGTTGAAGACCTGTCCCAGGGGCGGGGTCTGCGGCGGAACCGGTTCCGCCGCAGCGGTTCCCACCGCCGCACAACACAGGGCCAGTGCGGCCGTGACCGCCGTGAGAGTTCGCCACTTCCGCATGAAGATCAGCCCTCCTGTGTCATTGCGGGACATCCGCGCTCGATCGGCCCGACGAGTGGGTTCGCATTCGTACTCATCAGCCCTCCTGACCGGCCGGGGTGATCGTGAGTTCCTGTACGGCCGAGCCCAGCAGCTGGGGAATGTTCAGCAGTGGCCGATGCGATTCCAGCTGCACTTCGTACGGAGTGCGCAGCGTGGCTTCCAGTGCGGGCCAATTATTTTCGACCTGCCACTTGTATTTGGGCAGCAGCTGCGAGGTGATGTAGTCCCAGCGGGGGTCGAGCGCCGACCAGTTCCAGCTGGGCAGCGGCAGGGTCAATATCATCGCGCGACCATCGGCGCCGGTGAAAGGCACTCGCACGGGCCGGAATTCGCGCGGCGGCACCACACCGGCCACCGACGGCGAACCCGCCGCACCACTGAGGTAGGTGATCGCCTCACCGACCGGCCCCTTGTAGTTGCGCACCTCGTCCCATTGCGCGCCGATCGCCCACTGCTGTTCACGCCGCAGCAGTACCGCATTGCCGGCGGCGATGCGATCCTGATCCCCGGACGCCACATTCCGCCACGCACCCATGATGTCCGTGCCGAACAGTCCCGCGCGCTCGAATTCCGAGAGCGCCGCCAGCCCTCCGGTGACGTAGGCATCGTGCATCGGCATCAGGTCGGAGAAGATGTTCTTCTGCATCACCAGGATCATCCCCAGAATCCAGTGCAGATCTTCGGGCGTGATGCTCGGCGCGGCCTCCGCGAGCGCCCGCAGCCCCTCCGGAAGCATGGCGACGGCCTGCGGACCGGCCGCCTGCTGGACCGCGCCGAGCACCGCGTGCGCGGCATCGGCGATGCCGGGCAGGTCGTAGAGGGTTCCCATCAGTTCGGCGTCGATCAGGCCGCCACCGAAGTCGGCTCCGACCTGGCCACCCATCCCGGCCCACTGCAATTCCCGGTGGTCGAGCTGCAGGTTTTCGTAATACCGGTACGACTTGATCAGATTCTCGCGATTGGCCTGGACTCCGGTCCGCGGATCCCAGGTTCGCAGCTCGATTCCCGCCTTCTCGGTAGCGTCGACCAGCCAATATTGATACAGCAGCGCGGCATAACGAGTGGGCGCGACGCCCTCGGTCCGTGCCTGGTCGAGTAGCCGGCCCAGTTCGGCGTGGTCGTAGGGCAGTGCGGGGTTCACGCCACCGGGCGACTGCGCCGCATTGCGATTGACCAGAGGCAGGTCGAGATATCGGTCGAGTTCGGGGGCCGCGACCGCCGGAGTGGCAGTGAGTGCGCCCAATCCGAGGACCGCCGCGAGAACCAGTCCCGCGCCGCGCGCGATTGCGCTGATACGCATGCTGTTTCAGCCTTTCGCCAATGGTTCGATGTTGGATCGGCAGATATTCTCCGCGATCGGTGCTGAATCAACAGCCATGCGTGGTGGCCGCACGAGGCGACGTGCAAAAGCTACCGATCGTTAGATTACCGAGAGATTACCAATGGCTGTTACAGCAGGTAATCCACGCCACTCCGAGCAACGGCAGGATTCCAAGTTTCTCCTGCCGTACGGAATTATCTGGTTATTGCCTATTTGCAGCTTCGATTCATATCCGGATGGCGATCGAAACCCAGGCATTCGCGATGACAGATATCACAATCCGATAACGCGACTATGAGTCCGGCCGGGGCCCGAGAACTCGTCCCCGCGGCATCGCGCCGCTTTCACACCGCGGGGAACCGCGCGGCGTGCCGGAGCCAGGATTGAGGTCACCGGCCGCGGATAGGTTCCGACGCCACAACCGGCTACGGTCGGTCCATGCGCAACGTTGCCGGGATCGTTCTCGCAGTAGCCGCAGTCACCCTCGCTGGGTGCTCCGGCGGTGGCGGCTCCACCTCCGACACCACAACCGCCGCCGCTCCCGGCACCGCGAGCCCCACTCCGCGGACCGCTGCGACGACCACCGCGGGCAACCAGCAGAACTGCGCCGCAGGCTATCTCGCGCAATTCAGCACCCGGCAGAAGCTGGCCCAGCTGCTCACGGTGGGCGTGAAGAACACCGCCGATGCGACGCAGGCCGTGCGCGACGAGCAGGTCGGCGGCATCTTCATCGGCAGCTGGACCGATCAGTCCATGCTCGCCGGTGGACAGGTGGATCAGATCAAGGCGTCCGCCCACACCCCGCTGATGGTGACCATCGACGAGGAGGGCGGCCGGGTCTCGCGGCTGAAGAACCAACTCGGCCCCGCCCCGTCGGCCCGCGAGGCCGCGCAGACCATGTCCGCCGACGAGTACTACCAGCAGAGCCTCACCCGTGGCCAGGCGATGAAGAACCTCGGCATCACCGTCGATTTCGCGCCCGATGTGGATGTCAGCGACGAACCCGACGACGCCGTCATCGGTGACCGGTCATACTCCGAGGATCCGCAGGTCGTCACGGAGTTCGCCGATGCCTACATCCGGGCGATGCACGATGCGGGGCTCGGCGCGGTGATGAAGCACTTCCCCGGCCACGGCCACGGTTCGGGCGATTCGCACACCGGGGCCGTGCGTACCCCGCCGCTGGATCAGATGCAGCAGGTGGATCTCGTACCGTTCCGAAACCTGATCGACTCGGGCGCGGCCGTGATGGTCGGCCATCTCGATGTACCGGGGCTGACCGATCCCAACGTCCCGGCGAGTATCAGCCCGCAGGCCATGACACTGTTGCGGCAGGGCACCGGCTATGGCGCGGCCCCCTACAACGGCCCCATCTTCACCGACGATCTGAGCGGGATGGCGGCCATCACGGCCCGGATGGGGATCGAGGAAGCGGTCGCGACCGCTCTCGAGGCCGGCGCCGACGACGCGCTGTGGATCAGCACCGACGCGCTGAGTTCGGTCCTGGACCGGCTCGAGCAGGAGGTACGCGACGGCAAGCTCACCATGCAGCAGGTCGACGACTCCGTCCTGCGGGTGGCCAAGTTCAAGGGCATCCAGCTGCCCTGCTGACCGCGGTTGGAGCAAATCGGCGGCAATTCGCCGTTCCTCGAAACTTACCTTGGAGTAAGATAGGGGTTTCGATATCGGCGAGGAGAGTACATGGCAGGCGGAACGAAGCGGCTTCCTCGGGCGGTTCGTGAGCAGCAGATGCTGGACGCCGCCGTCGAGGTCTTCTCCCGAAAGGGATATCACGACACGTCGATGGACGCCATCGCGGCCGAGGCGAAGATCTCCAAGCCGATGCTGTATCTGTACTACGGCTCCAAGGACGAACTGTTCCGAGCCTGCATCCAGCGCGAGAGTGTGCGCTTCATCGAGGCCGTCGCGGTGGCAGGCAACCCCAAACTGACCCCGCACGAACAGATGCGCGCGGGGCTCGAGGCCTTCCTGTCCTATGTCGACAACAACCGGCTGTCGTGGTCGGTGCTGTATCGGCAGGCTCTCGGGCAGCAGCCGTTCGCCTCCGAGATCGCCAACAGCCGGGAACGCATCATCGAGCTGACCGCGAAACTGCTCGAGTCCAGCGCCAAATATGCCGAGCCCGGAACGAATTTCGATATCGTCGCGGTCGCGGTGATCGGCGCGGGCGAAGCCATCGCCGACCGGATCGCCAGCGGTGAGGTCGACGTCGCCGATGCGGTGAACCTGCTCGACGATCTGGCCTGGCGCGGCCTGGCCGGTAAGAAGAAGCCCGAATAACCCCACGACCAGGGGTGTCCGATTTGCGGGCGCTGTCGCCACCTGCCAGAGTGCGGATTGCACAGACGGCCGGATAGCCGATGCGGCCGGGGTTCTACGGGGCGGAATTGTTCGGACTTCTCACGCCGTGCGGTCACAGCGCGGCGAAATACGGGCTGAATGCGGCAGATTGGCGAACTCACATGTGTGGGTTGTGCCTGGGATTGCGCGACGGTCACGGCCAGGTGGCGCGCGCGGCCACCAATACCGATGCGATCGTGCTGAATGTGCTCACCGAGGCACAGAGCATCGCGGTCCCCGAGCGATCCGGAGCGGGGCCGTGCCCGCTGCGCGGGATGCAGCGCGCGACGGTGGCGGCGACGGATTCTCCGGGGGTGCGGCTGGCGAGTACCGCGTCACTGCTGCTGGGGGCGGCCAAGATTCGTGATCGAGTCGAGGACGGCGATGCCGGGCCGTTGACCCGGCGGCCGATGCGCGCGACCTCGGATCGTTGGTTCGCCTCGGCACGGGCGAGCGCCGCGCGGATCGAGCTGGACATCGAGCCGCTCATCGCCGCGGTCGGCCGGCAGGCGGAAATCGAACGGGCGGTGGAACGTCGAGGACTGACCGGCGCTGATACGCCCGCCGGACGAGCCGCACTCGCCGAGCTGACCGAACCCACCCAGCTGTGCGCGGGAGAGTTGTTCGCGCACAGCGCCGTGCTGGCCGGCCGGCCGGAGAACGAATCCGCATTGCGGGAGGCCGGACGGCACTTCGGCCGGATCGCCCATCTCGCGGACGCGATCGAGGACATCGACGACGACCGCCGCCGTGGCCGGTTCAATCCACTGCCGGCCACCGGGGTGAGCGCCCGGGCCGCACACGCGCTACTTCGCGAGTCGCACACCATCATTCGCCGGAACCTGCAACGCATCGGCCTGGCCCGCGTCCCCACGATTCGATGGCTGCTGCTCGACCCCCTGCACGGCGTCGTGCGCACCCTCGGACGGACGACGGGTGCGCTGTGTGCCGATACCTCGCACCGCTGTGGCTGCGGAAAAGCCGGCAACCGAACACTTTCCGTCAGCACCGACGGCGCTCTCGCCGCGCAGCTGCTGGGCTTCCCGAGCGCGCCCGGTCACATCACGCTGAACCCGGCAAGCGGCTCGGCCGACTCGATCCACTCGACGAGTACGGCCCACGCGGGAGGCGGCTCCACCGAACCGACGAGCAACTCCCACCCAACCGGCGGCTCGGACCACACGGCAGGCATCTCGGCGGATGCGACCGGCACCTCGTCCGGCTCGGCGGACCGGCGTGTTCGGCTCGAATCACGCTCCCCGGCCGCAGATTTCACCGAAGTCACCCGAATACCACAGGTGCACCCGACCGGACCGGATACCGCACTCGGTATCGCGCGGCAGCACTCCGCCGCACCTCGGACCACAGCTACACCGCCGCACTCACAGTATCCTCATCAGCCCGATCCGTACCGAGGTAGTCCCTATCCCGCTCCGGGACAGCCCCATCAGCCCGGGCCGTACCCGTCCGGACCGCCACCCGGCCAGTATCCACCGGGCCCCGGACAGCCGGGACCGTATCCGTCCGGACCGCCGCCGGGGCAGTATCCACCGGGCCCGGGGCAGCCGAATCCCTATGGTCCGCAGCAGGATCCGTACGGCGCCCCTGGGCGCCAGCCCTACGATATTCCACCGCCGTTCGGTGATCGGCCGGTCACCGATCCACATCCGCCCACCCCCGGCCCACCGCACGAGCCACCGCCGGAACCACCGGGGTTCTGGAAGGGCATGGGGATCATCTGCGGTGTCTACTGCACGGGTTACGCCTGTTGCGCCGCGCACCGCCGCCCGTGCAGCGGTGAGCCTCGCGACTCGTGGGCACAGCGCAGCGACTGCGATTGCGGTGACTGCTGCGATTGTGGCGACTGCGGGGATTGCTGCAGCTGCTGCAACTGCTGCGGTGATTGCTGCGACGGGTGCGACTGCGATTGCTGTGGTTGCGACTGCTAGTTGCTGATCGCCCGCATCACACCTGTGCTGCGGGTCCGTTCGTAATCCGAACGGCCGCACACCCTTTCGGTTTCGCCGCGTATCGAATCCCCCATGCGATCCGATATGCGGCCACCGAAAAGATGTGCGGCCGTCCGTCGGCCGCGGCTGCTCAGCGCAGCGTCGCGGTCAGATGAGGGTAGCCCTTCTTCGGGTTCTTCAACGAGAGGTCCCAGCCTTCCGCGGTCTGATCGGCGTAGACGTTGACCGTGGACGGCAGCAGTA
Source organism: Nocardia sp. NPDC052254 (assembly GCF_040679495.1). NCBI lineage: Bacteria > Bacillati > Actinomycetota > Actinomycetes > Mycobacteriales > Nocardiaceae > Nocardia > Nocardia sp. NPDC052254. Next base: position 710,452 of record NZ_JBFAUW010000002.1, on the reverse strand, counting down.
TCGGCTTGCCGAATTTCACCGCGTAGGCCGCCTGCGCGGGCACCCTGCCCTCGATGACTCCGAGAATCGCCGCGGCCGACCACATCCCGTGCGCGATGGCACGCGGGAAGCCGAAGGCCTTGGCGCTCAACGCGGACATGTGGATCGGATTGCGGTCGCCCGAGGCGGCGGCGTAGCGGTGGATCATGGCCTGATCCACCTTCAGCGTGCGCAGCGGCGGCGGGGGCACCTCGTCCGGCTTCGGTTCCGGCTTGGGCCCACCCGACAGCGAGGTGCGCTGCTGATGCAGGAAGGTGGTGACCTGCCGCCACACCAGTTCCCGGCCCACCCGGATCTCGCTGATCGCGTCGACCAGCAGCCCCTTCGGATGTTCGCGCAGATTCTCCACATGGGCGTGGATGTCGAGCGGTTCGCTGACCGAGATCTCGCGGGTGCGCTCGATCAGGTTCTCCGCATGCACCGCGCCGACCGCGACGAACGGGAAGTCGCGTGCCACGACCAGCTGCATCACCACGGGAAAGGTGAGCACGAACGGATAGGTCAGCGGCAACGAGTCACCGAACCGCAGGCCGGTGGCGTGACAGTAGGCGGCCAGGTGGTCGGGATCGACACGGACATCGTTCCATTCCACGGCGCGATCCGGGATCTCGGATCTGCGCGCCGAAACCAGCGGCAGTGGAACGGCTCCCAGGGCGGCCTTCAGATAGAGACTGCCGGTCTTGGGTGGCTCGTTCAGCGAGATGGTCTGGGTGTCGGCCATGTCAGGCTCCGATCATGGCCTGGCCGCAGACGCGAACGACATTGCCGCTCACCGCATTCGAGGCCGGGCTGGCGAAGTAGGCGATGGTCTCGGCGACATCGACGGTCTGGCCGCCCTGCAGCAGCGAGCTCAGCAGCCGGCCCGCCTCCCGGGTGCCGACCGGAATCGCGGCGGTCATCGCGGTTTCGATGAAACCGGGCGCGACGGCGTTGATGGTGATGCCCTTCTCGGCCAGCTTCGGCGCCTCGGCGTCCACCATGCCGATGACACCGGCCTTGGACGCGCCGTAGTTGGTCTGACCGCGGTTGCCGGCGATACCGGCGATCGAGGACACGTCGACCACGCGGCCGCCCTCCTTCAGCGCACCCTTGGCCACCAGGCCCTCGGTGATGCGGTGCGGCGCGGCGAGATTCACGTTCAGCACGGAGTCCCAGCGACCGGCGTCCATGTTCGCGAGCAACTTGTCGCGGGTGATACCGGCGTTGTGGACGATGATGTCGATGCCGCCGAAACGCTCGGTGGCGAATTCGGCGATCTTGTCCGCGGCGTCGGCGGCGGTGACGTCGACCGCGAGCGCGGTGCCGCCGACCTTGTTGGCGGTCTGCGACAGCGCCTCACCGGCGGCCGGGATATCGGCGACGATCACGGTGGCGCCGTCGCGGGCGAAGACCTCGGCGATGGTGGCGCCGATACCGCGCGCGGCACCGGTGACCACGGCGACCTTGCCGGCCAGCGGCTTGGCCCAGTCGATGCCGGTGGCGGCGTTGTCCTGCTTGCCGACCCGGAAGACCTGGCCGTCGACGAAGGCCGACTTGGCCGACAGGATGAAGCGCAGTGTCGACTCCAGGCCGGTGGCGGTCGCGGCGGCCTCGGGGTGCAGGTAGACCAGATTGCTGGTGGCGCCGCGCAGCAGCTCTTTGCCGACGCTGCGGGTGAAGCCCTCGAGCGCGCGCTGGGCGATCTGCCCGTCGACACTGCCGGCCAGTTCCGGCGTGGTGCCGACGACCAGGACGCGGCCCGATGCGGCGATCGAGCGCATGGCCGGCTGGAAGAACTCGAACAGCTGCGACAGTTCCTCGACCGAGCCGATTCCGGTGGCGTCGAAGACCAGCGCGCCGAGCTTCACGCCCTGGGCGGGTGCGTCGACGAAGGTGTAATCCGACAGCTGGGTACGCGCGGCGTCGGCGACGCGCCCCTTGCCGCCCAGCAGAACCGGGCCGGACAGCGCCGGCTCACCGGGCGTGTAGCGCCGCAGCTTCTCCGGCTGCGGCAGACCCAACTTGCCGGCCAGGAAGGCGCCGGGGGCGGAATTGACGAACGAACCGTAAAGGTTGGGAGCGCCCTTGCTCTTGCTGGCTGCCACTGTTCCTACCTTCTCCTTGTGTCGTATGGATCGTCTCGTGCGGATCGGTGCCGATTTTCCTGCGACCCCGCGCGGTGTAGCGCACATCTCGGGGTACGGTGTCGACAATTAACTTACTCCAGAGTAAGTTTAATGTAAACCGACGGAACCAGCAGTGCAGTCGGCCGGGGGTACCGATAACGGCCCACCCCGGCGTCCGACGAAACCGCGCCCACCCACCACGCCGGCTCCGTAAGCTCCGCCGGCCGACCGTCCCCAAGGAGACCCGAGTGACCACCAAAGCCCGTTCGGCGAAGACCACATCAGCCAGCAGCCGTAGCAAGCAGGCAAAACCGGTCGCCGTCCTCGGCGGTAACCGCATTCCGTTCGCTCGCTCCGACGGCCGCTACGCGCACGCCTCCAACCAGGACATGTTCACCGCCGCACTGAACGGACTGGTCAGCCGGTTCGGACTACAGGGTGAGCGGCTCGGCATGGTCGTTGGCGGCGCGGTGCTCAAGCGGGTCGGCGAGCACGGCATGGTCCGCGAGAGCGTGCTGGGCAGTGAACTGTCGCCCTACACCCCCGCCCACGACCTCCAGCTGGCCTGCGGCACCGGCCTGCAGTCGATCGTCACCGTCGGTGACGGTATCGCGCTGGGCCGGATCGACGCCGGTATCGGCGGCGGCACCGACACCACCTCCGACGCACCGATCGGCGTGAGTGAATCCATGCGCGAATGGATGCTCGACGCCAACCGCGCGCGCAACAACAAGGATTACGTCAAGCTGGTCGGCCGGTTGCGTCCGAGCATGGTGGGCATCGAGATTCCGCGCAACGCCGAGCCCCGCACCGGCCTGTCCATGGGTGACCACGCCGCGATCACCGCCAAGGAATTCGGCATCGCCCGCGAGGCGCAGGACGAGCTGGCCTACCTGTCGCACAAGAACATGGCGGCCGCCTACGACCGCGGCTTCTTCGACGACCTGGTCACCCCGTTCCTCGGCCTGACCCGCGACGACAACCTGCGGCCGAACTCCACCCTGGAGAAGCTGGCCACGCTGAAGCCGGTCTTCGGCAACAAGCTCGGCGACGCCACCATGACCGCGGGCAACTCCACCCCGCTCACCGACGGCGCGTCCGCGGTACTGCTGGGCAGCGAGGAGTGGGCGGCCGAGCACAAGCTGGCTCCGCTGGCCTATCTGGTGGACAGCGAGGTCGCCGCGGTCGATTACGTGTGGGGTCCGGACGGCCTGCTGATGGCGCCGACCTACGCGGTACCGCGCCTGCTCGCCCGCAATGGCCTGACCCTGCAGGATTTCGACTACTACGAGATCCACGAGGCCTTCGCCTCCGTCGTGCTGGCCACCCTGCAGTCCTGGGAGTCCGATCAGTACTGCAAGGAGCGGCTCGGCTTGGACGGAGCCCTCGGCAGCATCGATCGGTCCAAGCTCAATGTCAACGGCTCCTCGCTGGCGGCCGGGCACCCGTTCGCCGCGACCGGTGGGCGCATCATCGCCCAGACCGCGAAGCAGTTGGCGGAGAAGGGTTCCGGGCGCGCGCTGATCTCCATCTGCGCCGCGGGTGGCCAGGGCGTCGTCGCGATCCTGGAGCGCTGAACACCGTAAGCTGTTCGGCGGCAGAGCATTCGGCGCCGGTTCATCTTCGGATGGACCGGCGCCGTCGCATCCTGTCCCGAGGATCCGATGCGGAGACTATTCGGCCGCCGGAGTGATCTCTTCGCCCACCGTCATCACCGTCCCCTGCACCGACAGATACAGTCCGGTCACTCGGATGTCCGGGCCGGGCCGGTCACGCGCCGCGCGCAATTGCACCGACACGGCGCTACCACCCGCGGGCACCCGAATCTCCGCCACCGCTCGGACGGTTCGACGGGAGTCGTCGATCCACTCCGGCCCGGCCGGGCGCGAATGGATCGGGACGGGACTTCCGTCGCGGAGTAGCTCCAGTGCCACGGCATGCGGCGATCCGTCGAGCACGGCGATATCGATATACGTGTGGATGCGGTAAGCGATGCCCGGAGCCAGTTCACCTCCCGCCAACCGGATCGCGGTGTCGGGGCTCGCGGGATCCGACTCGATCAGAGCTCGCTGCTCGCCGGAACGTCCGTACCGGGCCTGATCACCACCACCGCCCTCGGAAAACCGCAGCGGCAGCGGCGCACCGTCGGCCATGTCCACGAATGTGGGCTCGTCCTCCGCGGCGGCGCCGAGCCGGAAGGAGGCGGTCGGCGGCTGCCAGTAGTCGTGATCCCAATCCCGGTACCGGGTCCAGCGCGCACCGCCCGGCGGGTCCCCGATCAGGGTGCTGAACAGTTCCGATGTTCCGGAGACGACACCGATCAGGAAGTCGGCCATTCCGCCTTCGAACAGGCGCCACGACGGACTGCCCAGATGACGAAAGATGACCACGACCTGCCACTCGTTCGGGTCGTCGGCCTCGGTGAGCCAGTAGATCATGTCGCCGTTGTGGGTACCGCCCCACTGGAGCAGTCCACCCCGTCGGGGATACCCGGAATACGGCAGGCCCGCGCAGGCCTCGAGAACGCCGTATTCGTTCAGCTCCTCGGCGTTGTCCAGCAGTGGCGAGAACGACGGGGCCGGGCCGCTGCGCGCGGGATAGATGAGGTGAAGTTCCTGATTGATTGCACCATCGCCGTACAGATCGATGAAGTCCCGGAAATCCTGTGGCAACGCCACGCCAAGTGCTACGTCGATCTCCGGCCACGGCGGTCCGGACACAGGTGGCAGCGGCGGTGGCGGCATGATCGAATTCAGTTGAGCCACTGCGGGATGCACGACAAACCTCCAAAAAAAGCGCCGGCCGGAACGCTGTGGTTCCGGCCGGTGAGTCCACGGCGCCGGGCGGATCTATGCACCGAAGCTCGGCAGTATGACACGGATACTTTTGCGCTGCAGCCGAATCGGATCCGCGGTGACCTCGTAGCGAACAACCCGATCGCCCGAAATCACCAGCTCGAGCGTGGCGGCCAACACGCCGTGCGGCGCGACGACGATACCGATATCACCATCGATCAGGGCGAGGCCGGCGACCCGGGAGCGGCTGCGCAGCAGGATCGTTTCCTTCGCCACCTCCCCGGCGCCGCGCACCGTGGTGGCCACTCCGGGCGGCAACACGGCGGGATCGGCGACCCGGACCACGTCCGGCGCCAGCACGTCCAGCAGTTGCCGCAGATCACCCGAGCGTGCGGCGGCGAGAAAGGCCGAGACCACCTCGTGCCGGTGGTGGAACTCTTCGGCGGCCATCGCCGATTCACCGCGCACCCGCAGCCGGGCACGGCTCGCGAGCTTCTTGGTGGTGGCCGGGGTGCGGCCCACGATGGGCGCGATCTCGTCGAAGGGCACCGCGAACATATCGTGCAGGACGAAGGCGACCCGTTCGTCGGGACTCAGAAAACGCAGCACGACGAGTAACGCGCGACCGACCGAATCATGCAGTACCGCTTCGGCTTCCGGCTCGCGGTAGCCGGTGTCCGGGAACGATAGCAGTTGCTCGGGCGCCGCCGCCCAGTCGACCGGGTCTTCGCGGCGGGCGGTGCGAACACGTAACTGGTCCAGGCAGATACGGGACACCACGGTGGTCAGCCAGGCCGCCGGATTCCTGATCTCGATCGCCCCGGAGCCGCGTTCCGCGGCATCGGCCGACCGGTCGTTCTCCTCGTCCTCCGACATCCGCGCGGCAGCACTGTCGGGCGGCACCGCCACGTTCGCGTACCGCAGCCAGGTTTCCTGGACCGCGTCCTCGGCCTCGCCGATCGAGCCCAGCATGCGATAGGCGATATCACGCAAGCGGCCGCGGTGTTCTTCGAAACTCCGCGCCAGAATGTCCTGATCGCGCACCGGTCACCTTTCTCGGCTGCCGTTCGTCGAACGGATGCGGGACGGATTCGCCCTGTTCGTCCGCCGCCGTGAGCATCGGCTCACGATCCACGATGTCAGATCGGGGCGCCGAAACAGCAGGAGGGTGCAGCCATGCAAACCACATACATCACCGTCACCATCATCGCCGCCGTTGCCGCCGGTGCGGCCGCGCTGGTCGATTTCGTCGCCGCGGACTGGGTGCGCGGCAATATGCGCAATTACGGCATACCGGACTGGGCGCTGATACCACTGGGGGTGATCAAGCTGGCCGGAGCGATCGGGCTGCTCGCCGGGTTGGTGTTCCCGCCGATCGGGGTCGCCGCGGCGATCTGCTTGTTCCTGTACTTCATCGGTGCGGTCGCCACGGTGCTGCGGGCACGGTGCTACGCCGACCTGCCGTATCCGATGCCGTTCTTGGCCCTGGCGCTGGCCGCGGTCTGCGTACTGCCCGCGGCATAGACTCCGCGCGTCGATACGAGCACCGACGCCGGCCGGATCAGGCGCCGGCGTCGGTGTTCACACTGCGGCCGGGCCCGCGATCCGCTCCACCGCGGCGACGATCTCCGACAGCAGCGGCAGCGATTCGTCGCGCTGGGGCGAGCGTGCCCACCAGCGCCCCTCGTGCGTATGCCGGCCGAATCCGGTGGGCAGAATGACATTGCTGCGATGTGCGCCGACATCCACACCGTGACGTTCCAGCCGCACCGTGCGATCCAGATCGGGATGTCCGTCGAATACCGCGAGAAACGTTCGGCGCGGCGGATTCTCACGTACCAGGACCGGCCCGGGAATACCCCGGACGGTCAAATCGCCGAGCACCAGAGCGCCGAGCGGTTCAGGGGTGTTGACCGCCGCGACGGAGTCGACGAGCGGTAAGACGACGTATCCCGGCGAGGTGACGCGCACATGGGGTAGTCCGAACAGATCGCGGTATGTCTCGGCCCAATCCTGCGGCGTGGCAATCTCTTTCAATCGCACGGTACAACCTCGCTCACGGTCGATGTCCCGGTGCCGTATCCGGCTCCGATCGTCGGTTGTTCCAGTGAATAACGGAAAGCACAGCAGTTCCATGCGATTCGGTGAATCGCGTGCGAATTGTCAGCCACGACTGAGGTTCGGTCGTCACCGGAAAATCGGTGGCACGCCGGCCGGTTGCCGGGCAACACTGCCCGGATGTGCGATCCGATGACGGCCCGGACGGGCGATTCGACCGAGCGGGAACACTGGTGGTCGTGGGCGGAATCCGAGCGGGATGTGAACGCCCGTCGGCGTCATGCCGCGCAGTTGGCGGGCGAGCGGATTCACGAGGTCGTCTACTACACACTCGACTATCGCCGCGAACCGCTGCACCCCGAATGGCTCGGCAGCGGACCGCGCACGATCGAATCCGAGACCGAATGGTCCGAACCATTGTGGCGCTGCGCCGATTTCGACACCCTCGACCACGGTCTGGAACTACACACCGAATCAGGCCGAAAGTATTCGCTGACCTGGGACCCGACCGGCGACCACGAAGGTATCGGCCTGCGTCGCGCACCGATGCTCGGATCCGTGCTGGTTCCCGATGCCGATGTCGCGCTCTGGCAGGTGGGCCGCCGCACCGACCTGTGGCGGCCGTTCATGGACCGGCCGTTGACGGCGGTCGAACTCCATTATTTTCCGGATTCCACAATGTTCGGTGGATTCCGGTGCCCGCGAATCTCATTCCACGCCGGCAATGACCACCTCGATATCGTGCTCGGTGACGGCGACGACGACGGACTCGGATATTCGGCCGACAACATCGCGGTACTCCATCCGGGAACTCCCGTTCCGCCCTGGGGATACGGCCCCTGAACAGGTGCGCGCCGATGACTGGAGACGATCTCGGATCGAATTGGTAAATCCGACCCGACTTCATACATATCCGCAGTTCGCGCGGGTAGTCTCGGGGCGTATCTCGCCCACGGCACACCGAGTCCGGGAGGTCGTCATGACTTGCGACTTGATGCTCATCGCCTATGACGGATCCGAGAATGCCAAACGGGCCGTCGAATATGCGGGCCGTTTTCTGTCCGCCCCCAAAGCCGTGGTGCTGACGGCCTGGGAGCCAATGGTGCGCCAAGCCGCCCGGCTGTCCGGACTTTCCGGGGTGATGCAGCCGGAATGGATGCCGGACGAGGAGATCGAGGACATTGCCTACGTCGATGCCAAACAGGTCAATGCCGAGGGTGTACGGCTGGCCAAATTGGCCGGACTGAATGCCGAACCGCGCACCGCCGAATGCACGTCGACGATCTGGAATGCAATCGTCGATGTGGCCGACGAACTGAATGTCGACATCATCGTCGCGGGGACTCGTGGGTCGACCGGAATTCGAGCGCTGATGCATTCCAGTGTGGCCGAGGCGGTCCTCAAACACTGCCACCGGCCGATTCTGCTGGTACCGCCCGGAAAAGAACCGATACCGGTGAGCGATCTGGCGGGATGACGTGCCGCGGCGCACATGAGATCTGCGTCGCTACCCCGGCGTCACCGGTCCGGCACAGGACTATGGTCGGGGAGTTATGGACGGATTTCTGCTCGCACAACCGGGGACATCGGTCCGCGCGACCGGCATCCGGCGCGCATTCGACGATGCCTGGCGAGCGGCGGACGCACTGCGCGACGGCTCGGCCGGGCTGATCGTCGGCGCGATTGCCTTCGATCCCGCCGATCGGGCCGCACTCTGTGAACCCGAGCAGGCCTTCCACACCGCCGGTTCCTGGCGGCCGGCCGCCCTGCCACCACTGCCCGAGGTGCGGGCGATCGCCGAAATCCCCAGTCCCGCAGAGCATATGGCCCGAGTGACAAAACTCGTCGAGCAACTGTCGGACCCCGGGCAGGCATTGCGCAAGGTGGTCGCGGCACGCTCCGTGATCGCCGCGGCCGCCGAACCGCTCGACGCCGAGGTGGTGGCCGCTCACCTGCTGGTTCGCCATCCGCGGGCCAATGTCTTCGCGGTGGATCTGAGCCCCGCGGGCCGGACCGGAGCCACACTCGTCGGAGCCACCCCCGAGGTCCTGGTGGCCCGGCACGGCGAGACCGTCACACTTCGCCCGCTGGCCGGCACCCTGCCCCGCCATCCCGATCCGGCCGTCGACGCCGAGCGGTCACGAGAATTGTTGTCCAGCATCAAGAACCGCGACGAACATGCCTTCGTCATCGAGTGGATCCGGGAGCAGCTCACACCGGTGTGCGCGGATCTCACCATCCCGGACGGACCCGAACTGCTCGGTACCCCCGAAGTGTGGCACCTGGCGACCCCCATCACCGGCCGCCTGCGCGACCCCGCCACCACCGCCCTCGACCTGGCCCTGCTGCTGCATCCCACCCCCGCGGTCTGCGGCACGCCCACCGGCCTCGCGCTGCGGACCATCGCCGAGATCGAGGAGCCGCGCGGCTTCTACGGCGGCGCGGTGGGCTGGTGCGACGATCGCGGCGACGGTGAATGGGTGGTCGCCATCCGCTGCGCCGAACTGTCCGCCGACGGCAGCACCCTGCAGGCCTACGGCGGTGGCGGCATCGTCGCGGCGTCGGATCCCCGCACCGAACTGGACGAGACGACGGCCAAACTCCGCACCCTGCTGACCAGTCTGGCCTGCACCATCGCCTGACCCCCGGGCCGCTCGGCCACCGCGCCGTATGCGACGCGATGACACGAGCGAGCCGGCCCGACCTCAGCCGTGGTACGGCTCGAGCTGGTAGTAGCCGTCAGGCTGTTCGTAGCAGGCCATACCCGGCTGTCCGTTGTGATCGGCGAGGATCTTCTGATGCTGGCACTGCTTGTATGTCAGGTGATCCTCGGGCAGATTCGCCGCGGCGGTCCCACTCGCCAGCACCGCGAACGGCCCCCCGACCAGAGCCGCGGCCACCGCGACCATCGTTGCTTTGCGCATTTTCCCCTCACATCCAGTTGATGTTCTCCAATGCGGAACAGTCAGTTCCGAGAGTTAGGACGCGCCGTCACCCGAAACGGTTCCATCCCCTCGAGACGCCGCTCGAGCGCACTCCGCCGCCGATGTTGTAGGTTGACTCGGAAGACGCCTGTGTCGATGTTGGGAGTACGCGATGAAGTTTGCCGTCCCGGGAGCTGTGAGCGCCGTCGCCGGAGCGCTGCTCGGCGTGGTCGCGGTGTTCATCGTCGTGACGGCGACGGCACAGAACTCGCGCCCCGACATCGACCGCAGTGGTGACGCTGACTCGTCGCTGCTCAGAAACGTTGAGTACGGCGCTCGCTGAGTCCGCGACTCCTGCCGACCGACCCGCCGACACCGGATACTCGGCCACCGCACCACTGGGTCGGCGCTGGCTGGCCGGCACCGTTCTGGCCGCATTCCTGCTGACCTTTCTGCAGGCTCCCGGCCTCACCGTCGCCGACACCAAATACGATCTCGCCCAGAATCCGCTGGGCTTTCTGCACCGCGCCGCGCATCTGTGGAGCAGTCAGGCCCCGATGGGCCAGGTGCAGAACCAGGCATACGGATACTTCTTCCCGCACGGGGCTTTCTTCTCCCTCGGCCACATACTCGGCCTGCCGGCCTGGGTGACGCAGCGTATCTGGTGGGCGCTGCTGATCCTGGCGGGCTTCTGGGGCATCATCCGGCTGTGCGAGGTGCTGGGCATCGGCACCCGGGGTTCGCGGGTGATCGCGGCCGTCGCGTTCGCACTGTCGCCCCGGGTCCTCACCACCCTGGGATCGATCTCGTCGGAAACCCTGCCGATGATGCTCGCGCCCTGGGTGCTGCTGGCGCCCGCGGCGCTCGGCGCCTTCGGAATGTCGCGAGCGACCGGGCCGCCACGACCCGGATGGCGCCGACTGCTGCCACGTCGGCCGAACGCGGAATCACTGGCACTGCGCGGGTCCACCTCACCCGCGGCCAGTGCGCTCGCGCTGGCGCTGATGGGATCGGTGAACGCGGTGGCCACGGTGGCCGCCTTCCTGCCCGCGGCACTGTGGTGGGCCTCGTATCGGCCGAATCGCACCTGGTGGCGCTTCACCCGGATGTGGATACCGCTGCTGGTGCTGGGCACCTTCTGGTGGGTGGTGCCGCTGCTGGTACTCGGCAAGGTGAGCCCGCCGTTCCTGGACTACATCGAATCCTCCGGCGTCACCACGCAGTGGGCGTCGCTGGGTGAGGTGCTGCGTGGCACCGACAGCTGGACCCCGTACGTCTCGCCCGAGCGGATCGCCGGCGCGGTGCTGGTCACCCAGCCGGCGGCGGTGCTGGCGACCGGTGTCCTCGCGGCCGCGGGGATGGCGGGGCTGGCCCTGCGGTCGATGCCGGCGCGTGGCCGCTTCACTCTCGTTCTGATCGTCGGCCTGGTCGGAATCTGCGCGGGATACGCCGGCGAGCTCGGCGGCCCGTTCGCCGAGTCGATCCGGACATTCCTGGACTCCGGCGGCGCACCACTGCGTAATGTGCACAAGCTGGAACCGCTGATCCGTATTCCGCTGGTGATCGGCCTGGCCCACCTGCTGCGCCGGGTACCGCTGCCCGCCTCCGTGCCGATGCCGGTGTGGCGCAGTGGTTTCGCCCATCCGGAGCGGAACCGGATGGTGGCCGTGGCGGCCCTGCTGCTGGCGGCGCTGACCCTGTCGACCTCACTGGCATGGACCTCGAAACTCGCTCCGCGCGGCGCCTACGACAAGGTTCCCGCCTACTGGCAGGAGACCGCGGACTGGCTGGCGCACAATGCCTCCGACACCCGCGCGCTGGTGGTGCCGGGCGCGCCGTTCGGCAGTCAGATCTGGGGTCTCACCCGGGACGAACCGTTGCAGGCCATGGCCACGACGCCCTGGGCGGTGCGCGATGCGGTGCCGCTCACCCCGCCGGGCGCGATCCGCGCCATGGATTCGGTGCAGCGGCTCATCGCGGACGGCCGGCCGTCGACCGGGCTGGCCCCGACGCTGATCGCGCAGGGCATCGGAGTTCTGGTGCTGCGCAACGATCTCGACCCCGACACCTCCCGATCCACCCGGCCGATGCCGGCCCATCAGGCGATCGAGGGCTCGCCGGGGATCACGGAGGTCGCTGCCTTCGGTAATCCGATCGAGGTGGGGCACGGTGACGGACTGGTCGCCGACGGCGATCTGCGCCCCACCTATCCGGCGATCGAGATCTTCCGGGTCACCGCCGATCAGCCGGGCACCCCGGTCGATGTCCACAGCGGTCCGGGCGCACCCGCGGACTTCCCGGGTGCCCGCACCGTCCCGCTCGGGTCGGTGCCGGTGGTGCAGGGTGGTCCGGAGGTCTTGGAACGGTTGCGGCGCAACGCCCCACACGACACCGATGCCGCGGGTGCGAGCGGTCCCATGCTGCTGGCCGCGGATGCCGCCGCGGCCGGACTGAAATCCACCGCGACCACCATCACCGATACCCCGATGGATCGGGAGGCCGATTTCGGCCGGGTCGACAACCACAATTCCGCGCTGCGCGCCCCCACCGACGCTCGGCGTACGCACAACCTCGTGCCCGACTATCGGGTGCCGGGCGCACAGCTGGTCGAGGGCCGGTGGTCGGGTGCGACCGTCACCGCCTCCAGCTCCGCCGCCGATGCCACACAACTCGGCGGTGCCGCACCCGGCAGCTCCACCGCCGCCGCCTTCGACGGTGATCCCACGACCGCGTGGTTGAGCACCAGCGCCGAACACGCTGTGGGGCAATGGCTCCGGCTCGACCTGGATCATCCGATCGCCGCGGGGGCACTGCGGGTGACCACCAGTCCGGCCGCGATCGGCGTTCCGGTGAAATGGATGGAGGTGCGCACCGCGAACGGAACCGTGGCGGCGCGGATTACGAAACCCGGCGACCCGGTATCGATTTCGCTGCCACCCGGACGTACCAGCTGGCTCACGATCACCGCCACCGATACCGAGAACGGCACCGGCGGTGGGCAATTCGGTATCAGCGAGGTGAACCTGTTCGACTATTCGAACCGGGACGATCCGGTGCCCGTCGATATCCGTCATCGCACGGTGCTGCCGCCCGTACCGGCCGGGACACCGGTTCGCGGCTGGAATCTGGGCCAGGAATTCCCCGGCCGCAGTGGCTGTTTCGATGCGCCCGACCGGGTGCGGTGTAGTAAGGGACTGGCCCTGCCCCCGGAGGAGCCGGGCGCCTTCGAGCGCACCGTGAGCGTTCCGGATCCGATGACGGTGTTACCCCAATTGACCGTCCGCACTCGGCAGGGCCCGGCATTGGAAGGCCTGCTCACCGATCCGGAACGGCCGGTGGCCCGCGGTAAGGCCGATGTCGGCGATCTGCGCGGCTCGGCCTTCGCCGCGACCGACGGCGATCCGCGAACCAGCTGGATCGCACCGGAGGAGACGGTGCGCGAGAAGACCGGGGCCAAGCCCACTCTGACGATTCAACTACCGCGTCCGGAACTGGTCACCGGGCTCGAGGTCACCCCGCCGATGGGCGCGCTGCCGGCCCGGCCGACCTCGATCACGGTGAATCTCGGTGACGGACCTCAGGTTCGGGAGATTCCGCCGGCGCCGAAGGAGCGCGATCCGGCAGCCGGCGGGCAGCACTCCCCGAGTTCGGCGCCGACCACGACCCCCTCGCCCGAGGCACCCGCACCGCAACCGAAGTCGACGACCACACCCGCCCCGATGTCCGCGCCCCCGACCCCGGTCCGGCTCGAATTGCATTCCGCCGTCACCGATCACATCGAGATCAGTATCGATTCCTGGAAGCCGGTGTTGGATCGCACCGCACTGGGACTCACTCAGGAGCAACCGCCCGGGCTGGCGGAGGTGTCGGTACTCGGACCCGGCTATCCGGCGCCCGCACCCGGTGACCGGCCGGTCACCGTCGACTGCGCGCACGGTCCGACCATCGCCGTGGCCGGCCGGGTCCTGCACACCAGCGTCACCGGGACCGCCGACGAGTTGCGCACCGGGAAGCCGGTTCCCGCCGCCGTCTGCCCACCGGGCGCCGAGGCGCCGGAGGGCACCGTCGCGGACGGCGCCGCACAGCCGGTGGACCTGCCCAGCGGTTCGGTCGATGTGACGGTGGCGCCGACCGAGATGTTCTTCGTCGACGAATTGCGTTTGGACAATCCAGCTTTCGTGGCTACCACCGGAGACCGGCCCGGCGGCACCGCACCAGATGACACCGCGACCGGCTCGCCCGGCGACATCGCGGGCACCACACCCGACGACACCACGACCGGTCCGCCCGGCGGCGGCGAACCCGGCGGCATCACCGGTGGAGCGGCGGGTGACTCCGCGCGCACGCTTGCACCCGCGGACCTCCCCGGCGACACCGCCGCCGGCGTGCCGACCGGAATCTCCGCTCCGCCGGGAGATCGGCTCCTGACGCTGCCGCTCAGTACCAATGTCGGCTGGCAGGCCCACACCGCCGACGGTCACACCCTCGCCCCGGTGGTGGTCGACGGCTGGAAGCAGGGCTGGGTCGTTCCGGCCGATGCGCAGGGTGCCGTCACGGTCGAATTTCCGCTCGACCGCTGGTACCGCCTCGCCATTTTCGGCGGACTGCTGCTGCTGATTCCCTTGGTGCTGTTGGCGATACCCGTTCCCCGCAGGCTGCGCGAGCTGCTGCGCCGGGACGAGCGCGACACCGGGGCGGATGTCCTGACGGCCGATGCCGAAGGTGACGAGCCCGCGGCACCCGCAGACGAATCCGGCCGGACCGCAACGCCGCCGGACGCGGATCCGGGCGGCACGCCCGTCACCCACGACCCGCCGCCACGCACCTGGAACAGCTGGTGGCTGGGCGCGGCCGGTATCGCACTCGCGGCCTTCGTGATCGCCGGTCCGATCGCAACCGGCTGTGCCGCAGCGGCGCTGTGTGCGGTCCGGTTCCTGCCGCGCGCACCGTTCGCACTGGCCGCGACGGCCGGTGCCGGCGTCGTGATCGCCGAGGCGGCGCTGTCGACCGGGCCCTGGCGTTCGGGAACCGAATACATGGGCGGCTCACTGTGGGTGCAGTTCCCGGCACTCGTCGCCGTGATCGCGGTCGGGGTCGCCGCACTGCCCGTGCGACGACGGATCCGGCTACGGCGATCAGCCGCGGACTGACCGGGCTACCCACCGCAACCGGCCGGGAACCACGTTCGGCCCACCGCGGCCGGATTCAGCCCACGCGGCGTTTGACCCAGTGCCGGACCGGCTCCTCGATCAGGGCGTA
This sequence comes from Nocardia sp. NPDC052254, assembly GCF_040679495.1. Lineage (NCBI taxonomy): Bacteria > Bacillati > Actinomycetota > Actinomycetes > Mycobacteriales > Nocardiaceae > Nocardia > Nocardia sp. NPDC052254. The sequence goes on along the minus strand of NZ_JBFAUW010000002.1, from coordinate 695,272 downwards.
ACTGGCCGCCGCCAGCGGCAATGTGAAGCCCACCGTCAGCACCAGAATGTGGAGGAATCCGCCATTGAACGGGATGAACCCGAAGATCGGGAACATCATGGCCAGCACCACCAGATGCCAGATGAAGATGCCGTAGGACCACCGTCCGATGGTCAGCGCCAGGCCGCTCTCCAGCCAGCGGTGCCGGGCGGTGCCCACGACGAGCGGGGCGAGCAGGCCGAATCCGATGAGCGCGCCCAGCCCCATCTTCATCACGTACTGCCACGGTTCGCCGCGCTGCAGTCCGGCGGGTCCGGCCAGATCGGTCGCCGAGAGCGCGAAGGCCACCGCGGCGATCGACCACATCAGCCACCGATCACCGAGCCACCGCTGCCATCCGGGCGGTGTGGCCGTGGCGCCGAGTATCTCGGCGAGTTCGGCCAGCAGCATGCCCCCCGCGAACCACGGCAGATATCCCGGCAGCCAGTTGTCCGCGTGAATCGCGTCCGGCGTGGGCACCGGCAGGAGATTCCAACTCAGACACAACAATCCGAGCGCGGTGACCACGGGCGCCCGCCACCGCGCCGCGGCACCGCGCATCCACACCAGCGCCCACGCCAGCAGTGGTAGTACCAGGTAGAAGGCCATCTCCACCGACAGGCTCCACATCTGGGTGAGTCCGTCGGTGAGGGTCAGCGGGACGAAGACCTGCAGCAGCGACAGATTGGCCACCCACACCCGCAACCCCGCCGAATGGGCCGCGGAGGGCAGCAGCGTCAGGGCGGCACACACCACCACCCAGTAGGCGGGCAGGATCCGGGCGGCGCGATGCAGGAGATAGCGGCCGGCGGACGGTGCGGTGCCCAGACCGCGGGCGGCGGCCGCGTGCGGGCGCCACAGCAGGAATCCGGACAGACCGAAGAAGACGGCGACCGCCATATCGAACCGCCCCCACACCCGGCCGAGTACCGGGGTGCCCGCGGCACCGGTCTGGAAGGCGACGTGGGTGACCACCACGCCCAGTGCGGCCAGGCCGCGCATACCCTCCAGCGCCGGAATGAATCTGCGTATCCCGGGCACCGCGGGGCGGACCGGCGTCGTGGTGCCGGTCGGTGCGGGCTCGGAGGTGGTGGTCATCGGGTCCAGTCTGCCGCCCACCCGCGCCGGCCTCCTTTTTCGGGGTGTTTTCCGCACTCAGCTCGGCAGGTTCGGGTATGCGGCTGTTAGTGTCGGGGCTCACGAGTGCTCGTGAGGTCGACCGCGCCCGGTCGTGACGCGCACCCGGACGAGACTTGTTCGACGACGAGGAGAGTTTGCATGGCACTCAGTGCCGGTACCAAGAGGACGGTGGCCTGCCTGCTCGTGGGACTCGGTGCGCTGTTGATCGTCGCAGCGATACTGATACCAACCTACGGGATCAGCCAGTTGGGCAAGACTCCCCTCGACCTCGAGATCACCACCATCGCATCGAACAAACAAGGTGCGACCAGTGAGGTGCTGGACGCGAAGTCGCTCACCTCGGGCGAAGGCCCGGTGCAGATCGACAAGAACGTCCCCCTGATCTCGCAGCGATTCCTCACCGTCGAGGATCCCTCGGACAAGACCAACATGACCATCCAGGCCGGGCAGACGCTGCGCAACACCGGTAAGAGTGGCGACACCGGTTTGCTGTCGGCGACCATCGACCGCGTCACCATCAACCGCAAGACCGGTGAGCCGATCGACGACGACCCCAACGGCTCCATCGCCGTCACCGTCGACAGCAAGGGCAACAGTGTCCCGGATCCGGTGCAGCACACGGGCTTGCAGTACCGATTCCCGATCGGTACCGAGAAGACCACCTACCCGTACTTCGACATCAACGCACGCCAGTCGTTCGATATGAAGTTCATGGAAGAGACCGAGATCAACGATCTGAAGGTCTACCACTTCCAGCAGCAGGTCCCGCCGACCGATCTGTCGAAGGTCGTGTCCTCGCCGACCAACCGGCTGACCTTCCCGGCCGCCAAGTGGGGCGTCGAGGGCGACGGCGACATCACCATGAGCCGCTACTACACCAACACCCGTGACATCTGGGTGGAGCCCAAGACCGGCACCATCGTGAACGGCTCCGAGCAGCTGCACATGTATTACGCGCGCACCGCCGACAAGCCGGAGGTCACCGCGATCAACTCGACGCTGGTCTTCGATCCGGACACCGTGCAGTCGCAGATCGACGAAGCCCACAAGTACATGGACGAGCTGTCGCTGTACGGCCGGACGCTGCCGATCGTCTTCGGTGTGCTGGGTGCCATCTCGCTGATCGCCGGTCTGGTGCTGGGCCTGCGCGGCGACGGCGGTTCGTCGAAGCCGGGCCGCCTGGTGCGCAAGCCCACCACCACCCCGCCGGGTGACAAGCCGGGCCAGGCCTTCTCGGATGCGCCGACCCAGCAGATCGATATCAGCAAGAACCTGTAGGTTCTTCCCGCGCACACAGTGGCTCCCCGGTTTTCGAAAACCGGGGAGCCACTGGCGTTTTCCCGGCCTAGCCGGCGATGCCGGCCAGAATGAGGTCGACACCGGCGAGAAACTGCTCGCGATCGTCGTGCCCGCGCAGCCGGGTGGCGAACCGGTGCACGAACGGATAGCGCGCGGAATCGAGCTGTTCCCATTGCGTGGCGACGGCGGCGAGGAATGCCGAACGATCCGTATCGCGCGGGAGCCGGGCGGCCGCGGCGTACTGTCCGGCGAGGCCGAGCAGGTAACTCAGCAGCGCGGAAGCCGAATCGAATTGCGCCCGTTCGGAAGCCCCGAGGGCCGCCAGCTGGGTGCCGATACCTTCGAGCACCGGCAGCATCGCCGGTTGCCACGGCTCGCGGGAGAGCTGGGCTCCCACCCATGGGTGCGCGTCGATCGCATCGAACACCCCGAGGGCGATGGCTCGAATGGTCCGGCGGGGATCTCCGTCGCCGCGCACCCGGGCCATGGCCGAACCGAGGACGTCGTCGGTTGCCGCCGCGAGTAGCTCGCTCTTGTTCGCGACGTGCCAGTAGATCGCCCCGGCGCCGGTATCCAGTCGGGCGGTGAGTGCGCGGAAGGTCAGCGCGCTCTCCCCTTCGGTATCGAGGATCTCTATCGCCACCTCGACGATCCGATCCTTGGACAGCGCATCCGCACGTCGCTCGGCACGTTGTTTCCTGGTTGCCACGCAGACCATCTTGACATCTGTGGAACGTTGTTCCAAACTTGACTGGAACGACGTTCCAGACTATTCGGAAGGAGACCACGATGACGACACCGATCACCATCATCGGGGCGGGCCTCGGCGGCCTCACCCTCGCGCGCGTTCTCCACGTCCACGGCATCGCGGCGACGATCTACGAGGCCGAACCCTCGGCCCAGGCCCGCACCCAGGGCGGACAGCTCGACATCCACACCGACGACGGGCAGGTCGCACTCGCGGCGGCCGGCCTCACCGACGAATTCCGCGCGATCATCCACCACGGCGCCGAGGCATTGCGCATGCTCACTCCACAGGGCGCCGTACTACGGGAAGAGCCGGACGACGGCACGGCCGCCCGGCCCGAGGTGCTGCGCGGGGATCTGCGCCGGATCCTGATCGACTCGTTGCCCGACGGGACGATCCGATGGGGGCACAAGGTCCGCGAGGTCCGGCCGCTGGACGGGGGTCGCCACGAGGTGGCCTTCACCGACGGCTCCACGGTCACCGCGGACCTCGTCGTCGGCGCCGACGGCGCCTGGTCGAAGGTCCGGCCGCTGCTGTCGGATGCCGTTCCGGAATACATCGGCACGACATTCATCGAGACCTATCTGTACGACGTCGACGCACATCACCCGGCATCGGCCGCGGCGGTCGGCGACGGTGCGATGTACGCGCTGACGCCGGGCACGGGGATCACCGCTCATCGCGAGGCGGGCGACATCGTGCACACCTATGTCCAGCTGAATCGCTCCGCCGAGTGGATCGCCGGCATCGACTTCACCGACGCCGCGACCGCGACCGCTCGCATCGCGGAGGAGTTCGAGGGCTGGGCGCCGGAACTCACCGCGCTGCTCACCGACGGTGAATCCGCGCCGGTCCCGCGCATGATCCACACCCTCCCGGACGGGCACCGATGGGACCGGGTGGCCGGGGTGACGCTCCTCGGTGACGCCGCACATCTGATGCCGCCCTCCGGCGACGGCGCGAATCTGGCGATGCTGGACGGCGCCGAACTGGCGCAGGCGATCGCCGCGCATCCGGGCGATGTCGAGGCCGCGCTCGCCGCCTACGAAGCGCGGCTGTTCACCCGCAGCACGGCGGCGTACGCGGATGCGCGGGAGGTGCTCGAACTCTGCCTGGGTGAGCGCGCGCCGTTCGGGCTCATCGAGATGTTCAGCGGCGCCGGTGTGAACTGAGATCAGTCGCCGGGCGGCGAGGTCACCCGTCGATCACCGGCGCCGGCGGGCAGCCGACCTCGGTCGCGCCGAACGCCGCGGACCACGATCACGACCACCGATATGGTTGCCGCCGCGGCTGTTCCGGTGGCGATCGCGATCAGGACCGGCAAGCTGCGCACCAACGGCAGCGTGACGGCGAGTTCGATCGCCAGGCCGACCCAGATGATGGCGGCGGGTGCGGTGCGGTCGGCGGCGATGGCCGACAGCAGCGCGCCCTGCAGAACCGCCAGCAGCGCGCCGTCGAGGGCGAACAACCACAGCCACCCTTCGATCGGCGCGTAGTCCGATCCCGCGAACGCCGGGGCCAGCGGCGCCAGAACGGCCGCACCGGCGACCGCGACCAGTCCGATCACCGCGAGTACCGCCAGCGCCGAACGCAATGCCTTCACCGAATGCTGTGGTTGCGCCATCCGCGGATACAGCACCACACCGACGGCCTGCGGCAGCCAGAAGGCGATCTTCGTGGCGATCGCACCCAAGGCGTATCGGCTGGCATCGGCCTCGTCGAGCACGATCCGGGCGATGATGAGATCGGCCGAGGACAGGGCCATGAGCGCGGCCTGGACCTGGGCGGCCCGCAGCACGGCGGTGACCCCCGCGGTGTGCGACGGCCGATGTTCCGAGTCGGGCGCACCCGACGCGGTACCGATCGACCGCGTGATCCGATCGGCGACGACGGCGGCCACCAGCAATCCGAGCGCCGCCGCCCACAATGCCGCGGCGGCATTTCCGCCCACCGCCAGCACGACCACGGCCGGAACCACCCGGAATATCGCCACTCCACCAAGAACCACTGCCAGCCGGCGGAATTGGTGTCCGCCCTGCAGAATCCCCTGTTCACCGGAGATCAGTACGAGCACCGGCGCGGCCAGCAATGCCCCACCGGCGGCGAGCGGATCGACGTGCAGCACCAGCGCGACAACCGGTATCAGCGCGACCGCTGCCACCACCACGATCACCGCGCAGCGCCGAGCCAGTTGCCGGACCGCCGCCACCGCGGCTCCGCGCACCAATTCCCGGGCGACCACATTCTGCAATGCCAGCGCCGGCACCGCGGCCAGCAACTGCACCGCGAGCAGACTCGCGAATTCGCTGTAGCCGGTGACTCCGAGCCACCGTCCGGCCAGCAGTTGCAGCAGATAGCCGGCGACATTGGCGGTCATCGCGCCGGCCGTCACCAGGGTCATATCCGCGACCACGGGCAGACGGCGCAGAGCAGGCATTCCGCCATGGTCCCATCTCGCGCGCGGGTGCCCCAGTCGGCCCGACCTCGACGAGCCGGTTCAGCCGGCGCCGACGAGCTGCCGCCGGATGTCGAGCAGGTGGTGACGCACCTCGTGGACCGTGTGGACGGCTACCCACCGCAGGTCCCGTTCCGTCGTGTCCGGGTAGTTGTACAGAACGGACCGGTGCCAGTCGTCGCCGAGCCGATCGAGCACATTGGCCAGCAGCCGAGCGGCCGCGATCAGTTCCCCGGCCACCTCGGCGGGGTCCTGATCGGCGTAGCCGTCGTGTTCGCCGCGCTCGTCCCGGCCCATCGTGACCAGGGCCGGAGTATCGGATCGGCGCGCGAGCAGAACCCGCTCCCGCTGCACCAGCAGCACATCGCGGACATGGCAGCCGTATTCGAGCGGCGACCACAGCTCGGGCGTGCGGCGGCGGCGCGCATCGGGGCAATCGTCGAGCGTCGCGGCCATCTCGGTGACACCGGCCCGGATCGCTGCCGCGGCGCGGTGCGCCTCCTCGGTCCGATAGTCGAATCCGCACTCCGCACAGTGGTTCTCCGCCGACTCGTTTCCGCTCATCGGCCGACTATGCCCGATGCGACGGCGATGTGCGACGGCGATATCGACGGCACCGCACGCGGCCGGGCCCGATCCGGCGCCGTCGTTCCGCACGTGAGCCGTCCACCTCCTCGACGTAGGGTGGCTCAGCGTGACCGGGACTCGAGCAGGCGACGGAGAACCCAGTGACTCGCCACGGGGATCGACCGGCGAGGGACACCGGGCAGACTCCGCCGCGCACGAGGCGGGCAGGTCCGCGAGATGGCTGGGCTTCGTACCGGTCGGCTACAGCCTGGTGCTCGCGACGATCATTCTGGGGCCGCTGCTCGGATCCGGATATCTGCTGCTGCGCGATGCCGTCAGTACCCCGCGCTCGTACGCCACCGATGCCGCACTGGGGCTCGGAGACGCCGCGCCACGGGCGGTTCCGCAGGACGGACTGCTCGCCGCACTCTCGGTGATCGTGGACGGCGGGATCGTCGTCAAGGTGATTCTGCTGCTGGCATCGACCGCTGCCGGCTGGGGTGCGGCCCGGCTGGCACGCGAGCTGCTGGGGGTCTCGCTCGCACCGCAATTGGTGGCGGCGACTGTCGCGATCTGGAATCCGTATGTCGCCGAGCGACTGTTGCAGGGGCATTGGAGTCTGCTCACCGGGTATGCGGCGCTGCCGTGGACGGTCCTGATCGCACACCGGCTCCGGTTGCGTTCCACAGTGTTTCGCACCGGCCCGCCACCGGGGCGGGACTCCGGCGCGGCAGTGGGTGAACGGTCCGCGGCGGCGGTCATCGGCACCCGGCACCGATCGATCCGACCGGCGTATTCGTGGCTCATGCTGGGTGGTGTCCTCGCCGCGGCCGGGCTGACACCGACCGGCTCGCTGCTGGCCGGGCTCGTCGCGATATTGACGGTGGGGCGCCGGAATCTGCTCGGCACGATCGGTGTGTGGCTGCTCGCCGCCAGCCCCTGGCTGGTGGCGACGGCACTGTCCGGCAGCGGCACCGAACCGTCCGATCCCGCAGGGGTGGCAGCCTTCGCGGCGCGCGCCGAGCCCGGATTGGGCACCCTCGCGAGCCTGGCCGGGCTGGGTGGCATCTGGAACGGCGATTCGGTACCCGGTTCGCGAACAACGCTTTTCGCGGTCGTCGCCACTCTCGTCCTGCTCGGGGTGGCGCTGTCGGGTGTGTACACGGTGGGCGCGTCCGGCGACCGGGCCACCCGCCGCACACGCCGCACACTGCTGATACTGGCGGCCGTCAGCATCGTGCTGCCGGCGCTGGGCGCGACCGGCTGGGGGCTGTCGGCCGGGGAATACCTGATCGGGCGCATACCCGGCGCCGGACTGCTGCGCGATACGCAGAAATTTGTGGCGCTGGCCATGCCGGCGCTCGCACTCTGCGCAGCGGCCGGATGCCGCACACTGGCCACCCTGCGCCCACGCGGCGATAGGGAACCGGCGCCGAGTCCACGGCCCGGGCAGACCGCCTCGGAACCATCCGAACCCGATGGGCGACAACCTCTTGTCGCGATCGTGTTCATCGCCGCTCTGATCCTCACCCTCCCCGATCTGGCTTGGGGTGTCGGCGGCGCCCTGCGCCCGGTGCACTACCCACCCGCATGGCAACGAGTGGCCGCGATGGTCGAGGGCCCCGGCGACGTCGCCGTCCTGCCCGCGGGGATGTTCCGCGAATTCCCATACAGCGGGCGAGTTCCGGTCCTCGATCCCGCACCCCGCATGCTCCGCTCCGATGTTTTGCAGACCGGAGTGCTGCCGGTGCGCGGCCAGGTGGTCACGGGCGAGGGAGTACGCGCGCAACGAGTGGAGAACCTCCTGCTGCGCGGCGCGAGCCCAGCGGAACTGGCGGCGGAGGGCGTGGGCTGGATCCTGGTCGAGCACCGCACTCCCGGCGCCCTCGGCAACTCGAAAACAACTGTCGGCCAACTCGAACCGATCTTCTCCGACCCGTACCTCACCCTCTATCGGGTACCCGGGGTACGGGAAGTGGCGAAGGCATCCGCCATGGACCGCGTCACCGCCCTGGCCGCACATGCCCTGTGGGCAGCACTACTTTTCGCGGGAGCGGTCGCGGCCCTGATCGATCGCCGGCGACGGCCGTGATCCACGGAATGTCGATATTGATCCCTCATCCCGTGTGGCCGACGGGATCTCGAAAGGCATGGCAACGCATGGGAACACAGTGTGCACGCGCGGTGGCGGTGCTTTCGCTCTGTTCGATCGCGACATTCGGTAGCGGGGCCGGGCCGGGGTCGGCCGAACCCCCCGTGATCACTCCTGCCGCAGCGGTTGCCGGGAAAGCTGTGGAGCCGAATATCGATTGCGCTCCCACTCCCCGCCATCCCCATCCGGTGATCGTTCTGCCCGGCGGTGACGGCACCGTTGCCCAGACCTCCGCGCAGTGGGCTCCGATGCTCGCTGCCTTGCACGATGCGGGGTATTGCGCACTCGTATTCCAGGGCGGCGTCGTGAGCGAGAAACGCTGGGCGGGCGATATTCCGGCGAGTGCGCAACAGGTCGCGGATTTCATCGCCAAGGTGCGGCAACGCACCGGTGTGGAACAGGTCGACATCCTCGCGCATTCGGCGAGCACCGTAGTGTCCAACTACTTCATCAAGGTCCTGCACGGCGCACCCGAAATCTCACACGCGGTATTTCTCGCACCCGAGGCCCGCGGCTGCGACGGCGTCGGCTTCCTCGCCGCCTACGGCATCCACAATCCCCCGATCACACCGGTGGAGATCCTCCAAGCGGCCCCCTTCCTGGCAACGATGCTCACCGCGGCATCCCCGGACCTGGCGTCCGCGATGCAGATGACACCCCAATCCCAGGTCTACCACGCTGTTTTCGACGGCCCCATCACCCAGCCAGGCGTCCGCTACTCGGTGATCGCCAGCCGCCACGACGAAGTGGCGACCCCGCCCACCACCTGCTCGGTGATCTCCGAGCCCGGCGTCACGATGGATTTCTACGACGACCTTTTCCCCGGCGCTCCGCCGGTGGGCCACTCCGAGCTCCGATCCAGCGCCAACACCACCGGATGGGTCGTGGATCAGCTCGCGGAGTGAGGCCCGAGGCGGACAGACCGATGGTCGCGCCCGGAGCGGTGACAGCGGCTCACGAGTCGACACTCGCGATCACGCATCACCATCGAGAGGCGCGCGTCGGCGCAGCTCGGACAGGTGCAGCACCATTGCGCGGCCGGACGCCGTAAACCTCTGTGCTGGTCGCTATTTCACGAAGGCGTCGCTCATGCGCGATGCGTTCGGAGATGTCGCCGACGGTCAACTTCGGCACAGACGCCCGGCGCCGCGCCGAACCACCCGGCGCCGAACCACGTGATACCCCACCCCGCGGCCGAACATCCGGAACCGAACGCTGCGGCTTCGAGCCCGGAAGTCGCCAGCCGACCGACCACCGAGCCAGCGCGACCAGCAGCAGCCAGGACGCCGCGGACCACACGACCAGTGCCGCGGTCATGCCCCACTCCCCGCACTCCGCCCACAGTCCCGGACGACTTCGACCAGCAGCGCGGCCGAAGGACGACAGTCGTTGTCCGGCAGCCGCTTCCAGGACCGATACCCGTCTTCGGGATCGGTCGGAGCGGGCAGGGCAACACTCGCCCCGACCGGAGCGATGGTGACCGACCTCCGATACATCTCGGCATACAGTTCGTAGTCCTCGAACGGGATATCCGGTTCCAGCAGATAGGTCCACCGTCTGCTGCGGGTGTGCAGAATGATCGGGCCGTCCGCCGCACCACGCGCGGACAAAGCGTCCAGCACGCGGATGCCGAGCGGCTCGGGCATCGTAATCGCCGCTATCACACCAACTTTCACGATGATGCGGTTAGCATGAGGCTCAACCGAGGCCGGTAGGCCGTATCGTTTGCGGTAGTGGTCGCGTCTACCGAACGCGGTATCGGCGACATCGTCGGGCGGGCGGGACGTACTCATCGAACCTCGATTCGTCGCGCAAATGAACACAATCTGATCTGAGAGACATGCGGCCGAGCAGGTGGCATATGCCGGGTGCAGCGATGGGCGCGGAGCTTCAGCTCGTGGCCGACCGGATTGCCGATATTCGTCGGCGGCGATCCCCCACGGAGGTGTTTCAAGAACATCATCGACACACCCGAATGACAATGCCACTACGGAAATATCGCTGAAATGTCCCAAAACCCCAGGGCGCCTGTCAGTCTGGTCAACGATAATCGCAGGGATGGCAGAGCAAGGGGGTCAAAGTGGCAAAGGAGAGCGCAACATCACCGCTCCCGCGTCGGCAACTCGGCCGATACTTCCGCAGGGGCAGGCAGGACATGAATCTCACTCTCGAGCAGGTGTCCGCCACGATGGAGTGGAGCCTCAGCAAGCTCGCGCGGATCGAGCGCGGCGAGGTCGGCAAGCTCACGACGCGCGACATCGAAGCGCTCTGCGCGATACTGGAATTCGACAGCGAACGCACCGCTGCGATGGTCGGGCTGAACAAGCAGATAGCCGCTAAGACTTGGTGGCACGGGTTCGGGGACGTCATACCGGAAGGCTTCAATGTCTATGTCGGACTGGAGTCGACCGCAGCGACGTTGGACATCTACCGGCCGGACATCATCCCTGGCCTGTTCCAAACTACCGACTACGCGCGTGCGCTCGATCGGATCTACTTCCCGGATGATTCGGAGGACGAACAGCAGAGCCGGATCGAGCTTCGAGCCGGTCGGCGACGGATCATGACTCGTAGGACGAGTCCGGCGAAGGTCAACCTGGTACTGCACGAGTCCGTTCTTCACACCGTCGTCGGTGAGCCGGCTGTGATGGCAGAACAGCTGCGACACCTGGCCGACTTGGGTACGAGCGACAATGTCAGCGTTCGAATCCTGCCTTCGAGAGCGGGTTTTCCGCTGGGCACTCCGGTCGGTCCGTTCATAATCCTCGACTTCCCGGACAGCCATGAGCCAACTGTCGTCTACGTCGAGAACTACACCGGCGACGTCTATCTCGAGGGGGAGGCAGATATAGCAAGGTACCGTGAGGCATCTGCGATCATCCAGCACGTCGCGCTGGATGCTGTATCGAGTAGAAGCCTGCTCCGGCAGGTGGCAAGAAGGGACAGCTGAAGATGACCGTTGACCTATCCGGGGCGACATGGTTCAAAAGCAGCCGGAGCTCGGCAGGTAAGGAATGCGTGGAAGTCGCCTTCTTGTCCAGCAACCGCATCGGAGTCCGCGACTCTAAAAACCCCTCCGGGCCTGCACTGGTTTTCACCCCGGACGAGTGGGATGCCTTCGTAGCCAACGCAATCTCCGGCACCCTCGACCGCGCATAGGAATTCCCTGGAATTGGAGCCGAGTTCACTTGGCCGGCAACGGCTCTCGAAATCAGCGCCGATGTGCCCTGACCGACTCCTGCCCGTCAGCTCGAACATGGCGGTACTGCCAACCCCGTCGGACGGCCACGTGGGCTGGAGCAGTCACTTCGGCGTGGTGAGAACCGTCGTTTCGATAATGGGATCGGCGGAACTCCGCACTGCCCCAACTGCCTGTTGACAGCCATGGCGAACGGGCTGTAAGCATCCCGTCATTCGTTCTCCGCAACCCCAGTTGGATCGGCGATCAGGTGCCCAGTCCTGCAACAGATTCGGGCTCGGTAGGCACCACTCGGGTGAGGGTCGAGGAAGTGCGCGTACTCCGGGTGCTGTCTCACATAGTGCTGAACGTCGATGCATATCTCGTACACGGGATTCGACGAGATCGGTCGAGTGATGAGTACAGCGATATCGGCCGCAGGCGGCCTGCAAGCGCACGCCGAACAACAAGTCGGTCGCGATAACGCCTGCGGCCGACTTTATGTCCAACATCAGTTATTGGCTCCGACCGTTGGTTCGATCAGCTTGGCCAGATCGAGCATCCCAGCGCACGGATCATAGTCATGCGTGGTCGGTGTGGTTCTTCGTATTACAGTCACAGTCCCGGCTTTGGTTGCAAAATACACATAGCAGGTGCCGTACTCGGGCGCATCGGAGGCTTGAAATCCTTCCCGCCCGTTTACATTGACCGCGACCACAGGCTCATGCTTGTAAGCTGGATCGGTCCGCGAATTTCGATTCTCGTTGAGACTGTCATTTGATGAGGCGACCTTCAATTCAGATTGCGGATTTATAGCACTGTTCGAATCGTCAACGAAATCGCATCCGAATATCACCACCGAAGAGTGAGGCGCACCCGAATATCTATTCCGGGTCGCCGGATTGTATCCAGCTTTACGAACGACACCGTCTGGGATCATTGTGCACGGATCGTATGCTATTTTCGGATTCATATCGGCACTCTGCGGCGGCGGTTGCAGGCTGGATGCAGTCAAAGTGGCTGAAAGAAACGATGATTCCGGATCTGCATCGTGATCAGATGCCGGTGCACCACAGGCTCCGCAACCCAGTATTGCCACGGCAGCCAGAAGACGAGTCAAATTTGTCATTTGACACCCGGCGAATTCTGTCCGCCACGCGGCGCAATTTCAGATTCTCTAATTGGCCCGTTCTTGTCCGAGCTGGGTTCCGGGAATACATCTTTCGGAAGTGCGGGGTTCACATCGTGCACGAATCGACTGTAGCTTTCACGCCACTCGTTCAGCCCATCGCCACTGGCGATATTATGCCAGTCGGCTATCATATTTCCGCCATTCTGCTGTTCGAAATAGTGAGCGGCCTCCGGGTGCTGTTGCACGTACCCTTGGACCTGCAGATATTCACTTCTTATCGTGTCCGCCTTGATGGAATCTTGAATGGCGTTCAGCTCAGTGGATACTTTGTCGTTCGGCAAGGGGTGAGCAGGATCTGCGGGGTTGGGAATAACATCGGCCTTGATATAGGAGTCGACCGTGGCAGCGATACCACCAACGATGGGACCAGCCTCAGGGCCGGCGGCTATCGACGCCGCAGTTTGAACCACACTTGTCACACCGTCTGCGAAGACTCCCCGATCGGCGTATTGCTGAGAGGCCTCATAGGAGCGTTCCGCCGCATGAGCATTGATCTGGCTGGACAACCCGTCACTCATTGCGGACTGCAAGTTTCCTGCATTCGCCAGATACCCTGATGCATGATCAGTGTTCAGGCCAGCAGAGTATGCAAGAGCGTCGTGCCATTGCATCCCAGCACTATTGATCGTTCGAGCGGCCTGCGGATCAGAGTCGAGCACAGAAAACATTTTGCTCAGATCGGATGGATCACTGAAAGGTGAGTTGATTCTATTTCCTGCGGAGTCTACCGGCGCGCTATTCAGAATGCTTGTACCCGGGTAGTCGCGAACATCTGCGAAGTTACCCAGATATGGTGACAGAGTGTTCGCTAGCGTCTGAGTCAGCGCGGGATTCTTTGCACCCAAAGGATGGTCTGGACTGTTGAGAACCGATTGATTGTTCGAATCCCCGAGAATCGCCGCCAGTCCGTATGCCGTCTGCCCGGCCTGGTTGTTGGCAAAGCTCCCCTTCGGCAGGGAAGCATCCTCCCCGATCCACTTGAAAACGTTCTCGGCGCCATGCTGATCCGGTGTCCACTCGTGTTCGAGGATGTCCACCACATGCTGGTTGCCGTAGTACTTGCCGCCGTGGTCGCAGGTGACGCCCATCCGGTCCGCCGCCGCGCGTGCGTCGGAGCCCGCGGGGGCGTTGGCATCGGCCAGAACGGCGTCGTGGATGGCGGCGTGGTCGCCGGATGCGTTGCCCAGCAGGCCGTCGGCGAGGTTCGCCGCATTTTTCGTGTTGACATCGAAGTAGGCGTCCGGGTTCGACGCGGCGGCGATCTCGGCGCCCTGTTTGAGCATGCCCCGGTTGATGTCGCTGCCTTGAATCATCTTGTCGCCCTTGGACATCACCGAGTTGATCGCACGGAGATCATCCCAGTTGTTCACATGATGTGAACCGAACGGGATCGACTTGACCGGGTCGTTCGTCAGCGCGCGTTGCACGGTGTCGGGTAGCTGATTCATACCGCCGGTGGCATTACCGGGTGATCCGTCGAGCCCCGCGGAATGGACCTGAGGATCCGAGACGATCCGGAAGCCGTCGGCGACCGCCGCCTGCACTTGATCGTGACCGTTGCCCGTGAGCTTGCTGCCGAGGTTCGCGATGTCCGCACCGCTCATCCCGTTCATGCCCTTGGACAGGGCCTGGAGATAGTCGAATTGCGGTAGGTTGACGCCCTTTCCGCTGGCCAGCGCGTCCTTGTCTTCAGAGGTGAGGTCGGTGGCGGCGCGCAGCCGCTCCAGTGTGGCCGCGTCGGCCGTGCCGCTGCGCAAAGCTTCCAGATCGGCTTGGGCCTGCTGCGAGGTGAACTGATCGGCGGGGTTCACCACACACTTCTCCGCGATGATCGGCGCACTGTCGGAAATCGCGCTCACCGCTTCGGCGATCTTGGGCGCCCAATTGTCCATCGCCTGACCGAGCTGATCGGCCAGACTCTGCAAGCTGACAGTGGCATTGTCGGCCTGCTCCTGCAGCGTGCTGTCCGCCGGGGTGACGACGTAGTCGTCACCGATCGTCCAGTGCGGGAAGGAGTTGTTGCGCACGACCAGTTGAATCTGCCCGATCAGCCACCCGGTGTCGCTCTCCGCCGCCTGCAGAGCAGTCGCCAGATCGTCGTATGCCGTAGCCACCGCGCGCTGTTGGGTCTTCTCCCGGTCCGCGCGATCGGCCGCTGCCTGAAAGGCCGCACCGGACCAGTCGAGCCCGTGAATGGTTCGGTTCATCATGTCGGCATCGGTGTCGATGGCGTCCCGAAGCTTGACCGCATCACCCGCGATCTCGGCGAGCATTCCGGTCTTCCATCCCATCACCTGGGTTTTGGTGGGAATGGGCATATCAATTGCCCTTCCCGTTCAGATCACCGAAATCCTTCAGCTTGTTCGCCAATTCCTCGTCCTGGCCTTGGAATGTGGCTGCGGTGGAGTACAGCAGTTCCGCCATGCCCGCGTGGCGTGATGACAGCGTGAGTTTGGCCTGCGAACTGGCCGCGTCCGCTCCGGACAGCGCTCCGGCGATCGGTGATCCCTGCAGGGCGGTGATCCCACGCTCGGCATCGAGCAGCGGGTAGACGGCTGTGTCGTGGACTGCCTCGCCCAGCTTGCCGAGACTGATCCCGGCTTCACGCAAGGATTCCGGAGTGATCTTCACACGTTCCCCCTGAAACTGGCTCTACCTCCACTTTCAGGGAATCGTAGCAGCGCCGTTATCCGTGTCCGTCCGGGCGAGCGCCGGCCACCAAGCCTGCGACGAACTTCCCCCGTGCGGCAGCGGCCAGCACTTCACCGACTCCGGAACCCGTTTGTTCCCAGGAGAACTCACGTGCCCGTGCTCGAGCCTTCTCCCCCATCACCACACGCATCTCGGTATCCGCGAGCAGTTCGCCTGTGGTCTCGGTGAGCTGAGCCGGGTCGTCGACCAGGACTCCGGTCACGCCGTCGACGATCGAATCGGTGAGACCTCGGGAGCTGCGGTAGCCGATGGTGGGTACGCCGTGCTGGGCGGCTTCGATCACCGCGAGACCCCAGCCTTCCTTGCGGGAGGGGAGTAGGTGAACCCAAGCGCGGGAGAGTAGTTCATGTTTGCGGGCTTCGTCGACGAAGCCGTGGAAATTGACCGCGTCGGCGATACCCAGTTGGCGCGCACGGTTTTTCAGGTTGCCGGCCCACCAGCCGTCGCCGATGACGTCGAGCTGCAGGCCGGGCAGGCGGGTGCGCAGGCCCGCCACGGCGTCGAGGGCGTCCTCGATCTGCTTGTGCGGCACCAGACGTGACAGCACCACGACGCTGGGATACGGGGTGCGGTTCGGCTCGGCTCCGGTCGGGGATTGTTCGGGTACCGGCTCGGCGCCGTTGCGTACCACCGCGATTCGGGTCGCGTCCACGCCCAGGGAGGCGAGCTCCTCGGCGGACGGCAGCGAGACCGTCAGGTACTGGTCGTTGCGATGCACGCGAGGAGACAGCCGTGATTCGATCCACCAGCCGATCCGCCCGACGGTCCGCCCGGCCACCGGCCACTGCTCCCGGTGGCCGTGATGCACCAGCACCACCGACGGAGCGCCGGAGATCACGCGGGCGAAGAACGGAATGCCGTTCTGGGTGTCGATCACGGCATCGGGTCGCAGACCGCGTAACGGCCCGAATCCGAGCCGCCCGGCCGCGATGGCCACCAGCGCCCGCGGATAGACACTGAAGCGCCCGCCACCACGGCTGATATCGATCCCGTCGATCCGTTCCCGGCGACGCGCCCCGCGATAGTGCGCGGTCCGCAGGGTCACCTTCACACCGCGCGCGGCCAGCTGCGCGCCGACCCGCTCCAGGTACCGCTCACTTCCGCCACCCTGCGGATGTCCGGTGTCGCGCCAGCACAGCAGCAGTACCTCGCGCACCGAATCGGCGTGTCCGGTCATCGTCGGATCAGCGGAATCACAGCGCCCGGATTCCCGCGGACCGGCCGCATCGAGCCCGGTGAACTGCGTAACCACCTCGGGTACGCGGGGACCGGGATCGGACACAGCAGCTCTCCAGATCGTTCACAACGGGCGACAATGGGCTCCACCCTAGCGGCCATGGACAGGTTCGGGTCGCTTCGGTGGCTGCGTATCTGCTGTGAGCGGTCACGATCCCCTGTGACAGACTGACTCGGCCATGCTTCGATCCGATGCAACCGGACCGCGTCCCCGTTTCGCGCGCCGGGCCACCCTTCGCCGCTCGCTGCGTCTGTTGAGTAGTTTTCGCTTCGAACAGACCGACCCGGGGCGCTTCTACGGCGGTATCGCCGACGATACGGCCGATCTGGTCACCGATTTCTACCGCGATCTCACCGGACGCGACCTGACCGGCACCACCGTCGTCGATGTGGGTGGCGGCCCCGGGTATTTCGCCGAGCGATTCGCGGCGGAAGGCGCCCGATATATCCCGATCGAGCCCGATCCGACCGAAATGCACGCAGCGGGGCTCACCGTCGCGGGCGCGGTGCGAGGTTCCGGAATGGCACTGCCCATCCGCGACGACGCCGTCGACATCTGCCTGTCATCGAATGTGGGCGAGCACGTGCCCGATCCCTGGTTGATGGCAGAGGAAATGCTGCGCATCACCAAACCGGGCGGTCTGATAATTCTCTCCTACACGGTCTGGCTCGGCCCGTTCGGCGGACACGAGACCGGTCCGTGGCACTACCTGGGCGGTGAGTACGCGGCCCGGCGGTATATCCGCCGGACCGGACATCAGCCGAAGAACCGCTTCGGCATCTCACTGTTCGCGGTCACCGCCGCGGCCGGCCTGCGCTGGGCACACCGCGCCGAGGGGCGGGCTCGAGTTCTCGCCACCTTCCCGCGCTATCACCCACACTGGGCATGGTGGGTGACCCGCGTTCCGGGCATCCGGGAACTGCTGGTGAGCAATCTGGTCGTGGTCGCCACCAAGCCGATCCACATCCGTTCTTCCTGAACGCCAACCATTTTCACCTAGGGCATCACGACGCCCGGGACATGCTCCCGGGCAACGCCTCCGGCCGACGAGCGGCCACCGAAGTGAAAAGCGTTCTCGCAAACGGGTTCCGAACCGGGTGAATCGACTATTCCAACCAGCCGCGCCGGCGATTGGGCCGGACCGGCTCCGCCCAGGGCGGCTCCTGCATTGCCAGGCCCACGGTTTCCAACGGGGTCAGGCCGACTCGATTGGCCAGGGAGCGCACCGCTGTCACCGCCTCTGCCGCCTGCAGCGCCGCCGTCGCCTGCTCGAGCGTCAAGGTCCGGCCGGGAAGAAAAGACACCACCCAGCCACCGATGCCGACGGACCTTGCCTGATGTGGGGTCTGATCACTGGTCATCAGCGATCGGCCGACCACTTGCACCGCCATGATTCGGACTCCCCTGCGATTGCATTTGTAAAATCGTCCGACATTGTTTGCTCTAAGCATGCTCCGTGAGCGGCGTTAACGCAATAGTGCGTTTCGTGAAAAGCGAACCGGCAGGTAGGATTTCGCGACATTTCACCCCGCACACCTGCCTGGAATGTCCACTGTGCGGCAGATGATTCGCGATGAAGGTGCGCCGAATCAGTTCTCCGACATACGAACCCGCAGAACGGGCTGGGAATCACGCTGCGGATGAGAAGTGGCGGTATCGATGTCCACACGCCATCCGGGTGGCAGTACGGCTTGCAGGCGGGCCGCGGCACGCGCCAGCGGCGTGCTGGCGACCTCGGCGAGCGACGCCCGGTGCGCAGCGTCGGCAAACCTCGAGACATCAGCAGGGTCGAACTCGAGTCCGGTCATGCCCACACCCACCTCCCACACATCCGGCCGATCGCCCGGCGGACGGAACCAACGAGCACCATCTGACATTCAGTTCAGCCGGTTAGTTAATTCCCCGCAACCGCAGGGGGTAATCGCGAGATGCAGAACATGTTCAGAATAGGACAAGCGCGCCATTTCGCAGCCGGAACGCGAAAAAGACGTGCCGCCCGCCCGTCGTGAAGACGGTGCGGGCGGCACGGTGTCGTCGAGCGGATCCCGGTCCCGGCGGACCGGAACGACCTACGCCAGACGCTGTTTCAGCGCCTCGAACTCATCGCGCACGCCGGAGGGCAGCTTGTCACCGACGAACTCGAACCACTCCTCGATCAGCGGAATCTCCTTGCGCCACTCCTCGAGGTCGACCTTCAGCGACGCGTCCACATCGGCCGGATCCACATCAAGGCCCTCGAGATCGAGATGCGCGGCGGTGGGCACATTGCCGACCGCGGTCGCCTCGGCCTCGGCCTTGCCCTCGAGACGGTTGATGATCCACTCCAGCACGCGCGAGTTCTCGCCGAATCCGGGCCACAGGAAGCGGCCGTCGTCACCGCGACGGAACCAGTTGACGTAGAAGATCTTCGGCAACTTGCCGGCATCGGCGTTCTTGCCCAGGTTGATCCAGTGGTTCATGTAGTCACCGACGTGGTAGCCCATGAACGGCAGCATCGCCATCGGGTCGCGGCGCACATTGCCGACCTTGCCCTCGGCGGCGGCGGTCTGCTCCGAGGACATGGTGGCGCCCATGAAAACGCCGTGCTGCCAATCGAAGGACTCGGTCACCAGCGGGATGGTGGTCTTGCGGCGGCCGCCGAACAGGATCGCCGAGATCGGCACGCCCTGCGGGTCGTCCCACTCCGGGGCCAGGGTGGGGCACTGCGACATCGGCGTGCAGTAACGCGAGTTCGGATGCGCGGCCAGGGTTTCGGTATCCCGCAGGTACCAGTCATTACCCTTCCAGTCGATCAGGTGATCGGGCTCGCCTTCGAGGCCCTCCCACCACACATCGTTGTCGTCGGTCTTGGCGACGTTGGTGTAGACGGTGTTTCCCGCCTCCAGGGTCGCCATCGCGTTCGGGTTGGAGCTGCGGTTGGTGCCGGGGGCGACACCGAAGAAGCCGAACTCCGGGTTCACCGCGTAAAGGCGGCCGTCCTCGCCGAAGCGCATCCAGGCGATGTCGTCACCCAGGGTCTCCGCGCGCCAGCCGGGCACGGTGGGCTGCAGCATCGCGAGGTTGGTCTTACCGCAGGCGCTGGGGAACGCGGCGGCCACGTAGTGGTTCTTCCCCTCCGGCGAGATCAGCTTGAGGATCAGCATGTGCTCGGCCAGCCAGCCCTCGTCGTGCGCCATCGCCGAGGCGATGCGCAACGAGTAGCACTTCTTGCCCAGCAGCGCGTTACCGCCGTAACCGGAACCGTAGGACCAGATCTCACGATCCTCGGGGAAGTGGGTGATGTACTTGGTGTCGTTGCACGGCCAAGGAACGTCGGCCTGGCCCTCGGCCAGCGGAGCGCCGACCGAATGCAGCGCCTTCACGAACGGGCGATCCTTGCCCAGCTTCTCCAGCGCCGCCTTGCCCATGCGGGTCATCACACGCATCGACACCACGACGTACTCGGAGTCGGTGATCTCCACACCCAGCTTCGGGTCCTCGGCGCCCAGCGGGCCCATGCAGAACGGGACCACGTACATGGTGCGGCCCTTCATGCTGCCGCGGTACAGCTCGGTCATGGTGGCGCGCATCTCGGTGGGGTCGACCCAGTTGTTGGTCGGGCCGGCGTCGGCCTCGGTGCGCGAACAGATGTAGGTGCGCGATTCGACGCGCGCGACATCGGAGGGATCCGACAGCGCCAGGAACGAGTTCGGCTTCTTGCTCTCGTTGAGCTTCTGGAAGGTGCCGGCCTCGACCAGAGCGGCGGTGAGGCGATCCCATTCGGCGTCGGACCCATCGGCCCAGACCACCCGGTCCGGTTGAGTGAGCTCTGCGACCTCCTGCACCCAGGCGAGCAGTCCGGCATGCTCGGTCGGCGCGGTGCCATCGGAACCGTGAAGACCAGGAATGGTCGCTGAGGTCATGAAAACTCTCCTGAGATGAGCGCGGCGGGGTGAGCAGGCTGCCTGAAACAGCTCACAACACCAGGAAGGCCGCCGGTGGCGGTGGACATCCGCCCCGGCTCGTCGAAAGCGCACCCCGGCTGGGCGGCGTACGAGAACGAGACGGACACCCGGATTCCTTAGGTAAAGAGGTTAACGCGATGTGAGTGTCGGTACGGAATGGGGTTGCTCACTCCGGTCCCGATCGAAACCTCCACGTATCCACCCGGCCGGACGGGCAAACGCGAACCGGATGCGATCAGCTCCCGGCCGCGGCGTCCAGGATCGCCAGATCGCGTTCACACGCCGCCAGCTGCGCGGGCTGTTCGGCGGCCGCGCGGCGCAGTTGCTTCTCCAGTTCGGCCACCCGCTGGTCGGTCTCGACCATACGGGCGGTACTCGCGCGAACCACCCGGTCGGTCAGGTCGGACTCGGCCTCCACCAGCGCGGTCGCGACCCGCTGTTCCAGCTGCGCCTTCACATTGACCAGGGCATCGGTCACCCATTGCCGCAGATGTGCCCGATCCGCCAGATGCCCGCGAGCTCGAACCACCCACAGCGCGACCCCCGCTCCGAGGGCCAGGGTGATCGGCACGGAGGCGATATCCAGCGCCGGAACCAGCGACAGTGGTGCAACGATCAACCGTCCGAGGCCGAAACCCGCTGATGCACCCAGCGCGATCATCAGACGGTCCTCCACACCGCGCGGGCGGCCGTCCGGATCCGCACCCACCCGGGGCGGCGGATCGGCCGGGCGACCGGGAGACGATCCCGGCCCGGGCTGCGAACCGGGCGCCGGCCCGGTGACCGCCTCGATCTGCCGGGTGAGCTCGACCAGGCGCCGACCGACGAAGCCGTCGAGTTCCCCGGTGGCCTCGTTCACCAGCTGCTGCAGCTGCTCCGGATATTCGCGCACCGCGCGGCGGTCGAGGCGTTCCAGATCGGTGCGAGCGGTGGCGTTGAGCGTGCGAATCCGGGCACCGACCTCATGTGTCAGATCCACCCGGGCCAGCTGCAGCCGATTACGCAACGCGGCCAGCGCCTGGGCCCGGCCGCCGTCGCGCCCGGCCAGCGCCGTGGTGCGCTCGGCGCGCAGCCGGGTGACCGCGGTACCGGAGCGCAGCGCCTCGATCTGTCCCATGACCCGGTCCCGGGTATCGGCGAGGATCCGGGCGGTGGCACCGGCCAGCCGATCCGGCCCGTGATTCCCGATCGCCACACTCAGATGGGCGTGCAGGGCTGCCAGTCCGGAGCGATCCAGCAGGGCGGCGTCACCACTACCGCGGGCGGCCACCGCGAGCCGCGCGGACACCGGCACGATCTCCGGCTCCGCACCGAGGGCGTGGGCCAGCATCGCGGCATCGTGCTGCAGGGTCGCGCGCCACTGCGGATGGGCGTGGACTCCGTTCATCGCGAACAGGATCCGGTTGCCGGAGGCCTGCAGCCGCGCGACCGGATCGATCAGCCCCGCACCCGCTGCCGCGCCGGGATCCAGCAGGACCAGTACCACCGCCGGACCCCCGCCGATCACATCCGGCAGATTCGCGGGATCGGTGACCGGATCGGTGAAGGCCACCCGGGGCTCGAATCGGGACAGTTCGGTGCGCAGCAGTGTGGTGTTGGGATCGTCGGGACCGATCAGAGTGACCGAATCATATTCTCCGACAACGGCTTCCGGCTGTTGCCCGGCATCCGCAGCCGGACGCAGCAGGGCGCCGCCGGCCGGATTCCACCGCTCGACAACCGCTCGGACATCGTCGGTCGATACCGAAGCCGATGCGGAGTCGGGGTCCGGTACCGCGGGTGAGCCCGGCATCGCGTCACAGTCCGGCACTGCTCATCCGCTCCCACAGCCGCATGTACCCGTTGTGCAACCGGATCGCGGCGCGGCGGGCGGTGGCGGGCATATCGCCCGCGGCGACGGCCCGCCAGCGCTGTGCCCGGGCCAGTGCGTCGTCGGCGTCGAACGGCATCGGGGCCGGATATCCGGCCGCCAGGTGGCGCACCTCCGGCGCCGCCAGTCCCGCCCGGATCCCGATCCACAGCGCTTCCTCGCCGGCCAAGTAGTCCTCGATCAGATCGCGAGCGCGGCCGCCGTCGGCGCGCGGCACCGACCGGGCCGCGATCCGGATCAGTTCGTCGAGCAGTTCGGCACCACGCAGCGCCCCGATCTGCTCGTAGCGATCGTGCAGCCCGACATGCACCGGATCGATCCCGCTCGCGGCGTGCAACAGCTGCAACAGCTGCTGCGGGCCGAGTTCCGGCTCGTATCGCAGGGCCACCAGCGCGCAGCTCACCCCGTACAACCCCCAGCGTTCCAGCACCGCCTGCCGCTCGGCCACATCCGGGCCCGCCGCCTCGTCGACGAACAGTTCCGGCGACAGCGTCAGCGCCGAACCACTTCCGGCCGCATGCCGCCGCAGCGTCCGCAGATCCTCCTCGGCGGGAGTGCCGGACCGGGTGCGCACGGCCAGCTCGGCGACCACGGGCGCGACCGGAACCCGGAGCCCGTGTGCGGCGCGATCGGCCGCGACCACCGCATCGCCCCAGCGCGACCCCACCGCATCGGCCTTGTTCAGCACCACCAGCGTGTTCTCGCGCCGCAGGGATTCCAGAATGCGGCGATCGGCCGGCTGCAGCGAACCGGCCAGCACATAGACGACGAGATCGGCGTCGAGGACGGGGTCCGGCGCCCCGGGCCGATCCACCGGCGCGGTCTCCTCGGCGGACATCAGAGCCAGGGCTCGCAGCAAGGTCGAGCGGCCCGCGCCTGCCCGTCCGGCCAGCTGAATCCGCAGCGGGCGACGATGGCGTGCCGCCGCGGCGGCCAGTTGATCGGCGATCAGCGGGTCGGCGCCGACCCGCACGGTCGCGACGAGTTGGTCGAGCTCTGGTGTGGTGGACCCGCCGTGGTCGGTGACGAACCCCGGCGTCACGCTGGTTGCGGTGGCTCTCGGCACGGGCGATACCCCCTTCGTCGGAAAATTCTGTCAGAACCGGCCCCTGTTGTCGGCACGGACCGCGCTTTTTTCCGGCGAGCACCGTTGCGCCCCATCCGAATGTGGGATCGATCACACGAATCCGCTTGTCCGAGGCCGCCACCGGGGATGTTCGTCACACGCCCGCTGCGGCGTTCCTGGTGAGCGGGACCACGGCCGACATTGGGAATGTTTCGAGCTTGTCGACGGCTGTTCTTGTGGGACAGCATAATTCGATCGATCCGAGCTTACGGCTCATAGAATCGATCACCTACGCTGAGGAAACCGGCGCCGCCGGTGCGCGGCTGCCGACGGTGTGGACCCCGGTCGGACGCGCGCTCGCACGCACCGAAAACCAGGATCCGATGGAGTACCGATGACGATGAGCGCAACGGTCATCGGTACGACCGGATGCGGGTGTCCCGCGAAGTACAGGAGGTTGCGATGAGCGTCAGTGTCGACGTCATCGGACACGGCGGCCACGGCGCCGCGGTCGAGCCGGAACGGCTGCTGCCGCCGTCGAGCGATCCCTTCTATCGCGCACCGGCGAATCTGGCCGGTCACGCACCGGGAACCATTCTGCGCAGCCGTCCCGTGCGGATCGCGCTGCTGGGTGTGATTCCGCAGCGGGTATCGGCCTGGCAGCTGCTGTATCGCAGCACCGACCTGAACGGGAACCCGGAAGCGGTGGTCACCACGGTGCTGCTGCCCGGCGACGCCGACCCCGAGACACAACGCCCGCTGCTGGCCTTCCAATCGGCCGTGGACGCAGCCACCGAACGTTGCATTCCGTCCTACGCGCTGCGCCGCGGTGCGTTGGTGCCCGGTTCCATCACGCAGCTGGAATGGGTGCTGGTCGCCAATGCGCTGCGCCGGGGCTGGGCGGTGAGCATCGCCGATCACGAGGGCATGCACGGCCGTTTCGCCGCACCCCGCGAACCCGGCTACCGCGGTCTGGACGGTGTCCGGGCCGCGCTGCACTTCGCACCGCTCGGCCTGGATTCGGACACACCGATCGCGGTGTGGGGATATTCCGGGGGCGGTATGGCCGGATCGTGGATGGTCGAGATGGCGCCGTCCTACGCGCCCGAACTGCGGATCACCGGTGCGGTGCTGGGTGCACCGGTGGGCGATCCCGGTGAGGTCTTCGTCCGGCTCAACGGCGGTCCGTACGCGGGATTCCCGGCGATCGTGATCGCGGCGCTGCGGCGGTCCTATCCGGCACTCGACGCGGCCCTCGACGGCCGGATCGACGCCGCCGGTGAACGCCTGCTCGAACGCGCCGCGCAACTGCCACCGATCGTGGCCCTGGCACGGCTGGCCGGGCAGGACGTCTCCAGATATCTGGACCGGCCGCTCGACGAGGTACTCGACGATCCCGGTATGCGCGAGATGTTCGACGACATGCGGCTGGGACAGCACATCCCGCAGTGCCCGGTACTGATCGTCCAGCCGGTACACGACCAGATCATCGACATGTCGTGTGTCGATGCCCAGGTTCGCCGTTATCGCCGCGGCGGCGCGACCGTCGGCTACGTCCGGGACCGGCTCAGCGACCATTTCTCGCTACTGCCGCTGGCCACGCCGCTGAGTCTGGACTGGCTGGCCGACCGTGTCGCCGGTGTTCCGGTGACCGATATCGATACCGATACCCGGACGGTCTGGTCGGTGGCGGCGTCCCCCGCACGCTGGCGTGGGCTGCTGGAAATGGCGGGTACCGCCGGCCGGGTGCTGCTGGGTCTGCGCCTGGGGCAGCAGCGCGAACCCCGGGTACCGGAGGCGCAGCCGCTGGCCGCCTGACAGTCCGAAACCCGCGACCGCACGCGGGCCCGCCCACCGCGTCCGCTGGACACCGCCTGAACCGCGCTTTCGCGGGTTGGCGCGGTCGACTGCGGCGCTGATCATCGAGTACTGGACAATGGACGCCGTGAACGACGCCGCGAAGCACACCGCCGGTAGCGACGGGGCCGAAGGCGGCAGCCTGCGTAACCACGAAGGCCCCCGCGAACGGCGCGACGATGCCGCCGGGAGCACGCCACCCGAGCGCGAATCCGCACGGCTCTATCCGCGGGTGACCAGCTTCCGCTCCCGCCGGGGCGCGCTCACCGCGACCCAGCAGCAATCCTGGGACCGAATGTGGCCGCGGATCGGTCGTGAGGTGGGCGACGAACCGCTCGACGCCGCCGCTTGGTTCGGCCGCACGGCACCGCTGATCATCGAGGTCGGCTGCGGAACCGGTACCGCCACCGCCGCGATGGCACAGGCCGAACCCGACTTCGATCTCATCGGCATCGAGGTCTACAAGCCCGGTCTGGCCCAGCTCGTACAGCGCATCGAGCGCGAGGGCATCGACAACGTCCGGCTGCTGCGCGGCGATGCCGTGGATGTACTCGAACACATGATTGCCAAGGATTCGCTCGCCGGTGTTCGGGTTTTCTTCCCGGATCCGTGGCCGAAGGCCAGGCATCACAAGCGCCGGCTGCTGCAGCCGGCGACCATGGCTCTCATCGCGAGCCGCCTGCAGCGCGGCGGAATTCTGCACGTGGCCACCGACCATGCCGACTATGCCGAGCACATCGCCGAGGTCGGCGCGGGAGAGACACAGCTCGTCGGGCTGAACGAGGCGACGGGCGGTGATCCGGAGCATCCGGCGACGGATACGGTGATCGGTCTCGAACGTCCGGTGACGAAGTTCGAGAGCAAGGCGCATCGAGCCGGAAGCGCCATCACCGAGTTCATTTGGGGGAAGATCTAGCTATGAGTGCCAGGGAGACGGCCCCGATGGCCGACGAGGTTGCCGGATCAGTGCACGGCAACGAATCGGATGCCCCCGGCGGTACGTCGACCGGCGACATCACCGGTGTGCGGCGGGTGCTGCTGGTGTGGGACGCGCCCAACCTCGACATGGGTTTGGGCGCCATTCTCGGCGGCCGCCCCACCGCGGCCTATCGGCCCAGATTCGATGCGCTCGGCCGGTGGTTACTGGCGCGCACGGCGGAGTTGTCGGCCGGCAGCACCCAGCGCGTCGAACCCGAGGCCACCGTTTTCACCAATATCGCCCCGGGCACCGCGGATGTGGTGCGGCCCTGGGTGGAAGCACTGCGCAACGTCGGCTACGCAGTCTTCGCCAAACCCAAGATCGACGAGGATTCCGACGTCGACAGCGACATGCTGGCGCATATCCAGCTACGTCGCTCCGGCGCGGGTCTCGCGGGAATCATGGTGGCCTCCGCGGACGGCCAGGCCTTCCGTGAACCGCTCGAGGAAGTGGCAGCCACCGGAGTCCCCGTTCAGGTGCTCGGATTCCGCGAGCACGCGAGTTGGGCTGTCACGTCCGATATCCTCGGTTTCGTCGACCTCGAGGACATCCCGGGTGTGTTCCGTGAACCGCTGCCCCGGGTCAGCCTCGAATCGCTGCCCGACGAGGGAGCCTGGCTGCAGCCCTTCCGGCCGCTGTCCGCACTGCTCACCTCCCGCCCCGCTCAAGGAGTCGCTTAGTGTTCACCCGCTGGGGCGAGCTGGTCCACAAACTCCGCTACACCGTCCTGGGTGTAGCGGTGGCCGCACTTCTCGCCCTGGGGGCATACGGATTCGGCCTGGAGAAGCATCTGAGCTCCAGCGGCTGGTTCGATCCGGGTGCGGAATCCTCGCAGGCCGCGGTGCTCAAGGACGATGTCTACGGACGCGATCACATGTCCGATGTGATCCTGCTGTACACCGCGCCCGACGGTAAGACCATCGACGATCCGGAGTTCGGGCAGAAGATCACCGACAGTCTCAACAGCCTGCCCAGGGACCATCCGGATCAGATCGCCAAGGTCAACGTCGCATACTGGCGGACCGAGACCGGCGAGTGGAGTGCGTCGGCCACCGGTAGCAAGGACAAGAAGCACGCGTTCGCGACGCTCGCCATCAAGGGCGACGACGACACGAGCACGATGAACAACTACCGCGAGGTGAAGGACAAATTCACCATCCCGGGCGTGGATGTCCAGGTGGCGGGCATGCAGCCGGTCGCGGGGACCTTGAACGACACCATCGCCTCGGACCAGAAGCGCATGGAGATGCTGGCCATTCCGGCCGTGGCGGTCCTGTTGTTCTTCATCTTCGGCGGCATCGTCGCCGCGGCCCTGCCGCTGATCATCGGTGGTCTCACCGTGCTCGGCGCCAACGGCATCGTCATGGCGATCACCCATGTCACCGAGGTGAACTCGTTCGTCGGGGCCGTGGTGTCGATGATCGGCCTGGGCCTGGCGATCGACTATGGATTGTTCATAGTCAGCAGGTTCCGCGAGGAAATGGCCGAGGGCTATACCACCCGCCAGGCCGTCCGCCGATCGGTGCAGACCGCCGGGCGCACCGTGGTGTTCTCGGCGACCATGATCATCGCGGCCAGTGCCGGCATGCTGATGTTCCCGCAGGGATTCCTGAAATCGGTCGCCTACGGCACCATCGCGACCGTCCTGCTGGCCGCGCTGGCCTCGCTGACCATCCTGCCCGCGCTGCTGTCGATCCTCGGCCCGCGCGTGGACGCACTGGGATTCAAGCGGTTCCGCAAGACCAAGACGGCCGAAGAAGTCGAGAACGGCTTCTGGGGCCGCACCACGCAGTGGGTGATGAAGCATCCGCTGAAGGTGGCGGTACCACTGTGCATCATCCTGTTGCTGCTGATCATCCCGGTGAAGAACCTGAAGTTCGGCGGTATCAGCGAAACCTATCTGCCGCCGGACAATCCGACCCGGATGGCGCAGGAGGAGTTCGACAGCATCTTCCCGTTGCGCCAGACCGATCCGATTCAGCTGGTCATCACGACCGACAACACCAGCGAGATCAAACCGCTGATCGACGATGCGAGCAACGCGCCCGGGCTGGCGAATCCGTTCGGCACCCCCGGTATCCCGCCGAACGGTTCGAATGTGTGGGTCTCGGAAACCACGCTGGCGCCGGACGCGAATATCGAAGACACCATCGCCTATCTGCGCTCCACGCCCGTGCCCGACGATGTGCAGCTGCTCGTCGGTGGCCAGCCGGTGCTCATGCAGGACAGCATCAGTTCGCTGCTGGATCGCATGCCATTGATGATCGTGCTGGTCGTGTTGGTGACCACGCTGCTGATGTTCCTGACGTTCGGGTCCCTGGTGCTGCCGATCAAGGCGGCGTTGATGAGTGCCCTCGGCCTCGGATCCACGCTCGGCATCCTGACCTGGATATTCGTCGACGGTCACGGTTCCGGACTGCTGAACTTCACGCCGCAGCCGATCATGTCGCCGGTGCTGGTGCTGATCATGGCGATCATCTACGGCCTGTCCACCGACTACGAGGTCTTCCTGCTCTCCCGCATGGTGGAGGCACGCGCGCAGGGGGCCAGTACCACCGAGGCGGTGCGCAGCGGTACCGCGCAGACCGGCCGCATCATTACAGCTGCCGCGCTGATTCTGCTGGTCGTCGTGGGTGCGTTCGCCTTCTCCGATCTGGTGATGATGCAGTACATCGCCTACGGCATGATGGCCGCGCTGTTCATCGACGCCACCGTGCTGCGCATGCTGCTGGTGCCCGCGACGATGAAACTGCTGGGCGACGACTGCTGGTGGGCGCCCACCTGGATGAAGCGGGTGCAGCAGCGGATCGGGCTGGGCGAGCCGATTCTGGACGACGAGCGTCCTGGGACCGGTGAGCTCGTGGACCTGGTCAAGACCACTCCGGTGACCGATCCGGTCACCATGCAGCTGCCGCAGATGCCGGACGGGACCACCAAGGGTCCGAAGAAGCCGCGCCGCTTGAAATTCCTGCGCGTCGACCCCGAAGCACCGACCGAGCAGCTGACCCGCATCGATCCGGATATGCCGCCGCCGAGCGGTGCGACACCGGCGGGTCCGCCACCGGCCGCGAAGCCGCGCCGGGCCATGCATCCCGAACCCGAAGCGCCGGCCGCCCCGGAATCCGACGCCCCGGCGCCCGCCGCGGATCCGGAATCCGAGGACTCAGCCGAAGCACCGAAGCGCAAGCGGCGCATCTTCCGCCGCGCAGGTGCGGACTCAGATGTGCCAGTGGCTGATTCGGGCACCTCGGCGGAGGGTGTCGCCGGCGCCGAGCCTGCCGGGGGCACCTCCGGCGCCGCCGCGGATCAGGCGGATAGCGAGGCATCGGATCAGTCCCGATCCGGTCCGATCCCACCGCGGTCGACCACAGCGTCGCAACCTCCGGGCAATGGTGCGGGCCGGGTGCGCCCGCCCACCGGCCGCGCACCGGCCGGTGGTTCGAATCCGGCCGATGCCGGTGGTGTGATCGGCCCGGCCGATCACGGTGCCGATGGTGCGAGCGATCGGGGCGGGCTCCTCGGCATCCAGGACACCTACGGCCCCGGAGCCACCGGTGCCGCGAGCGGTTCCGGTGCCGGATCTTCCGGCGTACCAGGTGGATTCGGCCCGGCGAGCGCGATGCGCGCCGCCGGCCCTGCCACGCCGCTCGGTCCGGACACCACCCGACCCACCCAATCTTCTTCCGGCCCGCGCCCGCCGATGCCGCCCGCGGTGTCGATGTCCGGCCCCGACACCGCGCCGAATCGCGGTGCGGGACAACCTCCGCAGGTGGTTCGCCCCGGTATGCCGCCGCGCACCGTGCCCGCCTCGGAGGCACCGACCGAGGCCACCGATCCGGTTCCGCCGGCCGCCCCGGTCGGCACCACACCTCGGGTGCTGCCGCCGAAACCGTCCAAGGTGCCGCCGCATCCGTCGGTCCGTGCCCAGCTGTACCGGCCGGACGCACCGGCGTACCACCCGGGCCAGGACCCGGCCGCCGAACCCGAGCCGAGCCCCGAGCCGGGGCAGGGTCCGGCGCCGCGTTCGGGGAAGGCTCCGTCCGCCGGGCAGGGCCAGGGTCAGGCTCCCGGACAGAGCCAGGAGCCGGGACAGCGTCAAGCTCCCCGACAGAGCCAGGAGCCGGGACAGCGCCAAGCTCCCCGACAGAGCCAGGAGCCGGGACAGCGCCAAGCTCCCCGACAGAGCCAGGGGCCAGGACAGAGCCGAACTCCCGGACCGAGCCAAGGGCCGGAGCAGAGCCAAGCTCCCGGACCGAGCCAAGGGCCGGAGCACAGCCGAGCCTCCGGACAGGGCCAGGTCAGTCGCACCCCGGCCGACGCCGCCCCCCAGGCGCCCGCCGAGCGATCACCGTGGGTGGCGCCGGAGAACAACGTGCCGTCGGTCCAGCTGCCTCGCCGGGCACCCTCCGACTCCGCCCGGCCCGCCGAGCCCGCACCCGCCGCATCGCCGGAGAACTCGCCGGCAGACAGCGGAACACCCACGCCCGCAGCCGAACCCGCGGCCGAGCCGAGCCCGCCCGCGGGCGGCGACAACCGCAACAACATCGAACAGTGGATGGCCGACCTGCGTTCGTCGCGCCGGCGTCCCGACCCCGGTGAGAACCCCGACGACCCCGAGAACCCCGACGACCCGAAGAACCGAAACAGCGGCCGCAGCGTCAGCGTCAACGAACTGCTCCGCCGCCAGAACCGCGACTGAGGGTCCAGCGCGCCGTCGCCGACCGGCGACGGCGCGATGAATTCCGGGGGCGTGGGTCGTCACAACGGATATGAGCGCACCCACATTCACCTCCGTGCTGACCGTCGCCGTGCCCGTATCCGATCAGAACCGGACGAAGGCACTACTCGAGGAGTTCGGATTCGAGACACATCTGGACACCGAACTCCGGCCGGGATTCCGCTGGGTCGAATTGCGGATGCCCGGCGCCGGCACCTCGCTGTCACTGGTCGCGGCGGGTGATGGGCTGCCGGCTGGTATCGATACGGGTATCCGGCTGGGAACACCGGATGCCCGGGCCGCACATTCCGCGCTGTCCGGACGCGGCCTCACCGTCGGCGAGCTACTCGATTGGCCGACCGCGCCGCTGATGTTCAGCTTCCTCGATCCGGATGGCAACCGTTTCTACGTCACCCAGGACCACGCCGGGTAGCGCCGGGGAAACTCAGAACCCCGAGACCAGCTTCTTCCACTGCACCCCGAACGGATGCTTGGCGTTGATGGAGCTGAAGCGGATGCGGCCGTGGACCACGATGTGCAGCGGTCCGATGGGTGGGCCGGTGCGGACCTTGTTGTTGGTGGAGGAGCCGATCAGCTCCACACCGTTGAGGTCCACGGTCGCCTCGCCCGGGAGGATCAGATTGAGCGAGCTGCAGAAGTCGTCGACGCGGATCTCCACGACCTGGGTGGACATCACGGCCTGGGTGAAATCCAGGGTGACGCCGGACAGCACGCTGCTGATGTTGATCACCGGCGGCACCTGCCAGGGGCCCTTGCGAGTGAGACCGGACAGTTTGGGGCGCATCGATGCCTCGCCGGTCACGACCGGCGCGGGCCGGTGCGGCGGCGGCACGGGCATCGGATTCGGCTGGCCCGCAAGGCGAATACCCGGCAGATCGACCAGGACCGCATTGAGTTCGCCGCGTGTCTTGGCGGCCAGCGCGGTATCCATCCGCTCGCTGAACTCACCCAGCGAGAGCATGCCCAGTCCGACCGCCCGTTGCAGCAGTCCCCCGACGTGTTCGCGTTCGATGTCCGATACCCGGAGGTCGCGGTCGCCTACGGCACCCCCGGCCGGCGGGACGGACCCCACGCCCGGAGTGGAAACGGTTTCACCACCCATGTCGACGAGGCTACCGACGCGGGAGCCCGCGCACATCAGGGCAATCCCTGATGCCACCCTGTTCGAGATCTTGGGCCGGCCTATTCGAGGCCCTGCTCGATGGCGTAGCGGGTGAGTTCGACACGGTTGCCCAGTTGCAGTTTGCGCAGCGTCGCCTGCACATGGTTCTCCACCGTGCGATGGCTGACACTCAGCCGGGTCGCGATCTGTTTGGCCGACAAACCCTTCGCGACCAGGCGTAACACCTCGGTTTCGCGTTCGGTGAGCGCGGGCCGCTCGGCGCCGGAGTCCGACGGTGGTGCGCCCGCGATGCGGCGGAATTCGCCGAGCACCACACCGGCGAGCCCGGGCGTGAAGACCGCCTGGCCCGCGGCGGTGGCCTTGACCGCGTCGATCAATTCGGCCGCCGAAGCGCTCTTGACCAGGTAACCGGTCGCACCGGCCTTGATCGCCTCCAGCACATCGTCGCGCTCACCGGAGGCCGACAACACCAGGACCCGGCTGTGCGGTGACACCCGCAGTACCTCGGCGGTGGCCTGGGCGCCGTTGCCGTCGGGCAGCTGCATGTCCATCAGCACCACATCGGGCCGGACGGCCGCGGCGCGCCGACCGGCCGCACCCACTCCGTCGGCGGTGGCCGCGACCTGGAAGCCGGCCTCGGCGAGATCGCGCGAGACACCATCGCGCCACATCGGGTGATCGTCCACCACCATCACCGAGATATTCCCCACCGCAGCGTCTTCCGGTGCCGTCATCGCCGTTCCTCCCGATCGAGTGGGATGCGGAATTCCCATTCCGTACCGTCGGTGGTGTCGAGCAGTTCCGCGGTACCGCCGAGCGCCTCGATCCGCCCGATGATCGACTGCACCACCCCCATTCGCCCCTCCGCCGCGGCCGCGCGCAACCTCCCGGCGGGTATCCCTGGGCCGTCGTCGCGCACGCTGACGACCACGGCGTCACCCATATCCTCCAGCAACACATAGGCTTTCGTCTCCGCCCCGGCGTGCAGCGCGGTATTCGACAGTGCGGCACCGACGGCGGCGGCGATCTCGCGCGCGGTCCACCCCCCGAGCGATACCGGCTCACCGGGCGCGGACACGAATACCGAGGGCGCGGCGAAGGCACTCAACAGTGATCGCAGATCCTCGTGCGTCCCGAGGCCACCCGCGGATTCCCGGCGCCCCTGCTCGGAGATCAGCACCCGCAGGGCCACCTCCTGCTCGCCCGCCCGACGAGCGAGATCCGCTGTGTCCCCGCCGATTTCATCACCACGACGTTTGATGTAGCTGAGCACCTGCAACACCCCGTCGTGCACCTCGCGGGCCAACCGCTCGCGTTCGGCGGTGGCGGCGCGCAATCGCATCGCCTGTTCGAGCTGACCCTGCGCGCGGCGTGCCGTCCCCGCGGCCAGCCCGATTGCCAAGCCCACCGAAACCAGCACCGGCGCAGTGGCATCCGACCACAGATCCAGCTCCCACTGCTCCCGGACCACGATGCTCACCACCGAGATGAGCAGTCCGGACAGCACGCCGCCGAGCGCACCCCATTCGATGGCCGCCGACATCACCGCATTGGCCACCCACAGGGTGGTGGGCAGGGTCTGATGACCGTGATACCAGGAATAGTCCGCGACCAGCCGGGTCGCGGCCATGAGCCCGACGACCACCACGAGATCACCGATCACGACGGCGCGGCGCTCGGTATCGGACAGCGACCAGCGCGACAACCACAGCGCCGAGGACACCGACCAGACCACCAGCGCCGCGATCAGCACCCAGCTCAGTGCCGGATGCCGGTACGAGGACACCGACGCGATCTGCTGACCGACCGCGTACACCATCGTGACCAGTCGAAATGCCTGAGCGGCCCGCCACAGCGGCGCCGTGGCGGCAACCCGCGTCTCGGAGTCCGTCGCGCCGGTCACCGCGGACATCTCAGCCCGCGCTCGGAACACCACCGGCCGGGCCCTCGGCAGGCGGCTCCTGTGACCGATATCGATCGGGGTCGGGCGTGTCGGGCTCGGCATGGAACATCGGCTCGCCTGGTTCACCGGTACTGAGTTCCTGGTACAGCTCTTCCGTACTACCCGCGAGCAGCGATCGGATCGCGGTGTTCATCACCGCGACGAACGGCACCGCCAGCAGACCGCCCGCGATACCGGCGAGCACCACGCCCGCGGTGATCGCCAGCACCACCGCCAGCGGATGGATCCGCACCGCCCGGCCCAGCAGCAACGGCTGCAGCACATGGCTTTCCAGCTGCATCACCGCGATGGTCACGCCGAGCACGATCAACGCGGTGACGAAACCCTTGGTCATCAGGGCAAGGAAGACCGCGACAGATCCGGCCAGCAGCGACCCGATGATCGGGATGAACGCGCCGATGAACACCAGCGAGGCCAGCGGAAGTGCCAGCGGCACACTCAGAATCGCCAGGCCCGCGCCGATACCGATGGCATCGACGGCGGCGACCACGACGGTGGCGCGGACGAATCCGATCAGGGTGCCGAAGCCCAGCCGGCCCGCGGTGCGTACCCGCTCCCGCTGCGGAGTCGGCACGATCCTGGTCACGAAATGCCAGATCTGATCGCCGCCGTAGAGGAAGAAGATCAGGATGAACATCGTCAGGAAGGTCCCGGTGAGAAACTCACCGATGGCCGCGGCGGTGGTGAGCGCACCGCTGGTCAGCGAATCCTGGTTCGCCTCGATGGTTTTGATGATCGTGTTGCCGCCGTTGCGGATCTGTTCGTCGCTCAGATGCAACGGCCCGTTGATCAGCCAGTCCTGGACGGTGTGGATGCTGGTCTTGAATTCGTCGGTCAGCTGCGGCACACCGCTGACGAACTGCTCGATGACGAAGGTGAAGATGCCGGCCAGCAGTCCGATCGAACCCACCAGCGCGACGAACACCCCCAGCCCGCGCGGCATTCCGAGCCGTTGCAGCAGATCCACCAGTGGTGACAGCAGCGCCGCGCCCAGCAGCGCGATCGCCACCGGAATGACGACGGTGGTCAGTTTGTGCGCCAGATACGCGAGCGCCAGCACCGCCACCAGGATGATCAACAACCGCCAGCACCATTCGGCGCCCTGACGCACCAGCGGGTGCACGGCATCGGCGGGTTTGCGTTCCCGGACCCGACTCGCGGACCTGCGCACTGTCGACGATCCCGCTGCCGCGCCCGCGGACGCCGGCTCGGCCGGCTGTCCGGAGGTGTTGTTGTCCCCACTCACGCCGCGAGCCTATCGGCACACCCCGTCACGAGCACGCCTACCGGTCGGGAGGTTTGTCCGTGGTGCACGGTTACGCAAGCTGCCATCTCCGGCCCGACGCTCCCCCGGTAAATCTGGCGGCGTCCACGTCGGACCTACACGGTTACGCAAGCTGCCATCTCCGGCCCGACGCTCCCCCTGTAAATCTGGCGGCGTCCACGTCGGACCTACACGGTTACGCAAGCTGCCATCTCCGGCCCGACGCTCCCCCCGCTAGATTGGTCAACGTGTCAGCGCAACTCGAAGCGGTCAAACAGACCATGCGAACGCGCTGGCCGCTGTACCTGGCGTCGATGCTGGCGGCCAATGCCTTCGGCGCGGTTCTGGTGTACGCGTTCATTCAGTACGGTCTGCCCGCGCCCGAGGGCACGCCGAACGGGCTGCGACGCGCCGGGCTGCTCCTTCCCGCATTGGTCTTCTCGGTCGGCGGATTCCTCAGCGTCACCGCCTCGGCCCTGATGTTGCGGCCGGTGATGCGCTGGCAGGTGCGGGGTGGGCCGCCCAGTCGCCAGGAACAGATGGCGGCCCTGCACGCCCCGCTGCGGCAGTCCATTTTGCATCTGCTGCTGTGGCTGGTGGGCGGTGCGGTGCTGGCCGGGCGGATCATCGTGGAAACACCGGAACTGGCCGGAGCGGTGATCGTCACCGAATGTATGGCCGCCACCATCGTGTTCGGCTTCACCTACATGCTGGGCGAGCGCATTCTGCGCCCGGTGGCCGCGCACGCGCTGACCACCGGCACCTTCGACCACACCCTGACTCCCGGCGTCGGCACCCGGATGGGGATGACCTGGGGGATGGGGACCTTCGCACCGACCATCGCGATCGTGCTGCTGTGTGTCACCCAGATCACCTCACAGGTGCACTTCTCCGCGCAGTCGCTGGCGATTTCGATTCTGCTGCTGTGCGGCGTGGTGATCATGCAGGCACTGGCACTGTCGATGCTGACCGGCTCGAGTATCTCCGACCCGGTGCGCCAGCTCTCGCGCGCGATCAACCGGGTACAGACCGGTGCGCGCGATGTGCAGGTCGAAGTGTTCGACGGCAGTGAGATCGGCCTGCTGCAGGTCGGTTTCAACCGCATGATGGAGGAGGCCGCGCAGCGCCGCGAACTGCAGGAACTGTTCGGTCAGCACGTCGGTGAGGAGGTCGCCCGGCGCGCCCTCGAGTACGGCACCGAGCTGGGTGGTGAAACCCGGTTCGTGGCGGTGTTGTTCGTCGACATGGTGGGCTCGACCGCGACCGCGGCCGAACGTCCGCCCACCGAGGTCGTGAGCCTGCTCAACGAGTTCTTCCGGGTCGTGGTCGATGTGGTGGACCGGCACAACGGTTTGATCAACAAGTTCGTCGGCGATGCGGCGCTCGCGATATTCGGCGCACCGCTGGATCGGCCGGATGCGCCCACCGCCGCGCTGGCCGCGGCCCGCGATCTGCGGGTGGCATTGCGCGAGGTGCCCGGATTGGATATCGGCATCGGCGTTTCCGCTGGACTCGCGGTCGCCGGGAATATCGGCGCGGCAAACCGATTCGAGTACACCGTGATCGGCGATCCGGTCAACGAGGCGTCTCGCCTGACCGAA
Source organism: Nocardia sp. NPDC052254 (assembly GCF_040679495.1). Classification (NCBI taxonomy): domain Bacteria; kingdom Bacillati; phylum Actinomycetota; class Actinomycetes; order Mycobacteriales; family Nocardiaceae; genus Nocardia; species Nocardia sp. NPDC052254. The sequence goes on along the minus strand of NZ_JBFAUW010000002.1, from coordinate 658,169 downwards.
CTGGCCAAGGAGTATCCCGGCCGGGTGCTGGCCTCGGGCAGCGCCCTCTATTTCGCCGACGACGACGAACAACGGCAGTGGACCCCCGGAGACGAGGTCCAGTTGCGCGGCCGCCGCCGCAAAACCCGATTGGCCTGGCCCAAAGCCTCGGAGTGAGCGCGCTCGGCGTCCACCGCCTCCGTGGTTACGCGTCCGCTGCCGCCTCCGGGCCGTATCCCACTAGGCTGGAGTCCGTGACCGCCCAAGCTCGACCAGCCGGCGATCCCGCGCCGCCCGCTCGCCGCAGATTTCGCTGGTTGAAATGGGTCCTCGGCGTTGCCCTGTCGGCGTTGCTCATCGCCGAGGGCATTTACCTCTGGCCCCGCCTGCACGATTCCTGGCGCACTCTCACCGAGATCCACTGGGGCTGGGTGGCGCTGTGCATCGTGATGCAGGCCGTATCGATGAGCGGATTCGGCCGCATCCAGAAGCGGCTGCTGCACGCCGGTGGCGTGGATGTCTCACAGCGGGCATCGGTTTCGGTGGTGTACGGCGCCACCGCGATGTCGGTATCGCTGCCGGCCGGGCAGGTGTTCTCCACCGCGTTCACCTACCGCCAGACCCGGCGCTGGGGTGCGAGCCCGGTGGTGGCGTCCTGGCAGTTGCTGATGTCGGGCGTGGTCGCCACGGCCGGCATGCTGCTGCTGGGCGTGGGCGGCGCCTTCCTGGTGGGCAACCGGGTGGGCCCGTGGAAGCTGGTGCTCACCCTCGGCGCGGTGGCGCTGCTGGTGTGGGCGGGCAAGTACATCTCCGGGAATCCCGGTGTGCTGCAAGCCCTCGTCCGACGCGGGGTTCGCCTGGTCAACCGGGTTCGCCGGCATCCACCCGAAGACGGTATGGACCGCGTCGACGATGCTCTGCACCAGCTGGAATCGGTTGATCTGGGTCGCCGCGACGCGGCGTGGGTCGCGCTCTGGGCGGTCGTGCACCGGCTCGGTGATGTGGCCTGTCTGGGTGCCGCCTGCTACGCGGTCGGCGCGGATCCGCGCTGGGCGGGCCTGCTGATCGCGTTCAGCGTGGGCAAAGCGGTCGGCACGATCCCGTTCGCGCCCGGTGGCATCGTCTACGTCGACGCCACGCTGCTGGCCAGCCTCACCGCCGCGGCGGGGCTGCCGTTCGCACAGGCCGTTGCCGCGGCCTTCGTCTATCGCCTGGTGAGTTTCATTCTGGTCGCGATCATCGGCTGGATCGTCGTCGCCTTCCGCTTCCGCAATCCACAGGCCGGCGATGCGGAGTTCGAGCAGGAATTCGAACAGCGCTCGTCGCTGATCACCGAGCCGCGCCGCGGCGAACAGCCGCGGGACCAGCGTGACGAGTCCCCGGACTCGGCCGAACCGGACGGTGAAGCGCCCGCCTGAGCCGGGTGGACGACCCGCTCACTACCCTGGCGCCCGTGAGGAAATTGCTGCCGCTGGTGATCGATGTCGTATTGGTGATCGTGTTCTGCGCGATCGGTCGGCGCAGTCACGACGAGGCGATCGCGGCCGGTCTGCTGCGAACTGTCTGGCCGTTCGCCACGGGCCTGCTGATCGGCTGGCTGCTCGCCTTGATCATCGCCGGGCGCCTCCGCACGCCCACCCGATTCGATGGCGGCGGCGCCCTGTGGCCCACCGGTGTGGTGGTGTGGTTGTCGACGTTGATCGGCGGCATGGTGCTGCGGGTGATCAGCGGTCAGGGCACCGCGGTGAGCTTCGTCGTGGTCGCCGCGACCGTGCTGGCGGTCTTCCTGTTGGGCTGGCGCGCCATACGGCTGTTGATCACACGGCGCATGCAAGTCACCGGCGCGTCTGCGAACTGAGCGCCGGAAACTACTTGTTGTCGTCCGGGGCCGCCAGCGATTGCAGCATCCGCGCCGCCATCCGTGAGGTCGCGTCACTGCTGTCGATATCGCTGATGTGGATGGCGAAGGCCAGGTCACCGGCATTCGCCAGCATCCAGCCGTCGTTGCCCGCATCGGTGGCGAACGCGGTGACACCGGCGTAACGGCTCACCGTCACCTCGTGCGGGCGAGCAGTGGCATCCCGCAGCATGCCGCGCAGTTTGTCCACCACATCGCCGGACAGCGGGTCGAGTTTCGCCTCCGTGGTGCTGGGACGTCCGATCTCGATCATCGGTGGCGCCACCGAACCGCGGGCGATGGTCGCCGCCGCGATGGCCATCCCGAACGGGCTCGCGAGAATCGGATCGTTGGTGCCCTGTTTGACCTGCTCCACCCCGCGACCGGCAATGGGCAGCCGACCCGTGGTCTCTTCCAGGCCCGGCACCTTGAAGCCGATACCCACACCGAGACTCGCCGCCGCCTCGGCCGCATCCTGTACCGAAACGTCCTGCGGTGCCTTCTTCTTGGTGATGGCCGCGACCGCCTTGAACAACTCGCTCGCCCCGCCGACCGGATAGGTGCCGGTGAAGGCGGGCGCGCCCTGGGCGCTGGCGTAGTTGTTCTGCGCCGCCGCGACCACCGCACCGGTGGACGGCTGGATCGCCACGATGGATGCCGCGGTACCGACGCTCACCACCGCGTCCTCGGCCGCACGCTGCAGTTTCTGGTCCATGGTCGAGGCGATATCGGGTCCGGGCGGGCCCTGGTAACCGGCGAGCTGGGTGACCATCTTGCCGTCGGGTTCGAACAGCTGCACACCCCAGCCGGCGTGCTCGTCACGGTTTTCCTGCCAGACCTTCTGCAGCGCGTCGGTCATCGGCGACCACACCCGGCGGTCGGCGACGATCAGTCTCGGCTGCTTCTCCATCACGACGCCCGGAATGGCGGCCATCCGGGGCTCCAGGATGGCGAAATCGTCCTCACGCAGGCTCACCGCCGTGACGGGCCGGCCCTTCGCCTCGGCCAGCTGCTGCATCAGCGATCCGCCGGTGATCAGCGGCGCGACCGGCGAAATGGCATCGGCCAGCGCATTGGTCGTCGCGACCGGGTCCTGCGTCTTGGCGGGATCGACCTTGATGACATTGATGGTCTGCTGAGTGAGCAGCGGTTGCCCATCGTTGTCGTTGACCGTCGGCGCCGGCGTCGCCTCGGTGCGCACCAGTTTCACCGTGCGCTTGTAATCCAGTTGTGGCATCACAACGGTGGGATCCCAGGAGATCCGCCACCCGATCGCGAGTTTGCGGAGATTGCCCTGCAGGTCGTAGGACCAATCCTTACCCGGCCCGAAATTCCACGACGCCTTCAGATTGAACATCGCCGAATCGGCATCGAGGCCGATGAATTGGACCAGCTTGTAATCCGGCTTACCGGGCTGCAGTCCGTCGAACATCGATTTCAGAGTGCTTTCGGCGCCGGAGGGGTACGACGTCAGCGCCGCGGCGCCGGCGGCGTCGCGATCGTCCATTAGCTGGGTGAAATGCTCGACGACCGCTTGGGGCCCACTCGGGGCCCGGTGAAAATCGCACGAACCGATCACGATTGCCAGGACAGCAACTCCCACTAGTGCCACTGCGCCCCGAACGCGAAAGCGGCGGGATCCCCACACATCCATGTCGCCCACTCTTCACTCTTGTCACTCCAGCAACAAGACCAACGGTACCCGAAGGAGTTGCCCTCGGTACCACCTTGACACCGACCGCATTCTCCATGCTCAGCGACCACAATAGTGCCCGATCATCGACATGCGTCGCACCCGGTCTCCGAAATCGTGACCCGTGTTCCACATTGCGTCCGCTCACAGCGAAACACCCATGACCACCATTCGGCGTAATCTTGTAATCACTGTTACAGAGCAAGTATCGCAGTGAGGACATGTCATGAGACACGGACACGGACGCGGATTCGGCCGTCCCGGCGGCTGGCAGCAGGCCGACCTTCCCGATGCCGCAGATTCTCCGGACTGGTTCGCCGGAAGGTTGCCAAGCGAGTGGTTCAGCGGTCCCGCGACCATCGAGATCGACCGCGACGAGATCGTGGTGATCGGCGAATTGGCCATCGCGGAAAGTGAATCCGAGACCGAACAATCCATTGGAACCGACGGCCCCGCGGCGAAATCCGGCCCGTCCCGCGCGACCATCGACGGCACGATCGCCCGGTTCCGTGAATCGACCCGCCCGGCCCGGATGCAGATCGCCCAGGAGGCGCAGGCCCGTTACGGCCGCAATGTGGCTTGGGGTGTTTCGGTGAACGGTGAACGCACGTTGTTCACGCATTTGTCGGTGCCGGTGATGACCCGGCTGCGGCAGCCCGAACGCAAGGTCCTCGACACCCTGGTCGACGCCGGAGTCGCCCGGTCCCGCGCCGACGCGCTGGCGTGGACGGTGAAATTGGCGGGCCAGCATGCCGAGGAGTGGCTCGAGGAGTTGCGTTCGGCGATGCGCAAGGTCGACGACCTGCGTGCCGAGGGGCCGCGCGGGCTGTGACCGGTGCGCCGGGCGGGCGGGCCGAACCCGCCCCGTGCCGGACTAGGGTGTGGGCATGGCCCCGATTCTCGTGCTCAACGGCCCGAACCTGAACATGCTCGGTACCCGCCAGCCCGAGGTGTACGGCTCGGACACACTCGACGACATCGTCGGACTGTGCCGCGCGACCGCCGCTCGGTTCGATCGCGAGATCACCGCCTTCCAGTCGAATGCCGAAGGGGCGCTGATCGATCGGATCCACGCGGCGCGAGGTGCGGAGGCCGGGATCGTGATCAATCCCGGTGGTCTCACGCACACCTCGGTCGCCCTCCGCGACGCGCTGGTGATTCCGGAGGTGCCGATCGTGGAGGTGCACATCTCGAATGTGCATGCCCGCGAGGAATTCCGGCACCACTCCTACATCTCACCGATCGCCACCGCGGTGATCGCTGGAATGGGGATCCAGGGCTACGCGGCGGCGGTCGAATTCCTCTGCACCCGCTGATCGGTCCCACCGGGCTTCCCCGGGTCGACTTGGCCGCGACGCCGAAGCCCTTGGAGCAGTGGGGAGAACGGCCGCGACGCGGGCTCCACCGCCGTACCGGCGTGAGCCGTCATCAGCTCAGATAGTCGGTGGCGAGGCGGGCGCCCAGTTCCTCGAGGAGGGCGGCGGCGTCGGCGACGGACCGTGCCGGGTCGGGTTCCAGCTCGGCCAGTGCGTAGCAGCGGTCGAATCCGGCGGCGCGCAGTTGTTCCGGCGTCAGGTCGCAGCGCCCTGCCACGGCCACCACCGTCGCCCCGGCCTCGCGTGCGGCCGCGGCGACGCCGGCGGGCGCCTTCCCACGCAGGGTCTGCTCGTCGAGCGCACCCTCACCGGTGACCACCAGATCCGCGCCCCGGACGCGGCCGGCGAAGTCGATCAGCTCGAGGATGGCCTCGATACCCGGCCGCGGCCGGGCGCCGAGGACGGCCATGGCCCCGAATCCGGTGCCGCCGGCCGCGCCCGCACCGGGATGTTCGGCCCAGTCGGTCGCACGGGCGGCCGGGCGCGCCGCACCGCTGGATTCGATCAATTCGGCCCAATTCGTCAGCGCCGCTTCCAGTTCCACGCACTGCTGCCGGTCGGCGCCCTTCTGGGGCCCGAAGACGGCCACCGCACCGTGCGCGCCGAGCAGCGGATTGTCGACATCACTGGCGAGTACGAAAGTGGTCTCGGCGATCGCGGGATGCAGCTCGGAGTAATCGATGCGCCGGGCGCCCGCCAATGCCGCCGCACCCCTGGCCGATTCGTCGCCACGCGCATCGACGATCCGCAGCCCCAATGCCTGCAACATGCCGGCGCCACCGTCGGACGAGGCGCTGCCGCCCACCGCGAGCACGATCTCGCGCAGTCCCCGATCGAGAGCATGGCGGATCAGCACTCCGAGTCCGTAGGTTCCGGCATGCATCGGATCGAGTTGGCCACCGGGCAGTTTCACCAGGCCCACCACCTCGGCCAGTTCGACGACCGCGATCTCGCCCCGCACCGCGTAGCTCGCCGTGGACGGCAGACCGGTGGGCCCGACCGCATCGGCCGACACCCGCTCCCAGCCCGCCGCGACGAACGCGTCGACCGTGCCGTCCCCGCCGTCGGCCACCGGCAGCTCCAGCACCTCGGCATCCGGCGCCACCCGGCCGATTCCGGCGGCCAGGGCCGCGACCACCTCGGGCGCGGTGAGCGAACCTTTGAACTTGTCCGGCGCCAGCACCACTCGTCTCGGCGTCATCGCGACCCCATCTCGTCGAAAAGCGTCCGGTCACCCACTGTATTGGTCCCGGGCCGCGCCGATCGCAGGGCGTATCGGCCGAGGACACGGTTCACCGCAACGGCGCCTGATCCACCTGATCGATACTCACCGCCCCGGTGCGCAGATAGGTCAGCACCGCGTCGTCGAGTGGCGTGTTGCCGCGCCCGAAGGTGCCGTGATCGCCACCGGCGACGGTGATCAGGTGACCGTGCAGCGCGGATGCCATCGCGGGGCCACCCGGGAACGGGGTCATCGCGTCGTGGCTGCTCTGCAGGATCAGCGGGGCGGTCGCGAGACCGTGATCGGCCACGGCCACCGGCTCGGTCACCGGATCCCAATCGGCACAGGCCAATCCGCTGCGAACCAGATCGGCGCGGGCATCCAGGGCATTTCCGCCCGAGGCGACGATCGCGGCCGCCGAACCGATGGCGTCCATCCGGGCCGGCACCGCGTTCTCGTTACAGGTGATCGCGGAGAACAACGCCTGCCCGGTGGGATCGGTGGACGCCGCACCCGCGATGGCCCGCAACCGCCGCAGATCCGACGGTTCCGCGTTCGCCTCGGACATGGCCTGCGCCAGGCTCGGCCAGAAACCCCGGGTGTAGGAGGCCACCGTCGTGGCCGAAACCAGCGGTACCTGCGCCGACGCGCCACCGGATGTCAACGCGCGCACCAGGTTCTGTGCCTGGAACAGCTGTTCGGCCCCCACGTTCAGACCGGCACTCGCCACCGCCGCCAGCGGCGCGGGCAGTTCCCGGGGCAGATCCGCGGCCGAGACCGGCGGCGGCGTCAGATTGGCGTACCAGCCACCACCTTGTGCCGACACCAGCCGCACCCAGGTCTGATACACCCGCAGGGGTGAATCCCCGAGGTGATACCGGCTGTCGTGTTCGGCGAGCCAGCCGAACAGGTCGTCGAGCCGCTGCTTACCGGCGAGCTGCTGTTGCGCGAACTGTTCGGTCCACACCCACTGCGGATCGACGTTCGAATCCAGCACCATCCGCCCGACGTGCTCCGGGAACAGCGTCGCGTAGACCGCACCCAGATAGGTTCCGTACGAGACACCCAGGAAATCGATGCGATCCAGTCCGAGTGCCGCGCGCACGGAGTCGATGTCGCGGGCGGTGTTCTCGGTGGTGATGGTGCGCAGATATCCGGGCTGGGCGGTGTCGCAGGCCTTCTGCAGGGGTTCGCGACCGCCGCCGTCGGCGATCGCGGTACCGCAGTTCAGCGGGCTGGACCAGCGCAGGCCGCGTGGCTGGACAGCCACCAGATCGTAGTGTTCGACCAGTTCCTTCGGCAGTTGCGCCAGCCGCGCGCCCCAGTAGTCGAGCGCATCCGCACCCGGCCCGCCGGGATTGGCGAAGAGGGTGCCGTATCGCTGCGCACCGGCTCGAATCCGGCTGACCGTCACATCGATTCGCGGCCCGTCCACCGCCGCGTGGTCGCGCGGCACCGAGATCACGGCACACTGCGCGGGATGCCGGTCGGCGATCGCACCGGCCGGGCAGTCCCCGAAATCGGCGGCGGCGTGCGCCGTGGCCGGAACGATCGCGGTGCTGAGTCCCGCCGCCAGTGCCGCGACGGCCGCCAGCCGTGCCGCAGGTCGTACCCGTCGTCGCATCGGCGCCGTCCCGTCTGTTCCGCTCGAACCCCTGCATTCTCGCCACCGCGGACGATCGCGACAACTCGAACGATGTGCGGCCGACGATCAGCAGGTCATAGGATCGGAAAATGACGCCGGGCCAGCAGCGCACGACCGAGATCCGTGACAACACCGCTCTCGACCGATTCGAACTGTATGTCGACGGACAACACGCCGGAGTGGCCTCCTATCAGGACACCGCTGCCGAGCGAGCCTTCGTGCACACCGAGATCTATCCACAGTTCGAGGGACAGGGTCTGGGCCGCCTGCTCGTGCAGGGCGCCCTGGACCGATCCGTGGAACAGGGATTCGGGGTGCTGCCCCTGTGCCCGATGGTGCATCATTTCGTCGAGTCCAGGCCGCGGTATCTGGCCATGGTTCCGCAGTGGGCGCGGGAGCGATTCGGCCTGCCGCAGTGATGGGCGCGCACCCGCTTCGATTCGCCGCGCGGCGGTAAAACCAGCGCAAGCCTCGCGACGGTGCGATGATGGCTAGCGTGGCACGCGCAGAGGAACACGGCGACCGCCCCAAACGTGAATCCAGGCACGAAGAACAGGTGGTGCGGCCCGGCACTTTGTTGGTCTCGGCGACAGAGTTGGTCGAGCCCACCTTCCGGCGCACCGTGATCTACATCGTCGAACACAACGATGCGGGCAGTCTCGGTGTCGTCCTGAACCGACCGAGCGAGACCGCCGTGCAGGATGTCCTGCCACGCTGGTCCGATCTCGCCGCCCGCCCACGCACGCTGTACGTGGGCGGACCCGTGAAACGGGATTCGGCGCTGTGCCTGACCACGCTCCGGGTCGGCGCATCGATCGACGGCATCCGTGGCCTGCGCCGCGTCGACGGCCGGGTGGCACTGCTGGATCTGGACTCCGATCCGGATGCGATCGGACCGCTGATCGAGGGTGTCCGGATTTTCGCCGGATACGCCGGCTGGACGTTCGGCCAGCTGGAAGGTGAGCTGGAGCGTGGCGACTGGATGGTGTTGTCCGCGCTGCCGTCGGACCCGCTGGCCGGGCGCACCGATCTGTGGGCGCATGTACTGCGCCGACAGCCGCTGCCGCTGTCCATGCTGGCGACCCACCCCATCGAACTAGAACGCAATTGATTACGTATCCACAGAGTGTGGTCACCCAGCGCTCGCCTCGACGGAGGCGGCGGATACGACGGGCGGGCGTCGCCGCCGATGTCTGACTCGGCGATTCCTCCCGTCGATGCCGCGCCCGCCAGGGCGCAACTGTTGCGTGCGCTCTACGACGAGCACGCGCCCGCCCTGTGGCGATATACCTACAGCCTGGTCGGCGATGCCGGGCGGGCCGAGGACATCGTGCAGGAGACGCTGCTGCGGGCGTGGCAGCGGCCGCAGGTACTCGATCAATCGACCTCCTCGGCCCGGGCGTGGCTGTTCACCGTCGCCCGGCATCTGGCGGTCGACGAGTTCCGCAGTGCCCGTCATCGCCGCGAATACGGCACGGACACGCCGCCTGAACAGGCGACGGTGGATGAGGCCGAACGCGCGGTGGACAGCTGGCTGATCGCCGACGCGCTGGCCCGGCTGAGTACCGATCATCGCGAGGTCATCGTGCGGGCCTACTACCGTGGCCTGTCGACCCAGCAGATCGCGAACGAACTGACCATTCCCGAGGGCACGGTCAAATCCCGGATGCACTACGGGATGCGAGCGTTGCGTTCGGCCCTACAGGAGATGGGGGTGACGAAGTGACATCGGCGGATTCCGACTCACCCGACGAATATGCGACCTGGGATGCCCCGTATGTACTCGGCGCCCTCGACCAGGAGCAACGACTCGCCTACGAGAACCATCTGATCGATTGCGTGGACTGCCGCGCGGCGGTCGCCGAACTGTCCGGACTGCCGGGGCTGTTGAGCCGGGTGCCCGGTGATGTCGCCCTGTCGCTGACCGACGAGGTCGAGCCGGCCGGATCGCGGACGGCCGCCCCGGTATTCGGGGATGCGGGTTTCGAGGCGCTGCTGGACCGGGTGCGCGCCGCCGAGCAGAACGGGTCCGCGGACGCCGGCGGCATACTGCCGTTCGAGGCGGGCCGCACCGCACCGCCGCCGGAACCACCGCGCCCGGCCGGACCGACCGCCACCGACACCGGCAGTGCCGCGGCGCCAGAGGGCTCCGCCGAGCCGGATGCCGGTGCTCAGCGTCCGGACGACACCGTGGCCTCGCTCGACGCCGCCCGCGAACGTAAACGGCGCCGCAACACGGGCTGGGGGATATTCGCGGGTGCCGTCGCTGCGGCCGCCGCCGCGGTGGCGATCACGATCCCTGCCACCATCACGATCACTCAGCAGCAGGAGCATCCGCCCACCACCCAGCAGCAGGTGCTGCAACGGCAGATGGATCAGGTGGTGCCCTCCCCGATCACCGCCAATTTCAGTCTCACCCCGGTGGAATCCGGCACTCGCGTCAACATGTCGTGCAACTACGCGCCCTCCGACACCGACTACAACTGGGACGGCGCGCTCTGGGTCGTGCACACCGACGGCACCCAATCGATGCTCGCGCAGTGGACTGCTCACCCGGGCCAGGACATCACCGCGGACGGTATCACCTCGGTACCGCCGGACAAGATCAGCTCGGTCGAAATCCGTTCCAGCACAACGAATCAGGTCTTCCTGCGCGGGACGGTATAACACGCCGGGCCTCAGAGCAGGATCAGCGCGGTGCACAGTCCGGTGAGCGCCACGGCCTGCAGGCCGACCCGGAAGCCGAGGATGCTGTCCCACTTGTCCTGCAGGGCGCGGGCATTCGCGGGGATCACACCGGACATCGCGGCGGCGGTCTGCGCGGTGTTGATGGGTTTGGCGATCGTGACGTACAAGCCCAGCCAGCCCAGCAGCGCCACCAGCGCGATGCCCGCGGCGACCGCGCCGCCGGCGCTGCCCGCGATCACCGCCAAGACAACGGTGAGGACGGTGGCGATCACCCCGCCCGCGCCGGCGAAGGGCATCCGTCGATCGCCGTAGTAGTGGCCCCAGCCCGCGGATGTCGTGACCGTCGCGTCGTCGAGTTTGCGATAGACGGACCGCATGATCAGTGCGGCGCAGAAATCGGTGCCGTACACGATGCCGTTGGTCAGGACGGCGAGTACGGCGAGGACCTGTGCGGATGTGATGAGCATGATGGCTGGACTCCTAGTCTGCATCTAGCGTTGCTAGCTTCATGAGCAACAGTATATGCACTCAACTAGATTGTCTAGCGTTGCTAGATCAGCAGATCGCGAAGCTCACCGGCCGGAGCACGTTCCGGTTCCCGGACATCCGTGCGGCTGCCGGACCGGCCACCGGGCGATCGATTCGTCGTGCCCGGCCCGGCCGGGACGTCCGGATCCGGACCACCCGTCGAAGGCATGTAGTACCGCGATGCCGGCGCGCGGATCACCCACCGCGATCCGCGCGCTGCCGTCGCGATATCCCTTGGCCGCGATTCCGGCGCTCGCCAAGGCCGCGTGGACGCCCGGTCCGGGCAGATAGAGGAAGTTCCCGCGACTGCGCGGAACATCGATACCTCTGCGCCGCAGCGCTGTTCGCAATCCCTCCCGCTCGGCGGCGATGTCGCGGATGCGCCCGGCCAGCTCCGCCGAGGCGGCATAGCAGGCCCGCACCGCCTCGACCGCGTACTCGGGCGTTCCGAATGGCAGCTGCAGCCGCCGTATCCGCGCGATCTGCTCCGGCGCGCCGAAGGCGTAACCGATCCGCAATCCAGCCAATCCGTAGGCCTTCGAAAAGGTGCGCAGGACCAGGAGGTTCGGATGCCGGGCGACGAGTTCACAGGTATCGACCCGCTCGTCCTCGGCCAGGAATTCCACATAGGCCTCGTCCAGAATCACCGGAACATGACGCGGGACGGCCGGCAAGAATGCGCGCAGCTCCGCGGCCGCCGGTACGGTCCCGGTCGGATTGTGCGGGCGGCACACCGCGACCAGCGCGGTGCGTTCGCCGACCGCACGCGCCATCGCCGCGAAATTCTGCTCACCCGACGAATCCAACGGCACGGCAACCGATTCCAAGCCGGCCATCGCCGCCATGATGGGGTACCCGTCGAAGGTCGGGCTCGCGAACACCATCTGCCGCCCCGGTCCGGATACGGTCTGCATGATCTGCAGCACCACACCGGTGGCGCCCGCACCCACCACCACCCGGTCGGTATCCACACCGAGGTGGGCGGCGATCACCGCGGGTAGTCGATGCGGCAAGAACTCGGGATACCGATTCGCCCGGCGCAAGCTGGCGTTCACCGATTCGAGCACCGAAGGCAGTGGCGGAAAGGGATTTTCGCTCAGGGTCAGATCGAAGACGTCGCATGGCAAGGGCTGCGTGCCGACGGGTTCGCGGGCGTGCGGGGTCATCCCGCGGCACCCCAGCGCACCGCGGCGGCGGCCGCGAAATCACCCGCGTGGGCGAAAGCGGACAGCAGGACGATCGAACCGTTGCGCAGCCGGCCCGCCCGGTTCTCGACATCGAGCGTGACGGGAATGCCGGCGGCGAACAGATTTCCGCAGCGATCGAAGGTGTCGGGATGCCGTTCGGGCGGCAGTTCCAGTGCATCGTGCCAATTGCGCAGGAACAGCCGATTCGGCTGATTGGTGACGAAGGTGTCGATATCGCGGCCCTTCACCCCGATGTGATCGCACACCGCCAGCGCCAGTTCCGGCACGAGCCGATTCCCGCGAGCGAACACTTTGGTCACCTTCGATTCGGTGAAACTCACACAGCCCTGTCCCTCCCCGGGCTCCCAGTACTTGCGGTCCGAACCGGTGCTGAAATCCATATCGCCGGCGAATTCGGGGAACGTGCGGCATTCGATATCCAGGATCGGCGCGGAATTGTTCTTGGCCAGCAACCCCACTCCGCATCCGTCACCTGGTACCGGCGCCTGCGCGAGTGTGCGGATCTCGGTCTGCGTGAACACCGGTCCCGCGGTGTTCTGGGTCGTCGCGATCAGCGCGGTCCGCGCGTCGGTGGTCTGCAGGATCATCCGCGCCAGCATCATCATGTGGATGAACGCCGCACAACCACCGTTGTGCACATCGAAGACCCACTTCGGATTCATCCCGAGCCGGCGGGCCACCTCCGGCCCGGCGCCCAGCACGGGATTGTCGGGCAATTGGGTGTGCGTTATCAGCACATCGATATCGGCGAGCACATCGGGGCCGTGCCGATCGCGCAAGGGCGCCACCGCGGATTCGACCATGTCGACGGCGGTTTCGTCGCGCCCACGGTGATGGCGCGCCTTGGGGGCGCGGAACATGACGTTCTTCGCCATTCGCTCCGAGCGCGAGAACCGGGTGAAATACTCGGTGCCCACCGGCTCGCCGGGCAGATAGCAGGACACATCGACGAGGCTCACCGGTGCGAGCGTCAGGGTGGGATCGGTGAAGTCCACGGGTGTCACCTCATCCATTCGGGGGTGATCGGAAGTCCGTGCGCGGCACGGTATTCGGCAATCGCCTTCAGATTGTCCAATTCCAGGCGATGGCCGGCGGCGAACATCTCCCAGAAATCGCCGACCCACACCGTGCGGCCCGGCGGCGCGGCATCGGGATAGGGATTCTCGTCGTAGAACCGGTGGTGGCAATTGGTCCACAGCACCACCGATCCGGGCTTGCCGAAGACGACCTGCGCGTCCACGACCCGCATCAGGTAGATCATCCACAGGTGTTCGCCCTGATCCCAGGCACAGTGGTAATCGACGGTCATCGCATCCGGGTTCGCCACCGTCCGGGTGAAGATCCGGGTGTTCTTTCCCAGGCGGTCACAGGACTCCCACAGCCCGGGAGTATCGGTCTCCGTGAAACCGCGCAGACTGTAGGTCCACTCTTCGAGACTCAGTGTGTGCGAGAGGTATTCGTACAATTCCCGGGGCGGGACGGCGATGTAGTCCTGAACCGGGCAGAACTGCCCGAAGACCTGATCGTGCGGATAGACCGAACGCAACATGTCCATGATGACCGGCGTGGTCTCCTCCCGATCGGAATTCTCGATGCGTAGTAGTCCCGGAATGACCCGATGCGGCAGATCCGGAAGATCGCCGAGGGCAGGTGCGGTGCTGGTGGTCACGGGTTGCTCCTCGAGGCGGACAGGAAGGGGATGAACGGCGGTATCTCGTCGGCATCGCAATCGATCGAGACGAAGGACGGCCCCGGGGTCCGCAGACAGTTCCCCAGGACGGTGGTGAGTTCCGCACGGGTGCGCGGTGTGAAGGACGGCAGCCCGGGGAACATCGCCGCGATGCCGGCGCCGAGATGAGCCTTGTGAAATCTGTTGAAGCTGTAGCGATCTCCGTAGAACAACTGCTCCCTGGTGACGCACATGGCGTGTGCCGAGTTGTCGAGTACGACGAAGGTCACCGGCAGGCCGTACTGGATGGCGGTGTGTATCTCCATTCCGTGCATGTAGAAGGCGCCGTCACCGGCGACGACCACCGTGCGGCGTTCACTGCCGTCGGGTCTGCGCCGGCGGGCGAAACAGGATCCGATCGCGGCGCCGAAGGCATACCCCATTCCGCCCATTCCGAGGGCGACCACGAAGCGGCCGCCGCGCGGGGGGCGCAGATGATGCACCACCGAGGCGCCGGTGTTACCCGCATCGGCGAATACATCGATATCGGAAGGCAGTGCGGCATTGAGTGTTTCGACGATATCCCGATATCGCAGGCCGGGGCCTTCGGCCGGTGGGACCGGCAGCGGACTCGGATCCGGCGGCGGATCGGCGTGGCGTCGCGCCCCGTCACCGAGTCCCGATGTCAACACCAGCTCACGCAGTGTGGTGGCGAGATCGGTGCTGGTGGCGTGCACCGCTGGGACATACGGTGGTTCGGCGCCGACCGAAGCCGTCGACGCGCCCAGCACCGATTCCAGTCCGGCGCGGGCGGTGACCGGCATCCGGGTTCCGACCAGCAGGCACAGTGCACTGCCACGCAGGGCATCGACCAGTTCCTGATGTCCCATGCTGCCGGCGACGCCGAGGAATCCGTGTTCGTCGCAGCCGTAGACATCCTTGGCATCGGGTGCCACACCCACGCCAGCGTCGAGAACCGCTGCCAGCTCACGCAATTCGGCGCGGGCGTCGTCGCGCGCGACCTGGGCTCCGGCGATGATCACCACCTTGCCGATCGCCCGTGCGGCCCGCAACCCCTCCGACAGCCGGGCGATGCCGAACTCGTCCCGGCCGTGCACCCGATCCGGTGCGATGAACGGGGTCACGGCACCGATGTCGGCCTGCTGAATATCTTTGGGCAGCAACAGCACCGCGGGCCCACCGGCCCGCGCGGCGGCGACCGCGCGGGACAGGTGTTCCGGTAGTGACGCCGGTGACCGTACTCGCGCGCAGTACAGCGATATGGTGTCGAAAAGGCGTGCGGCATCGAATGTTCCGGCTCGCCCGCTGGAATCCTGAAAGGCCCCCCGGCCCTCCTGATCGGTGGGCGCCTGACCCACCAGAGCCAGCACCGGAACCCGGGATGCGTGCGATTCTGCCAGTCCCGCAACGAGATTCATCGCACCACCGCCGGAGGTCGCACATACCACGCCGATCCCCGAGGTGGAGCGTGCATAGCCGTCGGCCATGGTGGCGGCGGCGAACTCGTGCTTGGCCACCACCGCGGTGACCCGGTCCGCGGCGTCGTACGCGGCATCATAGAGATCCTCGATATTGGCGCCGTCGACGCCGAAGATATGTCGCACGCCCAGCCCCGACACGGCCCGGACCAGATAGTCGACCACTCGTGACGGCATCGCCGCTCCTTCCCGCGGAGTGCATCCGCTCACCGGCATTCCACTGCCGGGCCGAACGCGTTCAGGGGAGATACGAAGCACGGGCCCGGCCGGTTCACCGAAACAGGAAACCGGTCTCGAGCAGGCTCTTGTGTGTATGTATACATCTACGTATAGTGATGCCATGCCCAACAAGACCGTGTACGTCTCCGACGACGACCTCCCCCTGTTCCAGCGAGCTCAAGAGCTGGTCGGCGGCAATCTGTCGGGCGCGATCGTGACGGCCCTGCGGCGCTACATCGAACTCGAGGAAGGCCGAGCGGCCGGATTCGACGAGGTGGTCCTGCGGGTCGGCCACAACGGCGCCCGGCAGGTGCGCTTCTCCGGCCGGCTACTCACCGAGGCCTCCGAGATGGGCAGCGAAGCCTACGAGCGCTTTCGGGTCTTCCACACCCGGAAGGGCAAATACGTGGTGCACCAGCAGCGTTCGGATTGGTCGGACTACCCCACCGATACCAATTGGCTCGCGGACCTCACCAACTGGCGCCGGATGCTCGGAGTCACCGATCCGGACTGGGGCGAATTCACCATGGACATCTACGACGCACCCTCCGATCTGAAAGGCAAGATCCCCGACAAACTGTACGAACGGATCAGTGATCTGTCGGACCATCCGCAGATCGAGGACCTCGACATCTGATCCGCCGCGGCGGCCACCGAACCGCCTCGGCACCAACATAATTCGACAACTCCCACCCTTGTCCGCCGAATACGAGCGGACACGGCTCAGCCGAACCATGCATTCATCCCTATCTATTCATGAAAGGACGGCCATGCGCGCACCCGCCATTTCCGTCACCGGACTCCGGAAATCCTTCGGTGATCAGGTGGTTCTCGACGGAATCGACCTCACGGTCGCCGAGGGCACGATCTTCGCCCTGCTCGGCCCCAACGGCGCCGGCAAGACCACCACCGTGCACATCCTGTCGACCCTGACCCGGCCCGACGACGGCCTCCTACGCGTCGGCGGCCACGATCCCGTCGCCGACGCCGATTCCGTCCGTGCCGCCATCGGTGTGACCGGTCAGTTCTCGGCGGTCGACGAGCTGCTCACCGGACGCGAGAACCTGCTGCTGATGGCCGATCTACACCATCTGCCCCGCACCGAGGGCCGGCGCATCGCCAACGATCTGCTGCACCGATTCGACCTCGTCGGCGCCGCGGACAAGGTGGTGAGCGGCTACTCCGGCGGGATGACCCGGCGGCTGGATCTGGCGATGACGCTGGTCGGCGATCCGCGCATCATCTTCCTCGACGAACCCACGGTGGGCCTGGACCCGCGTAGCCGGCGCGGAATGTGGGACATCATCCGCGAACTCGTCGCCGGGGGCGTCACGATCTTGCTCACCACGCAGTATCTGGACGAGGCCGACGAGCTCGCCGGACGGATCGCGGTACTCGATCACGGCCGCATCGTCGCCGAGGGCACAGCCGACCAGCTCAAACGGCTGGTGCCGGGTGGACACATCCGGCTCACCTTCGACGACGACACCCGATTGCGGGCCGCGGCCGATCTGCTCGGCGGCACCATCGAGGACTCGACCCTCGCGGTGCCCTCCGACGGCGGTGTCGCCTCACTGCGCGCGGTGCTGGAGCGGCTCGATTCGGCCGATATCGAACCCGAGGGCCTGGCCGTGCACACCCCGAACCTCGACGACGTCTTCCTCAGCCTCACCGGCCAGTCCGCACCCGAGAAGGAAACCGCACGATGACAACTCACGCACTCGCCGATTCCCGCACCATGCTGCGGCGGAATCTGGTGCACGCCAAGCGATATCCCGCCATGACCATCGGCGTGGTGATCATGCCCGTGCTCCTGCTGCTGATGTTCAACTACATCTTCGGCGGCGCGCTGGAGAAGGCGGCGGGCGGGCACTACATCGACTACATCGTGCCCGGGATGATGCTCATGATCCCGGCCTACCTGGTCGTCGGCGTCGCGGTCGGGATCGCCTCGGATATGACCAAGGGCATCGTGAACAGGTTCCGGACCATGCCCATGGCGCATTCGTCGATCCTGACCGGTCAGGTGATCGGTACCGTCATCCAGGGTGTGCTCGGCGTCGGGCTGATGGTCGCCGTGGCCGCACTCATCGGCTTCCGCTCCGATGCCGGCGCGCTGGAGTGGGTGGCCGCCTTCGGACTGATCGCCCTGGCGATATTCGGATTGGCTTGGCTCGGTGCGGGTTTCGGACTCGCCGCCAAGACTCCCGAAAGCGCCAGCAACACGCCCACCGTGATCGTGTTCCTGCCCTTCCTCGGCAGCGGCCTGGTCCCGACCGACACCATGCCCGCCGGCGTCCGCCAGTTCGCCGAATTCCAGCCCTTCACTCCGATGACGGAGACCCTGCGCGGACTGCTGATGGGTACGGCGATCGGCTGGAACGGTGTCGGCGCCCTGGCCTGGTGCATCGGCTTCGCGGTGGTCGGCTATCTGTGGTCACGATCGCTGTTCCGCCGCAAGACCAACTGAGCGTTTCGATCCACCGCGGCGGCACCCCGGGCCCAGCGCCCGAGGGTGCTGCCGCGCCGTCCGGGTGGATCCGCGCTCATTCCTCCTGCGCGGCACAGGCATCCACGTTGGCGGCGACGCGGCGTAACAGCTCGAGCAGCGTCCGGAATTCGGCTTCGGAGAAGCCGCGCATGATCGCCAGCCGTGCCGCGTGAACCCGATCGGATGCCTCGGCATGCAGCTCGGCGCCCGCATCGGTGAGGGCGTAGCGCCCGGAGGCGTCGGTGGCGACCACACCACGCCGAGCCAGCACCGCGAGGTGGGATTCGATCGCGACGTCGTCTTCGGCGAACGGCGCCAGGGCGTCGACCACCGCGGCGGCATCGATCGGACCGTGCGCGACGGTGTTGAGAATCTGCCACGACCGCCGGTCCAGGCCCAGCTCCCCCACCGCGGCAGCGAGATTGCCCTCGAGCCCGTTGTGGATGTGCTTCAGCCAATACCCGAAGGGTTTCGGCACCTCGGACTCGTCCCGCGGATGCGCGGCCCACGAAGCCGTATCCATCGGATCACCTCTCAAATAGTTGTCTTTTTACATTTAAATGTAATTTAGCATCTATCTGTAGGATGACAAGTATGAGCGGCGACGACGCAGTGGCGGCCATCGAGCGGGCGATGGTCGCGATTCGGCGCAGCCAGACCCGCCGTGCCCTCAAACGCCTGGTCACCCCATCCGAGACCGCTGTCGACCCCACCACCTTCGGAGTCCTCGATGCCGTCGAAGCACGCGAGGACGCGGCCACGGTCGGTGACATCGCCCAAGCCCTCGATATCGATCAGCCCCGCGCCAGTCGCCTGGTCGCGCGCGCGGTGGCCGACGGACTGCTGCGCCGTGAGGCCGATCAGCACGACGCCCGTCGCGTCCTGCTGCGCCTGACACCCTCCGCACGCAGTGCCCTGGACGCCGCGCACCGGTCCCGCCGGGCGGCGTTCGCCCGCACCACCGCGGACTGGGACGCGGGCGAGCTGGCCGAATTCGCCCGGCTACTCACGAAATTCGTCGAGGACCACGGGCGCGGGACCACCACACCGGACGCAGGTGTCGCACAACGGACGTGAGAACGTATCGACGACACCTCCTCTGGCACCGATGACACGAAGGAGTGCCCCATGGCCGCCCTCGACGAGAAGCTGCAGGACATCTACACCGATGTGCTGCGGCGCAACCCCGGCGAATCCGAATTCCACCAGGCGGTGCGCGAGGTGCTCGACAGCCTCGGTCCCGTCGTCGCCAAACATCCCCAGTACGTCGACGCGGCGGTGATCGGCCGGCTGTGCGAACCCGAACGACAGATCATCTTCCGGGTGCCGTGGCTGGACGACAACGGAACCGTGCAGATCAATCGGGGTTTCCGGGTGGAGTTCAACTCGGCGCTCGGGCCGTACAAGGGCGGACTGCGGTTCCATCCCTCGGTGTATCTGGGCATCGTGAAATTCCTCGGATTCGAGCAGATCTTCAAGAACTCACTCACCGGGATGCCGATCGGCGGCGGCAAGGGCGGATCCGACTTCGATCCGAAGGGGCGGTCCGATGCGGAGGTGATGCGCTTCTGCCAGTCCTTCATGACCGAGCTGTATCGGCACATCGGCGAGTACACCGATGTGCCGGCAGGCGATATCGGTGTCGGCGGGCGGGAGATCGGCTACCTGTTCGGCCAGTACAAACGCATCACCAACCGCTACGAATCGGGTGTGCTCACGGGTAAGGGGCTGAGCTGGGGCGGTTCCCAGGTCCGGCCCGAGGCCACCGGCTACGGAACCGTGTTCTTCACCGAACAGATCCTGGATCGGCGCGGCGAGAGTTTCGAGGGGAAACGCGTCGTGATCTCCGGCTCCGGGAACGTCGCGATCTACGCCGTGGAGAAGGTGCATCAGCTGGGCGGCAGCGTGGTCGCGGTATCGGATTCCACCGGCCACGTCATCGACGACAAGGGCATCGATCTCGACCTGCTGAAGGAGATCAAGAACGGCCGCCGCGGCCGCATCAGCGAGTACGCCGAATCCAAGGGCGGCCCGGCCTATTTCGTGGAATCCGGGTCGATCTGGCAGGTCCCCTGCGATATCGCCCTGCCCTGCGCGACCCAGAACGAACTCAACGGCGCCGATGCCCGCGCCCTGATCGCCGGCGGCTGCACCATCGTCGCCGAGGGCGCGAACATGCCCTGCACCCCCGACGCCACCCGCCTGCTCAGCGAGGCCGGGGTCACCTTCGCCCCCGGGAAGGCGGCCAACGCCGGTGGTGTCGCCACCAGCGCTCTCGAGATGCAGCAGAACGCCTCCCGCGATTCGTGGAGCTTCGAGCACACCGAGGCGCGGCTGGAGAAGATCATGCGCGATATCCACGACCGCTGCCTGGAAACCGCCGAAGAGTACGGAACACCGGGAGATTACGTGGCCGGCGCGAATATCGCGGGCTTCACCCAGGTCGCCGACGCGATGCTCGCGCTGGGCATCGTGTAGGAGCGCACCCGGTTCCGGTTCCGCACACGATCGGTGACACCGGCCGCCCGCCGCGGCGTGCTGTTCCGGAGCGGCGGTCGCCCGCTCGTCCCGTCCGTTCGACATGATCGAGGTATGACGCTCTTCGGACGCGAACCTCGCGGTTTCCGGCCGAACCCGGCCCCGGCCGTGGGGACGCGCAGCCGGATACTGTTGCGATTCCGCGTGCCCGGCTGGGACCTGATCGTTCGGCAGACCATTGTCGAACCAGGCGGGGACAGCGGGTGGCACTATCACGACGGCACGCTGTTCGTGCTGGTCACGGGCAGCACCCTGTCGCATCCCGGGCTCGATTGTGTGCCGGTGAGTTACCGTCCGGGCCGGATGTTCCGCGAACCCGCCGGCCGTGCGCACGCGCACACCGCTCGGAATCGGACGCGAAAGCCGTTGCGGCTCACTGTTGTCCATCTTCGCCCGAAGGGCAGCCCGCTGTCACGCCCGGTACCGGGACCCGAATGCGACAGGACGGTTTCGTAGGCTCGGCGTTCGTGACCGTCTTACGCTCGATCGTGTTGTTCGTCCTGGCCGCCGTCGCCGAGATCGGCGGGGCGTGGCTGGTGTGGCAGGGCGTGCGGGAACATCGCGGCTGGGGGTGGATGGGCGCCGGAGTGATCGCGCTCGGTATCTACGGGTTCGTCGCCACGCTGCAGCCGGACGCGAATTTCGGGCGGATCCTCGCCGCCTACGGCGGAGTGTTCGTCGCGGGATCGCTGCTGTGGGCCGTCGTCTTCGACAAGTTCCGGCCGGATCGCTGGGATCTGACGGGCGCGGCGTTGTGCCTGCTCGGGGTCGCGGTGATCATGTACGCGCCGCGCGGGAGCTGAACAGCACTCGTACCATGGCGATATGCCGGTCGAGCAGGTCCAGATCGCCGGGGCTGTGCTGGATGTCGCGGTCCCCGAGCGGTCGTATCCGGGTGTGTCCATGGCCGGATTCCGGGGGAAGACGCCGGATCCCGTCGAATTGCAGATGATTCCCTACCCCGCCAGCACCCTGTTCCTGGACTTCGGTGATGCGCTGCTCACCGATGACAACAACGGGACGCAGCGACGAGGCAGTGTCGTCGTGGGGCTCGCCACCGGCACCCTGCACGGTTCGGGGCGCGATGTCGATGTGCTGCAGGTGCGATTGTCGCCGGTCGTGGCCCACGCGGTGCTGGGACCGGGGGCCGATATCGGCGCCGCGGTCCTCACCCTCGAGGATCTGTGGGGGCGCGACGCCGAGCGAACCGAGGAGCGATTGCGTGCCACCACCTCGTGGGAGGAACGGTTCGCGATCGTGCACCGCGTGCTCGCCCGGCAATCCGGCGCGGGCCGCGCGGTGGACCGGGAGGTCGCCTTCACCTGGTCGCGCATGGTGGCGACGCGTGGGCAGGTCCGGATCGAACAGCTCGCCGACGAGGTGGGCTGGAGCCGGCAGCGGTTGTGGTCCCGCTTCCGGGCGCAGGTCGGCCTCACCCCCAAGTACGCGGCGCGGCTGATTCGATTCGACCATGCGGCTCATCGGCTGGCCGCCGGGCACAGCGCCGCGACGGTCGCGGCCGACGGCGGATTCACGGATCAATCCCACCTGCATCACGATGTGACGGCCTTCGCCGGAATGAGTACATCGGCGGTCGCCGAGGCGCTGTGGCTCGTGGTCGACCCGGTCGCCTGGCCGGCGCGGATTCCGCGAACCTGAAGCCCGACATTTCTCCAAGACGTGGCCGGTCCGGCCGGGAATGCTGGCGGCAAGCGAGCACGGCCCACACCACTGCGAGGTATCGATGGTCGAGATGAGCACTGCCGTCCCGGTTCGGCACGGGGACTACGGCATCGATGGCGATTTCCGGGTGGTATCGGCGCGCGGCCAGGCCGCGATCATCACCGCGATCATCGTGGCGCTGCTCGTGCTGACGGTCGTCGCGGCCGTGGGCGGATGGACCGTCCTCGCTGTCGTCACGGCCCTGCTGGCACTGGCGATCGCGCTGGTCACAGCGTCGTACCTGTGGACGACCCGGGCCGGGAAGTTCCGGGCGTGGGCCCGGGTCCTCGGTGATCTCCAGTTGCGTGGCGACGAACACGTATTGGATTTGGGCTGCGGCCGCGGTGCGGTGCTATTGATGGCGGCGCAGCTGCTGCCGCGGGGACGAGCGGTCGGCATAGATCTGTGGCGCGCCGATCAGACCGGCAACGGGCCGGAGGTCACCCTGCGCAATGCCGAACGCGAGGGGGTGACGGGCCGTGTCGAGGTGGTGACCGGCGATGTGACCCGACTTCCGTTCGACGACAACACATTCGACGTGGTGCTCAGCAGTCTGGTGATACACAACATCCCGTCCGCGGCCGACCGGCAGACCGCCATCGACGAGGCCGTACGCGTCCTGCGCCCCGGCGGCCGCCTCGCCGTCGCCGACCTGCTCGCCACCGGTCGGCATCGCGCCCGCCTGCGGGAGCTGGGACTGACCGAGGTGCGACGGCGGAATCTGGGCCCGCACATGTGGTGGCTGGGGCCGCTGATACCCACCCGACTCGTCACCGCCACCAAACCCGGTGAAAAATCTCAATGATCGAGGGTGACCTCTGCGGCGAACCCCGACCACCAGCGGGGAAATTCGGCGAGATCGGATAGCACGACATCGGCGCCGGCCGCGGTCAGTTCGTCCCGCGAGCAGGGGCCGGTGGCCACACCGACGGCAACCGCTGCCGCGGCGCGGGCACCACGAATATCGCCGATGTGGTCGCCGACGTACACCGTCGCGTCGTGCTCGCGCAGGGCCTCGGCCTTCTGCTCGGCCCAGAGATCACCGATCACCGCGTCGGCGGCGAGGTCCAGATGGGCGAGGTGCAGTTTCGCATTCGGCTCGTATTTGCCGGTCACCACGATCACGCGGCCGCCGCGGGCGTGTACGGCAGCCAGCGCGGCATACGCGCCGGGCATCGCCACCGTGCCGGTGATCGCGTGCTGGGGATACAGCTGCCGGTACCGCGCGGCCATGGCCGGTATCTCGTCGGCGGGGAACCAGTTGGCGAGTTCGTGTTCCAGCGGCGGGCCGAGGCGGCCGACGACCAGTTCTGCGTCGATCGGCACACCCGTCTCGGCGGACAGTTCCTCGTAGCAGGCGCCGATACCGGGACGCGAGTCGATCAGCGTCATGTCGAGGTCGAAACCGACCGTGACGCCGGAGCGGCGGGAACTCAATTCGCGGGCTGGCAGGCGTCGCGCAGCGAGCAGGATCCGCACGAGCTGCCGCATCCGCCGGTCTCCGCGGGAACCAGACCGGCGATGGCCTCATTGGCCGCGTTGACACCGGCGCCGAGGGTGAACAAGGCGATGACCAACGCCACGACCGTGGCGATCACACCCGCCCACACGCCCGCCACCAGCACGATCGCCCCAGCGGCGGCCAGCAGGACACCGGCACCGACCGAGGTCGGCCCCGCCACCCGATTGGCGACCCGATAGGTCTCCTCGGTGCGGACCGCATCCTCGGTGTGCACACCGAAGAACCGATTGGGGGGCAGCGTGCCGGTCAACCCGAGAATCCCGGTGACAACGGCCACAGCCGCCAGCAGAAACAGGAGGATCGCGACCACGAACACTCGCACGACGGTACTCCGGTATCCAACCGCCCAGTTCACGGGGCTGGATGAGGGTCCGGGCCGTGCGACCCCTTTTTGGGTCCTGACGTGCGCACGCTCTACCCTATGGGCAACGTTGTCCACAGACGTTCACCAGGGGAACTCGGCGAAAAGAAGGCAGGACCGTGCAGGACACCCGCGCAACCGATACCGACGGCGATGCCCCGGTGCACCGTTACAACGCCGAGCTGGCAGGCGCGCTGGAGAGCAAGTGGCAGCGGGTGTGGGCCGAGCGCGGCACCTTCCACGCGCCGAATCCGGTCGGGCCGCTGGCGGGTGCGACCCCGGCCGACAAGCTGTTCATCCAGGACATGTTCCCGTACCCGTCCGGCGCGGGCCTGCACGTCGGACATCCGCTGGGATACATCGCGACCGATGTGTTCGCGCGCTACCACCGGATGCACGGCCGCAATGTGCTGCACGCTCTGGGATATGACGCCTTCGGCCTGCCGGCCGAGCAGTACGCGGTGCAGACCGGCGCGCATCCGCGGGTGACCACGGAGTCCAATATCGCCACCATGCAGCGGCAATTGGACCGCCTGGGCCTGGGCCACGACCGGCGGCGCTCGTTCGCCACCACCGACCCCGAGTTCTACAAGTGGACGCAGTGGATCTTCCTGCGCATCTACAACGCCTGGTACGACCCGGCCGCGAACAAGGCTCGGCCCATCACCGACCTGGCGGCCGAATTCTCCGCGGGCACCCGCGACACCCCGGACGGCCGGGCCTGGGCGGAGCTGACCGCCGCCGAACGCGGTGCGGTGCTGGACTCGTATCGCCTGGTGTACCAGTCGGATTCGATGGTCAACTGGTGCCCGGGGCTGGGTACGGTGCTGGCCAACGAGGAGGTCACCGCCGACGGCCGCAGTGAGCGTGGCAACTTCCCGGTGTTCCGGAAACGCCTGCGGCAGTGGATGATGCGCATCACCGCCTATTCCGACCGCCTGGTCGACGATCTGGATCTGCTGGACTGGCCCGACAATGTGAAGGCCATGCAGCGCAATTGGATCGGGCGTTCGCGCGGCGCGCAGGTTTCGTTCGGCGACGACATCGAGGTCTTCACCACCCGGCCGGACACGCTGTTCGGTGCGAGTTACGTGGTACTGGCACCCGAGCACGAACTGGTGGACCGCCTGGCCGTCGCACAGTGGCCCGACGGGGTGGATGCGCGGTGGACCTACGGCGCCGACAATCCGGCGGAGGCCGTTGCGGCATACCGCAAGTCGATCGCCGCGAAATCCGATCTGGAGCGCCAGGAGAACAAGGAGAAGACCGGCGTCTTCCTGGGTGCCCATGCCACCAATCCGGTCAACGGCGCGCAGCTGCCGATCTTCATCGCCGACTATGTGCTGTCCGGCTACGGCACCGGCGCGATCATGGCGGTGCCCGGCCACGACCAGCGCGACTGGGAGTTCGCGACGGCGTTCGGCCTGCCGATCCTGGAGGTCATCTCCGGCGGCGACCTGTCGGACTCCGCGTATTCCGGTGACGGCGACCTGGTCAACTCCGACTACCTGAACGGCCTGGACGTCGAGACCGCCAAGGCCACCGTGATCGAGCACCTGGAGCGCGACGGCCACGGCCGCGGCACCATCCAGTACAAGCTGCGGGACTGGCTGTTCGCCCGCCAGCGCTACTGGGGCGAACCGTTCCCGATCGTCTACGACGAACAGGGCGCCGCGCATCCGCTGCCGGAATCGATGCTGCCGGTGGAACTTCCGGAGGTGAGGGACTTCGCGCCGGTCACCTTCGATCCCGACGACGCCGATTCCGAACCGTCGCCGCCACTGGCGAAGGCCACCGAGTGGGTCGAGGTCGAACTGGATCTGGGCGACGGCCCCAAGACCTACCGCCGCGACACCAATGTGATGCCACAGTGGGCCGGTAGCTCCTGGTATCAGCTGCGTTACGCCGATCCGACCAATACCGAGGCGTTCTGCGCGCCGGAGAACGAGCGCTACTGGCTGGGCCCGCGCACCGCCGAGCACGGTGCGAACGACCCGGGTGGTGTGGACCTGTACGTCGGCGGTGTCGAGCACGCGGTGCTGCATCTGCTGTATGCGCGGTTCTGGCAGAAGGTGCTGTTCGACCTGGGCGAGGTCTCCGGGCCGGAGCCGTATCGGCGGCTGTTCAACCAGGGCTACATCCAGGCCTACGCCTACACCGACGAGCGTGGGACCTACATCCCGGCGGCCGAGGTGATCGAGCGCGACGGGAAGTTCTTCTGGACCGGCACCTCCGGTGTGGAGGTCGAGGTCTTCCAGGAATACGGCAAGATCGGCAAGTCCCTGAAGAACGCGATCTCACCGGACGAGATGTGCGATCTGTACGGTGCGGACACCTTCCGGCTGTACGAGATGGCGATGGGCCCGCTGGACACCTCCCGCCCCTGGGCGACCAAGGATGTCGTCGGCGCGCATCGCTTCCTGCAGCGGGCCTGGCGGCTGGTGGTCGACGAGGAATCGGGTGCGGTGCGGGTCACCGACGACGAACCCGCGGATGTTTCGATTCGCCTGCTGCACAAGACGATCGACGGCGTGGACGGCGATTACGCGGCGCTGCGCGACAATACCGCCGGTGCCAAGCTGATCGAGCTGACCAACCACCTGACCAAGCAGTATCCGCAGGGCGCACCGCGCACGGTGGTGGAGCCGCTGGTGCTGATGCTGGCCCCGATGGCGCCGCACATCGCGGAGGAACTGTGGGAGCGGCTGGGCCACACCACGGCCCTGGCGCACGGCCCCTTCCCGATCGCGGATCCGGCTCTGCTGGTGGAGGATTCGGTCGAATACCCGATCCAGGTCAACGGCAAGGTGCGCAGCCGGGTGAGCGTCGCGGCCGATGCCGATCCGAAGACGGTGGAGGCCGCGGCACTGGCCGATGCGAAGCTGCTGGAGTTCCTGGCCGGTAAGACGCCACGCAAGGTGATCGTCGTACCGGGCAAGCTGGTCAACGTCGTCGCGTGATCGGTCCGGGCGGCCGCCGCGCCGCCCGTTCCGGTCAGCGTGCGATCGGGCGGAGCACGATCTCGGTCGGGTGCGCGTCGCCCGGTGTCTCGATCGCGGTGCGCACGGTGCGGGCCACCGTTGCGGCGGTGAGGAATTCGCCGGGTTCGTAGGCGCGGTTCTCCTGTTCGACGATCGCGCGCTGCATATCGGTGTCGATACGCCCGGGATGGATCGAGGTGACCCGCAGGCGGGGTTCCTCCAGCCGCAACGCGTCACCGAAGGCCCGCAGGCCGAATTTGCTCGCCGCGTACACACCCCAGCCCGGATTGGCCCGCAGGCCCGCACCCGAATTGATCAGCACCACATGGCCGTTCGCGGCCCGCAGGGCGGGCAGCAGCAGCCGGGTCAGTTCGGCGACCGCGATCAGGTTGGCTTCCAACGTCTCGCGCCACTGGGCCACCGAGGATTCGGCGATCGACCCCAGTTCGGCCACGCCGGCGTTGTGCACGAGAACATCCAGGCGTTCGATCGGCGCGGTCGCTTCGGCCAGCGCGGCGTAGTCGGTCAGATCCACCGGCCACGGCTGGGCGGCGGGAAGTTCGGCGCGGATCTCCCGCAGCGAATCGGCCGAACGGGCACCGAGCAGTAACCGATGCGTCCCGGCCAGCTCCCGGGCGATCGCGGCGCCCAGTCCCCGGCTCGCGCCGGTGATCAGGGCGGTCGGCAAGTCCTGCGCGGCAGTGAAATCCGTGGGTGCGGCCATATCGCCACCGTAGCCGGTAGGCGAAGGCGGACAACTCCACCGCCGCTCTCGGACATCTGGCGCACAGCTATGGCGAGTCCGGGGCGCGATGCGTGTAATCGAAGTCCGAGCAGACCGGATGACGAATGGGGCTACGAAGGTGGCAACTGCCGAACGAATGCCCGACCACGAGCAGATCCCGCCGACGGACCTGCCGTGCGCAACGCCACCAGAGCGCGCATATCTGAAGGTGACGTCGCAGAATAGGGGGATGAACGGTCCCGGCTTCACCCCCACCCAACTGGCAGCCCGGGCCGCCTACCTGCTGCGCGGCAACGATCTGGGAACCATGACCAGCGCGGCGCCCAGACTTTATCCACACATGTGGAGCTGGGACGCCGCATTCGTCTCGGTCGGCCTGGCGCCGCTGAGTGTGGAGCGCGCCGTCGTCGAACTCGACACCCTGCTGTCCGCGCAGTGGCGCAACGGGATGATCCCGCACATCGTGTTCGCCAACGGTGTGGACGGCTACTTCCCCGGTCCGGCCCGCTGGGAATGCCGCCGGCTGGCCGCGAACGCACCCGCCGGCCCCGACACCTCGGGTATCACCCAGCCGCCGGTGCACGCCATCGCGGTGCAGCGCATTCTCGACCACTCCCGTCGGCACGGGCGCAGCACCCGCGCGGTCGCGGAGGAGTTTCTCGATCGACGGTGGGTGGATCTGATGCGATGGCATCGCTGGCTGGCGCACGGCCGCGATCCCAAACAGCACGGGCGGATCACGCTGTACCACGGCTGGGAATCCGGCATGGACAATTCCCCGCGCTGGGACCGCGCCTACGCCAATGTCGTGGTCGGTGATCTGCCGCCGTATCAGCGGGCGGATCTGGATGTGGTCGAACCCGCGCAGCGCCCCTCGGATCGCGAATACGACCGCTATCTGTGGCTGGTGGAGCAGATGCGGCGCTGTGGCTACGACGATTTCCATCTGGCCTCGACCATGAGTTTCGCGGTCGAGGATGTCTTCGTCACCGCGATCTTCGCGCTGGCCTGTGACGTGCTGGCCGGTATCGGCGAGGACTACCGGATGCCCAATGCCGATGTGCGTGAACTCTACGAATGGGCCGACTACTTCCGCGCCGGTGTCATCGCCACCACCGACGATCGCACCGGCGCCGCGCGCGATTTCGATCTGCGCGCCGATCAGTGGATCGGCACCGAGACCCTGGCCATGTTCGCGCCGCTGCTGTGCGGCGGACTACCCCGCGGCGCCGAACGATCCCTGCTGCGATTGTTCGAGGGTCCACGGTTCTGCGGACATCCGGATCTGCGCTACGCCCTGCCGCCCTCGACCTCGCCGGTCTCGAAGGACTTCCGCCCGCGCGAGTACTGGCGCGGCCCGGTGTGGCCGGTGATGAGCTGGTTGTTCTCCTGGGTCTTCGCACGCCGCGGCTGGGCCGAGCGGTCGTTCATGCTGCGTGCCGAAGGTTTGCGGCAGGCCGGGGACGGGAGCTTCGCCGAGTACTACGACCCGTTCACCGGCGATCCGCTGGGCAGTATGCAACAGTCCTGGACAGCGGCGGCGGTACTCGACTGGCTCGGATAAGCCACAGGTAAAACCTGGTCACATCCGCCTCGGCTGCTTACTCTCTTATCCATGTATCGACGCACCGTGGCTCGTCCGAAAGTCCGTCGCTTCACCGCAGCCCTGCCGCTGCTCGCCGTTGCCGGCTTATTCTCGGCAACCGGTATCGCCCATGCCGGACCCACCGGGCCGGACGTGTCGTCCTGGCAGCATGTCGACGGCCGGTTCATCGACTGGTTCGCCGTGCGCGCCGCCGGTCACAACTTCGCCATGCTCAAGGCCACCGAGGGCCTGGACTACATGAACCCGTATTTCGTGCCCGACAGCCTGCTGATGCGCGCCGCCGGGGTCGCGCGCGGCACATATCACTACGCCCGTCCCGAACTACCACCGGAGCCGCAGGCCGCCCTGTACGCCACGGTGGTCCTCGGCCAGAACGGACCCCTCGATCTGCCGCCGGTCCTCGATATGGAGAACTCCGGCGGCCTGCCTCCGGCCGCGCTGATCGACTGGACCCACCGATACCTGAACACCGTGCAGGCACTCACGGGCCGCGTGCCGATCATCTACACCTATCCGCGGTTCTGGCAGACCGCGATGGCCGACTCCGACCAGTTCCACCAGTACCCGCTGTGGATCGCCGATTACCGCGGCAATCCACAGCCCGAGGTTCCGGGCGGCTGGCCGGCCTGGACGTTCTGGCAGACCACCGATTCCGGCAATGTGCCCGGCATCGCCGGAAATACCGATGTCAACGTCTACAGCGGTGCCCAGGGCAGTTTCGCGCAGTACGCCAACTTCCCCTTCGCCGGCAGCAGTTCGGGTAGCGGCAGCTAGAGCACCTGGGACAGGAACTGGCGCAGGCGCGGGGTCTGCGGATCGTCGAACAACCGATCCGGGGCCCCCGCCTCCACCACCTTGCCCTGATCCATGAACATCACGCTGTCGGAAACCGAACGGGCGAAACCCATCTCGTGGGTCACGACGATCATGGTCATACCGCCCGAGGCGAGATCGGCCATCAGGGCCAGCACACCCTTGACCAGTTCCGGGTCCAGCGCCGAGGTCGCCTCGTCGAACAGCATCAGTTCCGGTTTCATCGCCAGTGCGCGGGCGATCGCCACCCGCTGCTGCTGACCGCCGGACAGATTCGACGGCCGTGTGTCGGCCCGTGCCGCCAGACCGACGGCCTCCAGCTGTTCCAGGGCCACCGCGCGCGCCGCGTCCCGGCTCAGTCCACGCAGTTTGCGCGGTCCCAGCGCCACGTTCTCGGCAACGGTCTTGTGCGGGAACAGATTGAAGTGCTGGAACACCATGCCGATGCGCTGGCGCAACCGGTCCGGATTCTCGCCGAGCACCGAGACACCGTCGATCAGCACATCGCCGGAATCCGGTTCGTGCAGTCGGTTCAGCACCCGCAGCAGGGTGGATTTTCCCGAGCCGGACGGACCGATCACCGTCGTGGTGTGCCCGGCGTCGACATGGACGTCGACACCGCGCAGGATGTGATTGCCACCGAGAGCGAGGTGCAGATCGGCGCCGGTGAGTGAGGAGCTCGTCCGCACCCCCGTGTCGTTTCCCGGGCTGTGCACACCGTGGTTCTCGCCGCTCACGCCGCCGTCGTTTCCATCGCTCACGCCGCTGGGATTCTCGTCGCTCACGCTCCGCGCCCTTCCGTGACGACTGCCTGTTCGATTTCATCCTCGGCGATTTCGGGTCGCCCGGATCGCAGCCGGCGATCGATGTAGTTCACCAGATGGGTGAGCGGAATGGTGAGTAGCAGGTAGACCAGGCCCGCGGCGACCAGAGGCGACAGATTCCCGGTCTGCGAATTCAGGTCCCGGCCCACCGCGAACAGTTCGCGCTGGGAGGCGAGCAGGCCCAGGAAGTAGATCAGTGACGAGTCCTTGATCAGCGCGATGAACTGATTCATCAACGCGGGCAGCACCCGCCGCACCCCCTGCGGAATCACCACCAGGGTCATGGCCTGCCGATAGCCGAATCCGATGGCCCGCGCCGCCTCGAGCTGGCCGGGTTCCACCGATTGGATGCCCGATCGGAAGATCTCGCCGATGTACGCCGAGGCCAGCAGGGCCAGTGCCACCGCGCCGAGCCAGTACGGATTGTTCCCGGTGACCCCCTTGACCACCGGCCCGATGCCCAGGCCGATCAACAGGATGATCACGACCGCGGGTAGTCCGCGGAAGATATCGGTGTACACCCTCGCGGGCCATCGCAACCAGCGCGTGCGCGCGATTCCCGCAACCGCGAGCAATATGCCGATCAGGGTTCCCAGCACACCCGAAACCAGCGCCAGGATCAGCGTATTCGGCAGACCGGTCTTGAACAGGTCGGGAAATGCCTTGCGGTACAGCGACCAATCGAAGAAGGTGTCCTTCAATTGCGCCAGGGTGGATTTCGGCGCCACCTGCTGATCGTTGCCCTGATGCTCGGCGGCGATCTTCTCGAAATCCGGTAGCTGCGGCATCGGCGCCGATTTCGAGCCCGGCTTCCAGCCCGGCGGAAACGGGCGCGGCACCCAGTCGGAATACAGCTTGGCGTAGGTGCCGTCGGCGATGATCGCGTCCAGCCCCGCATTGAGCGCATCGATCAGCGGCTGATTGTTCTTGCGCACCGCCCACGCGGTGAAATTGTCCAAGCTGAAGGTGTTCTGCACGATCGAGGTCGGATCACCCGGCTTGATCGCTCCGGTGGCCTGCTGGGACGGTGCGACCCAGGCATCGATCTGCCCGGTCTTCAGATTCGCGTAGGCGGTGTTGTAGTCGGGGAACTTCACCGCGTCCAGATGCAGGGTTCCGGTGACGTACTCGTCCTGCACGGTGCCCTGGACGACGCCGATGCGCATACCCGGCCGCAGATCCGAGAAGCCGTGGATCGCACTGCCGTTGGATACCACCAGCGAGAAGTAGCCGAAATCGTAGCCGTTGGTGAAGCCGACCAGCTGCCGCCGGGCGTCGGTGGTGGTGATGCTCGACGAACCCGCATCGAAGCGCCCGGTGGAGACCAGCGACAGCAGCGAGGCGAACTCCGTACCCGAGAACTGCACCCGCAGGCCGAGTTTCGCGCCGATCGCCCTCAGCAGTTCGTTATCGAATCCGGTGAACGTGCCCGACGGATCGACACAGATACTCGGCGGCGCGTCCGACAGCGTTCCCACGCTGAGCACACCCGGCTGGGCCAGCCCCAGCCGATTGACATCGATGGAAGTCAGCGGCACCGTCGACTCGGTGGTGAATCGGTCGGCACCCGCCGTCGCACCGGCGGCCAGTTTGGTCGGCGCGGGCGATGCGGCCGACGGTCCGGGCGGCGAGCACAGATTCTTCTCCGCCGTGGAACCGCCACCGTCGGAACTACAGGCGGCGAGGAACAGCAACAGTATCGCCGCCATCACCGCGATCGGCGCACGGTGACGGGAGCCGGGCAAACGGGCCATGGCAGAACCCTAGCGGTGGGAGCGGCGCGCCGGACGGCACCGGCGCGCCGCGACAGCCTCCAGGTCCTGCTACCCGGGCCCGGAAGTAATCGAATCCGGGTGATTCGAGCGAATCAGGCGATACCGGCGACCGGCTCCGGATTGAAGGAGTCGCGCCAGGCGATGGCCTCCTCGACCGCGGTCAGGTCGTAATCGGGGCCACCGACGCCGACGGTGAACAGGGTCGCCCCGGCGCCGACCAGCGTCTGCGCGGCCTCGGCGCCCGGCCAGTCCACCGACCGTTCGATCCGCCCCGGATCGGTGCCGACCGCGGCACAGTGATCGGCCAATATCTTCGACTTGTGTTCCAGCACATCGAGTTTCGCGAAGGTATGCCAGATGTCGGCGTACTCGGCCACCAGCCGCAGCGTCTTCTTCTCACCGCCGCCACCGATCAGGATCGGGATCTTGCGCACGGGCGGCGGATTCAATTTGCCCAGCCGCGCGTCGATCCGGGCCAGATAGTCCTTGAGCAGCGCCAGACGCGTTCCGGGCGTGCCGAATTCGTAACCGTACTCGTCGTAGTCCTTCTGGAACCAGCCGGCGCCGATTCCCAGGATCAGCCGGCCACCGGAGATGTGGTCGACGGTACGAGCCATATCCGCGAGCAGATCCGGATTGCGGTATCCGCCGCCGGTGACCAGTGCGCCCAGTTCGACCCGATCGGTCTGCTCGGCGATCGCGCCGAGCATGGTCCAGCATTCGAAATGCGCGCCGTCGGGATCACCGTAGAGCGGATAGAAGTGGTCCCAGTTGAAGACGACGTCCACGCCCGCATCCTCGGCCCGCAGCACCGCGTCCCTGATCAGTCCGTACTCGGGGGCGTGCTGTGGCTGGAGCTGAACTCCGATGCGAACCGGTCGACTCATCCCTTGCTCCTTCGTCTGGTGCAGCTGTTGTCACGGCTGTTCGGGACCGTTGCCGAGGCTACTCGTCACCCGCCGGTGGCGACGGGACACACGAGGCCGCGCCCACGGCCACCGCGCTCACCTAGGATGCGGTGGACCACCCTCTACTCGGATCGTCCGGCACGTTCCTGCCGGTGA
The DNA here is from genome assembly GCF_040679495.1 of Nocardia sp. NPDC052254. NCBI lineage: Bacteria > Bacillati > Actinomycetota > Actinomycetes > Mycobacteriales > Nocardiaceae > Nocardia > Nocardia sp. NPDC052254. The sequence continues at coordinate 624,104 of NZ_JBFAUW010000002.1, read as the reverse complement.
AGGGATTGATTCACCATGGCCACGGTCACTTTCGACCAAGCCACCCGGCTCTACCCGGGCGCTGCAACACCCGCCGTCGACGCACTGGACCTCGAGATCGCCGATGGCGAGTTCCTGGTGCTGGTCGGTCCGTCCGGCTGCGGCAAGTCCACCTCGCTGCGCATGCTCGCGGGCCTCGAAGAGGTCAACGGCGGCCGCATCCTGATCGGCGAGCGCGACGTCACCGACGCCGAACCCAAACAGCGCGATATCGCGATGGTGTTCCAGAACTACGCGCTGTACCCGCACATGACGGTCGCGGAGAACATGGGCTTCGCCCTGAAGATGGCCAAGGTGCCCAAGGCGGAGAAGAACCAGCGGGTGCTGGAGGCGGCGAAACTGCTGGACCTCGAGCCGTTCCTGGACCGCAAGCCGAAGGCACTGTCGGGCGGTCAGCGTCAGCGCGTCGCGATGGGCCGCGCCATCGTGCGCCAGCCGCAGGTGTTCCTGATGGACGAGCCGCTGTCGAATCTCGACGCCAAATTGCGGGTACAGACCCGCACCCAGATCGCGCAGTTGCAGCGCCGGCTGGGCACCACCACCGTGTATGTCACCCACGATCAGGTCGAGGCCATGACGATGGGCGATCGGGTGGCGGTCCTCAAGGACGGACTGCTGCAGCAGTGCGCCTCCCCGCGGGATCTGTACCGGGATCCGGCGAATCTGTTCGTCGCGGGTTTCATGGGCTCACCTGCGATGAATCTGTTCACGGTGCCGCTGTCCGACGGATCGGTGACGGTCGGCGGGCACGCCCTGCCGGTTCCGCGCTCGGTGACCGATGCCGCGGGCGAGACCCTGGTGGTCGGCGTCCGTCCGGAGCATTTCGACCTGGCCGGTGGCTCCGAGGGAATCGCCATGGAGATCGATGTGGTCGAGGAACTCGGGTCCGATGCCTACATCTACGGCCGCACCCTCGGCGAGACCGGCGGCGACGAGACGATCGTCGCGCGCGCCGACTGGCGCAATCCCCCGCAGAAGGGTGACAAGCTCCACCTCACCACGACCGCGGAGCACACCTACTTCTTCGATCCCGACACCGGCGCGCGCCTGAAGTAGTCACCGTAATCATCTGCCCTCGAACGGTTCCCGCCGTTCGAGGGCAGATCGATCACGTGTCGCGCGCACGGGTCCGTGCCGGTCGCCACTGCTGATTCACGCGGATCCGGACATCCTCCAGCCCCACCTCGTCGCCCCCGGCGCTGCGCAGTTCCACCCGCACGGGTTCCCCGGTCGTGTCCTCGACCCGCTCCAGCGGCGGCACGCCGTCCTGCAGGTATTTGTCACCCCACTGCCACAGCGCGAAGATCACCGGGAGCAGATCGCGGCCCATCTCGGTGAGCACGTATTCGTTGCGGGTGCGCTTGCCCTCCTCTTGATAGGGCTGCTTGCGCAACAGGCCCGCCTCGGTGAGTTTGCGCAACGCGGCCGCCGCGGCGGCGTCGGTGATCCCGACCCGCGCGGCGAAACCGTCGAATCGCGTGGTGCCATAGATGGCCTCGCGCAGGATCAGCAGACTCGAACGGGCGCCGACCACATCGATCGCCTTCACGATGGAACAGCCGTCCGGCTTCCACGAGTTCAGATCACGCAAGGGTCCTTCCAGCTTTACCGGCATGATTCTCATCATACCCAACCTGACTTGTGGCGACTAATGCCAGAGCATACTCTGGCTATAGAGAGAACGAGTTAGATCGTCGCAACGTCGCGATATCGGAGGAATCGCCATGAGAGACGCAGTGATCGTCGAGGCCGTACGCACCCCGATCGGCAAGGGCAAAGCCACCGGGGCACTGCACGATCTGCATCCGGTCGACCTGTTCGCGCACAGCCTGCGCGAGGTGGTCCGCCGCAGCGGGATCGACCCGGTGCTGATCGACGATGTGATCGGCGGCGTGGTCACCCAGGTCGGCGAACAATCGGTCAACATCACCCGCCGGGCCGCGCTCGCGGCCGGATATCCCGAAGCGGTGCCCGCCACCACCGTGGATCGCCAATGCGGCAGCAGTCAGCAGGCCATCCATTTCGCCGCGCAGGGCGTGCTGGCCGGGGCCTACGACGTCGTGGTCGCCGGCGGGCTGGAATCCATGAGCCGGGTACCGATGGGCGCAAGCGTGCTCGGTGCCACCGACATCAACGGTGCGGCCTTCGCCGAGCGTTACCCGGACGAGTTGGTGCCGCAGGGCATCTCGGCCGAGCTCATCGCCGCACGCTGGAACATCTCCCGCACCCGGATGGACGAGTTCTCCCTGGCCAGCCACGAGAAGGCCGCGAGTGCGACGAAGAACGGCGCCTTCGAAGGACAGCTGGCACCGGTGGCGGGCCTGACCGCCGACGAGGGCATCCGGGTCGGCAGCACCCTGGAGACCCTCGCCGGATTGCGCCCGGCCTATTACAGCGAGAGCTATGCCGCCCGCTTCCCGGAGATCGGCTGGAACATCACCGCCGCCAATGCCAGCCAGATCAACGACGGCAGCTCCGCGGTGCTGATCATGACCGGCGAGAAGGCCCGGCAACTGGGCCTGACCCCGCTGGCCCGGCTGCACAGTTTCGCGGTCGCGGGTGACGATCCGCTGCTCATGCTCACCGCGGTGATCCCCGCGACGCGAAAGGTGCTGCGGCGCTCGGGGTTGTCCCTGCCCGACATCGACCTGTTCGAGGTGAACGAGGCATTCGCGTCGGTGGTCCTGGCGTGGGCCGACGACACCGGGGCGGATCTGTCGAAGGTGAATGTCAACGGCGGCGCGATCGCCCTCGGACATCCGCTCGGCGCGTCCGGCGCCCGCCTGGCCACCACGCTGGTCCATGCCCTGCACGAGCGCGACGCCCGCTTCGGATTGCAAACCATGTGTGAGGCGGGCGGTTTGGCCAACGCCACCATCTACGAACGACTGTGAGCACCCGGTGGCGGTCCCGATGCCGGACCGCCACCACCGGCACAGTCGTCCGGGCACGGGCGCATCCGCTCGATAGGCTGACTCGGGTGAGCGATCTGGATCCGGCATCCGCCCTGGTGTACGCCATTCCGCTGCGTAACCGATTCCGTGGCATCACCGTGCGCGAGGGGATGCTGATCGAGGGGCCGCGAGGCTGGGGGGAATTCTGCCCGTTCGTCGAATACGACGATCGGGAAGCGGCGAACTGGCTGGCCACCACCATCGAACAGATCGAGCGTGGGTGGCCGGACCCGGTCCGCGAGCGCATTCCGATCAACTGCACCGTCGCGGCCGTTCCACCGGACCGGGCATACGCGATCGCCGCCGAATCCGGTTGCCGCACCGCGAAGATCAAGGTGGCCGACCATCCCGATTCCCTCGGCGAGGACATCGAGCGAGTGGCGGCGGTACGCGATGCGCTGGGGCCGGAAGGCGCACTGCGAGTGGACGCCAATGCGCTGTGGGATGTCGAGACCGCGGTGGCGAATCTACGGCAGATAGACCGTGCCGCAGGCGGTTTGGAATATGCCGAACAGCCCTGCCGGACGATCGAGGAACTGGCCGCGGTTCGGCGGCGGATCGACGTCCCCATCGCCGCGGACGAATCCATTCGTCGCGCCGAGGACCCACTACGGGTCGCGGTCGCCGGCGCCGCCGACATCGCGGTGCTGAAATGTACGCCGCTGGGCGGGGTGCGCCGGGCACTGGCGGTGGCCGAGGCGGCCGGACTACCGTGCGTGATCTCCTCGGCGCTGGAGACCAGTATCGGACTGTCCGCGCAGCTCGCCCTCGCGGGCGCGCTGCCCGAACTCGGCCATGCCTGCGGACTGGGCACCGTCAACCTCTTCGACGGTGATGTGGTCGCGCAACCGCTGCGGCCGGTCGACGGTTATCTGAGTGTCCCCCGCACACCACCGGCACCGGATCCCGATGCCCTGCAGCGCTTCCGCCATCCCGACCCCGAACGCCGGGCCTGGTGGCACGATCGCCTGGCCCGGGTCCTGCGGCTACTCGGCTGAGGTTCACGACCGCCGCTTTCCGCCTCGAACGCAGCCCCGCGGGACGCCCTCGCCCGGCTGGAGCGGACGGCCGCACATCGTCACCGATCGACCATCGTGATGTGGGTGTTCCCGGTGGCCGGACTGTGCTTAGCTGAAGATGCGCCACAAGCAGTTCTCACCTGCTCGAACAACGACAGGAGTTCAGCTATGCCCACTCGTGATTCTGCGTGGCCGCAGGGTACGCCCTGCTGGGTCGATTGTTCGGTCGACGATCCCCAGGCCGCCCGCGACTTCTACTCCCGTTTGCTGGGCTGGGAGATTCTCGACAGCCCGCCCGAGGCGGGCGGATATCTGATGGCGATGCTGGGCGGCAGACCCGTGGCCGGAATCGGCCCCAAGATGGGCGCCGGCCCGATGCCCTCGGTCTGGACCACCTATCTCGCCGCCGACGATGCCGATGCCGTCGCCACCGCCGTCGGCGCGGCCGGCGGAACGGTCTTCGTGCCGCCCATGGATGTCATGGATGTCGGCCGCATGTCCGTCGCCGCCGATCCCACCGGCGCCGTCTTCGGCGTCTGGCAGGCCAAGAACCACAAGGGTGCCGGGATCTACAACGAACCGGGGGCGTACTGCTGGAACGAACTGCACACCGGTGACTACGCCACCGCCCAGGAGTTCTACCGCCGTGTGTTCGGCTGGAACTTCGACGAGATCGGCGACGGCCAGAATTTCGTCTACTCCACCTTCCGCCTGCCCGATGCCGACGTCCTCGGCGGGCTGATGGACGCCTCCCACGTACTCGGCGAAACCCCGCCGTACTGGCTGACCTGGTTCCAGGTCGCGGGCACCGACGAATCCGTCGCGCTGGCAACCGAACTCGGCGGCACCGTCCTCATGCCGGTCAGCGACACCCCGTTCGGCCGCTCCGCGGTCATCCGGGCGCCACAGGGCGAGGTCTTCGCACTCATCGACCCCACGGTCAAGACGAGCGGGGCACCCGGGCAGTAGGCCACGCGACGCCGAGGTTCGGGCCGCGATCACGACGAGCGGTCCGAACCTCGCCCGATCCGGCGCGCCTCGCGAGCGGTCCGTCCCTTGGCCGCCCCGGCGCACCTCGCCCGCCGGCGCATTGCCCGGTGGCGGGCGCCGACCATCGGCCGTGATTCGCCCGGTACGGCACCGCCCGAGGCCGAGCATCTCGCATCGGTTTCCAGTCGATGCCGATCCGCGAGACGACGCGCCCACGCACCACAGCCCTCGCACCGACCTGCCCGGGTTTCAGCCGATCCGGGCACCGCAGTCGTACAGGGTGGTGCGGAGCAGCAGAGCGGTCTCGGGGCCGATGACGCCGTCGACCAGCTCCACATAGCGTGCGCAGAATTCCGGGCCGTGCGGGGCACACTCGGCGTCGGCGGGCTCGAGGTGGTGGGCCAGCTCGTGCAGGATCACCAATTCGCGCAGCGCCCAGGCGGTTCCGCCGGTGTGCAGGGGTACGGCCAGGACCGCGCGGCCGATCTCGTAGTGCGCCGCGCCGGTGCCCGCGCGCGCTCGGACGGTGAGCGCTTCGGTGGCTCGAACCCAGTGGGCACGTACCCAATTCAGCTCGAGCACGCGGTCCGCGTAATCCTGCACCGACGCCACCGAGGCGAATTTCCGTTCGATCGGCAGGGTGATCGTCGAGCCGTGCAGCTCGATCGTGCGGACGTCGAATTCCTCGGCTCGGTCGAGAATCCGGCGCACGAGCCCCTCGGCGTCGTAGACCCGGGCGCGCTGCGAATCTCGCGGTGTCACAACGAATCCGCGGTCATGCTCCGCGAGCTTTCAGGCTCCCGCGTGCGGCGGGTAGTTCGGGTGAGGTCCCGAGCCGCGCGTCACGGCCGGCGCGGTCACCGGCGCGCCGGGCCGCCTTCGAATAACCGGCGGATTCCTGCGGCCCACGCCAGGTGCCACGCGCCTCGGAGGTACGGCCGTAGAAGTCGCTGAGTTCGAGATCCTTGTCGCGCAACGCCAGCGCGGTTGCGCTGGACAACGCACCCGCGGCCCCGTCCTCGCGAACCGCCTCGGCCTCCACATCGGACTTCACCTCCGCCAGGCGCCGCCCCACCCGATCGGCGAACGCCATCTGGAAATTCAGCCGCGCGGTCACCGCTGCGACAGGGGCCTGTATGCGCCGCTGCACCTTTCGACCCCAGCGCGTCTCGGTCACGATCTTCTCCACCGTGGCCGATCGATAGGCGCCGGATTTGATGTAGTGGTCCGACGCCCGCACCATCTGGACGAGCAGACTCGTGTACAGCGCCTCGCAGGTCGCGATGTCGGTGTCGAAACCGTAGGCGTACACCTGGGTCGATGTTCGGGTGACATCACAGCGCACATCGTTGGCCGAGGCGATCGCCACGAACAACTGCACGTAGGTCCGCAGCCCCTTCTTCCCGGCCTCACCGATGGGCACGACCTTCTGCATCGGCGCCGGGCGCCGCTCCCGCCCCGCGATATGCGCCCGCGCCACCGCCAGATCCACCGACGAACGCGTGGCCAGCCGTTGCGCCGCGGCGAGGAATGCCTCGGCCTCGTGCTCGTTGTCGGTCGACTCGGCCTGACGCAGCAGCCCACCGATGCGGGTGAGCAGCTTGTCCTGAGGTTGAGTCGCCATCGAGCGCCAGGATACGAGAACCCACCGACATGCTGTGCAGGGGCGGACGCCGTATGTCCCGGCGGTAGCACCTCCCGGAGGCGGCAGCTCGCGTAACCACGTAGGGAGGGGCGGACGCCGTATGTCCCGGCGGTAGCACCTCCCGGAGGCGGCAGCTCGCGTAACCATGTAGGGAGGGGCGGACGCCGTATGTCACAGAGCGGCCGAGCAATGTATCTTGCCTTGTGCAACCGGCGCAGTGTGCGGGCGCTCACGTCCTGGCAACTGTGTTCGTTACGACCCTGGAGTATCGATGGCTTTGAACAAGGCGTCCTCGGACAAGGCTCGGCCGCAGGCGGCCGCGCCGCGACGCGGGTCCCTCGTGTCCCGCGCCGTGCTGGCCACGGCCTCGGCGGCGCTGCTCACCGCCGGGCTCACGAGTGCCTGTTCCAGTGGTGACGGCAGCAATCCGACCACCCAGAACCTGGGCGGCCGCGGCCCGATCACCTATGTCGAAGGTAAGGACACCACCGAGACCGGTGCGGTCAAACAACTCATCGACCGCTGGAATGCCGCGCACCCGAACGAGCAGGTCACGTTCAAAGAGCAGTCCAACGACGCCTCTCAGCAGTACGACGATCTGGCCCAGCACATGCGGGCCAAGCAGCCCGACTACGACGTGATGGCGCTGGACGTGCCGTGGACCGCGGAGTTCGCGGCCAAGGGCTGGATCCAGCCGCTGAAGGACTCCTTCGCACTCGACACCTCCACGCTGCTGTCGCCGACCGTCGCCAGCGCGACCTACCAGGGCACCCTCTACGCGGCCCCGCGCAACACCAACGGTGGTCTGCTCTACTACCGCAAGGATCTGGTCCCGAATCCGCCGAAGACCTGGCCCGAGCTGCTCGCCGACTGCAATATCGCCCGTGATCACGGAATCGGCTGCTACGCAGGACAGTTCGCACCCTACGAAGGTCTGACCGTGAACGCGGCCGAGGTCATCAACGCCTACGGCGGCTCGTTCGTCGGCCCGGACGGCAAGACCGCGACGGTGAACTCGCCGCAGTCGCGTGCCGGTCTGCAGGTTCTCACCGACGCCTACAAGAACGGCGACATCCCCAAAGAGGCCATCTCCTTCAAGGAGCCCGAGTCCCAGAACGCCTTCGCCCAGGGCAAACTGATGTTCCTGCGCACCTGGCCGAACTTCTACGGTGTGGCCGGGGCGGACTCCTCCGCGGTCAAGGGCAATTTCGGTGTGACCCCGCTGCCCGGTAAGGACGGCATCGGCGCGTCCACCCTCGGTGGTTACAACGCCGCCATCAGCTCCTACTCCAAGAACAAGGCCACCGCGCTGGACTTCCTGCGCTTCCTGATCAGCGAGGACGCCCAGCGCATCGTCTCCGAGGGCGCGCTGCCGTCGGTGCGGTCGTCGATGTACGACGATCCGGCGCTGATCGCGAAGTTCCCGTATCTGCCGGCCCTGAAGGATTCGATCGCCAGCGCCGTACCGCGTCCGGTGACACCGTTCTACCCAGCGGTGTCGAAAGCGATCCAGGACAACGCATATGCTGCGTTGACCGGAGCCAAATCCGTCGATGACGCGATCATCGGCATGCAGAAGGGCATCGAAGCCGCCGGCTCCTGACGTCCCTGCCCGCAGCCTGCCCCGTAGGAGAGTTGAACGTGTCGAATCCTTCGGGTGCGACCGAACTCGCGCCACCCGACGATCAGCCGGGGAGCCCGAAACCGAAGCGCGACAGTAACTCCCGAGGCTTCCGGCTCCCTCCGGGGTCCGGACGTGCGTGGTTGTTCGTCGCACCGGTGCTGGTGACGCTCGCCGTCGTCATCGGTTATCCGGTGGTGCGGGCCGTGGTGATGTCGTTCCAGAAGGATGCCGGGCTCGACCCCGCCACGGGCATGTTCGTCGAGGGCGGCAACGCCGGCTTCAGCAACTACACGCACTGGCTACTGCAGCAGTGCACCCTGCCCGGCGGTGGGACCGAGGCCTGCCCCACCGGCAATCTCGGTTCGCAGTTCTGGGCGGCGATCGGTATCACCCTACTGTTCACGGTGATCACCGTGACGCTGGAGGCGACCATCGGCCTCGGTATGGCGACGGTCATGGGCAAGACGTTCCGCGGCCGGGCGCTGCTGCGCGCCGCGGTGCTGATCCCGTGGGCGATCCCGACCGCGGTCACCGCGCGGCTGTGGGAGTTCATGTTCCAGTACGACGGGGTGGTCAACCGGGTACTGCACACCCACGTCCTGTGGCAGACCGATCCGTGGGCGTCGCGATTCGCGGTGATCATCGCCGATGTCTGGAAGACCACGCCGTTCATGGCCCTCCTGATTCTCGCTGGGCTGCAGGTGATTCCGAACGATGTCTACGAGGCCGCGAAAGTCGACGGCGCCTCGGCCTGGCAACGGTTCACCCAGATCACCCTTCCGCTGCTCAAGCCCGCACTGCTGGTCGCGGTGCTGTTCCGGACGATGGACGCACTGCGGCTCTACGATCTGCCGGCGATCATGATGGGTGGTAATCCGGCCACCCGGACCATCTCGATCCTGGTCGTCGATCAGGTGCGGCAGGGCTCCAACAGCGCGGCCGCGTTGTCGGTACTCACCTTCCTGATGATCTTCGCGGTCGCGTTCGTACTGGTGAAGGTGCTGGGCGCCAATGCGGTGGCCACACAGGAAGAGCAACGGAGGGCGCGATGAGTAACACTTGCGCAGCACTCATCGGGCCCGACCGGGTGCGGGTGTCCCGCAAACCGCGGAGGGCGCGATGAGTAACACTTGCGCAGCACCCGTCGCGCCCGACCGGGTGCGGGTGTCCCGCACATCACGGAGGGCGCGATGATGGCTACCGTTTCCACCGCGACCACCGAATCAGCGGCACGCCCGGCGATTTCGCGGGGCTCCAGTCGTACCCCGTGGTGGCGGTCCGTGCGGGTGTACATCGGTGCGCTGATCATCCTGGTCTGGGGCCTGGGCCCGTTCTACTGGATGCTGGTGACCGCTTTCCGCGACGCGGACTACACCTTCGACAACACCCCGTGGTTCACCCACGTCACCGTCGACAATTTCCGCAACGCCTTCGACACCAGTCGCGGCAACGACTTCGGGCGCGCACTGACCAACAGCGTCATCATCGGTGCGGCGACCACGGTGATCGCCCTGGCGATCGGCATGATGGCCGCCTACGCGCTGGCGCGGATCTCCTTCCGCGGCAAGACCGTGGTCGCCGGACTGATCCTGAGCGCCTCGATGTTCCCGGTCGTCGTGCTGGTCACGCCACTGTTCCAGCTGTTCACCAATATCGGCTGGATCGGGCACTACCAGGCGATGATCATCCCGAACATCTCGTTCGTGCTGCCGATGACCGTCTACATCCTGGCATCGTTCTTCTCCGAACTCCCGTGGGAACTGGAAGAGGCCGCCCGCATCGACGGCGCCGGCCGGTTCCAGGCCTTCCGTCTGGTGATGTTGCCGCTGGCAGCGCCGGCGGTGTTCACGACGGCGATCCTGGCCTTCATCGCCGCGGTGAACGAGTATCTGCTGGCAAGTCTGCTCTCGACCGACAAGACCGAGCCGGTCACGGTCGCGATCGCCCGGTTCTCCGGTAACGATCCGCTGGTCCAGCCGTATGCGGCGATCATGGCTGCGGGCATCATCGTCACCGTGCCGCTGGTGATCATGGTGCTGCTGTTCCAGCGCCGCATCATCTCGGGCCTCACCGCGGGCGGCGTCAAGAGCTGAGGCGGTACCGCCTCTCCGGATGTTTCGCGTGTCACGAGAGCTGGGCAACGAGGCACCCAGAAGTGGGTGGCGGGGGAATGTTCCGCTGGTCGGACAACGACCACGATCCGCGACGATGCGAACAAAACGGAAGCTGGCAGGCGGTCTGCCGAGCTACCATCCGGAAGAGACACGGTGCTCCCCTGCACGCGATGCGGGCTGCAGGTCCAGTTGCGGAGCCGGCAGCGATGGCGACGCCACCGTGGATATCGACCTGACCCGATGGTTTACTGAAAGGTAGCTGTAGGGTCGGGAGGCTTCGCGTCGTAGGCTGGATTCGGACACCGTTCTCGCGCTCGTTCACCGACACTCCGGGAGGAGATGATCGTGAGCTCGACCCGCAAGCCGCGGCGCGGCCGGCCGGAAACGGCGCCCTATGCCTCGGTTGCCGGGTGGAAGCCGAGAGAGGAGGCATCCCGGCCGCAGAACGGTCGCCCGCGGCGGCGCAGAAAACCCGAGGACGCGCCCGAACGCCGCCCGCGCACCCGGGGGCAGAAGATCCGCCGAGTGCTGCTGGCCCTGTTCGTGGTCTTCATCGCGATTCCGTCATTGCTGCTGGTGCTGGCCTACTGGAGCGCCGAAGTCCCCGATCCCGGCGCGGTCCAGAGCAATCAGGTCGCCACCCTCACCGCCGCCGACGGCACCACTGTGCTCGCGAAAATCATTCCGCCCGAGGGCAACCGGACACTGGTACCGCTGTCGGAGGTGCCGCAGAGCATGCGGGATGCGATGCTCTCGGCCGAGGATCGCGACTTCTACCGCAACCCGGGGTTCTCCGCCTCTGCCTTCCTGCGCGCGGCACGCGACAACCTGCTCGGGCACGACGACGCCGGCGGTGGGTCCACGATCACTCAGCAGTACGTCAAGAACGCGTTCCTGAGCTCCGAGCGCACCCTGTCGCGCAAGATGCGTGAGCTGGTGATCTCGGCGAAGATGGCGCGGCAATGGAGTAAGGACGACATCCTCGCCGCCTATCTCAACACCATCTACTACGGTCGCGGCGCCTACGGGATCTCCGCCGCGTCGCAGGCCTATTTCGGAAAGCCCGTCGCGGAGTTGAGCCTGGCCGAGGGAGCGGTGCTGGCGGCGGTCGTGCGGACACCGTCCATCCTCGATCCCGAGACCCATCTCGATCAGCTGAAAGCGCGCTGGAACTACGTCCTCGACGGAATGGTCGGGATGGGCGTACTGAAACTCGGCGACCGCGACGCCGTGCAGTTCCCGACGATCGTGCCCGCGGCCAAGCCCGATGACGACGCCGCCCACGGACCGGCCGGCCTGCTGCGCACCCAGGTCGTGCGCGAACTGCATGGCGCGGGTATCAGCGATCAGGAGATCAATACCGGCGCACTGCAGATCACCACCACCATCGACCCGCGTGCCCAGGACGCCGCCCTCGACGCGGTACACCGCACGCTCGACGGTCAGCCACCGCAGTTGCGCAGTGCGGTGGTCTCGATCGATCCGCGCTCGGGTGCGGTGCGCGCCTACTACGGCGGCGAGGACGGTGCCGGATTCGATTTCGCACAGGCGCCGCTGCAGACCGGTTCGTCGTTCAAGACCTTCGCGATGCTGGCCGCACTGCAGCAGGGCTTCACGCTCTCGTCCCCGCTCGACAGCGCGCCGGTCGTCGTGAACGGGGTGCGGGTGACCAATGTCGAGGGCGAATCCTGCGGAACCTGTGCTCTGGCCGAGGCTTTCAAGCGATCCCTGAACACCAGTTTCGTCCGGCTCACCCAGGCGATCGGACCGAAGGCGGTGGCCGATGCCGCCCACCAGGCCGGCATTCCGCAGGAGATCCCGGGCGTTCCGGGCATCTCGCTGACCGAACCGGACGGCGTCCCCGCGCCGTCGATCGCGCTCGGCGTGTATTCGGTACGGCCGATCGACATGGCCTCCGCCTATGCCACCATCGCGGCCTCGGGGTCCTATCACCAGCCGTATTTCGTCCAGCGGGTCGTGAGCGGTGACGGGCGGGTGCTGCTCGACCGCGCCGTGCCCGGGGCCGGCCAGCCACTGCCGCAGCCACAGCAGCGCTTCGCTCGCGGCATCACCGATACGACGACCAAGGCGATGCAGCCCATCGCCGCGTATTCGAACGGGCACAATCTGGCCGGTCGGCCGTCGGCGGCCAAGACCGGCACGACACAACTCGGCGACACCGGTCAGAACAAGGATGCCTGGATGATCGGCTTCACCCCGTCGCTGTCCACCGCGGTCTGGGTGGGAACCGATCAACCGGAGGCGATCCGGACCTCCGGGGGCGGCATGATCTACGGATCCGGCCTGCCGTCGGATATCTGGAAGCGCACCATGGACGACGCGCTCGCCGGGGCCCCGGTCGAACAGTTCGCGAATCCCGAGCCACCGCCCCCGGCCGGGCCGTTCGCCGCACCGCCGGAGACCCAGCCGGACCAGGCCGGGCCGTTCGCCGACTCACCGCCGCAGCAGGCCCCGCCACAGCCCACCGGTCAGGCGCCGTTCGATGTGCTGCAACCGCCACAGCAGGAGCAACAGGCGCCGCCGGTGATCGTCATTCCGCCCGCACCGCCCCCGCCGCCGCAGCCGCCACCCCCGCCCCGCCAGATCGAGATATTCCCCGGTCTGAGCGTGCCGGTTCCGGGATGACCCCCCGATCCGGCAGGCTGTGATGAAACGAATCGGAGTTATCCGGCCATCACCCAGCGCACGCCGATAGGGTGGAACGGGGTCGAATACGAGACATTTAGGGGCGACACGGGTGGATTTCAATGTCGTTGAGCGCCACGAGACACTGGTGGCGGGCACGGTCCTACGCAGCCCGGCGCTGGCGGTCGAGGGACCACGCAGACTGAAGGTGGAAGAGGCGTGGAAGCGAACGCTGGCACGCCGGTTACCCGGCCCGCCGGCGACCGCCTACGTCGACCACGCGCCCGAGATCGGTTCCTACCTCACCCACATCGTCGGCTACCGCTGCGACAGCCTCGACGATCTGCAGCCCGGCGATGTGCTGGCCCGGGTCCCCGCGGCGAAGTTCGCGCGGTTCCTGCGCACCGGTGACGATCTGGGCGACACCATCGTCTCGATCTGGCGCGCGGTGTGGGATCTGGAGGCGGCCGGAGCGCTGGTCCGGGCGTACACCGGCGATTTCGAGCACTATCCGGATGCCGGCACGGTCGAGGTGTTCGTCGCCCTGGACAGCGATTCCCTGACCGATGCGCCGAGCAGTGCAGTGGCACAGGGCAATTCCATCGCCGAGAGCAGGTAGGGACCCGTGGACTTCGAAATCGTCACTCTGGAACCGAGTCTGGTCGGCGGACTCACCGTACCGCTCGCGGGTCGCGAGGTGACCGCCCGCGATCTGGACCTGGTGAACTTCACCTGGGACCGCTACCTCTCGCGGGAGAAGGCCGTCCCCCGGGTGGCGGCCTACATCGGCCAGGACGACCACGCCGTCGCCGTCCTCGGCTACGAGCTGAACGGTCTCGGCGAACTCGACACCGGTGACGTGATCACTCGCATCCCCGCGGGCCGCTACGCCAAGTTCGTGGTCTCCGACAAGCCCTACGACCTGCTCCGGACCGCCTGGGCCAAGGTCGCCAAGGCCGAGAGCTCCGGCACCATCACCCGCTCCCACGCCGCGGAGATCGAGCGCTACACCGGACCGACCTCGGTCGAGGTGTACGTCTCCCTGGACTGAGCAACGAAAGAAGCCGGGCCGCACGGATTTCCGTGCGGCCCGGCTTCGGTTCGGAACCCGGACTACTCGGCGCCGATGATGAACGCTTCCAGCTGGGTGCGGGCGACATCGTCGGCCAGCTGCTTCGGCGGGGACTTCATCAGGTAGGCCGAGGCCGGAATGACCGGTCCGCCGATGCCGCGGTCCTTGGCGATCTTGGCCGCCCGCACCGCGTCGATGATGATGCCGGCCGAGTTCGGCGAGTCCCACACCTCGAGCTTGTACTCGAGGTTCAGCGGGACGTCACCGAAGGCGCGGCCCTCGAGACGGACGTAGGCCCACTTGCGGTCATCGAGCCAGCCCACGTGATCGGACGGGCCGATGTGCACATCGTTGGCGCCCAGTTCCTTCTTCAGGTTGCTGGTGACGGCCTGGGTCTTGGAGATCTTCTTGGACTCCAGGCGCTCGCGCTCGAGCATGTTCTTGAAGTCCATGTTGCCGCCGACGTTCAGCTGCATGGTGCGATCGAGCTGCACGCCGCGGTCCTCGAACAGCTTGGCCATCACGCGGTGGGTGATGGTCGCGCCGACCTGACTCTTGATGTCGTCACCGACGATCGGCACGCCGGCGTCGACGAACTTCTGGGCCCAGGCCGGGTCCGAGGCGATGAAGACGGGCAGTGCATTCACGAATGCGACATTGGCGTCGATGGCACACTGCGCGTAGAACTTGTCGGCATCTTCCGAACCGACGGGCAGGTACGAAACCAGCACGTCGACCTGCGCGTCCTTCAGCGCCTGCACCACATCGACCGGGTCGGCCTCGGAGAGCTCGATGGTCTGCGCGTAGTACTTGCCGATGCCGTCGAGGGTCGGGCCGCGCTGCACGGTGACGCCGGTGGGCGGCACGTCGGAGATCTTGATGGTGTTGTTCTCGCTGGCGAAGATCGCGTCGGAGAGGTCGAAACCGACCTTCTTGGCATCGACGTCGAACGCCGCGACGAACTTCACATCGCGTACGTGGTACTGCCCGAACTTGACGTGCATCAGACCGGGCACGGTCGCGTTCTCGTCCGCGTCCTTGTAGTACTGCACGCCTTGGACCAGCGAGGAGGCACAGTTGCCCACGCCGACGATGGCCACGCGAATCTCAGCAGCCGGGTTGACATCACTCATGGCCGACATTTCCCTCTTTCTGTGGTGCCGCCTTCATTGATTGCTCGGCAGCAATCAACTCGTTGAGCCAGCGCACTTCGCGCTCGCTTGATTCGAGACCGAGTTGATGGAGCTGGCGGGTATAGCGATCCAGCGTTCCGCTGGCACGTTTGATCGCCTCCCGCAGTCCTTCTCGGCGCTCCTCGACCTGCCGTCTTCTGCCCTCGAGAATCCGCATCCGCGCTTCGGCGGGGGTGCGGCTGAAGAAGGCGAGATGAACGCCGAAGCCGTCATCGGTGTAGTTCTGCGGACCGGTATCGGCGAGCAGTTCACTGAACCGCTCGCGACCCGGTTCGGTCAGTTGGTAGACCCGGCGAGCCCGGCGGGTGACCGCGCCGGCCGGACTCTCCTCGGCGATCAGACCGTCGGTCTGCATGCGCCGCAGCGTCGGGTACAGCGACCCGTAGGAGAAAGCCCGGAATGGTCCCAACAGGCCCGTCAACCGTTTGCGCAGCTCGTAGCCGTGCATGGGTGACTCCAGGAGCAGCCCGAGAATCGCCAACTCGAGCACGGGCCTCACCTCCTGACGTGTTGAACAGACCTAACCGATGGATGCGATTGCCAACTATATCGGACCGATATAGTGAGCGGAAAGGAACGTGCTCCTTCTCTCCGTGGCATGCCGTGCCGCGGCCGACGCAAGTACTCTGGGTTCGTGCGAATTCAGCGGCAGGTGGTCGACTATGCGCTCCGGCGCAGGTCGCTGCTTGCCGATGTCTATGCGGGCCGGGTTGGCGTCGCCGAAGTATGTGATGCGAATCCGTATCTCCTGCGGGCGGCGAAATTCCACGGGCGGGGGAGCGAGGTCACATGCCCGATCTGCCGAAGAGAACAGCTCACGCTCGTATCGTGGGTCTACGGCGACGGTCTGGGGCCGGTCGCAGGTTCCGCTAGAACCCCCGAGGAACTGGTGCGGCTGGCCGAGACTCGCGAAGAGTTCTCGGTGCACGTGGTCGAGGTGTGCCGGACCTGTAGTTGGAACCATCTGGTGCAGTCCTATGTGCTGGGGCACACCCCGGCACCGCGGCGTCGTCGAGGCGGCGCCCGCCGGACCGCGGCCGAATGACAGGCACACTCGACTGATATGCGGTGCAGTTCCCAGGCCGGCGGCAGTCGGCTGGGCGCGCCCGCACGAAGCTATCCGGCACAAAGCTATCCGGACCGTATCGAGTTATGGAGATCCAGGCTGTGACTTCGCCTTACGACGATGGACCGAACAGCGGTCGGCCCCCGCGCGGCCCGCAACCCGGCCCCGGTGGGCAGCCGCCGCGCCCGGCCGGCGGGACCCCGCCAGGCGCCCGGCCGCTACCGCCGCGTCGCCAGGCACCGCCCTCGGGGCCGGTCGGCGGACAGGGCCCGCGCGGCGGACAGCCGCCGGGACCCGGCGGTCCGCCGCCCAATCCCGCGGGTGGAGCGCCCCGTCGCCCCGGCCCACCGCCGGGCGATCGCAAACCCCCGATGCGTGGTCCGGGCGGCCCGCCGCGAACGGGCGGACAACCCACCGTTCGTGGCGGCCAGCCGAATCCGGCGGGTGGCCCACGCCGCCCCGGAGCACCGGCCGGACCGGGTGGTGCACAGTCCACTCAGAAGATCGCCAAACCCGGTGAGAGCACCCAGAAATCGCAGTCGACCCAGAAGATCTCGGGCGGCACGCTCGGCGAGGCCATGGCGCAGCGAACCCAGCGGTCCGGTGCGGCCAATCGCTCGGCACCGGGCGGCGCCGGCTCCCGGCCGTCCGGTCCGGGTAACCGCCGCGCAGGCGAAGGGGGCGGTCCGCCGTCGGGCCCACCGCCCCGCAAGGGCACCGGCGGTAACGGCAGCGGTCCGGGTGGCAAAGGCTCCAAGGGCAAGAAGAAATCGCCGTGGCGCATCGTGCGCCGAGTGATCTACGTCCTGGTGGCATTGGCCATCGTCGTGCCCAGCGCGGTCTTCCTGATCGCGTACACGACGGTGTCGGTACCCCAACCGGGCGATCTCAAAACCAATCAGGTCGCCACGATTCTGGCCTCGGATGGCACCTCGGTCATCAGCAAGATCGTTCCGCCGCAGGGCAACCGGACCGATGTCACCATCGACCAGATCCCTCCGCATGTGCGCAATGCCGTGATCGCGGCCGAAGACCGGGACTTCTACAGCAATCCCGGCTTCTCGATCTCCGGTTTCGTCCGCGCCGCGCGCGACAACGTGCTGGGCAAGGACAGCGCCGGCGGTGGTTCGACGATCACCCAGCAGTACGTCAAGAACTCGATGGTCGGTAATCAGCACTCGCTCAGCCGAAAAATGCGCGAGCTGGTGATCTCGGCGAAGATGGCGCGGCAGTGGAGCAAGAACGACATCCTCTCCGCGTACCTGAACACCATCCCGTTCGGACGCGGCACCTTCGGTATCGACGCCGCCGCGCACGCCTACTTCAACAAGCCGGTCGAACAGCTGACCGTCGAAGAGGGCGCGATGCTGGCCGCCACCATCCAGCAGCCATACGGCCTGGATCCGGAGAACAATCCGAAGGGTGCCGAACAGCGCTGGAACTACGTCCTCGACGGTATGGTCGCGAGCGGTAACCTGCCCGCCGCCGATCGCACCAAGATGGTGTACCCGAAGGTGGAGTCGTCCAGTTCGAAGGAGGACGATGCCAATCCGCAGGAGCCCGGCTCGAGTGGCCTGATCAAACGGCAGGTCATGCAGGAACTCTCGGACGCGGGCATCACCGAGTCGCAGATCAACAAAGAGGGTCTGCAGATCACCACGACGATCGATCAGAAGGCCCAGCAGTCGGCCGTCGATGCGGTCCACAAGAATATGCAGGGCGAACGCGACGAGGTCCGCTCGGCGGTCGTCTCGGTCGATCCGAAATCCGGTGCGGTGCGCGCCTATTACGGCGGTGACGACGGCCAGGGCTGGGACTTCGCCAACGCCGGCCTGCAGTCCGGCTCGACCTTCAAGGTCTTCGGCCTGGCCGAGAATCTCGAACTCGGCAAGCCGCTGTCGACGATGTACGACAGCTCGGATCTCACCGTCAACGGCATCAAGATCACCAATGCCGAAGGTGAGACCTGCGGCACCTGCACCATCGCCGAGGCACTCAAGCGGTCGCTGAACACCAGCTTCTACCGCATGGAAGTCGATATGCCGAACGGCCCGACCAAGATCGCGGCGATGGCCCACAAGATGGGTATCCCCGACACGATTCCGGGAGTCGGCCAGACCCTGACCGAATCCGACGGCTCGGGACCCAACAACGGCATCATCCTGGGCCAGTACCAGGTTCGCCCGCTGGATATGGCCTCGGCGTACGGCACCATCGCGGCCTCGGGCATGTACCACAAACCGCATTTCGTCGAGAAGGTCGTCTCCGCCGACGGCCAGGTACTTTTCGACCGCGGGCAGGTCGCCGGTGAACAGCGCATCTCCTCGGCCGTAGCGGACAACCTCAGTTCGGCGATGCAGCCGATCGCGGCGTCCTCGCGCAATCACGGACTCGCCGGTGGGCGTCTGTCCGGCTCCAAGACCGGTACCACCCAGCTCGGCGACACCGGTCAGAACAAGGACGCCTGGATGATCGGCTTCACCCCGTCGCTGTCCACCGCGGTCTGGGTCGGCACCGCGGATGGTGTCGCGCTGAAGACCTCGGGCGGCGCGATCATGTACGGCTCGGGTCTGCCGTCCGATATCTGGAAGGACACCATGGACGGCGCGCTCGACGGCACGCCGAAGGAGACGTTCCCGAAACCCGCCGCGATCGGTGGTCAAGCCGGTGTGCCGTCGTATTCGGCGCCGTACACCGCGCCCAGCACCACCCAGGACTACCAGCCGCCCGTCGTGGTGAAGCCGTCGCAGGTCGAGATCCTGCCGGGTATCACCATTCCGGTGCCGGGCCTGCAGCCGAATCCGCGCGGACAGTCGCAGAATCAGAACCAGCCGCAATCACAGGATTCCGGGCCGATGCCGGGACAACCGGTGGCGCCCGCCGACGGATCCACTCCGACCACCTCCAATTCCGGTGAAACGAGTGGCAATTCACGGTCCGAGCGGCCCGGCGCGCACGGGTACAACGACGGCACCGGGACAGGGGACGGCTAGTCCGACCCGCACCGGTAGCCTCGGGTGGCGTGAGTGAGCAACAGCCGGTGGCGGCATCGACGTTCGGTGACGAAGGCGTCGATACCGCCACCGGTTTCGTTTCCGCGGGCCCCGCGGCGGCGGATATGCGATCGAACAGCCGCCGGGACAGACCCAGCCGTACCGATTCACTGACCGCGCAGGCCAGCACTGTCATCGGCGGCCCGGTCGGCGATCACGCACTGGTCGGGAGATCCCGTTTCTGGACTCCGCTGCGAATTCTGCTGGCCTTCGCCGTGGTGTTCCTGGCCTTCGGCTGGGCCGGTAAGGCCGGCTGCATCCAGCAGACCACCACCTCCGACGGGCATCGCACCCTGGACTGGAACAACGGCCGCCAGTACGTGGCCATGTGCTATTCGGACACGGTGCCGCTCTACGGCGCCGAACATCTGGACGAAGGCGCGTTCCCGTACAAGAAGAAGTGGGTGGACACCGGCGCCGACGGCAAGCTCGAGAACCGGTACATGGAGTACCCGGTGTTGTCGGGCCTCTACCAGTACGTGGCGATGGAGGTCGCCAATGTCTGGCTGGCCCTGCCACTCCCGAAGGCACTGTCGGTGGTGGTGTATTTCAACGTCGTGGCGGTGGGCCTGGCGATGGCCTGGCTGGTGACGGTCTGGGCCTCGGCGATGCTGTCGGGCCGACGGATCTGGGATACCGCGCTGATCGCGTTGTCACCGCTGGTCCTGGTGCACATCTTCACCAATTTCGATGCGCTGGCAACGGCTTTCGCGGCCACCGGCCTCCTCGCGTGGGCGCGGCGGCGGCCGGTACTGGCCGGTGTGCTGCTGGGGCTCGGCGGCGCGGCCAAACTGTATCCGCTGCTGCTGCTCGGCCCGATCGTCGTGTTGTGTCTGCGCGCCGACGGCCGGGACCGATTGCCGGGCCTGCGGGAGCAGTTGCGCCGCAACGGAAACAATG
This sequence comes from Nocardia sp. NPDC052254, assembly GCF_040679495.1. Lineage (NCBI taxonomy): Bacteria > Bacillati > Actinomycetota > Actinomycetes > Mycobacteriales > Nocardiaceae > Nocardia > Nocardia sp. NPDC052254. Next base: position 603,789 of record NZ_JBFAUW010000002.1, on the reverse strand, counting down.
TGATCGACGCCCTGCGCGACTATCTGGCCGGTGCCCGCGTCAGTCCGATGCGGGCCGCATTCGTGGCGGTGGTCTCGGCGGCGCTGGCCTGGCTGGTGGTCAATCTGCCGATCGCCGTGCCGTTCACCGATGGCTGGTGGGAGTTCTTCCGGCTCAACAGCCAGCGGCACGCCGATCCGGATTCGCTCTACAACGTGATCACGTCGTTCACCGGCTGGCCCGGATTCGACGGCCGGATTCCCGCCGCGGACAGCCCGACCGCGCTGAATACGGTGTCGCTGTTGTTGTTCGCGACCGCGTGCGCCGTGATCGCCTACATCGCTCTCACCGCCGCCCGCCGTCCCCGGGTCGCCCAGTTGGCCTTCCTCGTGGTCGCGGCCTTCCTGCTGACCAACAAGGTGTGGAGTCCGCAGTATTCACTGTGGCTGGTACCGCTGGCGGTACTGGCCCTGCCACATCGGCGCATCCTGCTGGCGTGGATGACGGTCGACGCGCTGGTGTGGTTCCCGCGGATGTACTACTACCTGGGCACCGACGACAAGGGTGTCCCCGAACAGTGGTTCACCGGCGCGGTGCTGATCCGCGATCTCGCGGTCGCGGGCCTGTGCGCGCTGATCGTCCGTCAGATCTACCGGCCCGAACTCGATCCTGTACGCCGAGACGGCGTCGACGACCCGGTCGGTGGCATCCTCGATCGCGCCCCGGACCCGATCCTGCCGTGGTTGCCCCAGCCACTACGCCCGAGGTCCCCGGTGGCCGCGCGGGCCCGGAGCAGGCAGCCCGCGTAACCGCGGACGGGTTGCGCGGACACCGGCAGACAACACCGCGGCCGCGCGGGCCCGGAGCAGGCAGCCCGCGTAACCGCGCACCGGTGGCAGCAACCCGGTGCCGGCGCGGAGCGTACAGCCGGTGTGAACCGCACCGAGAGTTCACTGGCGGCGGGAACCGCACATGGGCGAGGATCGATCCATGACCGCATTGAGCCAGCAGGCCACCACCTTCCTCGAACTGCACCGCCCCGGTGATCCGGCGATCCTGCCCACCGTCTGGGACGCATGGTCGGCGAACCTGGTCCGAGAGGCCGGATTCGCCGCCCTGACCGTCGGCAGCCATCCACTGGCCGATTCCCTGGGCAAGGCGGATCAGGAGGGTATGACCTACCCGGAATCGATGGCCCGCGTCCGGGAGATCACCGCCGCCGTCGACATCCCCGTCTCGGTCGACATCGAATCCGGTTACGGCCTGAAGCCGGCGCAGTTGATCGACGGCCTGCTCGAGGCGGGCGCGGTCGGCCTGAACATCGAGGATTCGGTGCACAGCGAGGGTGGTCGCCTGCGCGAACCCCAGGAGCATGCCGATTTCGTGGCCGGACTGCGGCAGGCGGCCGATGCCGCGGGTGTGCATGTGGTCGTCAACGCTCGCACCGATCTGTTCCTGCGCGAGGACCAGAACACTCCCGATCGGGTCGAGCGGGTGCTGGAGCGGATGCGGCTGGCCGCCGAGTCCGGCGCCGATGTGCTGTATCCGGTGGGTCAGCGCGATCCGGAGATCCTGCGCCGGCTGTGCACCGAACTTCCACTCCCGGTCAATGCGATCGGACTTCCCGATCAAGGCGATCGCGCGTGGTTCGCCGAATTGGGCGTCGCCCGAGTGAGTTTCGGCCCCTTCCTGCAGGGGGCCCTGAGCACCGAGGCGAATCGGCTCCTGCAACGCTGGCATTGAGCCGCCCGCCGCGCCCACCCCGATTCGGCTCTGTGACAATGGAACTCGCCGATGCCCGTCGTACCCGTAATCCTGGAAGCCCGAGATGAGCGAGCCGAGGGATACGAACCGGACGGTCATCGGCCCTTTCCCGATCAGGCGACGCGGCCGATCCCAGGCTCGTATTCCGGATAGTCCGTGTAGCCGACCGCATTCCGCCCGTAGAGTCCCTCCGCGCGCAGGTCCGCCAGCGGATGATCACGCTCGATACGTCGCACCAGATCCGGGTTGGCGATGAACGCGCGGCCGAACGACACGAGGTCGGCGCGCGCGGCGGCCAGCTGGGATTCGGCTGCCGCCGGACTTGTCCGCTCCCGGTTCTCCCCCACATTGGCGATGAGAGTGCCGCTCCACCGCGGTCGCAGATCGGCCAACGCCGGATACCGGTCGTTGTCGGTGAGATGCAGATAGGCCAGATCGCGCCGGTCGAGCTCGGCGACGAGGGCGCGATACAGCGGTGCCGGATCCGCCTCGCGCATCCCGAACTGCGGATTGCCCGGCGACAGCCGGATGCCGACCCGCCGTGAACCCACCACGGCGGCAACGGCATCGGTGACCTCGAGCGCGAATCGCATCCGTCCCGCGAGGGTGCCGCCGTATTCATCGGTCCGCAGATTGGTGTTGTCGGCCAGGAACTGATGAACCAGATAGCTGTTCGCGCCGTGGATTTCGACCCCATCGAAGCCCGCGGCGAGCGCATTGGCGGCCGCGTCGGCGTAATACTCCACCGCCTGGACGATTTCGGCGCCGGTCATGGCCCGTGGCTCCGGAGCGGGTGCCTTACCGCCATCGAGCAGATGTACGGTGTCCCCGGTCGGCACCGCCGATGGCCCGGCCGGCACAGTGCCATCGATGCGAGCCAGCGGATGTCCGAGGCGGCCGCCGTGCATGAGCTGCGCGAAGATTCGGCCACCCGCGGCGTGCACACCCTCGGTGACCCGCCGCCAGGCGTCGACGTGTGCGCCGGTGGACAGTCCCGGCACCCACGCCTCGCTCTGACCGCTGGGGTGCGGCCAGATTCCCTCGGTGATGATGAGCCCCGCCCGGGCACGCTGGGTGTAGTAGGTGACGACGTCGGCGGTCGGGGAACCGTCGCGATGCGAACGCAGGCGGGTCATCGGCGCCATCACGATGCGATTGGGCAGGTGCAGGTGGCGGGACTGGAAGTCGGTCAGCAGCAACATGGGCGTACCGTAAGACCTGACATCAATGTGAGGTGCAAGGGAGGAATTCGTGCGCATCGGTGAACTGGCGCGTCGCACGGGTGTCAGCGTGCGATCACTGCGCTACTACGAGAGCCAAGGCCTGCTCAGCTCCTCCCGCACAGCCGGTGGCCAGCGCGAATACCCCGATTACGCGGTGGATCGGGTCATCCGCATCCAGGAGATGTTCGCCGCGGGACTGCACAGCCGTACCCTCGCCGAACTGCTGCCCTGTATCAACGACTACGACGGCACCCCCGCGGCGACCGCGACGCCGTGGCTCACCGAAACCCTTGCCGCGGAACGGGAACGCATCGACGCGGCCATGCGGGATCTGGAACGCACCCGGGCCGTACTCGACGGGGTGATCAGCGCGGCACAGGGTGAGCCACCGCGGTAGCTGCCGGTTCCCCGCCCGGCCGGAGCCGCCGCCGGGCCGATGCCGTGGCACCACCCCGCGAGGCCAGCACCATCCCGAGAACTCCGACACCCAGGCCCGCAATCGTCAATGGGCGCAACGGTTGTGCGATCAGCAGCCAGGCCAGTACCGCGGTGACAGCCGGCGTGGCGAAGAACAACCGACCGACGCGGGTGGCGTCGAATCGGTTCAGCATGGCGTTGAGCAGCAGGAAGCAGGCGACGGCATTGATCGCCACCATCCAGATCAGTGATCCGGTGAAGCGGATCGGATCGCCGATGTGGGTATCGCCGCCGGCCAGCACGAAGATCCCCGCCACCGGGGCGCTGACCAATACGTGCACCGCGGTATTGGCGCGGCTGTCGACATGCGGTACGAACCGCTTCTGGTAGACGGTACCGAGGCTCAACCCCAGCAGTCCCGCCACGCACAGCGCCACACCGATTGCCGAGAAATGGGATTGGTCGACAACGGCCAGTCCGACACCGACCCCGCCGATCCCGAATCCGGCCCACTGCCGCCGAGTGACCGTCTCACCGAGAACGGAGCCGGCGAACAGCGCGATGACCACCGGATTCAATCCCTGCACCAGGGAGATCACGGCCGCGGAGACATGGTCGGCCATGGCGGTGTAGAACGCACCGAACTGCACCATCTGCATGAGCAGCCCCGCGATCAGCACATGGACCAGCTCGCGTCCGCACGGCCATTTCGCCCGCACCGCAACGGCATACAGCGTCAGTACCGCGCCGGCCAGGGCGAAGCGCGCGAACAGGACCAGCATCGGAGGCGCCGCACCCACGCCGATGATCCCGGCGATGAACGCGCTGCTCCACATCACGACGAAGGCCGTCGGGGCGATCGTCTCCAGCAATCTGTTCCGCACGGTCCCCTCCATTGACTAACCATTTCAGGTGGTTACTACCGTGACAGTCGCTTGGTAACCTGTCAAGGCGGTTACTATGGTGGGGTGTTCACCTTCGTCAGCGGCAACCTCGCCCTGGACTTCGCCGGCACCGTCAAGGAACGCGATGCGGGCTTCGTCGATCTGCTGACCACGCCCGCCGCACTCGACGAATGGTTCGTTGTCGCCGGCCTGCTCGACAGCGCGCCCGGATGCGACACCACCGATGTCGCCCGCGCCGTGGCATTGCGTGAGGCGGTATATCGGCTGGCCCTGGCCACCATCACCGGCGAGCCCTGGCGCGATGCCGATCGCGAGCTGGTCAACCGCCTGGCCGCCGGCCCCGGACCGGCGATCGATCTGCGCCCCGACGCCGGTATCGATCGCCGGGGCGATTGCGACAGCGCGCTCGCCCTCATCGCCACCGACGCCATCGAGCTACTGGGCGGACCCGGCCGGGCCCGGATCAAACAGTGCGGGCGCGACGCCTGCACCCGCTTGTACATCGACACCTCGCGCGCGGGTTCGCGACGCTGGTGCGATATGACACTGTGCGGCAACCGCGCCAAGAGCGCGTCCTACCGGGCCCGGCACGGCGAACCGTGAGTACCGGGCCGCGATATCAGCGCGCCGGTACCAGTTCCCGCGACCGTGGTGACACCGTCGGCAGGTATCCGCGCGGCCGGGCCCGCGCGAACGCGAAGAAGAAGAACACCAGCAGAATCGCCCGACCCCACACTCCGAACTGCACCACCCGCTCGTCCAGATCCGCGGCGGTACCGCTGCCGAGCGCATAGAAGTAGCGGAAGACACCGACACCGAGTGCGAGATCGGCCAGCAGATAGGCGCCGACCGCCGTCCACGGCACCTCCAGCAGCACGAAGAACGGCAGAATCCACAGGGTGTACTGCGGTGAGTGCACCTTGTGGAACAGCAGAAATCCGCACAGCATGGCGGCGCTCACGCCGACCCACGGGTAGTACCCCAGGACCGGAAAACGCCTCCACCCCAACCAGATCGCGAGTGCGAACGCGGCGAACACCAGCACCGGCGAGGCGGTCGACACCACCTCTTGGAACGACGCCTCACCATCCTGTCCGGACTCGAACATCGGCCGCAGTCCCCAGTACCAGATCGAGTTGGTGGTGATATCGGCCTGCCGCATCTGCTGGAAGGCGAATGAGGCACGCCAGCCCTCGTAGCCGAATATCGCGAACGGCAGATTGATCGCCACCACCGTCGCCACGGCCGCACCGGCGGTCAGGACGGCACCACGCACGTCGTATCCCGGCCGGGCACCGGGAGCGGACCCGGCATCCGGGTCGTCGTCGGCGGCGGTGGGCTCACCGAGCAGGACGTACAACAGCAGCGGCAGCACGAAGATCCCCGGATACAGCTTCAGGCAGAATCCGATCCCGAGCAGCACGGCCGCCACGATTCCTCTGGTGCGCAAGGACAATCGGGTCGGCACGGTCATCACGTACACCGCGCCCACGGCCGTGCACACCACCGGAAGCTCCCAGTTGTGGAAGGCATAGAGGATCAGCGGCGGTCCCACCGACCACAGCAGCGCCACCGGCCCCGACATCCGCCCCAGCATCCATGCCGTCAGCAAGGCGAACGGCGCCAGCAGCAGGGCCGAATGCAGCAGGAAGGCCGCATCGTCGGTGGCCCCGGCCGCACCCAGCCACATCAGCAACCCGCTCAGCACCGGATACTCCACCGCCCCGCCGGTCAGGGTGCCGTCCGGGGTGATCCCACCGCTCAGATAGGGAAACAGGTGCTCATTGATGCCGCGGCCGAGCCAGAGGAACTGAATATCGGAATAGCAGACCTCGGCGTCCTTGATGCGATCGAAGGACAGACTGCGACCGTCGGCATCGAATGGCGCACCCGCACATCGAGCCTTGTTCAAATACCCGAAGATCAGCGTCACCGCACACGCCAGCAGGGCGGCCACGGCCGCGATCCGGCCGGCCCGGTGCCCGCCGGTCACCCCTGCGGCCACGCGGCCACCTCCGCAGCCGTGTCCTCGCCACCGCCGCGGTCGACACGATCGGCGGGTCGGTTCGACATGTTCACAACGATAGGATGCCCACCTTCGGATCGCCGGTAATCATCAGGAAGGAGACCCATTTCGCACCCCGGACCCGATTGGGAGGACGGGCCGCCGATCGGGTAGCCTTGCCGGGTTGCTGACGCAACGACCCCTCCTGCCACGGAAAGTCCGTGGCCGTTTTCAGTCCACAGGAGGTGATGGGTTCCCGTGCGTCAATATGAAGTGATGGTCATCCTCGATCCGAACCTGGACGAGCGCACTGTCGGTCCGAACCTGGACAAGATGCTCAGTGTGATCTCGCAGCAGGGCGGCAAGATCGACAAGGTCGACCTCTGGGGCCGCCGTCGGCTGGCCTACGAAATCGACAAGCGCAACGAGGGCATCTATGCCGTCGTCGACCTGACCGCCGAGCCGGACACGGTCAGCGAACTCGACCGTCAGCTCGGTCTGAACGAGTCGGTGCTGCGCACCAAGGTCCTGCGCCAGAACAAGAAGTAGATCCCCCTGGCGACAGCTAACTGTCGGAAGCAAACCGTACTTGTCCCCGCCTGGCTCTAGGCTCGGGCGCAACAGATGAGTGCAACTCGGTTGAACGGACAAGGCCCGCAGGCGACAGCTTGCGTAACCACGCAGGGCCCCGCTCGGCCGAGCAATGGATGCAGCTGATCGCACCGGAGACCAGGAGGAACCATGGCAGGCGACACCGTAATCACCGTCATCGGCAATTTGACGGCTGATCCGGAACTTCGTTTCACGCCCGCGGGCGCGGCGGTGGCAAATTTCACCGTCGCATCCACCCCTCGGGTGTTCGACCGCAACGCCAACGAATGGAAAGACGGCGAGGCCCTGTTCCTGCGCTGCAACATTTGGCGTGAGGCCGCGGAGAATGTCGCCGAGAGCCTGACCCGAGGCGCTCGCGTCATCGTGAGCGGACGGCTCAAACAGCGCTCCTACGAAACCCGCGAGGGTGAGAAGCGCACGGTCGTCGAACTCGAGGTCGACGAGGTCGGTCCCTCCCTGCGCTACGCGACCGCGAAGGTCAACAAGACCTCGCGCGGCGGTGGCGGTGGCGGTGGTTTCAACAGCGGCGGCGGCTCCGGCAGCGGTGGCAATTCCGGTGGCAGTGGTGGGGGCTTCGGCGGCTCCAACGGTGGCGGTCGCGGCGGACAGAGTTCCGCCGGCGACGACCCGTGGGGCAGCGCTCCCGCGGCCGGCTCCTTCGGGGGCGGCCAGATGGACGACGAACCGCCGTTCTGAGACGGCTCAACATATCGGGGCCCGCTTCGAGCGGCTCCCAGGCAAAACGGAGTGAAGACCCATGGCCAAAGCACCGGCACGCGAAAAGGTGCTGAAGAAGAAGGCTTGCGCCTTCTGCAAGGACGACAAGAAAGCCAAGAAGGACGGCAACGGCGGTCCTGGCGCTGTCATCGACTACAAGGACACGGCGTTGCTGCGCAAGTTCGTCAGCGACCGCGGCAAGATCCGCGCCCGCCGCGTCACCGGAAACTGCGTGCAGCACCAGCGGGACATCGCCGTCGCGGTGAAGAACTCTCGCGAGGTCGCGCTGCTGCCGTACGTGTCCACGGCTCGCTGAGAACGGGAGGCAGACAATGAAGCTGATTCTCACTGCTGATGTGGACAACCTCGGTGCGCCCGGCGACACCGTGGAAGTCAAGGACGGCTACGGCCGCAACTACCTGCTGCCCCGCGGCCTGGCGATCGTTGCCACCCGTGGCGCCCAGAAGCAGGTCGAGGGCATTCGCCGGGCGCAGGACGCCCGCCGCGTGCGCGATCTGGGCCACGCCCAGGAGCTCAAGGCCGCCATCGAGGGCCTGGAGTCGGTCTCGCTGTCGGTGAAGACCGCCGGCACCGGCAAGCTGTTCGGCTCGGTCACTGCTGCCGATATCGCCGCCGCGGTCAAGTCCGCCGGTGGTCCGGTGCTGGACAAGCGCAGCATCGAGCTGCCGAAGTCGCACATCAAGAGCACCGGCAAGCACAACGTCTCGGTGCATCTGCACCCGGACGTGGTTGCCAAGTTCGATCTGCAGGTTGCTGCCGCGGAGTAATCACTCCGCCCGCCACCCGCTCGGGTGACGGATCACAGCTCATCGAAGACCATCCCCGTAGTTCGACCACGGGGATGGTCTTCGACTGCGCACGAACCACCAGGTTGCGCCACCGCGCACCCACTTCGGGGGGATTGTTCGCGACTCTTGTCGCATTCCGTACCCAAATCGGAATCGGCCCGATAGAGTTGCGAGAGATTTGCTCCAGTCCGGACCCGGCGGTGCGATCGATCCGCCGGACGGCTGTTCGTGTGTTCTACCCAACCCGTTGGGGATTTGTGGACAACTCGAAAAACCGACCATCACTTATGTGATCTGCGTCATATTGCGCGAGAGCATTGTTAACCCAACACGCCCGGCTGTTCATCTTCCGTGACACGCCGACACTATTTCGATCCACATGTGGGAAATCGAAAAAAGCTGCGTCTACCTGGTTATAGCCTTCGCGCATGCCCGGTTGTCCCCAAGTGATGCACAGGACCTACACAACAGCTGGTGAACTGTCCCCAGTTTATCCACAGCTGTCTCCACAGGTCGGTTTGGTGATCCCCAGTTCGGTCCCTTAGGTTCGTTTCCGCATGGTGACCGCGCGCCGGTCACGCCGCGCTTCCCGCTCTTCGGCATCGTTAGCTGCGAACCCGATGACGGCCGGTGTGACAGGTTCCAACGTGTCGGTACCCAGGCGTACAACAAATCATCAATAGGGTCGGACCCGGGCGTGATGAGGCCGGATGCGATGAGAGAGGACGGTCGGTTCGAGTGGCAGTCGTCGACGATCGCGAACACTCGGACTACAACGATCAGCCCGGTGAGGATTTCGGCCGGCAACCCCCGCACGATATGGCCGCCGAACAATCCGTTCTCGGCGGCATGCTGCTCAGCAAGGACGCCATCGCCGATGTCGTCGAGGTGATCCGGCCCGGGGACTTCTATCGCCCCGCGCACCAGGCCGTCTATGACGCCATCCTCGATCTGTACAGCCGCGGCGAACCCGCCGACCCCGTCACCGTCGCCGCCACCCTGGACCGCCGCGGCGAGCTCAAACGCATCGGCGGCCCGCCCTACCTGGTCACCCTGACCCAAACCGTGCCGACGGCGGCCAATGCCTCCTTCTACGCCGAAATCGTCGCGGAGAAGGCGATTCTGCGCCGCCTGGTCGAGGCCGGCACCCGCATCGTCCAATTCGGCTACGCCGGCGCCGACGGCCAGGACGTGGCCGAGGTCGTGGACCGCGCCCAGGCCGAGATCTACGAGGTCACCGAACGCCGCTCCAGCGAAGATTTCATGCCCCTCGAGGAACTCCTCCAGCCGACGATGGACGAGATCGACTCCATCGCCAGCCGCGGCGGCATCTCGCTCGGCGTTCCCACCGGTTTCACCGAACTCGACGAGGTCACCAACGGCCTGCACCCCGGCCAGATGATCATCGTCGCGGCGCGTCCCGGTGTCGGCAAATCGACCCTGGGCATGGATTTCATGCGAAGTTGCTCGGTCAAGCACGGGTTGGCGAGTGTCATCTTCTCGCTGGAGATGAGCCGGACCGAGATCGTGATGCGTCTGCTGTCCGCGGAGGCCAAGATCAAACTCGGCGATATGCGTGCCGGGCGGATGAGCGACGACGACTGGACCAAACTCGCGCGGCGGATGAGTGAGATCAGTGAGGCGCCACTGTTCGTGGACGACTCGCCGAACCTCACCATGATGGAGATCCGGGCCAAGGCACGGCGGTTGAAGCAGCGCCATGATCTGCGACTCGTGGTGGTCGACTACCTGCAGCTGATGAGCTCCGGCAAGAAGGTCGAATCCCGGCAGCAGGAAGTCTCGGAATTCTCCCGAAGCCTGAAGCTGCTGGCGAAGGAACTGGAAGTGCCGGTCGTCGCCATCAGTCAGCTGAACCGTGGTCCGGAGCAGCGAACGGATAAGCGGCCCATGGTTTCCGACCTTCGTGAATCGGGATCGCTGGAACAGGACGCCGACATGGTCATCCTGCTGCACCGGCCCGATGCGTTCGAACGCGACGACCCCCGCGGCGGCGAGGCGGACCTGATTCTCGGCAAGCACCGAAACGGTCCCACCTCGACGATCACCGTCGCACACCAGCTGCACCTGAGCCGGTTCGTGGATATGGCTCGCGGCTAGTCCGGCGAAAATTCGAGAAGCCGCACACAAATTCTCGTGGCCCGAGGCGGCCGGTGGAACCTACAATCGGGACCATTGGCGAATGTGGGGATGAACTCGGGGTGGGGGATGACATCGCAGAAGGTTCGGCGCTGCTTGCGCTTCAACGTTCTCGGCCCATTGGAGGGCTGGAGTGGTGGGGACCGGCTTCGGCTGGGTGGGACCATCCGGGAGCGGGTGCTGGTCGCGCTGCTCCTCGAAACCGGCAACGTGCTGCCGCTGTCGCGTCTGGTGAACGCGGTCTGGGGGGAGGATCCGCCGCCGACCGCGGCGCATCAGATCCGTAAGGCGATCGCGGACCTGCGCCGGATCATCCCGGACGGCACCTCGGTGCTCGTGACCGACGGCCGCGGTTACCGTGCTCAGGTCACCGATACCGAACTGGACCTGGCCGAATTCCGGGGGGCGGTGTCGTGCGCTGCCACGGCCGCGGAGCAGGGCCGGGCGGCGGACGCCGTCGAGGCACTGCGCACGGCCATCGCACTCTGGCGCGGCCCGGTGCTGCCGGACGGGGGTGGCCCACTGATCGAGGCGGCGTCCACCATGCTGTACGAGCGGTATCTGACCGCTGCCGAGCGACTGTACGAACTCCGGCTCGGCCTGGGTGAATCCGTCGACCTCGTGGTCGATCTGAGAGAACTGGTCGACCGGCATCCGCTCCGGGAGACGCTGCGCTGCCAGTTGATGCTGGCGCTGTACCGCGCGGGGCGGCAGGCCGAGGCCTTGGACGAGTACACCCGGGTGCGAGCGCTGCTGTCGGAAGAGCTCGGGATCGATCCGGGTCCGCGGCTGATCAGCGTGTACGAGGGCATTCTCCGAGACAGCCCGGAAGTCGGCTCGCCCGTCCCCGGGTCCGCCGACCCACGACCGCCGAGCGCCTCTGGCAGCGGCGTGCCCGCACCCTGCACTCTCCCTTACGATCTCGCGGACTTCTCCGGACGGGCGAAGGAAGTCGGGGAACTCCTCGCGCAGGCGCGCACGGAATCCGGATACGGAACCCGGATCGTGGTGATCGACGGTATGGGAGGGTGCGGCAAGACCACCTTGGCCGTGCACGCCGCGCATCAGCTGTCCGCCGAATTCCCCGATGGGCAGCTGTACCTGGATCTTCAGGGATACACGGCAGGCGATCGACAACCGATCCCCGCGGAGACCGCGCTCGGTGATCTACTGCGCGCGTGCAACATTGCCGAGGATGCCATTCCCGACGGCATCGCGGGGCGTACCGCACTGTGGCGGGCGACGCTCAACGGCAAACGGCTTCTGCTGTTGCTCGACAATGCCGCCGACGCGGTCGCGATCCGGCCGCTGCTGCCCACGGATCGAGGGTGTCTCGTACTGATCACCAGCCGGACCAGGTTGGTCGATCTCGATGGCGCCGAATGGATTTCCCTGGATGTGATGTCGGCCGCGGACAGTGCCACCTTGATCGAGGGGACACTGGGAAGCCGACGCGTCGCCGCGGAACCCGAGGCGGCGCTGGAACTGACCCGGCTGTGCGGACATCTCCCGCTCGCTCTGCGAATCGCGACCGCACGCCTGCGCAACCGCCCTCGGTGGACACTGCAGTACCTCGTCGAACGCCTCCGGGACGAGACCCGGCGGCTCGATGAACTCGATTCGGGTGAGCGCAGCGTGGACGCCACTCTGCGTTTGTCCTATCAGGCGCTGGATGAGAAGTGCCGCAATGTTTTTCGGTTCCTGGCCTTGCACCCGGGCCACACCGTCGATGTCCAGTCGGTTGCGGCCATGCTCGATTCCGAGCCCAAGTATGTCGAGGACATCCTCGAGCGACTACTCGACGTTCATTTTCTCCAGCAACCGGATATCGGCCTCTACGCCATGCACGAGCTGGTCCGTACCTTCGCCCGCGGCCTGCACGACGACTGGACGGGCCCGGCGGACACGCTCGCGGTCGAGCGGCTGCTCACCTACTACCTGACCGCGACGGAAACAGCGTGCGGCACCTTGTTCCCCGGCCGCCACGACCGCCCGACCGGCATCGCGCGATCCGGTGCCGAACTGCCCGAACTCGCGGATGCCGGAAGCGCGCGAGACTGGTTTCGCCGCGAACACGCCGTGCTGTTGAACCTCGTACCGCTGGCGGAGCGGTACGGGTATCACCGCCACACGGTGTGGCTGGCCCGGAATATCGCCTTCAGCCTCAATGCCAGTGGGTATCTGAACGAATTCGCACAGGTGAGCCGGGCAGCGGTCGGTGCCGCCCGCCGACTCGGCGAGCCGGCCATGCTGGGGGTGAGCCTGTCGAATCTCGGCGTGGCCTGCTGGTCGCTGGGACTCTTGGCCGAAGGCATGACAGTGGCGGAAGAGGGACTCGCGATAGCGGTCCAGGTCGGCGACCGGCATACCGAGGCTCACAGCGAGAGCAGCCTCGGTCTGTACAAGAGCCTGCTGGGCCGGTTCCCGGAGGCCTTGACCCACCTGCAGCGAGCGATCGCCCATGAGCGGGAGTTGGGTTCGGCCCGCGCAGAGGTGGAGACTCTCACCGTTCTCAGCACCCTGTACGAACAGTGGGGACGCTACCGGGAGGCGACAGTGGTGGCCGATCGCGCGGTCGCGCTCGCCCGGCAGCTCGGCCACCACGAGAGCGAGTTGGTCGCGCTCACCGACTCGGCATTCGCCTACGCCGGTTCGGCCGAATACGGCACTGCCGCCGAATATCTGACTCGAGCCCGGGAGCTGTGCGACGAGACCAGGGATCCGGGTCAGGTCGCCATCACCCTGGCGTTGTCCGCCGATATCGCGCACCGTCTGGGCGAGCCCGCCCAGGTGTCGGGCCTCATCGAGCGCTCCTTGGCACTCGGCCGATCGAGCGCGTCGCCGCTGCGCAGGGCCAAGGTCGAAAATATGGTGGGACGGCTGATGTGCCGGACAGGCGAGCACTCGACCGCTCTGGCACTGCACACCGATGCCCACGAGCTGACGCTGGCGGCCGGCTACCGTCCGGAGCACGGGTACGCCCTCGCTGGAATGGCCGAGGCGACTCGAGCACTCGGCGACGAGCAGACCGCTGCCGGATATCGGCTCCGGGCAGCGGAGTTGTTCACGGCCATGGGGGTGCACGGCCGCCGAGACGGTAATTAGAACTGCAGCAATATATTCGGGCCCCGAGATCGAGGCGATCTCGGGGCCCGCGGACTCGGTTCACATCCGGGTCGCGGAGGTTGCGACGATTGTCGGCCCGATTCCCTCACCATCCCTCGTGATTCGATGATGGCCCGACGCCGCCTGCGCGTGATCTGGCACATCCGTCCAGCCCAGACCGATCAACGCGGTAGCAGTGGCAATTCCGAACAACTCAGCAACATTACGTCGCATTTTTCTTCCCCCCGTACATGTCCACCGCCGCCGATCGCGGTGGTGGTGTTCTTCATGTCTTCTCTCGTGGATACCGTTGCGACACCCCCACAGTGACGCGGCTCAGGAGCTCTGCCGACCGCACCGCAGAATGCGGGGGTCCAGCCCGGTCAGTACGACCTCGGTCCGTGCCGGCCCAGCGCGGTGACCCGCGAGATCCAGCAAAGACCTCACCGCCGAACGCAATACGATACGTTCGTCCTCGGTGGGTAGCACACGGCCGGATATGCCGGTGATACCCACCACGTGGTGCATCGATTTGTCGGTCATCGTCTCCACGACGAAAACTGCCGATTCCTCCCCCTCGGCATCCGCCGCCGTCGTATTTGTATCCTTCTCCTCCTCACTGGTTTTCGTCAAACCTTCGACCATGGCAAGTTCCGCAAACGTCGACCGCATATCCGGCTCATCACCGAATCGGCCGGAATCGACTTCGATTACCCTGCCTCCTCTACCTTTTCGATCGCTTATCGCCGTGTTGTCACGGCAACCACCGGGTGAACGCGGCTGTCGGATCCACCTCAGCGCTCCAGATAGCGGACGAAGTCGATGACGGCGGCGCGGATGTCGTCGGCCGTCCAGGTCAAGCTTTCCGCATCGGTGGTCACCTCGGTGACCGACAGCCCCGGCGGCATACCGGGCTCCCACCAGGGCATCTGGAATACGGCGACACCCGTGTCCTCGGCCTGCCTGGTGGCGGCCGCCACCAGTGACTCGGCAGAGAACGGCAGCCAGACCTGGAATTGCAGGGTGTGCGGTCGTTCCGGCAGCACCTTGAACCAGCTGAGCCCGGCGGCACGAAAGCCTTCGGCCATTGCCGATGCGACCACCTTCGTCCTCGCCACCCGCTCGGGAAGCCGCGGCAACTCCCGCTCCAGTCCGACGAGTGCGGCCAGCGCGGCCGGGAATTGTTGAAAAATCCTGCCGCCATATCGATGTCGCCAGGTTCTGGTCTCGGCTATGAGTGATCGCGGCCCTGCCAGCGCGGCGCCGGACAATCCGTCGAGAGACTTGTAGAACGACACGTACACGGTGTCGGCCAGGGCGGCGATCTCGGCCAGCGTGCGATCGAAGTGAGAAGTGCACTCCCACAAGCGGGCACCGTCGAAATGCACGATGGCATTGCGCTCCCGGGCCGCCTGCGTCACCGCGACCAGTTCCTCCCACGTGGGCAGCAGGTAACCGGCGTCGCGCATCGGCAGCTCCAGCATCAGCGCGCCGAAAGTCGCGGGAAGTGAGCTGATTTCGGCGGCGGTCGGATGATACGGCGAACCGGTCGCCGGCACCGGGTGCAGGTCGCTGACGAGACGGAAGGCATTCGCTTCGAAGACTTCCGGATGAGACAGCGGGTGCAGCGCCACCTTTCGGTTTCCGGTGCGCTCCGCCCAGCACCGCAAGGCGACCTGCTGGGCCATGGTGCCGGTCGGAAAGAACGCCGCGTCCTCCTTCCCGAGGAGGTCGGCGACCTTGCGCTCGAGGTCGGCGACGATCCCGCCGCCGTAGATGTCGGGCGCCGACGAGAGGTCGTAGACGGACGAGCCGTCTTCGAGCAACGCGGTCAGGCGATCACGCAATGTCGTCGTTGCGGACGGGCGAGCCAGCACGCGCTCGGCTGTCCGCATCGCGCGTTCGTGTCGCTCGGCCGGTGTGGATTCGCCGGAGTCGGTCGTGGCCGACACGGTATTCGTGGTCATCGGGTACCTACCTTTCAGAGTCCGAGACCGACTGCGGCACGTATCAGATGGGCCCGCGTAGGGGCACCCAATTTGATGCGGATTCGCTGCAGATATGTCTCGACCGAGCTCCGGCTGATGCTGAGCCGCCTGGACGTTTGGTGATGGGTGTAGCCGCCGGCGATATGGGCGAGAACCTGGCGTTCACGGGGCGAGAGATCTCTTCCCGTACCGGACGTGAGCACCGCGGAGGCTGTCGAGTGAGTGGTCATGGGAAGAGCGTCCCGCCCGGGGTTCCCGGTTCGATCCCGTATCGATACCGGAGCGGAGGTACATCAACGATCGCTCGAGGCAGCGGCGTGCAGCGCCCCGAGTGAGCGGTGCGGGAGTGTGGTGAGCGGGCCGGTCAGCAGCGAGGGCACGGTCGCGCCGACCGGAAGCCGTCCCGATGTGGCCAGGCAGTACGCGGACCACGTTCGAACACCAGCGGCGCATCCGACAGCCCGTACCTCCCGCAGGATGTGCCGAGCCTCGGCGGTGACGAGGAACGGTTCGAGGCGATGGGTTCGCGAACCGTCGCACAGCGTCGCATCCTTGACCTCCAGCACGACAGTCCCGTCGCGGTGGTCGAGGGATCCGAAGCCGAGGCGGTGCACCTCGATCACGGGAACCGTTGCCGCGCCGATGGCTTCGTCCAGCTGCTCGGCGGTGCGCGCGGGCTCCACGGTCAGATGACTCATGCGAGGCCTGGGGTGGTGGCGCGCGTCTTCAGCGCGCCACGGCCCGTCCGGGGTGTCGGCCAGCAGGCCCACGAGCCTGCCCTCGTCGAGCAGCGCACGTCGGCGCGCCGGAGATCCGAGCATCGTGTAGCGGTGGGCGCCGAAGCCGCCGGGGATGCCGGGATCGTCGGCGACGGTGAGGATTTCCGCGGCAACAGCCCGTGCCTCGTGTCCGGCGAGCAGCGACGGGCGCTGCCGGGTGCTCTCCACGAGGTGGCCGCAGACCTCGTGCAGGAACGGCCCCGCACTGCCGTCGAGGAGCAGCAACTGAACTCGCGCGGGGACCGGGTGGCGGTGTGGTGCGTGGCCACGGTGGACGGCACGGTCGATTCGTTCGGCGAGCGCGGCGATATCGGGGACCGCGGTGCCGGTCCAGGCGATATCGGAATCGGCGATCGGCACGCCGGCGCGGAGGATGTCCACGACCGCCGCGCCGGTTTGCACCACCTCACGCACCGGTTCTCCCCGGGCTGGAACGAACAGCCGGTGTTCGCTCGAGGTATGCGCCTCGGCACAGATTTCCAGCTCCCCGGTGTGGGGCCACATGGCAAGGAAGTCCGCGACGATCTGCGCGGGGTCCAGATCGGGTGGTGTGGATTCGACGAGTGAATCCGGTGTTGCCACCCCGGTATCACCGCGCCACCGGCCGCCGCGCCGCTCGGCCACCAGACGCGCAGCGTGCTGCACCGCTTCGGTGCCGGCCCCGGCCACCGCGGCATACGCGCTCGCCCCGGGACCGAGAGCGAATGCCGCGGTGGTCTGTTCGGCGTCGTCGGCGATTCGGCGAATCCGCGCGGCCGCCTCGGTGCTGCGGTGGACCGCCACCATGCGGCGCCGACCGCGAATCACGACACAGCCGAGGTCACCATCGGACACCATGGCCGCGGCGCTCGCCCGCGCCGCCGCATCGCTCACGATGCCTGCCCCACCGCGGCACTGCCGGCCGAGGAGCGATCGGCCGACGGTTGCGCCCTGTGGTGCCGCAGAGCCGGGATGAGGGCGGTGGCCGCCGCGGCGGTGCCCAGAGCGCCGAGGACCCACGTTCCCACGGTGATGCCCAAGGCGGCGACCAGCGCACCGACGACGACACCGCCGAGAGCGAAGCCACCCGTAATGGCCGATTCCACCAGTCCGTACAGGGAACTGGAGTCGGCCTCGTTCACACGGTTGCCGTACGAGGTCCAGTACATCGGTTCCGGAACATTGGCCGCGAGACCGATGGCGACTCCGCAGACCAGGGCGACCAGCAGATTCGGGCTGGATCCCAGGAGACCCAGCATCGGCCCCATGGCGATGATGCTGACGACACACAACAACACCCGCTCGTTGCGGGCGACGCCGCCCCCGATCAGAACGCCCAGCACGGACCCGACACCGATCGCCGCCGTCAGCCAGCCGATCGCAGCGCCGCCCGCACCCAGGTGACCGGCGAGAATCGGTACCAGAACCAGGGAGGCGCCGGCAATGGTGCATGCCGCGGCCTGGGTGATGACACAAGCCAGCACGACCGGGTCGGAGGTCGCGGCACGCAGGGCCGCGGACAGCGCTCCTCCGCGGGGACCGGTAGCCGTGGCCGGGTCGGCCGACGGGGGCTCGGATGCGGTGACCTCCGCTCGGCGGACGGTGGCGACCAGTACGGCCGAGAGCAGGAAACTCGCGGCATCCACCAGTAGAGCCCCGACATTGCCGACCAGGGTCGTCAACAGACCGCCCAGCACCGGCGCCACCACGATGACGGTCGTCGCCGAACTGCCGATCACGGCGTTGAACGCGGCGCGCTGATCAGGGGTGACGACGTCGCGTTGCAGGCGGCGTTCGGCCGGGGCGTGGAACGCGGACAACATCGCGCAGCCGACGACCAAAGCCACCAGCACCCAGGCCGATTGCCCGGTATGGGCGGCGGCGGCCGCGCAGATCAGCAGGGCGGCCCGCGCCACGTCGGCCATGATCATCAACGTTCGCGGACGAATCGACGCACCCATGTGTCCCGCCCACGGGCCGAGCACGAATGGCACGACGATCCGCAAGGCACTGAACAAGGCCAACGCCCCAGCACCTCCCGCGCGGAAGATCAGGAAGCTCATGGCGACATAGAGGACCCAATCGCCGGCCTTCGAGATCGCGTCCGCGGCCAATAGTCTGCGGGCGTGCGGAAGGTGGGCTATGTCCTGGTAGCTCTTCAGAGTTGTTCTCATGGGTCTCACTCACCTCGGCTGTGGATGGTCGTCGGACACGGACCGCGTGGTCGCACCGGCCGGTGCGCACGACATGCCCCGCGCTACCCGACCTCCGTCGAGCAATCGCAATCGGGATGGGCCGCAATGGGTTCCGGCACCGTGTGCGGGTGCTGGAAGCGAATGACGTTGCCGGCGCACGACGGTTCGGCCGCCTCGGTCAGATGCATCACGATTTCGGTCGTCATCAGCTGTGCGACCGCGAGCGGACCGGAAACGAAGGAGGGATAGCGCCAACTCGTCTTGGCGGCCAGGGCATCGACGAGCAGGTCGTGCCGATCACCCAACTCGCTGCGGAACCGATGTTCGAGGCACCCGAAGCATCCCGGCTTCCCCGGACGGTACATCGGCCCGACCGCCCCGCTGAACGCACCCAGATACGGCACCCTGCCCGCCTTGCATGCGGTATCGATCCAGCGGTTGAGCACGAACCGCGGGGCGTCCGCGCACACGGCAACGAAATCCGCGCCCTCGATACAGCGCGACACGTCGTCGGCGCCACGGATGTACTCCGGCATGACGTCGTATCGGGTGTACGGCGAGAATCGGCGAAGCTGCTCAGCCATGGAATCGACCTTTCCCAGGCCGATTTGATCCGGGTGGTAGAAGATCTGCCGGACCAGGTTCGAACTTTCGATGGTGTCGCCGTCGACCAGGGTCAGCCGGCCGACGCCTACCGCAGTCAGCGCCTGGGCCAGCAGACTTCCCGCTCCGCCGAGACCCAGGATCGCCACATGTGCGCGCCGCAGCCGGCCGAAATAGTCCCAGTGGCCCCGTGATTCGGCGGACAGCGAACCCAGCCACTCGAGCTGTGTCGAAAACCGTTCCACCAGTTCGTCGTCCGCCCACTCCGGGCGATCGTCGCTCCGGACCGGTACCAGAATGCCCGCCCGGAAGAAAGGGTCCAGGAGTCTTTCGACCTGCTCGACGGTGGCCCGGTCCCCACCAGGAGCCACCTTCCGTGCCACCGCCACCAGCGATGGGTTGTCCTCGTCGATCATCCGCAGGATCCGGCGCAATACCGGCGGCGGAGACGCGACGACGCGATGGTCCGCGTACACGCTGTCGAAGAACAGGGACCCGTCGGCCAGTTCGAGCATTTCCCACTGGGTACTGAATTGCCAGCGCTGCTCGACCGGTTCGCCGCCGCTCGCACGGTCCGCGATCGTGCGACCGCTGACACCGTAACGCGGTTGTTTCTCTTGTACTTCGGTCATCGTCGTCTCTGTCGTTGTCATGACTGCCTCTCCAGCCGCGCGGCGTACTCTTTCAACGACCCGCGCAGTGCGCGGCCGTCCTCGGTCCAATGGGCGGATGCATCCAATACGTTCAGGGCCGCATGCAGTGAGCCCATGGCGAACTGCCGTCGCTCCCGCAGCGGGCATCCGTCCAGCGGGCCGCCGGAGGGATGGTGCTGCCGGTAGCGGGTGATGCCGTCCGCTATCCGGCACATGACGAATGCGGCGTGCAACACCCCACGCAGCGGCCGCGGATCCGGACGCAGCGCATGTGTGCCGACCGCATCGGGATTGTCGAGAAATCGGGTGAACTGCTCACGCAGAGCCAGAGCGTGGTGTGCGGATTCGTGGAGCAGCAGTTCGTACGTGCGCAGCGGGTCGGCGGCCTCTTCCACCTCGGCGTACACGGCGCCGAAGGTGGTCTGGACGGTGGCCGAGCGCAGGGGGGCCCGGGTGAACACCAGATGGTGGATCAGGGTGTTGTGCTCTGCCCACGCCTCCGGCCAGCAGATACGCAACGCCTGCCGGGCCGATTCCAGGGCGGCGCGGACCTCGCCGGGAAGTTCGGTGACCACGGTCCCGATCTCCTCGTCACCCCAGTCGAGCGAGCGGAGGGCCTGCTGCAGTCCACCACGGAGCCACACAGAATCGTGCGGACCGTCGTACACCGTGGCCGGCCCGAGTGCGGCGGCGGCACGAAGGTGCCGGGTGACCTCATCCGGATCCCCGTTCGCGCCCTTGTACGCGGAATACACGGTTGCCGGTGTGAGTCGGCGGACAGGGCGAATCAGATCGTGCATTCCCGGTCGGCTCGCTCGGTCCAACTGGTTCACGAGCAGCCGAGCGAGGCTGCGGTGGTACGCCGCGGCGAGTTCCTCGGTCGCGGCCGTGTCGACACCGGCCGAGCACACCGGGTCGGCAAGGTCCGATGGTGTGGTTCTCACGATTGCATCTCCTCGGTTTCATTGCCCGAAAGCGCTGGGGCGGAACCTTTTACAAGGTTCCGCCCCCACACTTCAGACCGCCGTCCGATCATGGACGCCGCCGAATGAGCCGTATCCTCAGAGGGAGCGGGGCTCACCGTAGGTGAACGAGGTCTCCGCGGTGTCCAGCGAGACCGAACGGGGCTCACCGAAGGTGAAGGACGTCTCCGCGGTGTCCAGCGCGATCTCGGCGTCCAGTTCGGCGTTCTTGGCGATGTTCTCGTTCATTTCCTGCTCCTTTTCGGTTGCGGCCCCGCTGTTTCGGGGCTGATCCAATAATCGGCCGCACCGGAAGCGAGCAGTAGTTGGAAAAGAACACGACTTGACACCCACTCCTCGATATGTCTATGGGACCTTGTCGGCGACAAGGGATCTCGACGCGAACGCCGAACTCGGCCGGGGCGGTGGCCGGCTCGCGGGTGGAAGCGTTCGCCCCGGGGTAGCCCTCGCGTGAGGGGGTGCGGAGTCGCGATGGGTGCCGTCGGCCGGGAGGATCCGGCGGAGGACCTGCAGTCCATCGGGTGGTGGGTGAGCGGGATGACGGTCGTCCCGTCGCGGGTGAACGGTTGTGGATGGACCCGGGGATCGCCGGTGGCGGGTGCGCCGACGAGTTCGTCCGGCGGATCGGCCTCGACCAGGGCGGTCGCGTCCGTTCGGGCAAACGCCCGGCATCCTTCGGGCTGTCCATCGCACCTGGTCATCGATGTGTTCGCGCACACGGTTCGTTCCGGCCGGTAACACTTCCCGTCCGGTTCGCGACACTCTGCGTGACAAACACACGGCCCGTCGGGGGGCCTGTCCGTCTTCTGTCGGATCGGAAATGGGGATCAGGACATGGCTCTTCGCGAGTTCATTTCGCGGCACCGCATCGCTTCGGCGGCGGCCGCACCGGCGGTCTTGGGGGTGGCGGCGATCGTGGCCGCGTCCTGGGGCCTGATGGCCACACCGGAAAGCCGGGACACGCGGCTCACCTCGTCGGTCACCGAATGCCACGACATGGTGACCATCTCGGTGGCCGGGCGCAACGACAGCCCGGACCCGAACAGCACGGCCATGCTGGTCGACGCGAACGGCAATGCGCTGCCGGCGGCTTTGTCCGGCGATTACAGCAGCCATTGGGTCGACCCGGTGGTCAACGCACCCGCCGACAAGGTCGATCCGGGTTCCTATGCCGCGGTCTACATCGCCTATCCGGCGAATATGAACTCCTACGAGGACGCCGTGAACACCGGCGTGTCCAATACCGAGCAGGTGATGCACGACATCGCACAGGCCTGCCCGGACACCAAATTCTCGATCGTCGGCTACAGCGAGGGCGCCGATGTGGCCCGCCGGGTTGCGATGGGCATCGGTCACGACGAGCCCGGAGCCGACGGTAGATACGATGTGGTGGATCCGAATCACGTTCTGGGCGTGGTGATTCTGGCCGACGCGGGGCGTACCGCGGGTGACGGGCCGTTCCCGGGGGCGCAGGACCCCTTCGGTCATCCCGACGGGTTCGATCAGAACTATCAGAACGCCGCCACCCCGATTTCGGGACAGGGCGCGATCCCCGATCAAGCGGGGGATTTCGGAGCGCTGAACGGCAAGATCGCGTCGTTCTGCTCCGAGGGTGATCTGACTTGTGCCGCGCCGCAGAATATTTCGCTGCTGCAACTGGCGGCCAACGTGGGACGTCAGTTGAATGTGGACGCGCTGCAGAACGAGGGGCTGACCCCGGCCACCGGTCAGGACGTGGCGGTCGTGCTGGGGCAGATCGCGATGAACGCCTTCTCCTACATCGCCACCGAGCCGAACTGGATGGCCAGTGACGAGACCTTCCTGCAGGTACTGCTGAAGGTGTCGGATCCGGACTACAAGCCGGGGCAGAATCCGCCGACCAAGGCTGCGGCGCAGTCCATTTCGACCAACGAGATGGCACCGCTGGCCTACCTGCCGCAGAAGGTCTTCAACGAGATCGTGGGCCTGATCGTGACCAATCAGAACACCATTCCGGTGATCATGAGCGATCCCTACCAGTTGACGCTGGGTCCCAACGGGACCGGTCATCACTTCGACTACTGGCGTGATTCCGCCGACGGCAAGCCGCTGACCTCGGCGGAGTACGCGGCGGCGTGGCTCACCCATCTGGCGCAGCAGGCACAGGCGGGCGAACCGGTCGACACCAAGGCGCAGCCGACCGAAGCCGACGTGGCAACGGCGTACAAGACGGTCACCGAGACTCAGAAGGAGCAGGCGGCCAAGGCGTCCGCGACCGAAAAGCCCGCGGCCACCAAGGATCCGAAGGCGACCAAGGATCCGAAGGCCACCGAGACCGCGAAGCCGACCGAGGACGCGAAGCCGACCCAGACGACAGCGCCGACCCAGACAGCGCCGACCCAGACGACGCCGACCGAGGAGACGGCGACCGCCAAGCCCGACAAGGCCGAGCAGACCCCGGCGCCGACCACCACCACGACCACGACCACCCCGCCGGCCGCCCCGGCGAAGCCGGAGCCCCGCACCGAGGTCGCGGCACCGGTGCCGACCACCGAGCCGAAGAAGCCTCAGCCGACCACCGAGCAGCAGAGCAAGGACCAGCAATCGACCGCCGAGCACACCGCGGCGAAGTAGCACGAACAACGCGGCACCGGATGATTCCCTCGGCAGAGCGAATCATCCGGTGCCGCACTGCATTCGGACGATGCGTGCGTTACGCGGTGCTGTGGTCGGCGAGCATCGCCGTGGCGGTGAGATCGACCGATCGCACCCGATCGGCGATATCGGTGGCGTGGTGCACGGTGACCAACTCGTCCGCGCCGATCGCTCGAGCGAACTCGTCCAGATGCGATCGCACCTCCTCCGGGGTCCCGGCAGCGGTGTAGCGGGTCATCGCCGACAGCTGGGCGCCGTTGGGCGAGGCCAGGAACGCATCGATCTCCTCGTCGGTGAAGGCGGGAGTGCCGGCGCCGCGCGAGATCATCATGCGGGCCCGGGCCCGGTAGGAGACGGTCTTCTGCGCGATCGCCTCCTCGTGCGTTTCGGCGGCGAAGACATTCACCCCGGCCATCACGTAGGGCTGTTCGAGCTGGTCGGACGGCCGGAAGTTGTCGCGATACATCTCGATGGCCTGATGCAGTGCGTCGGGTGCGAAATGCGAGGCGAAGGCGTAGGGCAGGCCGAGATGGGCGGCGAGCTGGGCACCGAACAACGACGATCCCAGAATATAGAGCGGCACAACGCCTTCGGCACGCGGAACCGCCTCCACACCGGGGATCCGTGAATTTCCGGACAGATAGCCCTGCAGCTCCAGCACGTCCTGCGGGAACGAGTCGGCCGAGTGGGGATCGCGGCGCAGCGCCCGCATGGTCTTCTGATCGCTACCGGGCGCGCGGCCGAGTCCGAGGTCGATCCGTCCCGGGAACAGGGTTTCCAGGGTGCCGAACTGTTCGGCGATCACCAGCGGCGAATGGTTGGGCAGCATGATGCCACCCGCGCCGAGCCGGATGGTTTCGGTCTGTGCGGCGACATGGCCGATGAGCACACTGGTGGCACTCGAGGCGATGGAGCGCATGTTGTGGTGCTCGGCGTACCAGACCCGCTGATAGCCGCCGCGTTCCGCGGCACGGGCCAGCGCCACACTGCCGGCGAAGCTGTCGCGCGCGGTGGCGCCGGGAGCGACCGACGCCAGGTCGAGAATGGACAATGCGGTGGGCATCTGTCGCCTTTCGTTCGAGCGCGCCGATCAGAGCGCGTGGTGGAGCCGGTCGGTGAAATGCCGGATGCGGGTCTCGTCGCGGCGGTAGTACGTCCACTGCCCGCGTCGGGTGGCGGTGAGGAATCCGGCGCGCTGCAACACGGCCAGATGTGCCGAGATGGTCGAGGCGGAGGTTCCGGCCTTGCGCTGGATCAGGCCGACGCACACTCCGAACTCGGCCGTCTCCGATTCCAGCTCGGGGAAATTCGCGGGCGGATTCTTGAGCCAGCCCAGAATGGCCAGCCTGGTCCCGTTGGCCAGGGCCTTGCACTCGTCGAGTACGGCGCATTCCTCGCTCGCCGCCTCGGCGGTCACGGGTCCGTCCTGCCGCACTGCCACCACCCTTCGGTATTTCGCTAATTAACGAATTTAGTGCCGGACCACCCGGTCCGGCACTATGGCACTGATCACTCCCGGCGTCGACGGCCGCGGACCCCACCGGTCACGCGGCCGACGACGGGGTCGCTCAGCGATTACGCGGCAGAACGGTGAGCACCCGCTCGATGTGGTCGCGGAAGTCCTTCATGTAGCCGCGGAGGAATTCGGCGGTGCTCTCGTCGGACACCGAACCGTCGGCGCCGTAGATCTCGGGGTTGAACTGGATGTACGCCTCGGGCGCGGTCATCTGGCGGGCGTTGGCGAAGCTCAGCACCGCGCGCAGGCTCTGCTGACCCACCGCGGTGCCGATCGCGCCGGGCGAGGCGCCGATCACCGCGGCGGGCAGGTGGTCGAAGGAGTTCTGCCCCCAGGGCCGCGACGCCCAGTCGATGGCGTTCTTCAGGGCTCCCGGAATCGAACGGTTGTATTCGGGCGTCACGAACAGGATGGCGTCCACCGATTCGATCGCGGCCTTGAGGGAGCGACCGGCGGGTGGATAGTCGTCGTCGTAGTCACGGTTGTACAGCGGCAGCTCACCGATCGGGATATCGATGAAATCCAGTTCGTCGGGCGCCAATTTGATGAGCGCGTTCGCGAGCACGCGATTGATGGAGGAGACGGACAGACTTCCGACCATGTAGCCGACCACATAGGTTCGCACCGGCATTCCTTCCGAATAGGCGGGTCACGGTTCGCCCTCACCGACGACCACCTGCCGCGCTTGCCGGTCGCTCGGCGATTGCTGTACCTGGTCTTCGATGACTGTAACCTGCTGGGCACCCGGTTTGCCGAGGATCAGCACGGCCGATGTGGCCGGGCGTGGGCCCACGACGATCGCCGCCGGGCCGATCGGTCGGCATGCCCGCTGCGTGCCCGTGCCGACGAGGATCCGCCGGGCTCCCGAACGGACGCTGGTACGCGCTCGGCCGCACCCGATTCCTGCCCACCGGGATCGCGGGTGACGCCGCGGCCGCCTTCGCATACCGTCGAGCGCACACGAGTGCTGGGAGTATGCGGTGAGCAACTGGGACGAAGAGGTCGATGTACTGGTAGCCGGGTCGGGAGGCGGCCTGGCCGGTGCGTATACCGCTGCGCGGGAAGGACTCTCGGTCGCGGTGGTGGAGGCGACCGACAAGTTCGGCGGTACCACCGCCTATTCCGGTGGCGGCGGCGTGTGGTTCCCGTGCAATCCGGTCCTGCGCCGCGCGGGCGTCGACGACACCTTCGAGGACGCGCTCACCTACTACCGCGCGGTGGTCGGCGACCGCACTCCGGCCGAGTTGCAGGAGACCTACGTGCGTGGCGGCGCGGAACTGATCGAGTACCTCGAGACCGACGACGCCTTCGAATTCCAGATGTTCCCGTGGCCGGACTATTTCGGCTCGGCACCGAAGGCACGCAACGACGGCAAGCGCCACGTCGTGCCGAAACCGTTGCGCGCCTCCGTATTGGGCGATGCCGCTGCCGATGTACGCGGGCCGCTGGCCACCGACCGGCGGGGTGATCCGCAGCCGGAATATCTCATCGGCGGGCGCGCGCTGGTCGGCCGCTTCCTGCTCGCTCTGAGCAAATTTCCCGATGCCGCGGTGCATCTGAACTCGGCACTGGTCGAGCTGGTCACCGAGGGCGGCAGGGTCACCGGCGCCGTGGTGGAGCGCGACGGCGCCCGGGTCGCGATCCGGGCCCGCAAGGGAGTGCTGCTGGCGGCCGGTGGATTCGAGCAGAACGACGAGATGCGCGCCCGTTTCGGCGTGCCTGGACAGGCCCGGGACACCATGGGGCCCTGGGGAAATCGGGGTGCGGCACATGCGGCCGCGATGGCGGCCGGCGCCGATACCGATCTGATGGATCAGGCTTGGTGGTCGCCGGGCATGATCCATCCCGACGGCCGCGCGGCCTTCGCGTTGTGGTTCACCGGCGGCATCTTCGTCGATCGGGACGGGCGTCGATTCGTCAACGAATCCGCCGCCTACGACCGGATCGGCCGCCGGGTGATCGAGCGGCTGAACGACGATGCGATGGCACTGCCGTTCTGGATGATCTACGACGACAGCGCGGGTCCGGTGCCGCCGGTACAGGCGACCAATGTGCCGATGGCCGAGACCGGGGAATACGAGCGCGCGGGGTTGCGGCACAGTGCTTCGACCCTGGCGGAACTGGCAACGCTCATCGGGGTGCCGGAGCATGCGCTGGTCGAGACGGTCGACCGGTTCAACGCGTTCGCCGATCGCGGTACGGACGAGGATTTCGGCCGCGGCGACGAGGCCTACGACCGGTCGTTCACCGAGGGCAAATCACCGCTGGTGCCGATTCGCAAGGGCCCCTTCCACGCCGCCGCGTTCGGCATCTCGGATCTGGGTACCAAGGGTGGTCTGCGCACCGATACCGCCGCACGGGTGCTGGACGAGTCCGGTGCGCCCATCTCCGGCCTGTACGCCGCGGGCAACACGATGGCCGCGGTGAGCGGCACCGTCTATCCCGGCGGCGGCAATCCGATCGGTGCCTCGATGCTGTTCAGCCATCTGGCCGTGCTGAACATGCTCGGCCGCTGACGTTTTCGCGTCAGTCCTCTTCGCCGGCCCGGGGACGCGCCCGCACGTGGGCGCGTTCCCCTTGTTTGCCGAACAGGCTCAGGAATTCCACCGACTGCTCGTCGGCGGGGCCGAACCAGTGTGGGACACGAGTGTCGAATTCGGCGGCCTCACCCGGTGCGAGCACGATGTCGTGCTCGCCGAGAATCAACCGCAGCCGGCCGTTGAGGATGTACAGCCATTCGTAGCCCTCGTGGGTCTGCGGATCGGGTTCGCCGCGGCGGTGCTCGGGATGGATGATCATCTTGTAGGCCTGGATTCCACCGGCCCGCCGGGTGAGCGGCAGCATGGTCATGCCGTTGCGGGTGAGCGGGCGCATGTGGATACGCGGATCGCCGGTCGGCGGGGCGTCGACCAGTTCGTCGAGAGTGACACCGTGCGCGCGGGCCAGCGGTAGCAGCAGTTCGAGGGTGGGTTTGCGGGTTCCCGATTCGAGCCGCGACAGCGTGCTCACCGAGATACCTGTCGATTCCGAGAGGTCGGCGAGCGTGGTCCGGCGCTGGGTCCGCAGTGCGCGCAAGCGCGGACCCACCGCATCGAGTGCCCGATCCAGCTGATCGTCCATGACTCCAGTTTGCCATTTCGGCAAAGTTGTTTGCCACCGGTTCGGGGATAGGGCATCTTGATCGCAGGAGGTGGTCGAGATGACCGATGAACTGGACAGCAGTTGTGACGTGGTGGTGGTCGGCGGCGGTGCGGCCGGGCTGAACGGTGCGCTGATGCTGGCGCGAGCCCGCCGGTCGGTGATGGTGATCGACGCCGGCGCGCCACGCAACGCACCGGCGGAGGGAATACACGGTCTGCTCGGCCGCGAGGGCATGGCGCCGGGCGAACTGCTCGACCGCGGCCGCGCCGAGGTTCGCGGATACGGCGGGCGGATCGTCACCGGCGAGGTCACCCGTGTCACCCGCGCCGACGGCGGCTTCGATGTCGAACTGGCCGACGGCCGAACCACCCGGACCCGGCGACTGCTGGTCACCACGGGCCTGGTGGACGAACTTCCGCACGTCGCGGGTCTGCGCGAACGCTGGGGGCGCGATGTCGTGCACTGCCCCTACTGCCACGGCTGGGAGGTCCGGGATCGGGCGATCGGCGTGATCGCCAACGGGCCGATGGCGGTGCACGGTGCGCTGCTGTTCCGGCAGTGGACCGACGATGTCGTGCTGTTCACCCACACCACGGCGGCGCCGACCGGCGAGGCGGCCGAGAAGCTCGCCGCCCGGCGGATTCCGGTGATCACCGGTCCGGTGGCGGCACTCGAGATCCGCGACGACCGGATTTCCGGCGTGCGACTGGCCGATGGCACCGTGGTGGCACGCGAGGTCGTCACCGTCGGCTCGCGGATGGTGGCGCGGTCGGACGTCCTGCGCCAACTCGGTCTGGAACCGGTCGAACATCCTTCCGGCGCAGGCGAATACATCCCCGCCGATGCCATGGGCCGCACCGGTGTCGAGGGCGTGTGGGTCGCGGGCAACGTCACCGATCTGACCGCTCAGGTCGGAGCGGCAGCGGCTGGTGGCGCCTTCGCGGCGGCCCAGATCAACGCCGATCTGGTCGAGGAGGAGACTCGGCTGGCGGTGGTCGACCACCGGCGCGACTTCGCCGCCGAACTCGAGGCAGAGGTGTCCGAGCAGGTCGTGGGCGATCGGCGGCACGGCATATGAGTCACACCGGATCAGGTCGAAGCGAAGGAGACAGCGTGTCCACACACGGCGCCGACGGGCCCGCCGATCATTCGAGCGCGGCGAGCGCCCACCACCGCGCCGAACACACCGGCCGCGAATTCACCGGAAGTTATTGGGAGCAGCGGTATCACGACGGAAATTCCGCCTCCGAACCCGAAGCCAATGCCCATGTGGTCGCCGAGTTGTCCGCACTGTCACCGGGCACCGCACTGGATGCCGGGTGCGGTGAAGGCGCGGTATCGATCTGGCTGGCCGAGCGGGGTTGGCAGGTCACCGCCGTCGACATCGCCGCGACCGCGGTGTCCCGCGGCCGGGAGCGGGCGATTCGGGCCGGTACCGAAATCGCCGCTCGAATCGATTGGCACGCAGCCGATCTGACGCAGTGGGATGCGGGCGTGGAACGCTTCGACCTGGTGTGCGCGTGCTATGTGCATCCGGTCGACTCGAACGACGCGCTGTTCGACCGGCTGGCCGCCGCGGTGGCACCGGGCGGGACACTGTTCATCGTCGGCCACGCCCCGGGCGATCACCACTCCGCGGCCCACAGCGATTCGGCACACGTCCATGTGACCGCCGCGGAGATCGCCGCCGGACTGGACCCGCAACACTGGGACATCCGCCGCACCGAAACCCGGACCCGTTCGGCGATCCGTCCGGATGGTGCGTCGATCACCATGCAGGACAGCGTTTTCCGGGCACAGCGACGCTGAGCCGCTGCCACCGGGAACCGCTCGGGGGCATCAGATCCCGGAACGTTCGTGCAGCAGGAGCAACCCGTAGGCGGCGATGGTCTGGGAATCGGTGATCTCGCCGGTGCGGATCATGCGCTCCACCACCGTACGATCGAACCACTCCGAGCGCATGTCCTGCTCCTCGTGCTCACGCTCGGGTTCACCGGCACTCAGATCGGTGGCCAGATAGGCGTGTCCGCGCTGGGTCATGGTGGCCGGAGCGGCGTCGATGACACCGAGATGGGCCAGGTGACCGGCGCGCAGACCGGTCTCCTCGCGGAGTTCCCGGTGCGCCATCTCGACCGAGGTCGCGGACTGGCCCTCCGGCAGTCCACCGGCGGGAAACTCCCAACAGCGTTCGCCACGCGGATATCTGAACTGTTCGACCAGATGCAGCCGATCACCGTCGAGCGGAACGATCACCGCGAAATCCGATCTGTGCACCACACCGTAGATCCCGGTGGAACCGTCGGCGCGGCGGATACGGTCCTCCCGCACCTCGATCCAGGGATTGCGATACACGATGCGTGATCCGAGCGTTCTCACCTGTCCGCCTCCCGGTACCGGATCGGTCGAGGTCCCCATCCGAGACTACGCGGCGACACCGCATCACGGCCGCCTCGTCTCGATCGGTACTAGTCTGGCCAGGATGAGCGCATCCAGGACCGAAGCCGTCGCGGCCTCCTATGACGAAGTGGCCGAGCTGTATACGAACATCTCCCGCGATGTGATGATGAACCAGCCCGTCGATCGGGCCGTTCTCGCGGTGTTCGCCGAGCTGGTGCAGGCCGGGCCGGTCGGCACGGTGGCGGACCTCGGCTGCGGACCGGGGCGGATCACCGGACATCTGGACAGCCTGGGACTACGGGTGTTCGGGTTGGACGCCTCCGCGGAGATGGTCCGGATCGCGCGGGAGGTGCACCCGCACTTGCGATTCGAGCATGCGGCGATGGAGCGGCTGGAGGTAGCCGACGGCGAGCTGGCCGCGATCATCGCCTGGTACAGCATGATTCACCTGCCGCCGGAGCAATTGCCGGAGGTGTTCGGTGAATTCGCGCGTGCGCTGGCACCGGGCGGTCTGCTGCAGCTGGCGTTCCAGGCCGCCGACGACGGTGTCGACATGCAGCCCTACGACCACCGGGTGGCGCCGGTGACACGATGGTCGCCGAGCCGACTGACGGAGTTGCTGGGTCCGGCCGGTTTCACACCGATCACCCACTCGGTGCGTGTGGCCGACCCGGACGAACGCACACCGCACGGATATCTGCTGGTCCGCAAGTCCGGCTGATCGGGCGCGGCAGCCCGCGATTCGTGATATCCAGGGGTGATGCACGACTCCTATGACGTCGTCATCGTCGGCGGCGGCCACAACGGCCTGGTTGCCGCCGCCTATCTGGCCCGCAGCGGATTGTCGGTGCTGGTGCTGGAACGGCTGGACCACACCGGCGGTGCGGCGGTCTCGGAGCGGATCTTCCCGGGGATCGACGCACGGCTGTCGCGGTACTCGTATCTGGTCAGCCTGCTGCCGAATCGGATCGTGCGAGATCTCGATCTGCGCTTCCACACCCTGCCCCGGCGTATCTCGTCGTTCACCCCCGTCGGCGACACCGGCCTGCTGGTCGACACCGCCGACCCGGAACGCACGCGGGAGAGCTTCCGCCGGGTGACGGGCTCCGATGCCGATCATGTTGCCTGGCAACAGTTCTACGATCTCACCACCCGCGCTGCCCGGCGCCTGTTTCCGACGATGCTGGACCCGCTGCCCACCCGCGAGCAGCTGCGGCGCACGCTCGACGACACCGAGGCCTGGGACGTGCTGTTCGAGCGGCCGCTGGGCGAGAGCATCGAGGCCCGATTCGGCAACGACACCGTCCGCGGGGTGGTGCTGACCGATGCGCTGATCGGCACCTTCACCCATGCCCATGATCCGTCACTGCGGCAGAATCGCTGCTTCCTCTATCACGTGATCGGCGGCGGCTCGGGTGACTGGAATGTTCCGGTCGGCGGGATGGGCGCACTGACCGATGCCCTCGCCGACGCGGCCCGCCGGGCCGGCGCCCGATTGCGGACCTCGTGCACCGTGACCGGCATCGAGACCGACGGCAGTACAGCTGTGGTGCGGTTCGAGACCGCCGAGGACACCGGAACGGTCGCGGCACGCCACGTTCTGGTCAACGCCGCGCCGCCGACACTGGCACGGCTGCTGCGCGAACCGGGCGAGCCCACACCCGACGGCAGCCAGCTCAAGATCAATATGATGCTTCGCCGGCTGCCGGCATTGCGGGCCGATATCGACCCGGCCGAAGCTTTCTCCGGAACACTCCACCTGGCCGAGGGCTACGAACAGCTCGAACACGCCTACCGTGCGGCCGCGGCCGGGCGCCTTCCCGACGTGCCACCCTCGGAGATCTACTGCCACACCCTGACCGACCCCTCGATACTCGGCCCGGAGGCCGACGGTCGAGGTATGCACACATTGACCCTCTTCGGATTGCTGACCCCGGCAAGCCTTTTCGATTCCGACCCGGAGCATGTGCGCAGCTCGCTGATCGATTCCACGCTGCGGCAGCTGGATTCGGCACTCGCCGAGCCGATTCGCGAATGCCTCGCCATCGACGCGAACGGCGATCCCTGTATCGAGGCGAAGACCCCATCGGAACTCGAATCCGAACTCGGTCTGCCCCGCGGCCACATCTTCCACCGCGACCTGAGTTTCCCGTTCCGCACCGAGGACGCCACCACCGCCGCCGCCCGCTGGGGCGTGCAGACCGGTCACGGCAATATCTTCCGCTGCGGCGCCGCTGCCGTGCGTGGCGGCGGTGTCAGCGGAGTCGGCGGCCACAACGCGGCCATGGCGGTGCTGGAGACACTGCGCTTGGCGGCACCGGTGTGACCTCGCCGATCCGGCCGGCTCAACCGAAACTCGGGCGCACCACGGAATTGTCGGTGACACGGTAGGTGGTGAGCAGTACGCCGTTGTCGAGAACCTCGGATTCGGCGAGGGCCAGAGTGGCCTCGGGGTCGACCGATTCGAACAGCCGCACGCCGCTGCCGAGCAGTACCGGATAGACGACCAGCCGATATTCGTCGACCAGCTGATGTTCGCGCAGGTATTTCACCAGCGAGGCACTGCCGAAGACCAGCAGATCGGTATCGGTGCGCAGCTTCGTCACTGCCGCGGCCACATCGCCCTCGATGCGGTTGGCGTTCCACTCCAGCTCGGACAGCGTTTCGGTCGCCACGTACTTCGGCATCCCGTTCATCCTGTCCTTGTACGCACCCTCTTCCGGGTGCTCCGGCCAGGATGCGGCGAACATCTGATAGGTGTTGCGGCCCAGCAGCAGCGCGTCGACACCGTTCAGCTCACCGGACTTGTAGTTGGCGATACCGTCGGTCCAGAACGGCGCCGTCCAGCTCGGGTCCTGAATGAATCCGTCCAGCGATACGAATTCGGCGACGACGACTTTGCCCATGATCGATATCCGTTCCTCGTGGGTGGCCTCGGGCCGGATCGGCCGCGGCGTTCGAATATGGAGACGGGACCGGTCTCGGGAACTGATCGGTGTGGCGCCGGTTTCTTCCGTCCCGGCGGATCAGCGGACCACCGGGAGTCCGGTGTGCGGTTCGGACAGCCAGCGCAGCCAGTGCGGTCCGATGAGCGAGGCGATCTGTTCGTAGCCGGGTGCGTCGGGGTGGTAGCCGTCGCCCTCGCGCAGGTCCCGCATCCAGATGTCGTTGTGCCGCAACGGCTGATGAATTCGCAGATATGGGATCTGCTCCCCGGCGCAGATGTCGGTGAAGCGTTCGTCCAATTCCATGGTGCGGTCGTTGTGCTCGTCGTCCACACCCGGCGGTGGTGCGACCACGAGGACGGTCCAGCCGAGTTCGGTGGACCGGCGCAGTAATCGCCGCAGATTCGCCGCGGATTCCTCGGCAGGCACCCGGACGGCACCGTTCTCCCAGTAGGTGTCGTTGGTACCGAAGGAGAAGACCACGCGCGCATCGGCATCGGCGGTGAGCCGCTGGGCGCATTCGGACTCCCAGCGGGCGGCGATATCGGAAGAGGTCTGCCTGCGCACCCCCAGGTTGTAGTAGGTCAGCGGCACACCGGCCATGGCCGCACGACCCGCCAGTCGCCCGGCCCACCCCAGGCAGTGCCGGTCACCCACACCGGCAACAAGTGAATCCCCGACGAAACAGACCCGGACATCGCCTACCACCGTGTGATCCTGGCACAGGACGGGACGAATTCGGCGCGGTACCACGCGGCCCGGCGGGATGCGGCACGGCGGCGGCGCACGTGTTACCACGTGCGGCCGTATCCCGCCGGGCTCCTTCGGGACAGGCAATAGGATTGCCCTCGTTGGTCCGGGAGGGAGTTCGTATGTTGTCCGAGGCGCCACTGCCGCGCTGGTTCGTCGACCTGCTGGCGCATCGGCGGTGGATTCGCCGGACGAAACCGTTTCCCCACGTCTATGTCCGTGATGTGTTCGTCGCGGAGTTCTATCGCCGGCTGGCCGCGGAATTCGAACGGGCGCACACCGAGCGGCCGGAGCTGTTCGCCCCCGTCGCCGCGGGCTACGGCGCCAGCGGTGCCGGTCTGAGCGAACTGCGCAACGGACCGCTCGAGGTATTCCTGTCGCGGGCCTGGCACGACCTGATCGAGCGGGTCGCGGGTGTGCCGGCCACCGGCGACGTGGAGGGTTCGCTGCACCATCATCGGCCCGGAAGCCCGCGCGGCTGGCCACATCACGATCTGAGTCCGGCCTGGTTCCCCGGGCCCGAACCCGGTCCCGGAGCCATCGGGCTGCCCGGTGGCGACATCGATCTGAAGACCGGTGAACGCCCCGCCGATGTCCCGGCCCGCGAACTGGTGCGGGCGGTGGCGGTGCTGTTCTATCTGGGCAACGGCGACTGGCAACCCGGTGACGGCGGCGAGACCGCCCTGTTCGCCGACAATGCCGGCAGCTCGCCTGAACCGGCGGTTGTCGTTCCACCACTGGACAATTCGATGATCGTCTTCGAGTGCACGCCGCGTTCCTGGCACACCTTCCTGGGTGCGAACAGCACCGCCCGCAGCAGTGTGGTGATGTGGTTGCACCGCCCGAGGCAACAGGCGGCGAGTCGATGGGGAGGCGATCGCATTGTCAACTGGTGAGGTGACCGAGGGCCCGCCGACCGCGAGGCAGCGCCGGGTGTGCCTGCTGACCGGCGCGGGCGGGCGGCTGGGCGACGCCTTCTGCCGCGCCTACTACACCGATTACGACATCGTCGCGGTGTGCCGTCACCGGGTACCGGCCGTGCCCTCGCAGGAAGAGTGGTTCATCGATCCGCTCGAGCCGTGGCGCCCGGTTCCGGAGAACGCGTCCCGGATATTCGTCGTCCGCGCCGATCTGAGTCGTCCGGGCGAGGTGGAGCGCGTGGTCGATCTGGCGCTCGCCAAATTCGGCGGGGTGGATCTGCTGGTCAACAACGCGGCAATGAGCGAGTGGCATCCGAACGGCCTCGTCGACGGTGACGCGGCGCTCGACGCGCTGGCACCGCATCTCGCGATGAATGTGGAGGTGCCGCTGCGGCTGGCGACCCGGCTGGCGCAGCGCGACTGGCTGCACCGCGGCGACGAGAACCGCGCCCGCAATCGCAATATCGTCAATGTGTCGAGTCTGGCCGGTTCCGCCGTCTTTCCGGGCGGCCAGGCCGTCTACTCCGTCTCCAAGGCCGCGTTGGATCAGATGACCAGGCATATCGCGGCCGAATTCGCCGAATTCGGGGTGCGGGCGAACGGCATCGCCCCCAATACCTTTCCCGCGCTCGTGCCGACCGAACTGGTCGCGGCGGCGATCGCCGAACTCGACGCCGCGACCGTGACCGGCGAGGTCTTCGGCGTGGGCAGCGACGCCAGGACCACCGCACCGGGCGCCGAGCCCGCGGTGGCACATCCGGCACCGCATCGATGACGACACCCCTGGGCGGCGCGCTCACCAGCGAGAACACCGGAAACCGCGTGTTGCCGACAGTTCCTTTCCCGGCCTCCTGCATACTCACAGGCGAGCTGACCCTGGGACCGACGCCGCTCCCTCGATCCGAAAGTTTCGATACGACATGCGTGTAGACGGGCGGGAGATTCCCGTCTCCGGCAGTCTGCTGCAGCCGCGGATCCGGCGCACGAACGACATCATTCGGGTGGTTCTGTCGGCTCTGCTGGTGGCGCTGGTGGTGGCCGGATCACTGATCACGCGGCCGCGCTGGGAGGCCCTGGAGCGATCGGTCTCCGATATCGTCGGGTTCCTCACGCCCGAGCAGTCCAACCTGGTCTATCTGCTCTACGGCATCGCGATTCTCGCCCTGCCGTTCGCGATCCTGGTCCGCCTGATCTTCCGGATGCAGTGGAAGCTGCTCAGCGGATATCTCGCCGCCGGGCTGATCGCGGTGCTGCTGCTGTCGATCACCGAATCGGGTATCTCCGCACCGCAGTGGCATCTGGAGGTGCCACGGCAGCTCGATACCTTCCTCTCCCAGTTCCTCGACGATCCGCGCTGGATCGCGATGCTCGCCGCGGGTCTGACCGTGGCCAGCCCGTGGCTGCCGGCATCGTGGCGGCGCTGGTGGTGGTTCCTGCTGGGCGCGTTCGTCCCACTGCACCTGTTCGTCAGTCTGGTGGTGCCCTCGCGGGCGATGCTGGGCCTGGCCGTCGGCTGGTTCGTGGGAGCGGTGATCGTGCTGGTCGTCGGCACGCCCGCACTGGAGGTGCCGCTGGAGGCGGCCGTGCGGGTGCTGGCCGGACGCGGTTACACGGTCACCGCGTTCACGGTGCTGCGCCCCGCGGGGTCGGGTCCGCTGCTGCTGAGCGCCGAAACGGGACCGCATCGCCGACTGGTGGTGGAGCTGTACGGCCAGAATCAACGCAGCTGGGGAATGCTGCGCCAGTTCCGGCGCTGGCTGACCTTCCGCAGCAGTGAGCGCGCACCCGCCTTCGCGTCGATGCGGCGTGCGGTCGAACACCGCGCGCTGATGGGTATCGCACTCGCCGATCTGGAACTGGCCAGCAACAAACCACTGACCGTGGCCGCGCTGAGTCGCGGCTGGACACTGTATGCCCACACCGAGCCCAAGGGCCGGGCGCTGGCGGCCACCGACAGCGAGGTGGTGCTGGGCAATGTCTGGCGCGCACTGCAACAGATGCACCGCGATCAGGTCTCGCACGGTGATCTGCGGGCCGAGGCGATCCACGTCGCCGAGGGGCGGGTGCTCTTCGGCAATTTCATGGCCGCGGAATTCGGCGCCTACGAGACACGTTTCGCCACCGACATCGCCCAACTGCTGTTGACGGCCAGCGCGTTGTTCGGCGCCGAATCCGCGGTGCGCACCGCCATCGATGTACTCGGACAGCAGTGTGTGGTCGACGCCTCCCGGCGCGTCACCAAGACCGGAATCGGCGACCAGGTCCGGAAATCGGTGCCCGAGGCCGGCGAACTGATGAAGGCCGTGCGCGCGCAGGTGCTGGAACAGACCGATGAGGACCGGATCGAGGCAGCCCGGATCACCCGGTATTCGCGCAATCAGATCATCCAGCTGGTGCTGCTGGTCGGCCTCGTCTACGTGGCCTATCCGTACATCAGCCAGGTGCCGACCTTCTTCACCGAACTGCGCACCGCGAACTGGTGGTGGGCGCTGCTCGGACTGGCGATCTCCGCATCGACCTATCTGGGCGCCGCCATGGCGCTGTGGGGCTGTGCCGGGGAATCGCTGAATTTCCGCAATCTCCTGGGCATGCAGGTCGCCAATACGTTCGCCGCGACCACGACCCCGGCCGGCGTCGGCGGTCTGGCACTGAGCGTGCGCTTCCTGCAGAAGAGCGGATTGGGCGCGGTGAAGGCGACCGCGGCGGTGGCGCTGCAGCAGCTGGTACAGGTGATCACCCATGTGGCGCTGCTGATTCTGTTCAGTGTGGCCGCCGGTGTCTCGGCGAATCTGTCGCATTTCGTGCCGAGCGCGACGGTGTTGTATCTGCTGGCCGGTGGCCTGCTCGGGGCCATCGGCGCCGCCATGTTCATCCCCACCGTGCGGCGCTGGCTGCGCACCGAGGTCCGGCCGCAATTGGCGGAGGTGGTCGGCGAACTGCGGACATTGGCGACACGTCCGGTGCGCCTGCTGATGATCGTGGGCGGCTGTGCGACCACCACGCTCGGCGCGGCCGGGGCGCTGTGGGCCGCGATCGAGGCCTTCGGCGGCACCACCACCTTCGTGACGGTCACCGTGGTGACCATGATCGGCGGCACGCTCGCATCGGCCGCACCCACTCCGGGCGGGGTGGGCGCGGTGGAGGCCGCGCTGATCGGCGGGCTGGCCGCCTTCGGTGTGCCCGCCGCGATCGGTGTACCGGCGGTGCTGCTCTATCGCGTGCTGACCTGCTGGCTGCCGGTGTTCTGCGGCTGGCCGCTGATGCGCTGGCTCACCAGGAACGACATGATCTGACCTCGGGGAGCACGGAAAGTACTGCGGCGCCGGGACAACGGGCCGCCGGACGAATATCCGGCGGCCCACCCCGCGTATCGATTCGGCCGGACAAGCCCGGCCGGCGCCTCAGCCCGCGTTGTCGGCGTACTCCTTGCGCAGCTGGACCTTGACCACCTTGCCGCTGGCGTTGCGCGGCAGTTCGGGGACGATCACCAGATCCTTGGGATGCTTGTAGCGAGCGAGGTTCTCGTTGAGGAACCCGTTGAGCTCCTCGAGGGTCAGCGTTTCACCGTCGAACAGTGCGACCACCGCCACCGGCACCTCACCCCACTTCTCGTGTGCGCGGCCGACCACTGCCGCCTCGTGGATCTTCGGATGCGCGAACAGCACATTCTCCACTTCGGCACAGTAGATGTTCTCGCCGCCGGAGATGATCATGTCCTTCTTGCGGTCGACCACCCAGACGAAGCCCTCCTCGTCCTGGCGAACCAGGTCGCCGGAATGGAACCAGCCGCCCGCGAAGGCCTCGGCGGTGGCTTCGGGCTTGTTCCAGTAACCCTGCATCATGGTCGGGCCGCGGTAGACGATCTCGCCGATCTCGCCCGGTGCGACATCGTTCATCTCGTCGTCGACGACGCGGGTCTGGATGGTGGGGATCGGCTGTCCGACCGAACCCAGTTTGCGCAGCGCGTCCTTACCCTCGAGCACACAGGTGATCGGCGACATCTCGGTCTGGCCGAAGACAGCGACGTTCTGTGCGTCCGGGAAGCAATCGGCCATCGCGCGCAGCACCGTCTCCGAGGCCGGGGCGGCACCCCAGCTCAGCGTCTCCAGGGCCAGTTTGCGCGTTGTGACCGACGGATCCTCGCAGATCAGCTGCCATTGCGCGGGCACGCAGAACGCGGTGGTGGCCTGTTCGGCCTCGATCGCGTCCAGGAATTCGGTGGCATCGAACGCGCCCAGCGGGTGCAGCACGGTCTTCGATCCCAGCATGAACGCCGGTGCGAGAGCGCCCAATCCGGCGATGTGGAACAGCGGTGACGTGCAGAAGCCGATGCTGTCCGGTGTCGTGTTCATGGCCCGGATGCAGGTGAGCGCCTGGGAGTTCAGGTTGGCGTAGGACAGGATCGCGCCCTTCGGGCTGCCGGTGGTACCCGAGGTGTACATGATCAGGGCCGGGGTGTCTTCCGGAACATCCTGCGGCACATGAGGTTCGCCGGTCTCGGCCAGGAAGTCGTCGTAGCCGATGACGCCGTCGCCGGTGACGCCGCCGATGACGACGCAGGTCCGCAGCTGCTCGCTCTGCGCCATCACGCCCGTGGCCAGCGGCTGCAGCAGCGAGTCGGTGACGATCGCGGCGGCGCCGGAGTCGGACACGATGTAGGCGACCTCGGGCGGGGTGAGCCGGAAGTTGACCGGGACCGCGATCGCACCCAGGGCATTGATACCGAAGACCGCCTCGAGGTACTCGGTGTAGTTGAGCGCCAGGATCAGCACCCGGTCACCGACACCGACACCGCGGCGGGCCAGCGAGTCGGCGAATTTCAGCGAGCGCTCGTGCAGCTGCTTCCAGGTGGTGTCCCGGCCACGGAACCGGACCGCCACAGCGTCCGGTCGCATCAGTGCGTGGGTGGCGATCTGGTTGTTCCAGTGATTGCGCCGTGACCGGATGGGTTCGGCGGTCTGGACACCGGTGGTCATGCAGGAACTCCTCTCGGCCCGTCACAATTCGTCCACCGGATGGCCCGATGGCGTCGTCGACGGCTGAACCAACTGCGAGAATAGCAACTAACTTTTTCCCGTGACAAGGGTTACATACGAGAATCCCCGTTCACCATCCGACTGCCTGATCAGACATCAGAGCGCCCTCTGCCAGGTGATTTGATCGAATCTGCGCCACGGACGAGGTTCCGGCACATCCCATACCTGAAGCAAACTGCCACTCACATCCTGTTGTCTCCGGTGCTATCGGCATGCCAGTATCGAGCGCATCCGGGTGCGCCTGGGCTCGCCCGCGGGGCCCGTCGCACCCTGGGCGCGGGGGTCCTGCCACCGCTACCGATCCGTATCGCGGGCAGGAGGACGACAGATGTTGCGCACCAGATTCACCGAGATGTTCGGTATCGAGCACCCGATCGTGCAGGGCGGCATGATGCACGTCGGCCGGGCCGAACTCGTGGCGGCGGTGGCCAACGCCGGTGGCCTCGGCTTCATCACCGCGCTCACCCAGCCCACTCCCGATGACCTGCGGCGCGAGATCGAACGCACCCGCGAACTCACCGACAAGCCGTTCGGTGTCAACGTCACGATCCTGCCCTCGATCAACCCGCCGCCGTACGAGGAGTACGCGCAGGCCATCATCGAATCTGGCGTGAAGATCGTCGAGACCGCCGGTAGCAACCCCGAGCCGTTCCTGCCTCATTACAAGGCGGCCGGTATCAAGGTCCTGCACAAGTGCACCAGCGTCCGGCACGCGCTCAAGGCGCAGAAGATCGGTGTCGACGGCGTCAGCATCGACGGTTTCGAATGCGCCGGCCATCCCGGTGAGGACGATGTGCCCGGCCTGATCCTGATCCCCGCCGCCACCAAGGCACTCGAGATCCCGATCATCGCCTCCGGCGGTTTCGCCGATGCCCGCGGCCTGGTCGCCGCGCTGGCGCTGGGCTCCGACGGTGTCAACATGGGGACCCGCTTCCTGTGCACCGAGGAGTCACCGGTGCATCAGAAGGTCAAGGAGCAGATCGTCGCCCACACCGAGCGCGACACCCAGCTCATCTTCCGCACCATGAACAACACCGCGCGAGTGGCGAACAACGAGATCAGCCGCAAGGTGGTCGAGATCGAGGCCGCCGGCGGCGTATTCGAGGATGTGCGCGAACTCGTCGCCGGCGCGCGCGGCCGCGTCGTCTTCGACGAGGGCGATCTGGACGCCGGCATCTGGTCCGCGGGCCAGGTCCAGGGTCTCATCGACGACATCCCCACCTGCGCGGAACTGATCTCGCGCATCGTGAACGAGGCCGAGTCGCTGATCAATTCGCGCCTCGCCGGCATGGTTGCCTGAGCGAACGGCAACCCGCGAGCCACGGTCGGACACGGTCGTGGCTCGCGTCGCCGCGCCGGTGCCACTTCACCGAATCCGGACTTCTCGGCATAATCGCTAGGGAACCTGCAATATGCGGGACACCCACACCCGGTCGGCACCGTGAGCCGCTGCACGATCAGCGCCCAGGTCGTCTCCTGACCGTCGTGCGGGCGGCGCCGGATACGGGGAGGGAGTTGCTGTGGGTCAGGGCGAGCGAATCGGCACCATGGCGGATACGGCGGTCGCGGCGGTCGCCGGATTACTCGGCACCGATCCGGAAACCGTCTCGACCACGGCTCCTTTCACCGATCTGGGCCTCAGCTCCGTACAGCTCGCCCGGCTGACCGCGGTACTGGAAGATGCGCTGGGCGTGGAGATCTCGCTGACCGAACTCTACGACCATCCCGATATCGAGCGACTCGTCGACCACCTCGAGTTGCGATGACGACTGCGCACACACAACCGGCGATCTCGATCGTCGGCATCGGCTGCCGGGTGCCCGGTGCGTCCGGGGTGGCCGAGTTCTGGCGGCTTCTGGTCGAGGGCCGCGATGGCACCGGCGCACCGCCCCCGGATCGTGAGGGCGTGGCCCGCGGCGGCTATCTGCCCGCGGTCGCGGAATTCGACAACGACTGGTTCGCCATCTCCGATCGCGAAGCGGCACTGATGGATCCGCAGCAGCGTCTCGCACTCGAGGTCGCCGTCGAGGCGGTCGACGACGCCGGCATCGGCTATCGCTTGCGCGGTTCGAATGCCGCGGTGCTGTTCGGCGCCTGCGGATTCGATCACGGCGCGGTCGTCCTGGGCGCCGGTGGCCGGGACGCGCCGTATGCGGTGACCGGCTCGGCGTTGAGCATCATCGCCAACCGTCTGTCCTATGTCCTGGACCTGCACGGGCCGAGCGTGGTGCTGGACAGCGCGTGCTCGTCGTCGCTGGCCGCGGTGGACCTCGCGATGCGGATCCTGGCCGATGAGGCGGTCCCGTTCGCCATCGTCGGCGGAGTGAATCTGGCTCTGCTGCCGCACACTTCGCAGTATCTGGCCCAAGGCGGATTCCTGGCTCCGGACGGCCGCTGCAAACCGTTCGACGCGGCCGCCGACGGCTATGTGCGCGGTGACGGCGCCACCGTTCTCGTGCTGCAGCGCACCGCCGATGCACGGCGCGAGGGAAATCGCCGATACGCCGACATCCTCGGCGCCGCAGTGGGTTCCGACGGTCGCTCCAACGGTCTGTACGCTCCCAGCGGTCACGCCCAGCAGCAGGTGATCCGGAATGCCTGGGCGCGTGCCAATCTCGATGTTCGCGACGCCGGATACTTCGAATGTCACGGCACCGGAACGCCGGTCGGTGATGCGGTGGAGATCGAAGCGCTGGCGACGGTCCTCGGGCCCACCGAGGATGCCGCGCCGCGCAGCGCCCGGTTCATCGGCTCGGTCAAAGCGAATATCGGCCACCTTGAAGCGGCCGCCGGAGTCACCGGACTCGCCAAGGCCGCGTTGAGCCTGTGGCACGGAATCATCGCGCCCACCAGAAACTTCCGGCGCGAGAATCCGCTGCTGCGCTTGTCCGAACGCGGGCTGCGAGTCCCCACCGAACCGGTGGCGTGGGAACGGACTCCGGACGTGCGCCGCTGTGCCGGGGTCAGCGCGTTCGGCTTCGGTGGCACGAACGCCCATGTGGTGGTCCGCGAGGCCGATCCGGCACCCGCCGCCCGGGAACTCACGGCACCGGTCCTGATCGCACTCACCGGTCGCGACGAGATCGAATTGCGCGACAACGCCGATCGCTGGGCCACCGCGATCGCCGACGAGACACTGTCACTGCCGGCACTGGCCGCCGCGGGCCGCGCCCTGCCGCAGGCGGTTCGCGGCGCGATCCTGGCCGACGACGCCGAGGACGCGGCCGACGCACTGCGCAGCATCGCACACAGCGCTCCCGCCCCGAAGACGGTGCTCGGCATCGGAACCCGGCGCCGGGGCCGAGTGCTGTTCCTGTTCTCCGGCCAGGGCGGCCAGCATCCGCGGATGGGGCGCGAACTGGCGGCCCGCTATCCCGTATTCGCCCAGTCGCTCGCCGAGACCACCGACGCGATCGTCGCGGCCGGCGGCCCGCGGATCTGGACACCGCGGCACGGATTCTCCGCCGGTGTGGCGACCACCGAGACCGTCCAACCGGCGCTGTTCGTCTACCAGGTCGCACTCGCCCGGCTGCTGGCGAGCTGGGGGATCGAACCCGACGGCGTCACCGGGCACAGTCTCGGTGAGGTCGCGGCCGCCACGGTGGCCGGGGCGATCTCGCTCCCGGAAGGGGCCCGGCTGATCACCGAACGATCCCGCCTGCTCGGTGGCCTGGCCGGACAGGGCAGTATGGCTCTGCTCGAGGCGACGCCGGATCAGGCCCGCCGGCTGGTCGAGCCCCTCCGCGCCGAGGTGGCGGTGGCCGCGGTCAACGGTCCACGGGCAGTCGTGGTTTCGGGCACCAACCGCTATATGGAGACGCTGCTGCGCCGCGCGGAGCGGCGGCACTACTACGCCCGGCCGGTTCCCGTGGACTTCGCCGCGCACAGCCCGCAGGTCCGGCGGCTGGTCGAGGAATTCACCGACGCCGTCGCACCGCTGGTTCCGCAGTCGCCACGCATCCCGTTGTTCTCCACCGCGCGGGCCGGAACCGTCGTCGACTCGGCCGCGATGGACGCCGGTTACTGGGCCGACAACCTCTG
This sequence comes from Nocardia sp. NPDC052254, assembly GCF_040679495.1. Lineage (NCBI taxonomy): Bacteria > Bacillati > Actinomycetota > Actinomycetes > Mycobacteriales > Nocardiaceae > Nocardia > Nocardia sp. NPDC052254. The sequence goes on along the minus strand of NZ_JBFAUW010000002.1, from coordinate 559,536 downwards.
TGGCACGGTCGAATTGGACTCGGCCATCGAGGCGGCGCTGGCGCGCGGCTACACCACCGTGGTCGAGATATCTCCTCACCCCGTACTGGCCCACACGGTACGGGACCACCCGGAACTCACCGAGGCGGTGTTCCCGGCGGCGGACCGCGACGGCGAGGCCACGGCACTACTGCGCACGATCGGCGCGATGTATGTCCGCGGCCGTGATGTCGACTGGTCCGTTCAGGGGCCCGCCACCGCGCCCGCGAGCCGGCGCCACTGGCGCCGGAAGACCTTCCCGCTGCTCACCCGGACCACTACCGATCCCGGGACCGACCGCCTCGATGATCACGTCGTGGCCGGGGTGCCCACCGTCCCGGCCACGTATTGGATTCGGCGACTGCTGGATTCGGTCCCCGGGCCCGTCCGGCTGGCCGATTTCACCGTGCACGAGCGCACCGATATCGCCGACCTCGGCGGTGTCGGCTACCGCATCGGCGCCGATCTGCGGGCCGTACTGGGCCCGCTGACGGTGGCCTCCGCGCGGACGATGGCACCGGCCGCACCCGCCGACATCCTCACCTGGATGCGCGCGATCGATACGCATCGCGCCGGGGAGGACTCGTCGGTCGCACTCGATCTCGGCGAGTTCTATGCCGGGCTGGCCCGGCGTGGTCTCGACTACGGACCGGTCTTTCGCCCTCTGACCGGACTTCGCGGCGGAGAACGCAGTGCGGTCGGCACTTTCGACTCCGCACCGGTGTCGACCGCCGCGCTGGACGGATGTCTGCAACTCGTCGCGGCGGCGGCGCGCGAGGTGTTGCCGGCCGAGGGCCCGGCGCTGCCCGTCGCCATCGGCTCGGTGTGGATATCCGATGCGCAGCGAACTCGCCTCATCGAGGCGTATGCCTTCGTCCGCGCCGTGGTGGGCGAGGATCTGCGGTGCGATGTGATCGCCCTCGATCAGTTCGACGCACCCGCCGTGGCACTACTCGACATTCGAATCCACTGTTCCGGCGGCACGGCCGCCGAATCCGGCCCGGCCTGCGATCCGGTCCCGAGCCGTTCGATCGATACCGTCCCCCTGCCGCGGCTGGGCACCCCGGCCCGGTCCACGGGCTACGATCCCACCGTCGCCACGGCACCGGAGTGGGCAGATTCCGTACTGCGCGAGGAGTATTGGTCGCCGATTCGCCAGACCCGGACGGCGGAGCGGAACTGCTCGATATCGCGGGCATTCGTGGTCGGTGAATCGGAGCTGGCCACCGCCGTCACCCGCGAGATCGACCGAATGGTGCCGACTCAGCGGGTGGCCCGCGAGCCCGGCGCATCCGGGCCGATCCTGGAATCTGCCGCGATCGGATCCGCCGATACCGCCGTCGTGCTGATCTGGCCGGAGTCCGTCGCGGCTCCGCTGCCGGAAGCGACCACCTCCGCGGACGCGGTCGCCCGCGCCCTGCGTGTCCTGCAGCAGACCGTCACGGCGCCCGCCACCGCGACGGTCACCGTGGTACTGCGTGACCCCGCTTCGATCGAACAGAACGCGGTGGCGGCGCTGGTTCGGACCCTGCAGCTCGAATCGGGGCGCCCGGTGCGGTTGATCTGGTCCGATGGCAGCGGCCCCGGCACCGTGCGTGATCTGGTCCTCGCGCGATCGGGGCCCGACGAGCTACGGGTCGAACGGTCGTCGGTACACGGCCGCCGCTTCCGCCCACTCGCCGGGGAGGCCTTCGCCGTCCCCGTCTCCACCGAGGGCACCTATGTGGTCACCGGCGGACTGGGCGCACTGGGTGCGGCGGCGGTGCGCTGGCTCCTGGATCAGGGCGCTCGCGATGTCGTCGTACTGACCAGGACCCCCCGGACGCTGCCCCCACTGCTCGACGGTGCCGAGGATCGCGTCGTCGTGGTCCGCTGCGATGTCACCGATCGCGCCGATCTGTGCAACGCGCTCAACGATATTCGTGCCTGCGGCTCCACCGTGCGTGGCGTGATCCACGCCGCGGGCGTGTTGCAGGACACCGAATTCGACGCCGTCACCGCGGAACTGGTGCACCGGCACTTCGAGCCGAAGGTGGCGGCGGCGGTATCGCTGCTGGAGCTCACCGCCTGCGATCCCACCGACTTCACGCTCCTGTTCTCCTCGGCCACCGGCCTTCTCGGCGCGCCCGGTCAGGCCGCCTACGCCGCCGCCAATGCCGCCCTCGATGCCGCCGCCCGCGCATCCCAGGATCGTTCCGTGATCAGCATCGCCTGGGGCAGCTGGGATTCGGGCCTGGCTCGTACCGCGGGCGGCGCCGACCATCTGCGCAATGCCGGCGTCATACCCTTCGATGTCGCGCGTGGGCTGGCCGTCCTGTCCGCGGTCCTCGGCCGCCCACGGTCGGTGGTGCTGGCGCTCGATTACACGGCTACCGAGGACACCTCGTCCGTGGCGGCCCGATTGCGTTCGCTGCTGTCGGGCGGGCACATCGGCACGGACGCGACCCCGCTCCCGAGCTCGCCGATCGCACCCGCGCGCACGACATCCGATCATGCTCCGGCACCGGACGACGCGGATGTTCACACCATCGTGCGCGCCACCGTCGCCGGCACTCTGTCCCGGCCGATCGAATCCATCGATCCGAATGCGGATTTCGGCACGCTGAACATGTCCTCCCTGCTCGCCATCGACTTGCGCAGGCGGCTGGAACATCGACTCGGTATCCGGATCGCCACCGCCGAACTGTTCGAGAATCCTTCGGTCACAGCGCTGTCGGCGGCCTTGGCCATGCGGATACCCCGACAGGAGACATCGTGATAGCCCCGCTGGCAGCGGCGGTCGCGGACCGGGCGGTACTCGCGCCGGACGACCCGGCCGTCACGGCGCTGTCGTACCCGGGCGGGGAATGCCGGGCCGCGACGCTGACCGTTGCGGAATTACACAGTGCAGCGGGTGATCTCGCCGCAGGCATTCGGGAGCGGACCCTGCCCGGAGACCGGGTGGCGATTCTGTGCCGCCACGGAATCGACTACGTCATCGCATTTCTCGCTTGTCTCTACACCGCGCGTACCGCGGTGCCGCTGTTTCCGGTGACCATGCCGCGGCACGCGGATCGTCTGCGTTCGATACTCACCGATGCCCGTCCGCGCCTCGGCCTGATCTCCGCCGACGCCGAGTTCCGCCACCTCGAGGCGCTGCCGGAGCCGGGCGCATACCTCACCGTCGATCCGCACGCCCGGTCGGAGAACGTCGGACTCGATCGGATCTCCGACCATCCCGCCTACCTCCAGTACACCTCGGGCTCCACCACATCTCCCGCCGGCGTGGAGATTTCGCATGCGAACCTGTCCGCGACACTGGATCAGCTGCGGCGCGCACTTCCGGTCGTCGAGGATCGTCCGCTGGTGAACTGGCTGCCGTACTTCCACGATATGGGTCTGGTGTTCGCACTGTCCCTGCCGTTGTACACCGGCGCACACACCGTCACACTCCCACCCGGAGAATTCGCCAAGCGCCCGATTCGCTGGCTGCGGGCCTGCGCCGACTATCGAGCGGGTGGCACCGCGAGCCCGAATTTCGGTCTCACCCTGGCGGTTTCGGGAACCTCGCCGCGGGAACGCGAGGGTCTCGACCTGTCCGGGCTGGAGCTGCTCCTCAATGGTGCCGAACCGATCCGGCGCACGGCATTGGACAGCTTCACCCGCACCTTCGCACCGTACGGTTTCCGGCACCGCGCACATACGCCCGGCTACGGTCTCGCCGAGGCCACCCTGCCCGTCACCATTTCCGCGCCGGAGGCCGCACCGGTCGGAATCGAATTCGATCGCACCGCTCTGGGCGCCGGTCGCGTTGTGGTGGCGGACGCTGCCACGAGCGGTGTCGCGCTCGTCGACTGCGGCAGGCCCGTCGGCCAGACCGTGCGGATCGTCGATCCTGACACCCTCGTTCCGATGGACGACGGTACCGTCGGTGAGATCTGGGTGCAGGGCCCGAACGTGGCGGCCGGATATGCCGGGCGGCCCGACCGCACCGAAACCGCCTTCGGCGCGGCACCGGCGGGTGCGGCGGGATCATGGTTGCGCACCGGCGATCTGGGATTCTTCCACGACGGCGGGTTGTTCGTCGCAGGGCGATTGCGGGACACGATCGTCATCGGCGGCCGTAATCATTTTCCCGCCGACATCGAGGCCACCGCCGCGAGTGTCGCGCCCGAATTACGTACCGGACATCTCGCCGCGTTCGGTGTCGAGACCGGGGAATGCGAGCAACTGATACTCGTCGCTGAAATCGGACATGATCCGGCCGACCCCGATGAGATCGGCCGGCGAATCAGGATGGCGGTGACGAGCACACACGGCATCGCCCCGGCGCAGGTGCTGATCGTGCCGCGCGGTGCGATTCCGAAGACCTCGAGTGGAAAGATGCGGCGTGGCGCCTGCCGCGACCGCTATCGCCAAGGTGAGTTCACCGCCGGGAAGTCGCCGGACTCACTCGGAATCGCGACCGAGTAGCCGATCGGTCTCGCGCCGTTCGCGTTTGGTGGGCCGCCCGGAGCCGCGATCGCGCCTGGGCATGGTGGCGACGATCTCGGCCGACGGTGGCGGCGGACTCTTGTCGATATAACACTGCACCGCGATCGCGGCACCCACGCGTTTGACGACCAGCCGCGCGACGACCACGATGCGTTCCACACCGGAATTGCGCACCCGGACTTCATCACCGGGCTTGAGCTGATGTGCGGGCTTGACGGCCACGCCGTTGACATGCACATGGCCGCCGCGGCATGCGGTAGCCGCGGCGGACCTCGTCTTGAACAGCCGGACAGCCCAGATCCAGGAGTCGACCCGAGCCGTAGCTGGTTGTGCCTGTTCCAGTTTCACTCCTCACCTACAGCCCGGCGAATCACCGCCGGGCAGGCGCGAGCGTGCCGGAATCAGGAAACGCGACGTGCGGTGACGATCGAGTCAGGGTCCAGATGCGCGTAGCTGACGGTTTCGCCCGACTGCGGCGCCTGGAGGATCTTGCCATCGCCGGCGTACATGGCCACGTGGCCGCCACCGTTCTGGATGACCAGGTCACCGGGCTTCAATTCCTGGAAGGCAACCGGCTTGCCGACGTGCGACTGCTCGAAGCTGGTACGCGGCAGCGCGATTCCGGCCTGCTTGTACGCCCACTGCACCAGACCGGAGCAGTCGAAGTTCGCCGGACCGGAGGCGCCCCAGACGTAGTCGGAGCCGATCTTGCTGCGGGCCGCATCGAGCGCGACATCGCCGATACCGTGCTGCTGCTGCAACTGCGGCTGGCTGAACATCCCACCCAGGGGGTTCGGCGCGACATTGGGGGCACCGGGTGCGATCGCCTGCGAGCTCAGCGCCTGCTGGGCTCCCTTGATCTGATCGGCGTGATCAGCGAGGGCCTGGTTGACCTGCCCCACCTGCTGATCGAACTCCGGTGCGACCGGAACGTCGAAGTTACCGAAGCCGGGAACGTTGATCGTGGTCGCCATCGCCGGAATCGCCGGCATCGCACCGGTTGCCGCAACAGCGCCGAAGACCATTGCACCCTTCACGGAATTCGGCAATCGCGATTCCCGCTGCAGACTGTGTTTACCCACCGAGCTGAGTCTCCTGTTTCTTCCTTGCCCACGCGCCGACCGGGTTAGCTGACGGGTTCGGGCCGGGAAGATTCGGCCCTACCCCATCGACCTTGCGACCGAAGAGGATTCACCCCAGATACCTGGGTCCCCGGTTCGGCAATCGAGCTGCCCACTCGCTTGCCGATTAGGCGGTGACTTTGCGGGCCGCTCCTCTAATGAAACGACATACTCCGCGAAGTCACGAAGAGATTACGACGGCTCGCTGTTGTTGTCCACCCCACAGCGCGGCGTGTCCGCCCGCGTGTCGCCAAAGCGCCACGACCACCCCCAATTACAGCGCCGCAGACCCAGTCTGCTATGGCGTGTCACAACTCGACATCGACGGCACTGTGCCGTTATCGAATCGAGTCGCCGCGGCGTTACACCCGGACACCTCACGCCCCATCGCCACGACCCTCGATCACCTGCTCCAACGCCGCGATCCGCCGACGCGCCTCGGCGAGTTCGGTTTCCAGCCGGCCCACCGCGACCACGAGTGGCCCCACCGCGAGGTCGGCCACCAGCTGCGGATCGTCGTAGCCCTGGGCGATCGCCTCGAGGATGCTGTCTCGAATGCGCAATGCCACCGGAGCGCCCTCGGGCACATTCCAGCCGGCGACGACTTCGGCCACGGTGGGGGTCGACCCGCCCCCCGACTGCTGATCTTCCGAATCGGTGGACATGACCCTCCTGCGGACATTCCGGACCTCGAACTGCTACCAGCCTAGAGATTCCCCGGATCGCCGGTCACCGTCGCCACCCCGCGCATTCGGTCCGATAGCGCAATCTAGGACATCCCTTATATATCCCCATATTCCGATGCGAACGGGCTACGGTGTCGGGGCATGGACCCCGTTCGGAATCCGTATGCCCCGGGCGCCGGTCAGCGCCCACCCGAACTCGCCGGACGCGACAAGCAGCTCGACACCTTCGACATCGTGCTCGAACGCATCTCGCGTGGGCGCCCCGAACGCAGCGTGATGCTCACCGGATTGCGTGGCGTGGGAAAGACGGTGCTGCTCAATCAACTCCGGTCGACCGCGCGCTCGCGCGGATGGGGTACCGGAAAGCTGGAGGCGCGTCCCGATCAGGACCTGCGCCGCCCGCTGGCCTCGGCGCTGCACATGGCGGTGCGGCAGATCGCGGTCGCGCACCGGAATCCGGAGATGGTCGACGACTTCCTCGGCATCCTGAAGTCCTTCGCCCTGCGCGCCACCGCCGACAAGGGCATGCGGGATCGCTGGCAGCCCGGTATCGACGTACCGGCGGTGACCGGACGCGCGGATTCCGGCGATATCGAGATCGATCTGGTGGAGTTGCTGCTCGAGGCCGCTCAGCTCGCCCGCGACATCGGGGTCGGCATCGCGGTGTTCATCGACGAGATGCAGGACCTCGGTCCGGCCGACATCTCCGCCATCTGTGGCGCCTGCCACGAATTGAGCCAGGAGACAGCGCCTCTGATCGTGGTCGGTGCCGGCCTGCCTCATCTACCGGCGGTGCTGTCGGCCTCCAAGAGCTACTCCGAGCGACTGTTCGGCTACCACAAGATCGACCGCCTGGATCGCGATGCCGCGGACCACGCGCTGATCGCTCCGGCCGAACGCGAATCGGTGGAGTTCACCGAGGAAGCACTGAAAGCCCTGTACGACAAAGCAGATGGGTACCCCTATTTCGTCCAGGCGTACGGCAAGGCCACCTGGGATGCGGCCGCCAGCTCACCGATCGGACCCGAGGATGTCGAGTTGGGGGCACCGGCCGCCGAGGAGGAGCTGGCAGTGGGATTCTTCGGATCCCGCTATGAGAGAGCAACCCCGGCCGAGCGAGAGTACATGCGGGCGATGGCGGATCTGGCGGGCGACGACGGGCCGGTTCCGACCGCCGCGGTCGCCAAGGAGCTGGGCCGCAAACCCGCCTCGCTGTCGCCGGCCCGGGACGGACTGATCAAGAAGGGTCTGATCTACTCCGCCGAACGGGGGACCATCGGATTCACCGTGCCGCACTTCGGCCGCTACCTGCGCGGCGTGCAGTAGCGGTGAGCCACGCCCAGCCGTCTCACCACCCCTGTGATTCCGCGGGCCGCGCCCGCCTCAGCTGTCCGATCGGGAAATCTAGACATATCTAGTGGAGATGATCGATACCGCAAGATTTCCCGATCGACACCATCTCCGCAGGTCAGCCGAGTGCGCCGAAGAAGGTCCTGAGGTCGGCCGCATACGCCTCGGGCTGATCCATGGCGATGAAGTGATGCCCCGCCGGATTGCCCCCGGGCCAGTGCACGACCTTCGCGGTGCGCTCGGCGAGCCGGCGAATCCCGGGTGCACCGCTGTACACACCCGTCGGCACCACATCGGATCCGGTGGGCCAGGCGAATCCGGCGCTGTCGTAATAGGGCCAGGCCGAGGTTCCGAAGCTCTGCGTGAACCAGTACAGGCTCACATTGGCGAGAAAGGCATCCCGATCGATCGACTCCGACAGTGGTCCGGACGCGCTGAAGTCGGTGAATTTCTGCAGCATCCAGGACAGTGCGCCGACCGGGGAGTCGTTCCACCCGATCGAGAAGGTCTGCGACGCCGACCGCAGTAGTGCGTGATGGTCCACGCCGTTCACCCAGTCCGCCGACATCATCGCCTCGTAGCCGGCACGCTCGGCATCGGTCAGGATCGGCACATCGGCCTCGGTCGGGAAACCGAGGCCCGCGGTGATGTAGAGACCGGCGACCCGATCCGGCGCAGCCTCCGCCATCGCGGTGCTGACATAGGTCCCCAGGTCGCCGCCTTGGACGCCGTAACGCGAGTAGCCGAGCTGGTCCATCAGATCCACCCACAACCGGCCGACACGTTCGGCGCTCCAACCGGTGTCGCGCGGCGGGGCCGAGAAACCGAAGCCCGGGACCGACGGCACGATCACATGGAAGGCCCGCCGCGGATCACCGCCGTGTGCGCGCGGATCGGCGAGCAGATCGATGATCCCCGCGAATTCCACGAACGAATTCGGCCAGCCGTGGTTGAGCACCAGCGGCAGCGCGTCCGGCTCGGGCGAGCGCACGTGCAGGAAATGCACCTCGAGTCCGTCGATCTGCGTCAGATGCTGCGGAAATCGATTGAGATTCGCTTCCTGTGCTCGCCAATCGAATTCACTCCGCCAGTACTCCGCCAGCTCGGCCACCCGCGCCACCGGCATTCCGCACCGGGACCCGCCGGGCAACTGCGGCGCCCAGCGCGTCTCGGCCAGGCGGCGGTGCAGGTCGTCGATCTCGGCTCGGGGGACATCGATGTGGAAATCGCGGATTCGGCTGCTCATATCCGGAACGCTAATCAGATTCCAGGTCAGAACCTGTCCTCATTCTCGCGATATCTTTCTAACCATCTCTACTGATTTGTCTAGATCTACGAAGATTCTCACGATTCGTATCGAACCCATGGCTCCGATGGGTCCGATGCCATGGGCTGCGGCCCGATCACCCGGCCGGACCGCAGCGCGGCCGGTCCGTTATCCGCGACGGTTGTGCAACTTCTGCATAACAGCAGGTTCCGGCGGTTAACGCGACGGCAATGACGATCGACATCCGGGACAGGAACGGACTCTGCGGGAGGACGTCATGTCCATGTCGATCGCCGTCGCCGCCGATCATCGCGACCTGCTGCGCGACGACCTCGCCGAACGCGTCACCGTCTGCGCCGACGACGGCACCCCGCTCGCCGCGCACGTGGTCGGCGCCCCATCGGCGGCGCTGACGGTGGTCTTCGTCCACGGACACTGCCTGCGCACCGAATCCTGGTGGTTTCTGCGCGATCATTTACTGCGGCAATGGGGTTCGGACCAGGGCGTCGCGGACACCCGCATGATCTTCTACGACCACCGCGGACACGGCCGCTCCGGCAGCGCCGATCCCGCGACCTACACCATCGATCAACTCGGGCGCGATCTCGGCGCGATCCTGCGGACCCTCGCACCGACCGGTCCCGTCGTGCTGGTCGGCCACTCGATGGGGGCGATGGCGGTGCTGGCCCACGCCCGGCTGTTCCCGGAGACCATCGGGACCCGGGTGATCGGCGTGGGCCTGATCGCCACCGCCGCCGCCGGCATCACCACCGTCGGGCTCGCCCGGTTGCTCACCCGCCACACCGTGACATCGTTCCAGCTGGCGGTGCGGCGTGCACCGCGCACGATGAGCGCGTCGAAACGATTGGGCCGCCGTCTGTTCGAGCCGATTGTGCGGGAGACGAGTTTCGGCACGCGGCGAGCGAGTCCGCGAATGGCCGCGCTGGCCACCGCCATGCTCAACGACACACCCCTGCCGACCATGGCGCACTTCCTGGATTCGCTGATCCGCTTCGACGAGACACCGACCCTGCGCCTGCTGGCGGACCTGCCCGCACTGGTGCTCGGCGGTTCCGCCGACATCCTGATCCCGTTCGCTCATTCGGTGGTCCTCGCCGCGCAGCTCGACGGCGCCGAACTGGTACGGCTGGACGGCGCCGGGCACAGCGTGATCCTGGAACGCGCCGAAGAGGTGGCCGCGGCTGTCGCGGACCTGGTCGAGCGCGCCCTGAAGAGGTGCGCGCCACCCCCGGCCGGCACCGTGACCGCCGCGCCGCCGTTGCCCGATCTCGCCGCGCAGGCACTGGTAGCGGCCGGCTGACCCGCGCGTGAGCACCAGGTGAGGAATTGTTTTTCCGCTGTGACGAGCCAGAACGCGAATGATCACGTAGTGTGTTGTAGATCACGATGTGCGGTCCGTCACAGACTTGATCTTGCCTCCGGGCAGACCGAATCCGGACGGCCGCAAGCACCAGGAGGTTTCGATGACACGCAGTGAGATCGAAGAACTGCGCTTCGCGGTCGGACAGCTCCGGCAATGCGTCGGCGCGTTGCGTACCCACTACGGGGACGCCAACCCGGTTCGCCGGCTGGAGAACGACCTCGAACGACTCTTCATCGATGCCGAGGAGTTCGAACACACCCCGCCGCCCGAGGTCGACGCCCGGCGGCAGCAGGAGGTCATCTACGTTCCGGACAGCAAGTCCGACGAGGCCGCCTGGATGGGAGCACAAGACGAGGGGCTGGGTTTCCACTCACGCCCACGCACCAAGTAACCCGAAATTCACCGAGCAGGGCACACCGTCGCGACAGCACGCGATTCCGTCGTGACGGTGCCCCGGACTGTCGTCCCCACCGCGATCGCATTCGCGAAGAAGGTCCGAAGTAGCTCGTCATTCACTCACCGCACTGCCTCAGTGAGCGCCCAGGAAATGTGGCGCAAATCATAGGACGGCGGCCCGGTCGATCTTGCCGGGACCGGCCTCGAGTCATAGCTCGGGTGTCGTATGGTGCTCAGCATCACATTCGACGCCGGAGGTAACGATGCCGTTCCACGGGGTAGACCAGCGAGGCAGCTTGCAGTGAGCGCAGCACCGACACATGCCCCCGAGTCGGGCACGGGAGTTTTCAGCAAAGGCCGCGCGGCCATTTCGACACGGACCCTGCGAACCGACAGGTGGTGGGTTCCACCACTGTTCACGGTTCTGGGCCTGGCCGCATTCATCATCTACGCAACCGTCAGAGCCTTTGTGCGAACCGCATATTGGGTCGACGACTATCACTATCTGACGCCGTTCTACTCACCCTGCGTGAGTACGTCGTGCGTCGAGGGTTCGAGCCACTTCGGGCACTGGGTCGGCAATCTGCCGATGTGGATTCCGCTCGGTTTCCTGGTGCTGCCGTTCCTGTTGTTGTTCCGATTGACCTGCTACTACTACCGCAAGGCCTACTACCGGGCCGTCTGGTTCTCACCGCCGGCCTGCGCCGTCGCCGAGCCGCACGCGAAATACACCGGGGAGACCCGGCTTCCGCTGATCATCCAGAACGTGCACCGCTACTTCTTCTATGTCGCGGTCATCGTCTCGTTGGTCAACACCTATGACGCGATCATGGCCTTCCACGGCCGCGGCGGCGGGTTCGGCTTCGGGCTCGGCAACATCGTGCTGGTGGTCAATGTCGTTCTGCTGTGGGCATATACGATCTCCTGCCACTCGTGCCGCCATATCACCGGCGGACGCCTGAAACACTTCTCGGCCCATCCGGTGCGCTACTGGATGTGGACCCAGGTGTCCAAACTGAACACCCGCCACATGCAATTGGCCTGGACCACCCTGGCCACCCTGGCGATCACCGACTTCTACATCATGCTGGTCGCCAGCGGCACCATCTCCGATCCGCGCTTCGTCGGCTGATCGCGGCCACGAACGCTACAGAGCCCAATTCCTCAGTCTCTCAGGAGTATTCGTTTCATGCCTGAAGTCGAACGGCACAAGTACGACGTCGTCGTGATCGGTGCCGGTGGTGCCGGACTGCGCGCGGTGATCGAGGCCCGCGAACACGGTCTGTCGGTGGCGGTGGTGTGTAAATCGCTGTTCGGCAAGGCGCATACGGTCATGGCCGAGGGCGGATGCGCCGCCTCGATGGGCAATGCCAACGAGAAGGACAGCTGGCAGGTCCACTTCCGCGACACCATGCGGGGCGGCAAATTCCTCAACAACTGGCGCATGGCCGAACTGCACGCGCAGGAGGCGCCCGATCGGGTCTGGGAGTTGGAAACCTATGGGGCGCTGTTCGACCGGACCGCGGACGGCCGGATCAGCCAGCGCAACTTCGGCGGCCACACCTATCCCCGGCTGGCACACGTCGGTGACCGCACCGGCCTCGAACTGATCCGGACCATGCAGCAGAAGATCGTTTCGCTGCAGCAGGAGGATTTCGCCGAGAGCGGTGATTACGAGGCCCGGATCAAGGTGTTCGCCGAATGCACCATCACCGATCTGCTGAAGGATGGCGACGCCATCTCCGGCGCATTCGGATACTGGCGGGAGTCGGGACGGTTCATCCTGTTCGAGACTCCGGCCGTGGTGCTGGCCACCGGCGGTGTCGGCAAGTCCTACAAGACGACCTCGAATTCCTGGGAGTACACCGGCGACGGGCACGCACTCGCGCTGCGGGCCGGTGCGTCGTTGATCAATATGGAATTCCTGCAGTTCCATCCGACCGGGATGGTCTGGCCACCGAGTGTGAAGGGCATCCTCGTCACCGAGGGTGTACGCGGTGACGGCGGTGTCCTGAAGAACACCGAGGGCAAGCGGTTCATGTTCGACTACATCCCCGCGGTGTTCAAGGGGCAGTACGCCGAAACCGAGGAGGAGGCCGATCAGTGGTTGCGCGACAACGATTCCGCGCGCCGCACCCCGGATCTGCTGCCTCGTGACGAGGTGGCCCGCGCGATCAACGAGGAGGTCAAGGCCGGACGCGGCACCGAACACGGTGGCGTGTATCTCGACATCGCGTCCAGGTTGCCCACCGCCGAGATCCTCAAGCGACTGCCGTCGATGCATCACCAGTTCAAGGAACTGGCAGATGTGGACATCACCAAGGAACCGATGGAAGTCGGGCCGACCTGCCATTACGTGATGGGCGGTATCGAGGTCGATCCGGATACGGGTGCGGCGACCGTGCCCGGATTGTTCGCCGCCGGTGAGTGTTCCGGCGGTATGCACGGATCGAACCGGCTGGGCGGTAACTCACTGTCGGACCTGCTGGTGTTCGGACGGCGAGCCGGACTCGGCGCGGCCACCTATGTGGAACAGCTGGAAAAGCGTCCGGCCATCTCCGACGGTGATATCGACACGGCCGCGACATCGGCGCTGTCGCCCTTCGATCCGCCGGCCTCCGGCACCGGCGAGAACCCGTACACACTGCACACCGATCTGCAGCAGACCATGAACGACCTGGTCGGAATCATCCGTAAGAAGCACGAACTCGAACAAGCCAATGGGCATCTGAACGAACTTCGTGAGCGCTACGACACCGTCACCGTCGAGGGACATCGGCAGTTCAATCCGGGCTGGCATCTCGCCCTCGATCTGCGGAACATGTTGCTGGTCAGCGAATGTGTCGCACAGGCCGCGCTGCTGCGCACCGAGAGCCGGGGCGGGCATACCCGCGACGATCATCCGCAGATGGACCCGCAATGGCGCAACCGGCTGCTGGTGTGCCGGCTCGATCCCGCCGACGCCGATCGGACGATCCCCTCGGTCGTGGTCACCTCGGAGGATCAGACGCCGATGAGAGAAGACCTGCTCGCCCTGTTCGAATTCGGCGAGCTGGAGAAGTACTACACCCAAGCGGAGGTCGCCGCTCATCCCGCGGCCGCCGAATCGTCCGCGAAAGGCGATGAGTGACAATGGGTTACGATGCCCACTTCCGCGTGTGGCGCGGTGACAACGACTCCGGTGACCTGCAGGATTTCACGGTCCAGGTGAACGAGGGCGAGGTGGTCCTCGACATCATTCACCGCCTGCAGGCCACGCAGGCACCGGATCTCGCGGTGCGCTGGAACTGCAAGGCGGGTAAATGCGGCTCCTGTTCGGCCGAGGTCAACGGCCGGCCGCGGTTGCTGTGCATGACTCGAATGTCGACCTTCACCACCGACGAAGTGGTGACCGTTACGCCGATGCGGACATTCCCGGTGATTCGCGACCTGGTCACCGATGTGTCGTTCAACTATCAGAAGGCCAGGGAGATCCCGTCTTTCACGCCGCCGGACGATCTCAAACCCGGTGAGTACCGCATGCAGCAGCGCGATGTGGAGCGGTCACAGGAGTTCCGCAAATGCATCGAATGCTTCCTCTGCCAGGACACCTGCCACGTGGTGCGCGACCACGAGGACAACAAGGACGCCTTCGCCGGACCGCGCTACCTGATGCGGGTCGCCGAACTGGAGATGCATCCGCTGGATGTGGTCGATCGGCGCGAGATGGCGCAGGAGGAATTCGGGCTCGGATTCTGCAATATCACCAAATGCTGCAGCGACGTATGCCCGGAACATATCAAGATTACGGACAATGCACTCATTCCGATGAAGGAGCGAGTGGTGGATCGCAAATACGATCCGGTGGTCTGGCTGGGTAATAAACTGTTCCGGCGATGAACAGTTCGGCACCGGAATTGAATACAGGAAAAAGTTGATTGAGATGCTGTAGCCGGTCGGTTCGCCGACCGGCTACAGCATTGTCACCACACCGATCGCGACGACCGCGACCAACACTCCTACCAGCAGTGACGTCAGCATGACTCCGGTCAGTATGTACACCCCGACGGCCGATACCGCGAACAGCATTCCGACGATCAGGCCTTCCACCCAGTCACCCGGAAACAGTTTGCGGTACCGAGGTGAGGTATTTCTCAGCCCGCGATCCACTCTTTTGGTTTACCCATTGCCAGCATTGGTAAACATACGTTCGTTGCGAAACAGGAGTGGTTTCGTGATCTTCTCCGTCGCCCGCCCGCGCGAAAACTCCGAGTTATCCGGACACCACTGAGACCCGATCCGCACGGGAGTCTCGCCACCTGTCGGCGACCTGTCGGGCCGGGCTCGCCGCGCGACTCGCGGTACCGGACTCGGCAGATGACCGGACCCGCGGAGATCCGAAGCTCCCAGTTCCCCAACCGGATTCGCTGCTGGAGATTCGCCCGGATTCGATTCGGATCCGCGATTCCCGCCCGCGCGATGCCGATCTGGAGGATGCTGGGAGTGTGCTCGCAGCGGGCCTCCGGAGTGGTTCGCCGGGCACAAGTCGGGTCTCGTACGCAGGAACGAGGAGTCATGGCTGTTGATGTCATCGGGTCGTCGTTGATGACCAGCGATCTGTCGCGCCGCGCCGCGCGCCGTGTCGGTTACGAATATCGAGGGATGTCCACCTCGCCCGGCCGCCTCCCGGCCGGACCACACGATCCACCCGCACCACCACGCCACCGGGCAGACCGGCAGCCGGCGGGGGTGGCCGCGTGCAACTGACCAACCTGAACATGCCGGTCGCCGGCCTGCTGCAATGCGGTAGCGATCCCGGCATCATGACCGCCGAACAGGCCCACGCCGCCATGCAACTGCATCTGGACTGCACCGTCGACACCTGCCTGGTCCGTCGGCGCGCCCGCGCGGTGCTGGTCGAAGAGGGGCGCTGCGTCCTCGACGATCGAGCCATCCCGTGACCGCGTTACCGGACCACGGCCAGGGCACCGTGGTCCCGTTCCCCATCGCCGGACCGCGGCACGCCGCCCACCGGCGCGGGCGGCGCGGCGATACCTATTTCGCCGCCGCGGCCGTGTCGAGCCGTGGCGGTTCCCATCGTGCGCGACATGCCCGCAAACCCGGATTGGATCGCTACGACCGCCTGGTCCTGGCGGTTGCGGGGTGGCTGCTGGCAACCCGGATCGCACTGGTCGGAGAGCATGTGATCGAGGAAGCGTAGGTTTTCGAGGGTGTTCGCGCCGGGCGCTCGGGGATGACGTCCGGCGCACCTCGCGCCTTTCTCGACTCTCCGAATACGTCTCCGCTCACCGCTCTGCCTCGGCGGCGGGGGGTTGCGGGTCACGCTGAGCCACCTATCCTCTTCGATACGGGCGGGTTCGAGTGTGAAGGTTCCTGCACGAGAGTGAGAGGAACCGTATGGCCCGCAAGCAACACACGGAGGTCGAGCGCCGCCCGGCCGAGGACGAGGAATACTGGGCCGACGAACCGACCGTCTCGGTGGCTCCGGGCGATCGATGGAGTCCCCCGCCACCGCGCCGCCGGTCACCTGATCCTCGCTCGTACGAGCCGCACGGCTACGAACCCCGCACCACCGAGTCCCGTGCCGCCGATCCCCGGATGAACGAACCCCGGATGATCGAGCCCAGCCGGGCCGACCCCTATCCCCACATGGCCGAGCCCAGCCGGGCCGATCCCCGGGGTGGCGAATCCGCGGAAGAGCGCTGGGAGAGCGCGCAGAACCGGCGGCGCGGTGTGATCGAACCGGATGAAGACCGCTGGGACAGTTCCCCCAACCGGCGCCGCACCGGCCGGTTGCGGGTCGAGGTGCCGCCCATCGTCAATCCGTACGCGATCGTCGCCCTGGTGGCAGCACTGCTCGGATTGTTTCCGGTCGCAATCGTATTCGGCCTGATCGCCTTCAGCCACCCGCGCGGGCGGATGATGGCGATGTCGGCGCTGATGCTCGGTCTGGCCGAAGTGCTCATCGTCGCCGCGGCCCTGGTGCTGTCCGGTGTCACGCTGCCGCACACCACATTACGTACGGTACCCGCAGCCGTCACCACCGATACCACCGGCTCGAGCTCCGATCCCACCCGAACGATCGCACCGACCACCGCGGTGGCTCCGCCCCCGGTGGTCACCACGGCGCCGGTGACCACCGCGCCGGCCGGGCCGATATCGGCGGCCAAGGGGGAGGTGTGCACCGACGCACAGGCCGGGTTGCTCGGCGCCGCGACCGACGGGAGCACCCTGCTGTGCCTGCACGGCGGCAGCGGGTACCGGTGGACCGGGCCCTATGCGGTGTCGACCGCGGTGTACGAGGGCGGCTCGAAGTGCGATCCCACCATCGACAAGACCGCCCGCACGCCGGACGGCCACGCCCTGGTCTGCGAGGGACAGGGCCGCAACAGCATCTGGTCGCTGTGGGTCGACTAGCGGTGCCACCGCGGTGGGTCGGCTCGCCGTGGGTCGGGCATCGAAGCTACCGTTCCCTCACAGCGAATGTCCCGCGAGTACAGGAGGACCGCCAATGTCCGAACGCGTTGCCGTCGTAACCGGCGCGGCCAGGGGTATCGGGGCCGCCATCGCGACCCGTCTGGCACAGGACGGGTTGAAGGTCGGCGTGCTCGACCTGGACGCCGCGCACTGCGCCGACACCGTCGCCGCCATCACCTCGGCCGGCGGGCAGGCTGTGGCCCTGGGCGCTGACGTCTCCGACGAGGATTCGGTTGCCGCGGCGGTGACACAGCTGGCCGAGCAGCTCGGCCCGCCCACCGTCCTGGTCAACAACGCGGGCATCCTGCGCGACAATCTGCTCTTCAAGATGAGCGTCGGCGACTGGGACGCGGTGATGAACGTGCACCTGCGCGGCGCCTTCCTGATGAGCCGCGCGGTACAGAAGTACATGGTGGACGCCAAGTGGGGTCGCATCGTGAACATGTCCAGTAGTTCCGCGCAGGGCAACCGGGGTCAGGTCAACTACTCCGCGGCCAAGGCCGGACTGCAGGGCTTCACCAAAACGCTTGCGCTGGAACTCGGTAAGTTCGGCGTCACCGCCAATGCCATCGCACCCGGATTCATCGTCACCGATATGACCGCCGCGACCGCCGAGCGGGTGGGCGTGCCCTTCGAGGACTTCCAGTCCGCCGCCGCATCCCAGATTCCGGTGCAGCGGGTCGGCCGGCCGGAGGATATCGCGCACACGGCGTCCTTCCTGGTGAGCGAGGGTGCGGGCTTCGTCTCCGGCCAGGTCGTGTACGTGGCCGGCGGCCCCCTGGACTGAGCGGGCCGCGTACCGCCGCCCGCCCCGCAGTAGCGTCGACCGATATGAGCCGAGGTGCGGTTCGTCGTACCGGGACGAGTTGGCTGTTGTTGACGCCGAGCCTGTTCGGAGTCGGCGTATTCCTGATTCTGCCGATCGTGCTGGTCGGCTGGCTGAGTTTCTACAGCTGGAATCTGCTGGGGCCGACGGAGTTCGTGGGTCTGCGCAACTGGCGTTCGGTACTCACCGACGCCGGTTTCGGACACGCGCTGGCGGTGACGGGTGCGCTGACGCTGCTGGTGGTTCCCGTGCAGACCGCACTGGGATTCCTGGTGGCCGCGCTGGTCGTGCGGCGTCGCGCCGCCGGTGGATTCCGGGTCCTGTTCGCGCTGCCGTGGATGTGTGCGCCGGTGGTGGTGGGTGTGATCTGGCGATGGTTGTTCGCACCCACCGACGGTGCGCTCAATGCGCTACTGGGACGGCGGATCGACTGGCTGGCCGATCCCGCACTGGCGCTGCCTTCGGTTGCGGCGGTGAGCATCTGGTCGAATTTCGGCTATGTGGCGCTGTTCTTCGTCGCGGGCCTGCGCGCGATTCCACCGGAGATCCACGAAGCCGGGGCCATCGACGGAGCCACCGGATGGCGACACCTGCGCTGGCTGACCCTGCCACTGTTGCGCCCCACGCTCTTCTTCGTTCTGGCCACCGGGACGATCACCGCCTTCCAGACCTTCGACACGGTGTACGCGCTGACCAAGGGCGGTCCGGGCGATCGCACGAATGTGGTGGCGATGCAGATCTTCTCGGAGGCGTTCGATGCCGCACGGCCGGGACGCGCGGCGGCGATGTCGATCGTCGTCTGTGTCGTGATGATGATCATCACCGTGCTGCAGCACCGATACTTCCGCAACCGGACCGGCGATGAGTTCTGAGCCGCGGCGGGCGGCCGCGGTGCGGTCGGTCCTCGCCTATCTCCTGCTGATCGCCGGTGCGCTGAGCACGGTCGCACCGCTCGTACTGGGTGCGCTCACCGCGGTGAAGACGCCGCGGCAGTTCGCCACCGATTCCCCGCTGGCGCTACCGGATCCGGTGACCGGAGAGAACTTTCGCGCCGTTGTCGATCAGGGCCTCGGCCGTGCGGTGGCGGTGACCGCGCTGATGACGGTCGTCATCACCGCGGGGCAGCTGATCACCTCGATACTGGCCGCATACGCCGTCGCCTGCACCGAGTTCCGCGGACGCGATCTGCTGTTCTGGATCTATCTCGCGACCATGATGGTGCCGACGATCGTCACGCTGATTCCGCTGTACCTGATGTTCGCGCGACTCGGCTGGCTGAATACCTTCTGGGCCTTGGTACTACCGTTCGCCTTCGGCTCTCCGTACGCGATCTTCCTGCTACGACAGTACTTTCGCGGCATTCCGGGGGAGATGATCGGCGCGGCCCGCCTCGACGGGGCCAGCACTCTCGACATCCTCTGGCACATCGTGGTGCCGATGAGCCGGCCGGTACTGGCGACGCTCACCGTGATCACGATCGTCACCCAGTGGAACAGCTTCATGTGGCCGCTGGTGGCGGGGTCCGGTCGCTGGCAGGTACTCACCGTGGCGACCGCGGATCTGCAGACCCGGTACAACGAGCAGTGGACGCTGGTCATGGCGGCGACCACACTGGCAGTCGTACCGCTGGTGGTGTTGTTCGTGGTGTTCCAGCGCCAGGTGCTGCGCTCGGTCGCGTGGACAGGGTTGAAATGAGGATGAAGAGCTCGACGATCGCGGTGTTGTCGGTGATCCTCGGTGTCGTCCTGCTCGTCACCGCCGCGCTGTGGCTGGGACGCGATACCGAGGCGTCGGGCAGGACCGTGGTCCGGCTGCGAATCTGGGATCAGAGTTTCGTTCCCGCCTATCGCGCCGCCCTCGACGAGTTCCAGCGCGCCAACCCGGACGTGGAGGTCCGGATCACGGTCGTGCCGTGGGCCTCCTATCAGCAGAAACTGCGATTGGACGTGGCCGGCGGTACCGCCGACGATCTGTTCTGGACCAACACGTATACCGACTACGCCGATGCCGGGAAGCTCGCCGACATCGGTGCGATGCTCGGCCCGGATGCCGCGCGGCAATGGGATCCCGATGCGGTCACCCAGTACACCCGGCACGGCAAGCTCTGGGCGGTACCGCAATTCGTCGACGGCGGCTCGGCGATCTACTACAACCGGGATCTGCTCGCCGCCGCCGGGATCGAACCCGCGCAGCTCGGCGAGCTGACCTGGAACCCACACGGACCGGACACCTTCCGGCCACTGCTCCAACGGCTCGCGGCGGCTGCACCATGGGCCTACAACGCCGCCAACGACTTTCAATCCATCGAATTGCCGTATCTGGGTTCTGCGGGTGGCCGGTTCCAGGACGGCGACCGTTACGTCTTCGACAGTCCCCAGGGTGTGGACGCCTTCGGATATCTCACGAGTCTGGTCGGCGCGGGGCTCACCCCACCCGCCGCGGACACCCGCACCGGCAGCGACTTCGCGAAGAACGCCTTCCTGCAGGGCAAGCTGGCGTTGTTCCAGTCCGGTAGCTTCTCGCTGTCATCGGTCGCGGAACAGGCCGGATTCCCGTGGGGGACAGCGATGATTCCGGCTGGTCCGGCCGGGCGGGTCAGTACGAACAATGCCATCGGGATCGCCGCCGACGCTCACACCGATCATCCCGGCGCGGTGCGGCGAGTGCTGAGCTGGCTGGGCAGTGCTGCCGGGAACCGCTATCTGGCGGCCGGCGGACAGACCATTCCGGCCGTGGTCGCCGATCGGCAGATCTATCGAGATCACTGGTCGCACCGGGGAATCGATGTCGCGCCGTTCTTCGATGTGCTGCGCGGACCACGAATCGAATCCGGTGGCGGGCCGGGCTTCACGGCGGCGTTGCAGGCCATCGACGAGATTTTCGACGAGATGTTCCTGGGACGGATTCCGGTGCCGGAGGCCCTGCACCGCGCCCGGATCGCCGCACAGGATGCCGCGGCCGGCTGATCAGATCCGGCTGTGGTCGACCAGCGGTGTGCGCGGGCCGAACGCCGGTTTCCTGGCCTGGCCCGAGATCTCGAGCAACCGGATCGCGCGATAGCGGTGCGGCCGTAGCGGTTCCAGGTACTCGACCATCTCGTCGTCGTCGAGCGGACGCCCCAGCAGGGTCCAGCCGACGATCGCCGACAGATGAAAATCACCGACCGACAGCGCATCCGCGTCACCGAGGGCACGCTGAGCGATCTCCGCCGCGGTCCACACCCCGATGCCCGGCACCGTGCGCAACCGCGCGGAGGCCTCGCTCGGATCCAGCACCGCGGCGGCCTCCAGCGCCGCGGCCGACCGGGCGGCGGTGACGATGGTCCGCGATCGCTGCGGATCGACATTGGCGCGGTGGTAGTCCCAGGACGGTATGTAACGCCAGGTCTCCGCGGCCGGCGGCACCCGCATCGGCCCGGGTGTCGGTCCCGGAGCGGGATCGCCGTGGCGCCACACCAGTTTTCGCCAAGAGGCGCGCGCCGAGACGGTGTGCACACGTTGTTCCAGCACGGCGGGCACCAGCGCTTCGAAGACGAGTCCGGTGCGCAGCATCCGCAATCCGGGATGGCGGCGATGGGCCTCGGCGATCCGTGGGTGTTCGGGAATGAAATCGCCGAGATCCTCGTCGACACAGAGCATGTGCGGGAGTCCATCGAGGAATTCCGCGGCGCCCGGCCCCCAGGCGCGGGCGCCGATCGAAGCGGGACCGGCCTGGACCAGCCGATAGGTCACCGGACCACTCGGCAGTCGCGATGCCCGCCAGTGCGCGCCGTCGGCGGTGACGCGGTGGCAGGGGTCGCCGGTACCGCGTCGTAGTGGCGCGAGTGTGGCGGCGAGGGTGATCGGCTGAGCGGCGGTGACAGTGCGCTCGGTGCCGTCACCGTGCGATTGCGCACCGGCGACGGTTGCGAGTGTCCTCCGGGCACCGCGACCTCGCGCGATACTCGGCGCGGGCTGGCTGCGTCCGGTCATCGCATCCATCCTGTCACCGCGCCGCTGTGCGCCGGTCCCCGGATCGGCCGAGCGGGGCCATCGAGGTGCGGGGCCGATATCGGCCGAACCTCCCGGGCGCGGGAAGTGCCGGTCGCACTCGGCGCCGGAGCTGGCAAGACTGATCCCGGCGGTCCCGCGTATGGCGTAGGTCACGCGCATCCGCGCTGGTGTAACGATACGATCACGCATGCCGATTTCGATGAATAATGGCTTAAACAGCAATCGTTCGGCAATGGCACAACGGAGGTCTCCATGCTCACCAACTTCCTGAATTTGCTGCTCAATGTGTGGGGCGCCGTCTCCGCCGGTAGCTCGGGCTACCAGATTCCTCCGGGCACACTTCCGTTCGGCAGCTGATCTCGAAGTCTTCAGCGCCCGCCGCCTTCGTCAGGCGGCGGGCGTTCGCGGCATTTCACCGCTCGGACGCGCTCTGCGAGGATCCGTGATCGGTCAGGAACTGAGCCAGATGCCACCCCGGCCGGCCGGCCAGTTGTTCGGCCTGAGTTCGGCAGGAGAATCCGTCGGCCAGTAGCGAAGTTCCGGATTCGGCCGCGCGGAGCGCGGGCAGCAGGCCGCCCTCGGCTATCGCGACCGAGACCTCGTAATGACCGGACTGCATTCCGAAGTTCCCAGCAAGTCCACAGCATCCATTGATTTCGGTGATATCCGCACCGGTGCTCCGGAGCAGTCGCAGATCCGCGGCGAATCCCGTCACCGCATGTTGATGGCAATGCGGTTGCACCACCACGGTGTCACCCGAACGATCGGGCGGCGACCACTCGGGTTGCTCCTCCAGGAATTCGGCCAGCGTGCGCACCGCGCGCGCCGTCGGTACCGAACGCGGATCGTCGGGCAGCAATTCGGGCAGATCGGAGCGCAGTACCGCGGTACAGGACGGTTCCATCCCGATCACCGGCCCGCCGTGGCGAATATGGTCGTCGAGAGCGTCCAGGCCCGCGCGCAGGCGTTTGCGCGCACCGTCGAGCTGTCCGGTACTGATCCAGGTGAGACCGCAACACACCCGCCGGCCGGTGATCCGGACCCGATAACCGGCCGATTCGATGAGCTCGACTGCGGCCCAGCCGATTTCCGGTGCGAAGGCATCGGTGAAGCTGTCGACCCACAGCATCGCCACCGGCCGGTCCGGATACTTCTCGGGCCCCCGCCGCGCCCACTGCCGGCGAAACGATCGCGGGGCCAGCCGCGGTGCGGGCCGCCGCGGATCCATCCCGGCCAGGCGCATACCCAGCGACCTCATCCGGTCGTTTCCGGTGAGCGCGTTGACCACTCGTGGCACAGCGGTTCCGGCTGCCAGCCAGCGGGGAAGTTGTCCCAGGACATAGTGGTCGATCGGCCGCACCCGATGCCGATACGCCCGGTACAGCGTTTCGGACTTGTAGGTCGCCATATCGACCCCGGCCGGGCAGTCGGACGAACAGGCCCGGCAGGACAGGCACAGGTCCAGCGATTCGGCGACCGCCTCGTCGCGCCAATCGAGCGCGCCGCGCACCACCTCCTGCAGCACCCTGGCCCGGCCGCGGGTGCTGTCCTTCTCGTCGGCGGTGGCCAGATACGAGGGGCACATGAAGCCGCCGGTCGCACGGGTGTCGGCCCGGCACTTTCCGACTCCGACACAGCGATGCGCGGCCGCTCCGATATCCCCGTCGGCGGCGAAGGCGAAACCACCCACGGCCGGCACCGGCCGCAGCCCCGCCAGGCGCAGATCCGCATCGACCGGCCGCGGCCGCACGAGCACACCCGGATTCAGCAGATCGTCGGAATCGAAAAGGCCCTTGAATTCGGCGAATACCCGCAGCGCCTCCGGAGAGTAGATGCGTGACAACAACTCCGAGCGGGCACGGCCGTCGCCGTGCTCACCCGAGGCGGAACCGCCGTGACGCACGACCAGATCGGTGGCGTCGCAGAGGAATTCCCGGAAACGCCGCGGCGCGTCGGCGATCGGCAGATCCAGGCGGACGTGAATGCACCCGTCGCCGATATGCCCGTACAGCAGCCCGTCCACCCGGTGCGCGCGCATCAAGTTCTCGAAATCGCGCAGATAGTCACCCAGATGTTCGGCCGGAACCGCGGCATCCTCCCAGCCGGGCCAGGCGGGTGCGCCATCCGGTGTGCGCCCCGCCAGACCCGCGCCGTCGGCGCGGATTCGCCACAGCCGGGCCGCGATGTCGGTGTCGGTGACGATCCGGGAGTCGACCGCGCCGCAGTCCCGGACCACCGACGCCGCGGACTCGTAGGCGAATTCCGCGGTGTCACCAGCGAATTCGACGAACAGCCAGGCACCGCCGACCGGCAGATCGGGCACCGATCGACCGTGTGCCCGGACGACGTCCACCAGGCGCGCGTCCAGACCCTCCACCGCGATCGGGCGACCGGCCAGCACCGACCGGACGTCGTCGGCTGCGGTCGGCATGTCGGGATAGCCGAGGACCGCGACCGCGGTGGCCTCGGGTACCGGCACCAGCTCCACGGTCGCGTCCAGGAGCAGACCGCAGGTGCCCTCGGATCCCACGAACGCCTTCGCGATCGAGGAGCCGTGTTCCGGTGTCAGATACTGCAGTCCGTAGCCCGAGGCCTGCCGCTCGAATCGGCCCACCTCGGTCCGCAACACGGCCAGATTGCGGCGGGTGAATTCCGTCAGACCGGGGAGCGCCGACAGGTCGGTGCCGAGGCCGCGCTCGACACCGCTGCCGTCGAGTATTCGCAGTTCGCGCACGGTGTCGGAGGTGCGCCCCCAGGCCACCGCCCGCGGCCCGCAGGCATTGTTGCCGATCATTCCGCCGAGCGTGCACCGATTCTGGGTGGACGGATCCGGCCCCAGGCGCAGACCGTGGGCGGCCGCGGTTCGCTGCAGCTCCGCCAGGATCACGCCGGGTTGCACTCTGGCGCACCGGTTGTCGGGATCGATCGCGAGGACGGCATTCATGTGGCGGCTGAAGTCCAGTACCAGCCCGGGGCCGATCGCATTGCCCGCCACCGAGGTTCCGCCACCTCGCGCGGTGACCGCAAGGCCCTGCTCACGTGCCGCGCTCAGCGTCCGCGCCACATCCTCGTCCCCGCGCGGAAAGACCACCGCCGCCGGACGCACCCGATAGTTGGAGGCATCCGAGGAGTATTCCGCACGCCGGCGGTCATCGGACTCGACCTCGCCATCGATCCGGTCGCGCAGAGCCCGCACCCAGGAGTCGGTCATATCGCCAGGGTAGAACCTCGCGACATCAGGCCGGAAGCAGCACGATCTTGCCGAGGCCGTGCCCCGTCTCGCTTTCCCGCTGCGCCGCGGCGGCCGCGGCGAGCGGATAGGGCCGGGCGGGCCCGGGCAACCGGAATTCACCGGAGGCGACCAGTTGCGCCACCCGTTCCACCGCGTCCAGCCCGTCTTTGCCCGGCCGGGAGAAGAATGCGACCCCCTTGTCGGCCGCGGCGCCGTCGGCGATGGTGATGATCCGGTCGGTGGAACCGCGCAATTCGATTGCGGCATCGAGGAATCCGTGACCGGCGCAGTCGTAGACCGCGTCGATGCCGTCCGGGACCAGCGCCCGCACCCGGTCCACCACCCCCGCGCCGTAGGTGGTGGCCACGGCACCGAGCGAGCGCACCAGGTCCTGATTGGCGGCCGAGGCGGTGCCGACGACCGTCGCGCCGAACGAGCGGGCCAGTTGCACCACGAATGCCCCGACCGCACCGGAGGCACCGTTGACCAGCAGCGTCTCGCCCGATTTCACGCCGAGTTCGGCCAGACCGCCACCGGCGGTGTTCGCCGCGACCGGAATCGCCGCCGCGTCGAGGAAGGACAGGCCCGAGGGTTTGCGGACCAGCGGACCGGCCAGGGCGTACTCGGCGTAGCCACCGCCCTGTGCCCAGCCCAGGACCCGATCACCGGCCCGGAACAGGGCGGCCGGCCCGGCCGCGTCGACCACACCGGCGATCTCGAATCCGGCGCGACGAGGGAACGCTCCCGGGCCCGGCATCAGACCGGAGCGCATCTTCCAATCGGCGGGATTGACGCCGGCTGCCTTGATCGCGACCCGGATCTGATCGGCGGCGGGGTCAGGAATCGGTACCTCGACCTGCTCCAACACCTCGGGTCCACCGACCCGGTCGTATTGGATCGCACGCATCCGCTGATTCGACGCCATGTCCTCGACCCTATCCGCCGGTGAATTTCGCCCGTGGCGAACCGGGGACCACTTGCCCTAAACCTTTGTTGAGGTCTTAATGTCGGTGGCCCGGAGTTCAATGGGACCCCGGCAGCGGAAGGAGATGCGGATGAGCATCGAATCGGTCGCGTGGAGTCAGCTGTACCGGCAGGCACATGCACCCCAGCAGCGGCGCGGTCTGCGCCGTGAGACGGCCGCGCGCATTCTGCGATTCGCTCGGCCACACCGTGGCCGGCTCATCGGGTTCCTGGTGTTCAGCATCGCGTCCGCGCTGCTCACGGTGGCCAATCCGGTCCTGGCCGGGCGGGTGGTGAACGATATCGTCGGGCATTCCGCACCACGGTCGGTACTCACGCTCGCGGTGGTGATCGCGCTGGTGGCGGTGCTGGACGCGGCCCTGGGGATCGCCATCCGATGGTTGTCCGCCCGGATCGGGGAGGGCCTGATCCTCGATCTGCGTACCGCGGTGTTCGATCACGTCCAGCGCATGCCGGTCGCCTTCTTCACCCGCACTCGCACGGGTGCGCTGGTGAGCAGGCTCAACAACGATGTGATCGGGGCGCAGCGCGCATTCAGCACGACCCTGTCGGGTGTGGTGACCAATATCGTCACGCTCGTGCTCACGGTCGCGGTGATGGCCCGGTTGTCCTGGCAGATCACACTGCTGGCGCTGATCCTGTTGCCGCTGTTCATGCTTCCGGCCCGCCGGATGGGCACCCGCATCGCGGCCATTCAACGCGAGGCGGCCCAGCTCAACGCGTCGATGAGTACCCAGATGACCGAGCGCTTCTCCGCGCCCGGGGCCACCCTGGTGAAATTGTTCGGCCGCCCCGAGCAGGAATCGGACGAATTCGCGGCGCGCGCCGGACGGGTTCGCGATATCGGGGTACGCACGGCCATGCTGCAGACGGTCTTCGTCACCGCGCTCACGCTGGTGTCGGCCCTGGCGGTGGCCCTGGTCTACGGACTGGGCGGATGGTACGCACTACGCGGGCAGCTGGACGCCGGCGCGGTTGTCGCACTCTCATTGCTGCTGACCAGGCTGTACACCCCGCTGACCGCCTTGGCCAGCGCGCGGGTGGACATCATGTCGGCACTGGTGAGTTTCGAGCGGGTCTTCGAAATCCTCGATCTGAAGCCACTGATCGAGGAGGCTCCCGGCGCCGTGGAGATTCCGGCGGGACCGGTCGCGGTGGAATTCGACCGGGTCACCTTCTCCTACCCGTCCGCCGACAAGGTGTCGCTGGCCTCACTCGAGGACGTGTCCACGCTCGATCACCGGGGCGGCACCGAGGTACTGCACGACATCTCGCTGCGCGCCGAACCCGGGCAGATGATCGCCCTGGTCGGATCCTCGGGCGCCGGGAAATCGACCATCGCGCAACTGCTTTCGCGACTGTACGACGTGGACGGCGGCGCCGTCCGGCTGAACGGAGTGGATATCCGCGAATCGACCACCCGGTCCGTTCAGGACACCGTCGGCCTGGTGACCCAGGACGGGCACCTCTTCCACGACACCATCCGGGCGAATCTCCTGCTGGCCCAGCCACAGGCCGACGAGGACGAACTGTGGAGCGCCCTGGAGCGAGCACGCATGCGCACGGTGATCGAACAGCTACCCGACGGTCTGGACACGGTGGTCGGCGAACGCGGATACCGGTTGTCCGGCGGTGAACGGCAACGACTCACCATCGCCCGGTTGCTGCTCAAGCAGCCGCGGGTCGTGATTCTCGACGAGGCCACCGCATCACTGGACTCCACGTCGGAGGCGGCGGTGCAGGAGGCGCTGACCGCGGCGCTGGACGGACGCACCGCACTGGTGATCGCGCATCGGCTGTCGACGATCCGCAAGGCCGACGAGATTCTGGTCGTCGAGGACGGCCGCATCATCGAGCGTGGCGACCACGCCCAGCTGCTCGCCGAACAGGGCCGCTACGCGGAGCTCCACCGCACCCAGTTCGCCGACGATACGGCGGTGGTGGCGGCGTAGCTCCGCGGCCGGATCCGGGGGGCGAGGTCGAGACGGCCTCGCCCTCCTTCGGTCAGAGTTCCGCCGGAACAGCCTCCGGCACATCGATATCCGCCGAACTCACCGGCGCACCGGCCGACCGGCTCAGCGCCACCAGCCCCAACGCTCCCAGGCCGAGGACCGCGCCGATCCACGCGACCGACGGATAACCCATCCCGGCGCCTATCGCCAGACCACCCAACCAGGGTCCGACGGTGATACCCACATTGAACGACATCACGTTTCCGGCGGCGCCGAGTGTGCCGGAATCGGGAGCCAGGCCGAACACCCGGCTGTTCAACACCGGATTCGTCCCGAAACCGAACGCCCCCAGCAGAAATACCGCTACCACCACGACCGGCCAGTACTGTGCCGTCAGCGCCAGCACCAGCGAACTGATCACCAGACCCGAGATGCCGACCGCCAGCGTGCGAAGCGGATGACGGTCGGCCGTGCGGCCGCCGACGACGATCCCGGCCAGCGAACCGAGACCGTAGATCCCCAGGATCACCGGAACCCAGGTGCCGCGAACACCGGTGCTCTCGGTGAGCAATGCTCCGAGATAGCCGAAGGTGACCAGCAGCGCGGCGGTGGCCACCATGGTCGTCGCATACAGCAGGACGACCGGACCGGTACGCAAGGCACGCAACTCCTTTCGTACCGGCATGGCCGGGCCCGCGTGCCGATTCGGCACCGTGACCGCCACCGCGACCAGGACCGGCACGCAGATGATCACGACCGCCCAGAAGGCTGCCCGCCAGCCCAGATGCTGACCGATGAAGGTACCGGCGGGCAGGCCGAGAATGGTCGCGATGGTGAGCCCGCCCGCGACCACACTCATGGCCCGGCCGCGCGCGGTGGCCGGAACCAGCCCGATCACTGTCGACGCGGCCACCGACCAGAATCCGGCGTAGACGAACGCGCCCACCACCCGGGTGGCGATCAGCACCCGGTAGTCGGAGGTCAGCGCCGCGACGATGTGGGTGGCGATGAAGATCGCCAGAAAGGCGAGCAGTGCGTTGCGGCGTGACCAGCGCGCGGTGACGACAGCGGATATCGGTGCACCGAGCAGCATTCCGACCGCGAAGGCCGAGATCAGCAGTCCCGCTTGCGGAACGGATACGCCGAGGCCGGCGGACATCTCGGTGAGCAGGCCGGACAACATCATTTCCGAGGTGCCCTGTGCGAAAATCGCCAGACCCAATATGTATACCGCCGACGGCATTTCGCCTACCTCCAGTTTTGGAACATTCAGTTCAAAATAACTTCATGATTGAATCCGGCAGCCCCGCAACGGGGTTCGCCCGCGCCGCACCGGACGCTCAGAGCAGGACGCGGCGCGCTATCGGAGACATCGCATGGCGGTCTCGGCGATGCCTGCCAGCGTTTCCCGGCCGGCACCACCGCGGGCGGCCACCCGCATTCCGCCGATGGTCGCGATCACGAATTGGGTGAGATCGGCCGGATCGGACCGATTGTCGATCTCACCGGCCGCCTGGCCGGCCCGGACCACGGCCGCCAGGGCGGCCTTCCGGCGATCCAGATCGGCCCGCAGCAATGCAGCGACCTCGGGATCACGCGGACCCAGCTCGACAGTGGCGTTGACGACCAGACATCCGAGGGGGTCGTCCTCGGGTGCGTCGACCACACGCCACAAGACAGCCCGGAGCTTGTCGCTCGCCGTCCCTGGACCGTCGAGCACCTCGAAGGTGTCGGCGTTCTTGGCCGTCATGTACCGGCGCAACGCACGCTCGAACAGATCATGCTTGCTACTGAAGGTGTTGTAGATACTCGAGCGCCCCAAACCCGTTGCCGCACAGAGATCCTGCGTCGACGTACCCTCGTATCCCGCACTCCAGAACGCCCGCATCGCCGCATCCACGGCTCCGGATTCGTCGAACTGCCTGGGTCGCGCCATGTCGCCACGCTAGCATATTTTGGATAGATCAGTACAAAATTCCCGTCGGCGGACGACGACACCGGAGGGCGTAGTCGATCGCCTCGGTCAGAATTCGCCGGCGACCGCGAGCACGGTTCGGCCCGAATGCTGTCCGTCGCGGATGGCACGCAGAACGGATTCGGCCTCGGTGACCGACGCGGTGTTCTCCAGATCCGACAGATGCGCGGGCTTCAGGTCCTTGCCGAGCCGGGTCCAGAGAGCGCGGCGCTGTTCGATCGGGAAATTGACCGAGTCGATGCCCAGCAGGCTCACCCCGCGCAGGATGAACGGCATCACGGTGGTGGGCAGATCGGTACCGCCGGTGAGGCCGCTGACCGCGACCGAACCGCCGTAGCGAACTGTGCTGAGGATGTGGGCCAGCGACTTTCCGCCCACACTGTCCACCGCGGCCGCCCAGTGCGCCTTGGCCAACGGCCGGGGTCTGGCATCCGGGTCCTCCGGCAGGCGGCCGATGGTCGCGGCGGCACCCAGGGCCGACAACAGCTCACCCGCATCGGATTTGCCGGTGGAGGCGGTGACCTCGAAGCCGAGGCCGGACAGGATGTCGAGCGCGACACTGCCGACACCGCCCGTCGCACCCGTCACCAGGACGGGACCGTCGGCCGGGGTCAGGCCCCGATCCAGCAGCGCCTGCACACTCATGGCGGCGGTGAAGCCGGCGGTACCGAGGGCGGCGGCCTCGCGGGTGCTCAGACCCTCGAGTTTCACCACCCACTCCGCGGGCACCCGGGCATATTCGGCGAAGCCGCCATTGTGCGCGACGCCGATCTCGTAGCCGTGCGCGATCACCTCGTCACCGACCGCGAACGCGGGATCCTCGGAAGCGACCACCGCACCGGTCAGATCGATCCCCGGGATGATCGGGTAGTTGCGCACCACACCGCCGCGCGGGGTGATGGCCAGCCCGTCCTTGAAGTTCGCACTCGAATAGTGCACCTTGATCGTCACCGTGCCGGGCCCGAGGAAATCGTCGCCGACCTCCTCGCGGGCCAGCACGACACCGCCGTCCTCGGTCTCGTGCGCAACCATCGCCTGGAACTGCATGGGTTCGAGCATAGGTGCCACCCATGCCCCCGGCTACGGCGAAATGATCTTCGCACCCCGTTCCGGAACCGGACCACACCGACCGGATTCACGGACCGAATGCGGCAACACCGACCGGTCCGACACCGACACACACGTCGAGCCCCGGTGTGCGCGAGCCGATTCGCAGCAACTCACCGCTGCCGACAAGGTGGACGAACACCGTGTGCACACCCGCTCGGACCGGTGCCACCACCGGTTCGCCGTGTTCCAGCCCCACGATGATCCGGCCGTCCCGTTCGGCGAAGTAGTTGATCTGCGCCGTCCAGCCGTGCTCCAGCATGGGCCCGTCCAGCCAGAGCGCCACCGGCTCCGCACCATCGATGCGGTATCCGCACCCCGGTTCGGGGCCCGCGAGAATACGGCGGTTCCACCACACCGACGCGTCGACCATCCTGCCCTCGTCATCGAGCATGCGTAGTTCCGGTGTCGCGTCGGCGAACGCACCCGGCGGCGCGATCGGCCCGAGCACCTGCGGTACCAGGTTCTGTGGATGGGCCATCGGCGTCAGCACATCCCACGGCACCTCCTGCTCGAGCAGCGGCGCACCGTCCCAATCGGCGAATGCCGCTTCGGCATTCGTGAGATAGGTCCGCGTCGGGCTGATCTGCCAGGACCTGGTGAACGACACCGTGGTGTACAAACTGCTTGCCACGAACGCCACGGTCAGCGCGAGCGCGACGCGCTTCGACCAGACGGGCGCACCTTCCCGGACACCGGTTCGCCGCGGTGCCGACGTCGCGTCGTCGCGGGCACCTCCCGATACCGCAGACCCCGATCGCGTTCGCTCACCGGTCGCACGCACCGGCGCGGCCAGCAGCAAGGCACACGCGGCAGCCAGCACCACCGCGACGTCGGCCAGATAGCGCAGCGACTGCATGAGTTCGGCGGCGGTATTGGGCCCACCGCGGATCAGGACGATCGGAAGCTGTACGGCCAGAACATATCCGGCCACCAGTACCCACACCGGCACAACCCGCCTGCGCATCCGTACGGTCAGCAGCACCACCAGCGCGACCGCCAGCCATCCGAGAGCGACCGTCCAGCGCGGCGGGGTCGCCCACGGCGTCGAGGGCAACCAGCGCGCCCACACCCACGGTCCGCCCAGCAGTGTCGGGACGATGCCGAGTGAGGTGGCGCTGTGCAGCAGCCGCCGCATGCCGGCCAGGCTGGTATCGAGCGCGGTGGGATTCGCGACGGTCAGATAGATCGCCGCCCAGCCCGCCAGCACGGCCGCCGAGCTCAGCCACAGTCGCGCGCCGGCACGCGCGACGCCCCGCACCGCGGCGATGCCGGTCACCTCCGGTGCACCGCCACCTCGCACATAGCGGTCCAGCACCGCGACGGCGAAGGCCACGAACGGCACCACCACCGCCTTCTCGAAGAACAGCAGTCCCACGATCAGCACGAGCACCCCGGACACGACATGGCGCCCACGGCCGGTGCGGACCAGCAGCACCGCGTCCGCGATCACCCAGGCCAGCGCGAACTGCAGCGGCAATGCGTTCAACGAGGCCGCCCACCAAGCGAAGGCGGGCAGTGTCAACGGGCAGAAGAGATACCCGGCCAGCGGGACGAGCACGAGCCGGCGCACCTTCCCGGATCTCGCCGGAACCAGCACCAGCAACATCCGCAGGACCGCGACCGACGCGGCCAGCTGCAGGATCAGCATGCTCAGCACGGCCCCACCCCACTGCAGCGGTGCGACCTTGGTGACCACCCACGCGGTGGCGAATGCCAGCGGCATGAAGTGGCCATCGTGGTCGTGGAGCAGCAGATCGGGAGACCACGGCGGATAGCGATCCGCCCGGCCCACCAGGATGAGATCGTCCCAGTAGAAGTACCCGCGACCGGCCACCCATCCGCGAATCGCGATCTGGGCGATGATCAGGACCGCTGCCACCAGCAGCACCGGCGACAACCGACGCGATCCGCGCGCCGAGTGCGCGGCCGGTACCGCAGCCGCCGGTTCAGCGCCCCGCCGACCGGCGCTCGGTACCCGCTGCGCTCCGCGGGTGAGGCCGGGCGCGGAGAACATGACAACCCACCCTACTGGCCGGTGCGCGGCGGACGGCGAATCACCGGATCATTCGAAAACCGGCGCGCGCTTCTCGAGGAAGGCGCCGATTCCTTCGGCGCCATCGGGTCCATCGGCACATGCGGCGATGAACGCGGCCTCGCGCGCGGTCTGCTCTTCGAGGGTGTGCGACGAGCTGACCAGCAACAACTTCTTCACACTGGCGTTGGACTGCTTCGGCCCCGCCGCGAATTCGGCCACCAGTTCATCCACGGCCGAGCTCAGTTCGGCATCGGGCACCACCCGGTGCAGCAGCCCCCAGTTCAGGGCGTCGGCGGCCGACAGCGTGCGGTTGGTGAACATCAGTTCCTGGGTGCGGCGCAGGCCGATCAGGCGCGGCAGGTAGTACGAGGCGCCGCCGTCGGGGCTGAGTCCCGCGCGGGTGTAGGCCATCGTGAACTTCGCCGATTCGCCCGCGAGAACGAGATCACCGGCCATCGCCAGACTGAATCCGGCACCGGCCGCCACCCCGTTGACGGCCACCACCAGCAGCGCGTCCATCCGGGCGAACGAGGACAGCGCGTCGTGCAGATCGTCGGCCAGCCCCTTGACGTAGGTCCCGGCGGTCCCGTCCTGGGCGGCCATGGCCTTGAGGTCACCGCCGGCCGAGAAGAATTTGCCCGCACCGGTCAGCACGACCACCTTCAGAGCCGGGTCGTCGGCACACAGCGCGGCGATCTCGGCCAGCTCCCGGCCGAGGACGTGGTCGATCCCGTTGGCCGCTTTGGGCCTGTTCAGGGTGATCCGCGCGACCGCGCCGGTCTGCTCGAAGGTGATCGTCTCGTACTCGCTCATGAGCTGCCTTTCGTCGAGTCTGCGAGCTCAGCATGACAAACGACCGCAATCCGTGCGACGCCGCCACCACCGAGGCATATCCGGCATCCGGACGCGGAAACAGGGGATCGGCTACTGCGGGACGAGCTCGAGTCGCACCCCGAGCAGCCGGACGGGCCGATCGAGTTCGAAACGATCGATGATCTCGCGTGCGACCGCCGTGATCGTGTCGGCGTCGATCGTCGGCTCGGCCAGCTTCTTCTGTTTGGTACGCGTGTAGAAGGTGTTGGTACGCACCGTGACTCCCACCCGGGTACCGATCCGCCCGGCCACGGCCATCTCCCCGGCCACCTCACGCGCCAGCCGCGCCACCTGGGCCCGGATCTCCTCTCGTTCGGTGAGATCGTGTGGAAAGGTCTCGGATCTACTGCGGCCCACCGGAATCCTCGGTTCGGTGACCACATCGGTGTCACCGGCCCCATGTCCGAGAACCCACAGATACGGGCCCGTCGACGGGCCGAATTCGGCGGCCAGGACGGTGCGGTCGGCCGCGGCCAGTTCCGCGACGGTGTCGATACCGAGCGCCGACATGCGCTGCGCGATGCGATTGCCGATACCCCACAGGGCGCTGGTCGGTCGCGCCGCCATGAGCTCGTCCCAGTTCTCGGCGGTGAGCCGGAATATCCCGGCACCCTCGTGCGTGGCCGACGGCGCGTCCTCCTGCGACGGCCGATCCGGGCCGATCGCCGGAGTCTGCTGTACCGCAGCACTTTTCACATCGAGGCCCGCGCCTTTGCCGACCGATTTGGCGAAGCCGGTCGCCAGTTTCGCGCGTAATTTGTTGTCGCCCAGACCTATCGAGCAGGTGAGACCCACATCCGCCACAGCACTGCGGATTTCCCGGGCGAGCGCCTCGGGATCATCGGTGTCGGCGGCCAGGAATGCCTCGTCCCAGCCCAGTACCTCGACCCGCACCGGAAAGCTCCGCAGCACCTCCATCACCTCGTCGGAAGCCTCCTCGTAGGTCGTCATGTCCAACGGCAGAAAGACACCTTCGCGACATTTGCGGAGGGCGGCACGCAACGGCATCCCGGCCCGCACCCCGAACGCTCGGGCGGGATAGGACGCACAGGTCACCACCTTGCGGGGCTCGTTCGGGTCACCGTTCCCGCCGACGATCACCGGCAGCCCGCGCAGCTCGGGATGACGACGGAACTCCACCGCCGCCTGGAATTGGTCGAGGTCGACATGCAACAGCCACCTGGCCACAGCTCCGTTCATACCGCACCGGGCCGACAACCGGGCGGACTTCCCAGGTAGAGCCTTGCACCACTCGAAAAACAGAACTAAATTCTGGATATGAAGATTCGAGATCGGTTACTGCTCGCCGCCGAGCGGCAGTTCGCCGAGTATGGAACCCTCGAAGCGACATTGAGCGAGATCAGACAGGACGCCGGTGCCAGTGTCGGCGCGCTGTATCACCACTTCCCGGACAAGGCGGAGCTGTACCGCCAGGTCTGGACGCATGCGCTGGCCGACTATCAACGGCACTTCTGGGCGAGTATCGCCGACAGTGCCGATGCCCGGGGCGGGGTCACCGCCGGCGTGACCGCGCACCTGCGCTGGGTCACCGACAATCGTTCCCGCGCAACGATTCTGATGTCGCCGCGGCCACCGGGTGTGAACGACAGCGACAGCAATCGGGAATTCCTGATCTCGGTCGCGCGCTGGTGGCGCACCCACGCCCGCTACGGCGCCGTCCGCGATCTCGATCTCGATCTGCTGTACGCGCTGTGGCTCGGGCCGGCCCAGGAGTTCTCCCGGCAATGGGTCGGCGGCGGCATCCGGACCGAGCCCGTCGAGGTCGCACCGGAACTGGCCGCCGCGGCGTGGAAATCCCTGTGCGGCACCGAACAACCGTCATGACCCGACCACCGAAGGCGGTACCCGTGAATACCTCGGCGCGCACCGGCACCGACCCCGATACGACGGCACAGGCGCCCCGCGGCGCCGCAACGGCTGCCCGTCCAGCACCATCCGCTGACAAACTCACCCTCGAACAGGCACGGGCCGTGCTGGCCGCGCAACCGTTCGCTCGGCACGTCGGTACCGAGATCACCGAATTCGCCGGTGGCGCTGCCACGTTGGTGGTCGAGCTGGGCGCCGAGCACGCCCAGCAGTTCGGATTCGTACACGGCGGCGTGCTGGCATATCTGGCCGACAACGCCCTCACCTTCGCCGCCGGTTCCGCCCTCGGGCCGAATGTCCTGACGGGCGGCTTCACCATCACCTACTTGCGCCCCGCCCGCGGTGAACGGCTGCGGGCCCGGGCGGCGGTCACCGACGCCACCCGGAGCCAGGCCGTGACGCGCTGTGAGATCTATTGCGACAGTGCTGGTTCCAGTACACTCTGCGCCGTGGCTCAGGGCACCGTGCGTGTCGTCGACCGGCCACTGCCTACGACCGATGTGCAACTCACCCAGCAGTCCGCGTCGGCCGGCGATCCAGGAACGACCGGCGGTGACCGGACCGAACCACAGTCGTAAAATCTCGGCATCGCAATCAAGAGGATGTGCCGATGACCGAACCACAGGACCGCAATCCGGACATCACCCACGACGGTCCGGTCCCCGCTGTGCGCGTAACCGATCACGAACGTGCCCAGGTCGCCCGGCAACTCGATATGGCGCTCGGCGACGGCTCCCTCGATCTCACCGAACTCGACCAGCGCCTGGCCGCCGTCTATGCCGCCCGCACCCGGGCGGAACTGGAGGCCGTCACCGCCGACCTGCCGGTGGCAGCGGCCGGTGAACCGCTCGTCCTGACCACGATCAGCGGATCGCTGCGCAAGGACGGTCGATGGATCGTGCCCGCCGAGATCACCGCCACCGCGGCGTCGGGCTCGGTCCGGCTGGATTTCGCCGAGGCGATCTGCCCCCATCCACTCGTCGAACTGCACATCGGCGTCGCCTCCGGCAGTGTCCGATTGATCGTCCCGCGTGGCTGGACGGTGGACCTGGACCGCGTCGCCATCGCCAGCGGCAGCGCCAAGAACCGGATCGACGGGCCACTCCCCGGATATCCGACCCTGCGCGTCGACGGTTCGATCGGCTCCGGATCCATCCGCGCC
The DNA here is from genome assembly GCF_040679495.1 of Nocardia sp. NPDC052254. Classification (NCBI taxonomy): domain Bacteria; kingdom Bacillati; phylum Actinomycetota; class Actinomycetes; order Mycobacteriales; family Nocardiaceae; genus Nocardia; species Nocardia sp. NPDC052254. Next base: position 522,336 of record NZ_JBFAUW010000002.1, on the reverse strand, counting down.
CGTAACCCCAAACGCCCGCGCCGCTCCTTCCTGGCCTGGCTGCTCCGGCGCCCCCGGCAGTAATTTCGCATGCCCCAGACCTGCGGCGCACCCACAGCGAGAAGGGCCGTATCCCAGTGGGATACGGCCCTTCGGTCAGGCGATCAGGCGGTCGCGGCGAACGCCGGGTACGCCGGTTCCGCGATCGGCTCGATGGCGTAGGCCAGGATGTCGGCCACGTCGGTGACGGGGCGGACGTCCAGGCTCTCGAGGACCTCGGCCGGGACCTCGTCCAGATCCGGCTCGTTGCGGGCCGGGATGAACACGGTCCTCAGTCCGGCACGCTGTGCGGCGAGCAGCTTCTGCTTCACGCCGCCGATCGGCAGCACCCGCCCGTTCAGCGTGACCTCACCGGTCATGCCGACATCGGCGCGCACCTGCCGGCCCAGCGCCAGCGATACCAGGGCGGTGACCATGGTGACGCCCGCGGACGGTCCGTCCTTGGGCACGGCACCGGCCGGGAAATGGATGTGGATGTTGCGATCCAGCACCCCCGCGGCGCTCCGGCGGGCCGGAGCGTAACCGGGCAGGCCCTCGCGACCTGCGGCATCGGATGGATCCTCGATACCGATCTCCGCCAGATGCGAGCGGACGTAGGTCAGCGCGATCTGTGCGGATTCCTTCATGACATCGCCCAGCTGACCGGTCAGGGTCAGCGAACGCTCGCCCTCGGCGGCATTGGCCTCGATGTAGAGGACGTCACCACCGGCACCGGTCACCGCCAATCCGGTCGCGACACCGGGGACCGAGGTGCGCTCGACCGAATCGGGGGTGAACCGCGGACGACCCAGGTAGTCCTTCAGATCGCCCAGACCGATGGTCAGCGCCTCGGACACCGCTGCGGCATCGGACTTCTCGCGTCCGGAGCCGTAACCCAGGGCGGGGTCATAGCCCAGTTCGACGACGGTGGAATCACCGGTCGCGGAACCGAGTTCGTCCTGCGAGAGCCGAGTCGCCGCCTTGCGCAACGCCTTCGCGAGCAATCGTTCCAGCTGGCGCACACCGGCTTCCCGGGTGTAGTTCGCCGCGATCTCACGCAGCGCCTCGTCGGTGAACGAAACCTCCTCGGCGGTCAGGGCATTGCGTTCCAGCTGCCGGGGAACGAGGAAGTCACGAGCGATCGCGACCTTGTCGTCCTCGGTGTAGCCGTCGACGGTGATCAGCTCCATGCGGTCCAGCAGCGGGCCGGGAATGGTCTCCATGACGTTCGCGGTCGCGATGAACAACACATCGGACAGATCCAGATCCAGATCCAGGTAGTGGTCGCGGAAGGTGTGGTTCTGCGCGGGATCCAGCACCTCCAGCAGCGCGGCCGCCGGATCGCCCCGGAAGTCCGATCCCACCTTGTCGATCTCGTCCAGCAGGACAACGGGATTCATCGATCCCGCCTCCTTGATCGCGCGGACGATCCGGCCCGGCAGCGCACCGACGTAGGTGCGACGGTGGCCACGGATCTCGGCCTCGTCCCGCACGCCGCCCAGCGCAACACGCACGAACTTGCGGTCCAGGGCGCGCGCCACACTCTCACCCAGCGAGGTCTTGCCCACTCCGGGCGGACCGGCCAGCACCATCACCGCACCGGAGCCGCGACCGCCCACGACCTCCAGACCGCGAGCGGCCCGGCGGGCACGCACGGCCAGGTATTCGACCATCCGGTCCTTGACCTCGTCCAGGCCGTGATGATCGGCATCGAGAACCGCGCGGGCGGCCGAAACATCGGTGTTGTCGGTGGTTTTCACCGACCACGGCAGATCCAGCACGGTGTCGAGCCAGGTCCGGATCCAGCCCGATTCCGGGCTCTGATCGCTGCTGTGCTCGAGCCGTTCGACCTCGCGCAGCGCCGCCTCGCGCACGTTCTCGGGCAGATCCGCGGTCTCCACCCGGGTGCGGTAGTCGTCCGCGCCATCGGGTTCACCCTCACCCAGCTCCTTGCGAATCGCGTTGAGCTGCTGGCGAAGCAGGAATTCGCGCTGGGACTTCTCCAGCCCCTCGCGAACGTCCTCACCGATCTTCTCGGTGACCTCGGCCTCGGCGATGTGATCCTTGGTCCAGCCGATCAGTGTGGTCAAACGGCTTGCGACATCGGGAGTGTCGAGCAGTTCGCGCTTCTGGTCATCGGTCAGATACGGCGCGTAGCCCGCGGTGTCGGCCAGCGCCGACGGATCGGTCAGCCGGTTCACCACATCGATGACCTGCCACGCCTCCCGGCGCTGCAATACCGACACGACCAACTGCTTGTATTCGGTCGCAAGTTCTTTCGTGTGCGCGTCGGGTGCGGGGGTGTCGACCGGTTCGGCCTCCACCCACAGCGCGGCGCCCGGCCCGGTGACACCGTGCCCGATCTTGGCACGCTGCTCGGCCTTCAGTACCGCCGCCGAGGCGCCACCGCGCATCCGGCCGACCTGTTCGATGGTCGCGATCACACCGTAGGCGGCGTAACCCTCGTCCAGGCGCGGAGCGAGTAGCACGGAGTCCGAGTTGGCGGCCCGCGCGGCGTCGATGGCGGCCTGCGCCGACTCGTCGAGTTCGATGGGGACGACCATGCCCGGCAACACGACCGGATCGGTCAGAAACAGCACCGGCAGACGCTGTGGAGTACTCACAGTTCCAGCCCCTTCCAAAGCATGCCCCGGATTCATTGAGTGTTCGCTTCCAGGGTTGAGCGTTACCTACTCAACTGCGAACCTTTCCGAGTTGTTCCACGACCGTGTTCACCTGCGGCGAACATGGATCGAGGTGCGCGACGAGTACCCGAACTCGCGGCGATTCCGCGAGGGGAATTTCTGTGCGGCGAGATGCCGATAGGCCCTGATCTAGACTCGACCGGGTGTCGAGCGCCTCATCGTCCGCATCGGTCCCGATCGGCGGTCGGCAGGCGCGCTGGCAACCGCACAACGATCGGCGCCGCGAGCAGATCGTCGCCGCGCTGATCGAGTTGCTCGAGGAGTCCGCGCCCGGTGACGAGGTTTCCATGCAGCAGATCGCGAAGCGGTCGGGGCTCGCGAAATCGGTGGTGTATCGGCAGTTCTCGGGGCGCGACGAGCTGGATCGACGAGCGCGCAGCACGGTCAGCGAACAGTTCATCGACACCGTCGACACCGCGCTCGACATCTGGGACGGATCGATTCACCAGATCCTGCATCGCACGGTCGCCACAGTCGTGGACTGGATCACCGAACATGCCCGGCTCTACGACTTCGTGCGCAGTGGGCCCGCGGTCGGCGACCCGGACGACATCGACGCGCTGAGCAGTATCAAGGCCACCATCGCCGCACGTACCCGGGCGCTGGTCACCGGCCTCGGCGGGGTGGTGGGTGTGGTGGACGAACCCACCGCCGACACCATGACCTTCGCCATCGTGTCGATGACGGAGGCGACGGTGAGCCGCTGGGCACGTGATCCGCAACCGCTACTCAGCCATGATCGGCTGATTGCCGAGGTCGCGGGCTACGCCTGGAGTGTGCTCGACGGCGCGGCCCGCGCGCAGCGGGTGACGCTGGATCCGGAACTACCGTTGATCGAGGTGATCAACGCGCTGGCCGACCGCGTCGACGCGACCGAATCCGGCGACGCCGGCTGAGGATGGAAATCCCTCCATCGGCGGGCGAGTCCTTCCGTCAGGCCGCCAGCCAGCCGACGAGCGATCCGACCAACGGCAATCGGTCCGCCGCCGCGACCACGGGATGGCGCCGCTCGGGTTCGCCCCGATACCGCGAGGGTTCACCGTCGACGTGCAGCAACGACCACAGCTTGCGGGTCACCGGATTCATCAGGCCCAGCTCGTCGGCAAGTTTGCGCATGTCACCGAAGTAGCCCGACAGGATCCGGCGCGAATGCGGCGAATTCCAGAACGCCTCGTCGATGACCTCACGCGGGATGTCGAATTCCCGGGCGAACGAGGCCGGCGGGGCCATGATCTGACCGGCCAGCCAGCGCATGGTGATCGGAAATGCCAATCCGCACAAGGCCGTTCCGATCGGTCCCATCCGCTCGATGTGCACCTTCAGGAACTCGCCGGCGAAGGAGATGTGGCGGGCCTCCTCGGCGATATGGATCTGCATGGTGCGCAGCACCGCCGGTGGCATCGTGGCGCCTTCGCGGATGACCGCCTTCTGATAGTGGTCGATCGGTTCCTCACCGGCCAGGATGCCGATGAACAGCACGGTGTGCGCATAGCCGCCGAGCACGCCGATCAGTGGCGATGTCGCCCGGAACAGCGGCCGCATCCCCGGGACGTCCACACCGATCCGGTTGATCAGTTCCTGGAACATCTGGATGTGGTTGCACTCTTCGGTCATCTCGTGCAGGCAGTACCGGAACTCCGGGGCTCCGTTGGGGAGCTTCATGATGTACTGCATCATCCCGCGGATCAGGATGCTCTCGAAGGCCGCACCCACCTTGATCACGTTGGCGATGCGCCATTTACCGATCTCGATCTGCCGTTCCAGCGGCAGCGCCCGGTACCACGCGGTGCCGCCCAGCGGATCCAGCTCGGGGGAGAGCACCCATCTCGGGTCGTCGGGATCGATCGCCAGTTCCGGTGTGTCCCAGTCGATATCGAGATACGGATCGAAATTGCGATGGACCGAACCCTCGGACAGGATCGCCAGCGCCTCCCGGTACTCCGGGCCGAACAGATCACGACGTTCCGTATGCGACAGCGTCATCGATGTCTCCTTGCTCTGCGGGACACCGAATCGGACGGCCCGCTTCCGGGCCGGATGACTCCTCGGTGACCGACACCACGTGGGTGACTTCCCTCAGGATATATGGGACTCGCAGTCTCATACAATCCCCCGGGCCGGGAAGACGCCGCACGGCATCGCCGGGCCCCCTCCGCGGACGCCAATTCGCCGCGCCGACCTGCACAACTACCGCCCCGCCGCATTGACACCACTGAGCCCCGGTGAGAATGTGAGGGCCCAGTCAACTCGCATGTACGGCGCAAGGGGGATCCACGATGGCGGTAGTCGCCGGTGGTGTGTTCATCGACTGGGAACAACTGACCGGGCAGCCCAAACTCGTCGTGGATCTGATCACCTTCCCGATCTTCAGCGCCCTGGCCGGCTGGCTCACCAACTGGACCGGTGTGCTGATGCTGTTCTGGCCGTTGCAATTTCGCGGAATCCGAATTCCGGGCCTGCAGGTGCTGTATCCATACTTCCCGCGCCGGGTGCAGGTCCTGCCGACGTTCTCCGGTGACGGAAAGCGCCTCGGCTTCCAGGGCTTCATTCCGGCGCGCGCGGAGAAGATGGCCAGCATCTGCGTGGACATGGCCATCATGCGGATCGGCAGCCCACGCGATTTCATCCACGAGCTCGACCTCGAGGGTATCGCCGACTACATCGCCGACCAGGCGCACGAACAGCTGCAGCAGATCGTCGACGATGTGATGTACCGGGAGAATCCGGAACTGTGGCGGGCGGTGCCACGGCCGGCCAAGCAGATTCTGTATCAGCGCATCGACAAGGAACTGCCGAAGCTGTGCCGGCGGGGATTCGAGCAACTCGGCGACAATGTCGACCAGCTCATCGATATCAAGATCTTCGTGATCCGCTATCTGCAGGCGAATCCGCAGATCCTCAAGGATCTGACCACCACGATCGCCGCCCCGGAACTGCGGTTCATGGTCCGCATCGGCCTGCTCGGCGCACCGTTCGGCGTCCTGCTGGCGCTGTACATGCATGTGCACCACGACATTCCGGTGATCGGCTGGATCCCCGGCTGGCTGGTGGTACTTGCCGCGGCCGCGGCGATCGGCGTCCTGGTCAACATGATCGCCATCAAGATGGTGTTCGAACCCGGCGATCCGCAGCCCCGCTACAAGTACCTGTGGCGTCAGGCGCTGCTGGCCAAGCGGCAGCCGCAGGCCGCCGCCGATCTGTCCGAGATCCTGGCCTATCAGGTTCTGACCCTGCCGAATCTCGCCGCCGAACTGCTCGACGGGCCGAACGGTGACAAGACCCGGCAACTGGTGGAGCATCTGATCGCCGATGAGATCCGCGCCCAGCTTGGTCCCACCCGTTCGGTGGTGCGCGCCGCCTTCGGTGCGCGCCAGTTCGACAATCTGCAGGTGGGTGCGGCCGGCGCTGCGGTGAGTCTGGCGCCGAGTCTGGTCGAGGACGAGGAATTCGCCCTGGATCAGGCTCGCAAGATCGACGAATTCGCCGCCCGGAAACTCAAGCAGCTCACCCCCGGCGAGTTCATGGAGATGTTCTACGCCTCGGTCGAGCAGGATGCCTGGCTGCTGTATCTGCACGGCGCCGCCCTGGGCCTGGTGGTCGGTGGGGTGCATCTGCTGATCTTCGGTTGGTGACAAATACAAGCACGCGTGCTTGCATTTTTTTCGACCCGTTGCCATGCTGTCGTCATGGCTGATCTGGACGCGCTGCTCGCCGATTTCGAGGCCGAATGCGCGGATCTCGACCACCTGGTCGCACCCCGCACCGACACGGACTGGGCACTCCCGACACCGGCCGAAGGCTGGACCATCGCACACCAGATCGCCCATCTGACCTGGACCGACGAGGTATCGACGATCGCGGCGACCGATGCCGGCCGCTTCGCCGAACTGCTGCGCGAGGCCACCACGAAGATCGCCACCTTCGTCGACGACGCGGCCGCCGAGCTCGCGACCATGGCCCCACCGCAGCTGCTGGAACGGTGGCGGCGCGGCCGAGCCGGATTGGCGACGGCGCTGCGCGCGGTCCCGGCGGGAACCAAACTCCCGTGGTTCGGACCGCCGATGAGCCCGATGTCCATGGTCAGCGCCCGGTTGATGGAGACCTGGGCGCACGGTCAGGACGTGGCCGACGCCCTGAATGTGATCCGGACACCGACCGCGAGGTTGCGCAATATCGCCCACATCGGGGTGCGGACGCGAGATTTCGCCTACACCGTGCACGGACGGGCGCTGCCGGATGAACCGTTCCGGGTCGAGTTGACCGCTCCGGACGGCACGCTCTGGAATTGGGGCCCGGAGGATGCCGCACAGCGCGTCACCGGTTCGGCGCTGGATTTCTGCCTGCTCGTGACGCAACGCCGCCACCGCGCCGATCTGCCGCTGACCACCACCGGATCCGATGCCGCCGAATGGCTGACCATCGCGCAAGCTTTCGCGGGACCGCCCGGAACCGGACGCGAAGCCGGCCGGTTCGACTGAACCGGCCGGGAAAAGCGGGCGAGCGCCGACTTGGGGTGCACCGTGCTTAGGGCCGACCGGACGCCGTTGGCCGGAGGTCTTCGAGAGCGCAGCGCCAAGCTGACGCTCGCCAGCCCTGTCTGGATACCCCCGCTGAACGCGGCACAAACCCTCGCTGAACCCGGTCCATTTACCCAGGTCGAGCCTCTCCGACACATATCGACCGCTGTGATGTTTGCCGCACGGGTGCGGACGACGCCGTAGCACCCAGTAACCTGGACACACGTACGACTTTCAACGGTGCGGGTCGTTCACGAGGGGAACAAGGGGAGAGGGAGACGCACCGATATGGCACCGCACACCGCGCATTCCCGGTCCGCCGGCCAAATTCTGCAACACACCGCCATCGTGCTCGCCGGTATGGCGAGCATCGGGCTGACCGTCGCCGCCGGAACATATGTCGTCAATCAGATCGGGGGATCCGGCCTTCCGGCCATGATCGGCCCCGGAGAACCGGACACGGTGAACCCGCCCGCGCCGGAACCACAGCGCTCCGAGGCACAAGCACCGACCACGGCACGTGGTACCGCGCGCTGGGGCCTGGCCGCCGAATCCCGCCCGCTACCGATCGTCGCCGGTCCGGCGGCGGAGCCGTACCCCGCCCCGGCCGTTTCCGACGGCACGCCGGTGGTCCCCATCACCGCGGCCACGACCGTTCGCCCGGGCGGCGTCGGTGGTCGGCTGAATCTGTCCGAAGACACCTATCTCGGCGCGAATCTGGCCAGAACACAGCAGAATTCGCTCACCGTCAGACTCGATACGAACCTTCCGGCGATATTCGGCACCACCGAGCCCCCGCGGACCGACCAGGCCGGGCCATCCACCGGTGTCACCGAGTTCCGGACCGAGCTGGACACGCACAGCGGTGAACTCGGCGTCGCGATGACCGACCCGCTGCTGGGTCGCCACGATATGCAGGTCCAGCGGCATGCCCAGCCGGAAGCGGTCGACTCGGAGCACCTGCAGCAGCTTCCGGATTCCACGCAGGCATAGCCAGACCACATCACCGGCCGGTACCGTACTTCAGGTATTCGGCCGGTTTTCGCGTGCCCGCTCCCGCCGAGCACACCCGAAACAGACTGGTCGTTCGAGGCATTTCCCCTCGTCAGCGGTTATCCGCCACGCCAATCGGGCTCCACACGTTAATCCTCGGTAACCGTTCAATAAAGAGGAATTTTGTAGTATTTTTGTGGCAGTCGGGGACAGGGAGAGCGTATGGGCCACATCAGGTACGCGAGTGACGTCGGGGCTCCGGTCGAAGTTGCCTTCGCTTACACCGATAACCATCTGTTCGTGCCGGATTGGATGTTCGGCATCGCGAGTTTCGAACCGATCGGCGAGGCCGGCCATGGTCCGGGCGCGCGCTACACAGCCTTCGTTCAGCTCGGGTTGTGGCATCCGGCGGTGGAATGTGAGATCACCGAGTACCGCCGCAATGCGGTGATCGGATACACCCTGCGCAGGCGCCGGCCGGGGAAGGTGGCGCCTGCGCAGGACTCCGGATCGACGACCGCTGCCGTCGGCACATCCGCTGCCGCAACCGCGCAGGCCGCTGCCGCCGCGCCGGGTGCGGCGACATTGACGCTGCGGGTCGATCCGCTCGGTTACGGCCGCTCCGTGCTGACCTTCGAGGTCGACTATCCTCCGCTGCGCGGCTGGCCGGTGCGGCCTGCCGCGAAGGCGGTCGATGCCGCGGTGCGGGGCGTTGTCCGCCGCAGCGAGGCGCAATTGCGCAGGGAGATAGAAGATTTCCACGGTACGGATCTTGTCGGCCGGATTGCGTAGGGTACCGGGCATGATCATCGTGAGCACCGACGGATCCTGCCTGCGTAACCCCGGCGGCGCCATCGGCTGGGCGTGGGTGGATCATCAGGGCGGTTCGGCCAGCGCCGGAGCCGCCTCGGGAACCAATCAGGTCGCCGAGCTACGTGCCGTTCTCGAGGCCATTCGTGCTCATCCGGGTGCCGAACCGCTGTTCATCGAGAGCGATTCGCTGTACGCGATCAAATGCGCCTCGGAATGGCTACCGGGCTGGCGCCGCAACGGCTGGCGCACCGCCACCGGCAGCCCGGTCAAGAATGTCGAACTGGTCCGGTGGATCGATCACGCGATCGCCACCCGGCCCGGCCCGGTGCGGTTCCGCTGGGTCCGGGGTCACGTCGGCAACTACTTCAACGAGCAGGCAGATCAACTGGCAGGTGTGGCCGCCCGCTCTGCGGCCGCCGCCTCCGACGCGGCCCCCGACGCGGTCGAGGATCTGCCGCCGCTACCGAATGGCGTGGCGGCACCTGCTCCCGTCGCGATGACCGATGCCGCGGTGACCACACCCCTCACCGCGATCCCCGCGGAGAAGCCCGGTTCACCTCCGAAGCGCCCCCGGGCGAAAGCCGATGCAGCGAAAGCCGATACGGACACGCTCACGCTGTTCTGATCGATGACAAACCAACCGAATGCTTCCGGCGGTGGTGGGTCGGCCCACCGCCGGAGGCGCTCGGTTCCCGTGCCGAGCACTTCCTCGTTCCGACGCACCGCGGCCCACGACGATGACGTCGTGGGCCGCGGTGTTGTCGATCGGCTGGATAGCTCGGGTTCAGTTTCCCGGCTGCGGTGCCGGTGCGGGCTGGGGTGCGCCCTCGTTCGCCTGCGGGCTGGTACCAGGTGCGGCCGCAGCCGCTCCCGGAACCGCCGGGCCCATGCCGCCACCCTTGGTGACCGGTGAATCGAACTTGGCGACCAGCCACTTGCCGTCGTGCTTCTCCAGCTGTGCCACACCCGGGATGGTGATCTTGTCCGGCTGCGGCACGGCCTGGTTGGTCTGTTCCTGGGTGATCACCAGGACGACGTTGGCCTGGCTGTCGTTACCGGACTCCCACGCGCAGTGGATCTCGTCCAGCTTCGACTTGGCCTGCACGCTGACCATGGCCTTCTTCAGCGTGTCCGAGGCGTCGCCCCAGAACTTGGCCCATTCGCCCGTGGACTTGTCCCTGACGCTGGTGAAGTAGGCGTCCAGGTCCTTCGCGTCGTAGCTGGCCACGGCCTTACCGAAATCGCAGGCGGCCTGGGTCGAATCGTCCCGGTTGGCGAGCTGCTGGTCCCGGTCGTCGGCCTTCATCCAGAAGACCACCACCGCGGTGACCGCGGCGACCAGCACCACACCGGCCGCGAAGGCCGCGATGATGGGCGTCCACGGCGTGCTCTTCCCGCCGGCGGGCGCCGGAGCCGGGGCGGGAACGGCCTGCTTGACCGTCTTCGCCTCGGAGATCGGGCTCGCGGTCGGGAGCTTCACCGTCGCATCCGGATCACTTGCCGTCGCAGCGGAGTCGGCCTTCACCGTGGCGTCGGCCGCCGCGGCGGATTCGGATTCGGTGCTGTCGGCCTTCACCGAATCGGCCGCGACATCCGCCGCCTTGCCCTCGTCAGCGGTATCGGCCGACGCGTCCGATTCGAACTTGACCGTTGCGTCCGCGGCGGTGCTGTCTTGCGTCGTATCGACCTTCTCGGTCGACTCGGCATCCTTGTTCGCCTTGTCCTTGGCGGTGTCGTCATCGGACATGAATCGATCTGTCACCTTTCTCGCGTGGCCGTACCACGCCGTATGTTTTGGGCCACTCTACTCATCGCACCGGTGGAGGCGTCCGATCGTTCGGATCGGCGCCGGACGGCATCTGAGCTCCGTTGTTCGGAACATCGGGCCGAGGTGCGTTGGCCGAACCGCGGATCTGCTGGTCCGGTGGAGCGTTCGTGCAGTAGTTCCACTTCGGAGCCGTGCCGTCCGTCACCACATACGGCGCCACCGGTGCGTGCGAGTACTGGCAGAACGGACGCGGCCAGATGTCGACGACCGTATAGAACTCACCGTCGTGCGCGGGGACGCCGATGGCGGAACTACCGACGACCAGCGAGGGGAACAGTGCCCGCAGCGCCGGCAGTCGCAGCTGCGCGGACCGGGTGATGGCCACGAAGTTGTTGGCCAGACTGGTGATCGGATCGCTGGTCTTGTCCAGCGTGGCACCGAGCGCCTGCATCTGACCGGGCGCCTGATCCAGCACCTTGCGCAACTCGTCATTGGCATTGTTGAACTGAGTGAACAATGTCGACGAAGTGTTCGTCAGGGTGCTCAGATCGGGCTGTGCGTTCGAGGTGGTCGATGCGATGACCTGAAGGTTCTTCAGCAGATTCGTGGTCTGCGGAAGCAGATTGTCCAGGCCGGCCGTCACCAGGCTCAGCGCATCGATCATGTCGCGCAATTGATTCGGGCCGCCGCTCAGCGCGGTGTCCAGCTCACCGAGGATGGTGCTGAACCGATCGGGATCGATCTGATCGAAGAAGCCGCTGGCGTTGACCAGCACATCCGACACCGGGGTCGGGGTCTGCACCCGCTGTGGATCGAACGCGATCACCGAACCGTCCTTCAGGAACGGTCCCTGATCGGTATTCGGCTGGAAGTCGACGTACTGCTCACCGGCGGCCGACAGGGCGTGCACGACCACCTGGGTCGCGACCGGAATCTTGTAGCGCGTGTCGATCTCGGCCTCGGCCGCGATGGACGCGCCCTGGTTGGTGAGTTCGATCGAGTTGACCTTGCCGATGCGGAACCCGCGCAGCGTCACATCGTTACCGGGTTGCAGACCACCGGATCGATCCAGCGCGACCGTCACCGTATAGGTGCTGCGCAGCGGGTTGATTCGCATCACGCTCACCGCCAGATACGACGCGCCCACCACGAAGACCAGCACCAGTCCGAGCGCGGACAACAGCAGTTTGTGTTGTTTGAGCCAGCTCATCGGTGGCCCCCTGTCACTCGGCCGTAGACGATCTGCAGCACCTGAATCAGACTGCCCGCCATATCCTGCAGATCGCGCGCATCCCAGAACTTGCTGTGTGGCGGATCGGTGATCAGACCGGCATCGAGCTGGGTGAGGGTAGCGGCCACGGCGAGCGTGTTGCCCTTGAACGAGGCGTCTGCCTTCGGCCGGATCTCGTGCAGCGCGTCGAGCGCGGGCCCCAGGGTATTGCCGGTCTGTGACAGCGCGTCCATGAGTTTGTGTATGTTGTCGAGCAGTCCTGCCAGCTGATCGTGGCTGGTGTCGGCGTAATCACCAAGTGCCGCACTGGTTGTCGAGATCTTGCCGAGCAGATCGCCGATCTGCTTGTTGTTCTCGGCGATCGCACCGATCATCTGTGGCAGGGTGTCGGCCACCTGTCCCAGTTGATTGTGATTGGCCTCGATGGTGTTGGCCAATGCGTCGAATCCGTTGAGCACGCTGTCGATTCGATCGCTGTCGGCGTGCAGGGTGCCGGTCACACTCGTCATCTGCTTGATCAGGCTGGCCAGCTGATCCGGCCGGCCACCGACCATCGAATCCAGTTCCGAGGTGAGCTTGGTCAGCGAAGCGACGCCGCCACCGTTGAACAGCATGGACACCGACAGCAGCAGCTCCTCGACCGTGGCGCCGGCCGAGGTGTGGTCGAGGCCGATGGTGTCGCCGCTCTTCAACATCTGGGTGTTCGCATCGGATTTCGGCTTCGACAGCGCGACGAACACATCACCGAGAGGAGTCGCCTGCCGCAGCTCCGCGGTGGAATCCACGGGCAGGGTGATGTCCTTGCGGACGTCCATGTCGACGATGGCCTGGAAGTCCTTGGTCACGATGTGGGTGACCACACCGACATCGGAACCACCGATCTTCACCTTGGCCTGATCGGGCAGATTGAGCGCGTTGGAGAACACCGCGTGCACGGTGTAGGTGTCACCGGACTGCCCCGGCTTGGGCAGCGGCAGACTGTCCACCGTCAAGCCACAACCGGAGGCCAGCATGGTCGCCGAAACTCCCAGTGCCACCGATGTCCGGACCACCGCGGTGCGCCGCAGACGCTTCGATCCCATCATTTCGTCAGTCCCAACAGTGCGGCGGACAACCCTAGGTCGGGCCCGAAGTCCTCGATCTTGCCGGTCCGGCAGCCATCGGACTTCATCTGGATTCGTTCACAGAACAAGCTGACGATCTCACCGGTCAGGATGGTGCCGATGACGCCGTGCAGGCGGACGAAACCGCGATTGCGATCCATCGCGCGGTCCAGGTTCTGCAGCAGCAGCGGCGCCACGTCCGCGATCTCCACCACGCCGGCCGCGTTGCGGCGGAGCTGGTCGGTGACCGAGGTGAGCCCGGTCAGGCTGTCGGACAACTGATTCTGGTACTGACTGAACACTCCGCTGGTGTTGGCCAGGAAGCCATTGAGCTGATCGAGGGTGGCCTGCAGACCCGGTGCCTGCTCGGCCAGCAGCGACGACATCTGCGTCACCTTGTTGCTGAAGTCGCGGACCGATTGGTCGTTGTCGGCCAGCATCGAGGTCAACTCGTTGAGCTTGATGATGATGGTCGAGATCGCGTCCTTGTTGTCGACACCCACCTTCAGCGCACCCGACAGCGCGTTCAACGTGTCCCGGATCTTCTCGCCTTGACCGTTGACCATGTCGAAGAGCAGGGTGCCCGACAACGGGCCCTGAGTCTGGCCGGGCGCCGGCTTCAGCGCCGCGGTGAATTGATCGATGGTCTTGATCATCGTGTCCAGCTCGACCGGGGTGCGGGTCTGCTGCACGGTCAGATGCGTGTTGTCGGTCAGCTTGGGCCCACCGGTGTAGCGCGGGGTGAGCTCGACATGCCGGTCGGTCACGATCGACGGCGAAATGATCGCCGCGGTCACGTTTTTCGGAATGTCCACATCGTGGTTCACGGTCATGTGCACCTCGACGAATTCACCCTTGGGGATGATCTTGTCGATCCTGCCGACATCGAGGCCGAGGACGGTGATCGGATTGCCCTCGAAAATACCGGCGATATTGCGGAAATCGGCGGTGATGTGAGTGGAACCCCCCACCGCGTTCTGCACCGAACCACAACTGCCGACCACGAGCATCGCCGCGCCGATCGCCACCGCTTTGGTGGCGCGCGACAGCCACGGGGTTGCGAAAGTGCCACGGATCGATGGTTTGGTCAGTCTCATCCCTGGCACCCTTCGATCACTCGGGCGAAACACAACCAGTTGTCGGGGAACAGCCACGGCACACCGACCTCACCGTAGGGCCCGTTGCCGAACACATTGTTGAACTGCCGCAACGCGACCGGCATGATCTGCAGCATCCGGTCCAGGTTGTCCTTGTTCTTCTGCAGCCCCTGGGCCATGGTGTTGAGCTGTTCGATGGTCGGGCCGAGCTGGTTGTCGTTCTCCGCACCGATCTGCTGCAGTTGCTTGGTCAATGTCGCGACATTGTCGAGCAGCTGCGTGATCAGGGTCTGACGTTCCATCACCCGCGAGGCGATCGCCTCACCCTGCGTGATCACCAGCAGCAGGCTGTTGCGGTTGTCGCCCAGGATCTTGGTGACCCGGTCGAGGTCCTTGAGCAGACCGTCGACCTGATCGCGGCGATCGTTGATCGTCTTGGCCAGGGCGCCGACGCTGTCGAGCGCCTGCGCCGTCAGTTGCGGTGAACCGTCGATCTGATCACCGAGCACCTGCAGCGACTCCGACAGCTTCTGGGTGTCGAGCGCCTCGAACTTCGGCGTACCGATCTGCACCACATCGGCCAGGTCGTAGGGAACCTTGGTGTTGGCCTTGTGAATTCGCCCGCCGGGCAGCCCCTTGCCGTTTCCCGGATCGAGGTCGATGTACCGGGCACCCAGCAGGGTGGCCATCTTGATGGAGGCGCGGGTGTCCGGGCCGAGCTTCACATCGTTGTTGATCTGCAGGGTGATCAGCACGTGATCGCCCTCCAGCTTCGCCCCGCTCACCGTGCCCACCGGCACACCGGCGACATTGATCTTGTCACCGGTCTTCACACCGGCGGTCTGCACGAATTCCGCCTGCACATCGCGGGTGCCGACACCCAGTTTCTTGTAACCGGTGGAGACCACCAGCAGCACCACGATCAGAACGGCGCCGGCGATACCGAGCCAGAAGTAGCGATTGCCCTGGAACCGATTCCGGATCCCTTTACCGAAACTCGTCATGGTCGGCACACCGCCGAATGCGAGGGTCCGCCGATCTGACTGAGGAGACCGCGCGGGAGCAGCACGCCGTACAGCGAGACGTCCAGGGAGCACAGGTAGGCGTTGGCGAACGCACCGTCGGAGGTGAACTTGGAGACGTTGGCCAGGATGGCCGGCAGATCGACGGCCGCCTGATCCAGCTGGGGACCGTCGTTGATCAGCAGGGTCAGGGCGGCATTGGAGGAATTCTGCGCCGTCGCGATCTTGGGCTGAACCTGATCGAGCATGTCCACCAGGGAGGTGGTGGCATTCGCGATCTGGACGGTGGACGCCTGCAGCGACTGGCCTTGGTCGTACAGGCCGCCGATCAGCGACCGGGTCTGGGTCACCAGCGTCTCCAATTCATCACCTCGTTTCGCCAGTCCCGACATCACGGCCGACAGATTGGTGATCACATCGGACAGAATCACGTCGCGCCGCTGGAAATCACCGGCCAGCGCGGCGGCCTGGGTGATGAACGAGCTCAGCGATACACCGTCACCCTGCAGTGCCTGGATGAAGGTGTTGGACAGGCTGTTGACCTGTTCGGGCCGCAAGGTTTCGAACAGCGGCTGGAATCCGTTGAGCAGACCCGAGATATCGAATGACGGCTCCGTGCGGTCGACCGGAATCGAGCCACCGGCGCGCAGGCGCGAATTGTCGCCCTTGTCGCCCGGTTGCAGCGCCACGTACCGCTGTCCGATCAGATTCTGATACCGGACCAGGGCCTTGGTGTTGCCGAACAGCGTCTGGTCGCGCTGCACGATGAACGACACCTTGGCGCTGTGCTGACCCTCGAGCTCGATATCGGTGACCTTGCCGACCCGCACGCCCGCCATCCGGACGTCGTCGCCCTTCCGCAGGCCGAGCACGTCGGTGAAAACGGCCGAGTAGCTGTTGGTCGAGCCGTTCACCGTGCGCGCCAGGGTGTTCCAGATGACCACGGTCACCAGCACCGAGACGAGGGCGAAGATACCGAACCCGATCAGCGGCTTGCGAATGCTCATGAGCGCGCACCGCTCTCGGATACTTGCAAGGTTCCACCCCTCAGGATCGAGCTCATCAGCATGTATTCGGCCGTCGTGGGTTCCCGGCCGAGAATCTGCGCCATCGCGTCGCGCCCGGTGTAGTAGCCGATCGGAGCCGCGTGGGGCTTCGACGCGTCCGCTGCGGGCGCGGCGGCCGGAGCCGGCTGCGGGGCCGGTGCCGCAGGTGCACCAGGCAGCCCCGGCAGGGTCGGCAGCTGTGGGAACAGACCCTCCAGCGGAGTTCCCGCGAGCGGGTTACCCGACTGCGGTGCCTGACCCGGTGCGGCGGTCTGCGAGGTGTCACCCGTCGTCACACCGGGGATGGCGGGCAGGCCCGGCATCGGCGGCATCGGCGGCAGGCCCTGCGCGGAGTCGAGGACGCGCGGCTTCAGCGCCGGCGTCGGCGGACCCACATCGGCGACCTCCGGAGCGGTGCCGCAACTCGGCGCGGCGAGATCGCCGTAGCGCGGGCAGTCGGACCGCTCGTAGGGCTTGTACGGCGTGAGGGTCAGACCCAGATTCCAGATCATCTGCTTCTGCGGACCCCAGTTGAAGGTGGTGCTCAACGCCCGCACCGACGCGTTCAGATTCGAGATGGCCTGCGGGATCGCGGACGGATCCTCGGCCAGGGCGCCGAACATGTCGCCGGTACCGGAGGTCAACTGCTTGCCGACGTCGGGGTTACGGGCGAACAGGCCATTGACCTTGTCCACGGTGGCCGAGGAACCGGTGATCAGATTCGCGAGCTCACCACGCTTGTCGGCGATGGTCTGCGCGGTCTTCACCGATTCCGACAACGTCTGCATCAGATCGGGGGCCGACTGGTTGAGCGCATGCATCGAGGCGGACAGATTGTCCAGCGTCCCGGTGACATCCGGTACCGCGCCACGAACCTGGGTGAGCCAGTTGTCCAGCCGCTCGACGGTGGAACCGGGGACCCGGCCGCCATTGTCGAGCGCGTAGGACAGCGTGCTCAACACCCGGCCCAGCTGCATCGGATCGATCTTGTCGAGGATGGAGCGGACGGTGGTCAGCGTGTCCTGCAGGGCTATGGTGCCCTGGCTGTGGTCCTCGGTGATCTCCGAACCGGCCTTCAGCGAGGCGGCATCCGCTCCGTTGTAGACGAACTCGACGGAGGTGACCGCGAACAGGTTGCTCGGGACCACTCGCGCGGTGACATTGGCCGGAATGGAGGAGATGTAGTCCGGCTTCATATCGATGTGCACCTGCTGGAGCTCACCCTTGGCGGCCACGGACACATCCTTGACCTCACCGACCAGCACCCCGCGGAACTTCACGTCCGCGTTGGCCGGCAGTCCGTCACCGGTGGTGGTCAGATTCGCGGTGACGCCCACCGCCGGCTTCAGGATGTAGCCCTGGTACCGCGCGAACAGAAAGGCCAGCGCGATGACGAAGACGATGAGACCGCAGGCACCGGCGATGAGCAGCTGCCGCATCGTGGGTCCGCGGCCACTGGGATCGATGATCATGCCGGGCCCCCTGTGCCCACGCGGGACACCCGCACCCGGTCGGCCCAGCGAACAAGCTTCGCATTGTGGTTCACCGTGCCTGCTGTGCCCACGCGGGACACCCGCACCCGGTCGGCCCAGCGAACAAGCTTCGCATTGTGGTTCACCGTGCCTCCTATCCCGAGATCCTGATGCCTGGGTTGACACCCCAGATGGCCAGCGTGATGAACAGGTCGGCGAATACGACCGCGATGATGCAGAGCTTGATCGCCCGGCCCGCGGCCACACCCACACCTTCCGGACCACCGGAGGCGAAGAATCCGTAATAGCACTGGATGAAAGTCGTGATCGCCACGAAGAGAACAGCTTTCAGCAGCGACCACAGCACATCGTGCGGTACCAGGAATTGATAGAAGTAGTGCTGGAACGTGCCCGAAGCGGTTCCGCCGATGAGCCCCACCGTGACCGAGCAGGACAGGTACGCGACCGGCAACGCGAGGCAGTACAGCGGCACGATCGCGATCATCGCCGCGATCATCCGGGTGCTGACCAGATAGGGCAGCGGCCGGATGGCCTGCGATTCCAGTGCGTCGATCTCCTCGGCGATCCGCATGGAACCCAGCTGCGCGGTGAATCGACAGCCTGCCTGGGTCGCGAAGGCCACCGTGGCCAGCATCGGGCCGAGCTCACGGGTGGTCGCGAAGGCCGAAACAGCACCGGTCAGCGGGCTCAAACCCAACAGGTTCAGCGAGGTGTAGCCCTGAATGGCAACCGTCATACCGCCGAACGCGCTCAGAATCAGGACGACACCGATGGTGCCGCCACCGACGATCAGGCTGCCGTTGCCCCAGGTGACGT
Organism: Nocardia sp. NPDC052254; assembly: GCF_040679495.1. Taxonomy (NCBI): domain Bacteria; kingdom Bacillati; phylum Actinomycetota; class Actinomycetes; order Mycobacteriales; family Nocardiaceae; genus Nocardia; species Nocardia sp. NPDC052254. The sequence continues at coordinate 503,714 of NZ_JBFAUW010000002.1, read as the reverse complement.
CGGAGAGCAGACGCCAGACTTCCTTCGGATAGTGCTTGAGCGCCAGCGGCATCGAGCCGATCGACCGCAGAAAGAAGAAGACCTGGTGGCCGACTCGCGCGAGCCAGTCTCGCGGTGCACCGGCGGAACCGCGGATCCGCTGCAGAGGCCGCAGTAGCGGCGGAACATAAGTTGACGACACCGGATCAAACCATCTGTGGAGGGAACAGGGCGTTGTAGATCTGCGTGATGATCAGATTCGTACCGAACAACATCAGTGCGGACAGCACCACCGCGGTGTTGACCGAGTTGGCGACACCGCCCGGACCACCGCGGGTGCTCAGCCCGGAGTCGCAGGCGATGATTGCCGCCAGCAGTCCGAAGATCAGCGATTTGATCAGTGCCACCAGCAAATCGGTGGTGACCGCGAACGACGCGAAGGTTCCGATGTAGGAGCCGGGAGTTCCGTTTTGGGCGAAAATATTGAAGATGTAGCCGGTCAGGAAGCCGACGAAGACCACGAATCCGCACAACAGCACCGATACCAGCATGGCGGCGCCGAGCCGGGGGGCAACCAGCCGGCGCAGCGGATCGACGCCCATCACCTTCATGGCATCGATCTCCTCGCGAATGGTGCGGGAGCCGAGATCGGCACAGATGGCCGAGCCCACCGCACCGGCGATCATCAGCGAGGTGACCAGCGGCGCACCCTGTTGGATGATGCCGAGGCCGTTGGCCGCACCGATGAACGAGGTGGCACCGACCTGCTGAGCAACCGAGCCCACCTGGATGGAGACGATGACACCGATCGGAATTGCCACCAGCAGCGTCGGCGCGGCGGCGACACTGGCCATGAATGCGCATTGCCGGACGAATTCTCCGAACGGGAACCTGCCGCGGAAGATGGCGACAAAAAGTTCCGTGACCGCTTCGACACCCATCGTGATCTGCCGGCCGAAGGTCTCGAGAGACCGCTTGGGGTGATCCTGCCAGTACGCCTTCGTCCAGTCCGCCGCGGCATTGAATCTAGATGGCGAGCTAATTGCCCCCGACCCGTCCGGACCGTTGGTGACTTGCACTGGCTACCCCTCTCGACGCCGGTTACCCGCCCCGACGACTGTTTCGCTTGAGGCACCTTACTACGGAGTTAGGAAAAACACATCACAATGTGTGCCTGTGGTCATAGACCCAGATCACGTCCGTTCTCGGGCTGTGATCGGCGGCACCGCACTGGTATAGGTCACAATGAACGGCCCGAATTTCTAGAACAGGTTCTAGTTTCCTGATCAATTGTCCAACTCGAGATCCGATAACAGATTTATCGGAATGAAATTCTCGTTATTAAGATTTGGCCCCCGAATACCGATGAAATCCTATAGCGCGTAGCCGCGTATCCACCGGTGCCGCGCGCGAGTGTCACATCTCGCCCCGCTCCGCGCGTCATCACACATCCACGGCATCGATCCAGCAAACTTCACCGGCGTACCCTGCGCGCCCCGGCGCGATTACTGCAAGGATGTAGTGCGTCAAGGCTGATATCGTGCGGACTTCCGACGTCTGGAGGGAAATGTTCAACTCACTCGTCAGGGCGGCTCGAGCCGCCTTTGCTGTAGCCCTGGGCGCGGCGCTGCTCGGGACCGGCGCGGGGGTCGCACAGGCCGATCCCGGTCCGCCCGTCATCGGCGGTGGTTCCGGGATCATCATCGACAACCAATTCGAATGCACGGTGACGACCATCGGCCACGATTCGGGCGGCCGCCTCATCGGTCTCACCGCGGGACACTGTGGTGAAGCGGGCTCGCAGGTCTGGGCCGAACAAGACCGTGGCGCGGGTGTGGTCGGACATTTCGTGTACTCCAATCACGACCTCGACTACGCGGTCATCCAGTTCGACCCGGGTCGCGTCACGCCGGTCAACCGGATCGGCAACGTGACGATCACCGGTATCGGCGCACCTGCGCAGTTCCCCAACATCATCTGCAAGGAAGGCCGCACCACCGGCAACACCTGCGGCTTGGCATTCGGTGACGTCTTCCAGACCGATGAGACCTGGGCCGAGATGTGCGTGGTCGAGGGCGATTCCGGTGCTCCGGTCGTGATCGGGACGACGCTGGTCGGCATGGTCAACGCATATCTCGCGGTGGCCTGCTTCGGTCCCGAGGTCGGCACCAACATGACCACGATCGTCAACGACATGAACGCGCATGGCGGCGCCGGGGCGGGATTCGCTCCGATCTGATCGGCTGCGCGACAGTCCTTCCAGCGGGCGGCGGTCCGAGTCTCGTACTCGGGCCGCCGCCCTTTTCGTGCCGGCGCCGTCTGATGCGGTACCACCTCACCCGGTGGTCCCGGCGCGGATCGAAGCTGCCGCGATGCCGTCCGGTTAAGGTGAGATTTGCTGGCCCGAAAGGAGTTTTCCGTGAAGATTCTGAGTGCGATCCTCTGTTCGATGGCCGCGGCCGGCATTATTTCGGTCGGCGCCGGGGCCGCCGCAGCAACCACCACGCAATGCACCGCTGACGACAATCGCGACATCACGATCGTTGCCGGTAACACCGCATGTCGTGCGATCGGAGATGAATCTGGACATGCCAGATCGGCGGGAATCGATGGCATTGGCTATGCCAAGGCAACCACTGGTGCCGTCGCGCTGGGGATGGGGGCATCCGGTGGAATCGGGGCCAGTGAGGGCATCGCCGGACTTCCGGTGGCCGTGGGGATGGGACCCGATGCCTTGGCCCTCACCTCGATCACCACGGACCCGGCGCCGGGCCGGATCGGGATCTCCTTCGCGATGAACGGATCGCAGGCACAGGTGATCTCCAGTCAGCGCAGTGCGGTCTGTCTCGGTTCGGCGGCACTGGCTTGGGACTCGCACACGGGGGCGGCCTGCGTCGCGACGCCGGTCGGGCTGTGGCGGCGAACCCCCACTTCGTGACGCGTCATACCCTGTCACGGAAAGAACTACGCCGCGACGGCGCGGCGGCAGGAGGTCGACAGGGTGGATGCGGCGGGCGCGGACATCGGCGATGCGCCACAGATGATCATCGATCCGCGGTTCGTACCGGTGGTGCACCATTTCTTCCGGATGTTCCCGCGGCCGGCGCGGGGCGGTGGCGCCTTCTCGATCTTCCTGCACGGGCGGCCGGTGGTGGACGTATGGACCGGATGGTCGGCGCCGGACCGGCGCTGGGAATTCGACACCGTGGCGCTGAGCTTCTCGACCGGCAAAGGTGTGGCGGCCACGGTGTTGCACCGTATCGCCGAGCGCGGACTGATCGATTACGACGCGGCCGTCGCCGAGTACTGGCCGGAATTCGGCGCGCACGGCAAACAGGACATCACGGTGCGCGAGGTGCTGTCGCATCGGGCGGGCCTGCACCGGGTGCGCGGCCTGGCCGCCACCTCCGACGGAATCCTCGACTACGACGCCATGATCGCCGCACTGGCCGCGGCCGAACCGGATGCGCGGCGGCTGCAGTCGTCGGGATACCACGCGGTGACCTTCGGCTGGCTGGTCGCCGAGATCGTGCAGCGAGCGACCGGCGAGCCGTTCACCGATGTGCTGCGGCGCGAAATCGCCGAACCGCTGCAGACCGAGGAGTTCTGGTATCGGGTTCCGGTGGCCGAACGGCATCGCGTCGCGCGCACTTTCCCACGATTGAAAATCCCCGGCATGCGCTGGGACACGGCCTCGAGGGTGATCGCGCGTAGTCGCTCGATCGGTGCCATCGCCGAGGCCGGAATGCCGGAAGGTCTGGACGCATTGATCGGCGATCCGCGCGTGCACGACGCGGTGATACCCGGTTTCAACGGCGTCTTCTCCGCACGTGCGCTGGCTCGGATGTACGGCGCCCTGGCCAATGCGGGCCGGGTACTGCTGCCGGACGGATCCTGGAGTGCGCCCCTGCTGCGGCCGGAGACCATCGACACCGTCAACCAGGTGCAACGCAGCGAACACCGCGACTACGTGATCGGGGTGCCGGTGCCGTTCACCTTGGGCTATCACCGTCCGCCGATCGCCTCACGACATCCGCTGCGCCGGGCATTCGGCCACTACGGGGTGGGTGGCTCGGGTGCCTTCGCCGATCCGGCATCCGGGATGTCGGTCGCCTTCGTGACCAATCGGCTCGGAAATTCGCTCAACACCATCGGCGACGGGCGGCTGGCCAAACTGGGTGCCGAGGCACGCGCGGCACTGGGCTGAGCCGCCCGACCGGGCCGCCCGACCGGATCGAACCCACCGCCGTCCTGTCTCGTATCCGTTGTATGGGCGCACCGACAGCAGGCAGCCGACATCGAATCCCGCTGATTTCCGGCGAACGGACCGCACCCCGGCGACCGAGATGGGCGGCCGTCGACGCGCTGGTGGCCGGAACCGATTTCGAGCACTACTTCCGGCTGCGCCGAGCGCGCGACGGCGATCCATTCACGGTGCGTTTTCCCGGATTCGGTTCGGTATTGTTCACCGGGACTTCCAGCGGCACAGAGGAATTACTTCGGGCACCGGCCGCAATTCTTCGACCGCCGCAGCCGAATCCCATTGAACCGCTGATCGGATCGGCGTCATTGATACTCGCCCGTGATCAACGACATCGCGACGATCGAGCACTTCTCACACCCGCATTTCACCGGAATCGAATTGCGGGGTACGGCACGGTGATCCAGAACAGCACCCGGACCGAGCTGTCGGGCAACGGAATCGGGCCCGGCTGGCTGCCGGGAAACGTGATCGATGCGCGGGTGGCTGCGCGCGCACTGACCCTCCGGGTGATCCTGAGCTTGATCTTCGGCGCCGACGACCCGGCCCGTCACCGCGTCTACACGGCGACCGTCGGCAATTTCCTGACCGCTTTCAGCGGACCACTCATGCTCGTTCCGGCATTGCGGCACAACGCATTCGGATACTCGCCGTGGGACAGGTTCGTGCGGTCCCGACGCCGGCTCGACGACCTGCTCGACTCCGATATCGCCGAGCGTCGCGCCGGTGACCGGGGTGACGGCGTGCTCGACGACCTGCTGAGCGCTCACCAGCCGGGCGAGGGCGCCCCGGACGACAGCGAGTTGCGCGAGCAGTTGCGCACCCTTCTTGTGGCCGGTCACGAAACCACGGCGACCGGTCTGGTGTGGGCGCTGTTCCATCTACACCGCGACGCCGACGCACTGTCCCGGCTGCGCGCCGAACTCGATACCGCCGGGGACCTCGAACCCGAGGACCTGGCCCGGCTCCCGTATCTCGACGCCGTCTGCCGGGAAACGCTGCGCCTGCATCCGCCGGTGCCGATCGTGCTACGTCGATTGACCGGGCCGTATCGGCTGCGTGGCGTGGATCTGGACGCCGGGGACACCATGGGTGTCGCACTACCGCTGTTGCACTCCGATCCGGACTGCTGGGAGAACCCCGCCCGGTTCCTGCCCGAGCGATTCCTCGACCACCGTTACAGCCCGTTCGAATTCGCGCCCTACGGTGGCGGGCATCGCCGCTGTCTCGGCGCCGGCCTGGCCGACTTCGAGTTGCGGATCGCCTTGGCGACGATCGTCGCCCGAGTCGAATTGTCGCTCCCACCGCGCTATCGTCATGGCCGAATTCCGCGCTCGGTACCGCACAACATCGCGACCGGACCACATCGCGGCATCCGCTTCGTCGTGGAGGGAATCCGCCACAGATAGAGTGATTTGTCTCACAATGAGGTTTGCTGGGTATCGATTCGCGCTTCTCGGCGCGTCGCGGGTGCCGCGGTCGACTCGCCGATCCGAGCGGCGCTTTCACATCCCAGCAGCGGCGTGGCGCACCAGTGGTGACCGATCACACTTCACATTCGAGTAGTTCATAACTGCGCGAACGCAATTGGCCGATGTCCCCGCGAGATGTAGTAATGGATGCCGGGCCGGGGCCTGATAGACCACTCGCGCATTCTCGCGCGCGAGTTTCTGCGCATGTCATGCGCGTTCGGAGTTGGAGAGGACGAAACGGCTGTGCGCACCACCACCTGTCGGAAGCGGACCGGTCTGCTCACCTTCGCGGTGACATCACTCGCGGTGACCGCCGCCGGCGCGATCACCATGGCATCCGCATCGGCTGCACCACTGTGGCCCGGCGGGCCCGACGTACCCGGCGCCCCCGCTGTGGTTCAGTCGCCCCAGCCCGAGCCCGGCGCCGCGCCGGTGAAGAACCCGCCGCCGTTGCCGCGGGCCGATTTCGCCGCACCGAGCGTCAGCCCGAGCGACGGTGACGTGGTGGGTGTGGCGCAGCCGATCATCATCAACTTCAAGGATCCGGTGGGCGATCACGCCGCGGCCGAAAAGGCCATCCGGATCACCTCCAGCAATGCCACCCACGGGCACTTCTACTGGCGGGGTGACAAGCAGGTGCGCTGGCGGCCCGAGGAGTTCTGGCCCGCCAACTCCGACATCACGGTCGAGGCCGGCGGCACCACGGTTGCCTACAAGGTCGGCGACGCGGTCGTCACCACCGCCGACGACGCGTCGCACACCATCACCATCACGCGCAACGGCGAGGTCATCAAGACCATGCCGACCTCGATGGGCAAGAAGGACCACGAGACCCCCAACGGCACCTACTACGTCGGGGAGAAGAACCGGAAGATGATCATGGACTCCTCCACCTACGGGGTCCCGGTCACCGATCCGCAGGGCTACAAGCTCGAGGTCGAGTACGCGACCCGGCTTTCCAACAGCGGCATCTTCGTCCACGCCGCACCGTGGTCGGTGCCGCAGCAGGGTGTGTCGGACTCCAGCCACGGCTGCCTCAACGTCAGCACCGAGGACGCGCAGTGGTTCTTCGACAACGCGCAGAAGGGCGATCCGGTCGTGGTCACCAACTCCACCGGCAACCTCAGCGCCGGCGACGGAATGGGTGACTGGAGCTGAGCTCAGCCGAGCCCTCTCTCCAGGGGCTTCAGTGCGGCGGTAGGCGGCTCGGTCGTCGGTCTCACCTTGTGAGCCACGGAGGTTCTGGCCGTCCCCGGTGAGTTACCGACGTGCTCACCCGCCTCTCCGCGTCTTTTGCGGGCGGCATGGGTGCCGTCGACCGTCATGCATCCGTAGCGACTCGAGTGCCGAACCGATTCTGGCCGTCCCCGGTGAGTTACCGATGTTCTTGCGAAATCTGTTGTTCTGATTTGGATTTCGGTGGTACTCGCCGGGTTCGCTTCGTTTCGGTGCGCTCTGTCCTCGCCGAGGGTTCGTTCAATTGCGGGCCAACGCGTCCGGCTGCGCTTAGGATTCGCGCATGTCCGGGGTGTCGGAAGGTGCGGGGCTCGGCCGTGATGCCCACCGGAAGTTCAGGTCGTCGGGTCTCGGGATTCGCGGGGTGTTCACGCGCCGCGGGCAGGATGCGGCGATGCGGAGCCGACCGGAGCGGACCTTGCCGCGCAATCGCGGGCGCCGACGGCCGTGGGGGGACTACGGGTTGTTCCTGGTCCTGGTGGTGCCCAATCTGGTGCTGCTCGGACTGTTCGTCTATCGGCCGCTGGCCGACGATATCCGGCTGTCGTTCACCGACTGGAATCTCGCCGAGCCGCTGGCACACTTCGTCGGGTTCCGGAACTATCGCGAGTGGTGGAGCCGCGACGATACCTGGCAGATCGTCGGAAACACCGTCGTATTCACGGTTTTCGCGGTCGGCGGCAGTATGGTTCTCGGCCTCGCGCTGGCACTGTTGCTGGATCGGAAACTGTTCGGCCGCAATGTGGTCCGGTCGGTGATCTTCGCGCCCTTCGTGATCTCCGGGGCCGCGGTCGGGGTGGCCTTCCAGTTCGTCTTCGATCCCGGTTTCGGACTGGTGCAGGATCTGCTGCACCGCATCGGAATCGGCGATGTCCCGGATTTCTATCAGGATCCGCACTGGGCATTGTTCATGGTGACGGTCACCTACATCTGGAAGAACCTGGGCTACACCTTCGTCATCTATCTCGCCGCATTACAGGGTGTACAACGGGAACTGCTGGAAGCGGCGGCCATCGACGGCGCCGGGCGGTGGACCACGTTCCGCCGGGTGCTGCTGCCGCAGCTGCGGCCCACCACCTTCTTCCTGTCGATCACGGTCATGCTCAATTCGCTGCAGGTCTTCGACATCATCAACGTGATGACCCGCGGCGGACCGCTCGGCACCGGGACGACCACCATGGTCTACCAGGTCTACGACGAGACCTTCCGCAACTTTCGGGCCGGCTACGGAGCGACGGTCGCCACCATCATGTTCGTGGTGCTGCTGATCATCACGCTGGTTCAGGTACGGGTGATGGATCGGGACGAACGATGAACTCCACTTCACGCCGGCGGCAGCTGCTGGCAACGGTTTTCGGATATGCGGCAATGGTCTGTGTGCTGATCGTGGTCGGCGTCCCGCTGTTCTGGATCCTGATCACCTCATTCAAGGCGCGGCCCGACATCTACACCCAGCCCGCGGTGTGGTGGCCGCACAGCTGGCATCCGGAGAACTATCACGAGGCCACCACAACGCTGCCGTTCTGGACCTTCCTGCGCAATTCGCTGATCGTCACCACCGTGGTCGCGGCGGTGAAGTTCGCACTCGGAATCTTCAGTGCCTACGGCCTGGTATTCCTGCGATTCCCCGGTAAGACGGTGATCTTCCTGGTCATCATCGCAGCGCTGATGATCCCGAATCAGATCACCGTGATCTCCAACTACGCCCTCATCGCACAGCTCGGCTGGCGGAACACCCTGCAGGGCATCATCATCCCGCTGTGCGGGGTGGCATTCGGGACGTTCCTCATGCGCAATCATTTTCTGTCGCTACCCGTTTCGGTGATCGAGGCGGCACGGATCGACGGCGCCGGCTGGTGGCAGCTGCTGGTGCGGGTGGTACTCCCGATGTCGGGGCCCACCATGGTGGCCTTCGCCGTGGTCACACTCGTCGGCGAATGGAACGAATATCTGTGGCCATTCCTCATGGCCGACGATTCGAGTGTTGCCACACTGCCCGTCGGACTGACGCTGCTGCAGAACACCGAGAATCCGAGTGTCACCAACTGGGGTCCGGTGATGGCCGGCACCCTGCTGACCATGTTGCCGATCCTGGTGGTGTTCCTCGTCCTGCAGCGCCACATGATCAAGGGCCTGACCAGCGGCGCGGTCAAGGGCTGAGCCGAGGAGGATGCCGTGACCCGAACCACGCGTGCCCTGTCCCGACGCGGATTCCTCACCGCCGCAGCCGGACTGACGGTCGCGGCATGTGCCGGGATGGGTGCGCGCAGCGAGGTCGAGGGTGACCCGAACACCATCGTGTTCTGGTCCAACCATCCCGGCACCTCGAAGAAGCAGGAACTCGAGCTGATCGGCCGGTTCCACACCGAGCATCCGGAACTGACCGTGAAACTCGTGGACGCCGGCCGGAACTACGAGGAGGTCGCGCAGAAGTTCAACGCGGCGCTCACCGGCGGCGCCCTGCCGGATGTGGTTGTGCTGTCGGATGTCTGGTGGTTCAACTACGCGCTCAACAAGGCCATCGAACCTCTCGATGCGGAGATCGCCGGGGCCGGCGTTCCGCTGAACGACTACGTCGATTCCTTCATCCAGGACTACCGCTTCGACGACAAGCTCTGGGCATTGCCGTATGCGCGATCCACCCAGATCTTCTGCTACAACCGCGGCCTGTGGTCCCGAGCCGGACTACCCGATCGCGGGCCGCAATCCTGGCAGGAATTCGATGAATGGGGTCCGGAACTGCAACGCGCCATCGGCCCGGGCAAATGGGCGCACGGCTGGGGCGATGCGAAGAACTACCTGGCCTGGACATTCCAGGGACCGAACTGGACCTTCGGCGGAGCCTACTCCGACGAGTGGGCGCTGAAGTTCTCCGATCCGCATACCGTCGAGGCCGGGAACTTCCTGCGGGAGATGATCAATCGCAAGGGCTACGCGAGTATCCGACCGTCACTGGCGGTGGATTTCGGAACCGGGCTGGTGGGATCGGCCGTCACCTCCACCGGCGATATCAAGGGTATCGCCGCGAATGCCGCGGGCAGAATGGATTTCGCGACTGCCTTCCTGCCCCATCCGAACGGACCCGGATGCACCACGGGCGGGGCCGGCCTGGCGATACCGGCCCGAATCTCGGCTCGGCGCAAGGCGAATGCGCTGCGCTTCATCGAATTCATCACCAACCCAGCGAATACCGCGTATTTCTCGCAGGCGACGGGTTACATTCCGGTGCGCAAATCCGCCCTCGAGGAGCCCTCCGAACAACAGTTCCTGGCGGGGAACCGCAACTTCGCGACGGCGATCGATCAGCTGCCGCTCACCAGATCACAGGATTACGCCCGGGTGTTCCTGCCCGGTGCCGATCAAATCATCGGCACCGGGCTCGAACAGATCGGACTTCGCGACCGCGAGGTGACCGCGGCCTTCGCCGACATCACCTCGCGGCTGCAGAGTATCTACAGTCGGCAGATCGGTCCGAAACTGCCGCGGTGACTACCAGATTCGCACCCGCTCGGCAGGTTCCAGATACAGCCCGTCACCCGGCTCCACCTCGAACGCCTCGTGGAAACCATCCAGATTGCGGACCACACCGTTGCAGCGGAATTCCGGCGGCGAATGCGGATCGGTCGCCAGCCGGCGGATCGCCTCCTCATCACGCGCCTTGGTCCGCCACACCTGGGCCCAGCCGAAGAAGACCCGCTGCAATCCCGTGAGACCGTCGATCACCGGTGCTTCGGCCTCACCGAGGGCGATCTTGTAGGCCTGCAGCGTGATCGAAAGTCCACCCAGATCGCCGATGTTCTCACCGATCGTGAATTCACCATTGACGTTGTGGCCGGGCAGCGCCTTGGGCTCGAACCCGTTGTACTGATCGATCAGAGCCTTTGTGCGCTTGCCGAATTCGGTCCGATCGCTGTCGGTCCACCAGTCGACCATATTGCCGTCGCCGTCGTATTTGCTGCCCTGGTCGTCGAAGCCGTGGCCGATCTCGTGACCGATCACCGCACCGATCCCACCGTAGTTCGCGGCATCGTCGGCGTTCATATCGAAGAACGGCGGCTGCAGGATCGCGGCGGGGAAGACGATCTCGTTCATGCCCGGGTTGTAGTAGGCATTGACGGTCTGCGGGGTCATGAACCATTCGCCGCGGTCGACCGGGCCACCCAGTTTGCCGAGATCGCGGTCGTGGTCGGCGGCATAGCCGCTGCGGTAGTTGCCGACCGGGTCCGCCGGGTCGATCCGGACGGCGGAATAGTCGCGCCAGGTGTCGGGATAGCCGATCTTCGGGGTGAAGCGCTCGAGCTTCGCCAGCGCCGCCTCCCGTGTCTGCGGGCCCATCCACTCCAGTTCGCTGATGTTGCGCCGGTAGGCCTCGATGAGGTTGGCGACCAGCTCCTGCATCCGCTGCTTGGCTTCGGGCGGGAAGTGCTCGGCCACATAGAGTTTGGCCACCGCCTCACCGAGCAGATCCTGTACCAGCGAGACCGCGCGCTTCCAGCGCTCCCGGTTCTCCTCGGCACCGGTGAGCGTCCGGCCGTAGAAATCGAAATTCTCCTCGACCACGGCGGCGGTCAGATACGGTGCGCGCGAACGCAGTACCCGCCAGCTCGCCCAGGCCTGCCAGTCCTCGATGGATTCCGAGTCCCAGAGCCGCGCGAAGGTGGCGGCGTAATCGGGCTGACGCACCACCACTTCCGCCAGCAATTCCGCGCCGGTTCCCTCGACGCCCGCGGCCAGGGCGTCGGCCCAGCCGTTCCAGTCGAATCCGGAATTCTCGGCGACGAGATCGGCGAAGGTGGTGAGGTTGTAGCTCAATTCGGCATCCCGGCGCCGCACCACGTCCCAGTGGCCCGCCGCCAGTTTGCGCTCGAGTTCGAACACCCGCTGCGGGTCGGCGTCGATTGCGGCCAGCTCGAACATGCGCCGCATGTGTTCCACGTACTTGGTGCGGATCTCTTCGTATTCGCCGCCGCGGTAATACGATTCGTCGGGCAAACCGATGCCGGACTGGGTGAGGTTCACCAGGTAGCGCTGCGAATTCTTGTCGTCGGTGTCGACGAAGACGCCCACCGCGCCACCCACGCCCGTACGCTGCAACCGGCCCAGCAGGGCGGCGAGAGCGGTGCGGTCACCGGCCTCGCGCACCGCGGCCAGTTCCTCGGCGATCGGCGTCAGCGCAGCGGCTTCGACGGCTTCGGCATCCATGAAGCTGTTGTAGAGGTCGCCGATCTTGCGGGCCTCCTCGGCATCGGGCACATCGGCCCGGCTACCGGCGGCCAGCTCCTGGATGATCTTCTTGACATCCAGTTCGGCCTGGTCGTAGAGGGTACGGAAGGCACCGTCCACCGCACGGTCGGCGGGAATCGCGTATGTGTCCAGCCATTTGCCGTTGACGTGCGCGAACAGGTCGTCCTGGACCCGCACAGCGTCGTCGCGATAGGTCAGATCGATGCCCGAGGGAGTCGTCACGTCGAAAGTCACGACCTCCAGTATGCCGACGATGCCGATCCGCCGCCGGAGGCGAACCCGCTCAGCCGGTCGCCACCGGAATGCGGTCGAATTCACCGTCCCGGGCGCCGGCCGTGAACGCGACCCACTCACCAGCGGTGAAACGCAGTTCGACGCTGCCGTGCCGCAGCACCGTGCCGCCGTCCCGATCCGGACCGGTGTGCAGATGCGATGAGCCGTTTCCGAGACCGGCCACCTCGTTCAGAAATTCCATCCAAGTCAGCGCATCGACCGTGATGACCGGCTCCCGCTCGGGTCTGTTGGCCGAATCACGACGGTATTTGCTGTCGCGAATCGATACCTCCGCACCGTCGAAACGCACCTCGACACATTGATTGCCGTTGTTGGTACGTGTCGATGTGAACCAGGGTTCGATCTCCGGGAGATACCTCACGGGGGTAGGCATGGGCTGGAGTTTACACGCCGAGATATTTCTCGATCAGCGCCAATGATTCTGTGCGACTGAGGGATTGATCCAGCGCGCGCACATATGCGAACGCAAGATCGCGAACTTGATCGGGATTGTCGACCGGACCGCCGAACACCGCGCTCTCGGCCCAGCCGAAGGTGGGCAGATATCCGGAGAAATCGAGCAGATGAAAACTGGCCCCACCAAGAATCGCTCCCGCGGTAGCGGTGAACGGTATGACCCGTACTTCGACATTGGCGCGGGTGTGCAGCAATCCCGACAGATATTCCAATTGGTTGCGCAGTACCTGCGGGCCGCCGATCTGCTGCACCAGGGTGGCCTCACCGACCACCGCGGTGACCTCGGCCGGATCGGGCCCGTGCAACCGCTTCCTGCGCCGCATCCGCATCGCGACCAACTGATCCACCTGCGCCGGGCGGATCATGACATCGGCGCTGATCAGCGCGCGTGCATAGGCCTCTGTCTGCAGCAGCCCGGGAATGACGAGACTGTCGTAGCTGCGGATGCTCTGGGCGCCGTGTTCCATTCCGTAGTAGCGCTGCAGTTCCGGGCCGATCAGGGCAGATTTTGCCCACCAGCCACGTTCCTTACCGGCGGTCAGTAGATCGAGCAGCTCTGCCCGTTCCTCCGCCGGAACCTCGAGCTGATCCAGCACCGGTCCGATGGTCCGGCGGGTCAGCATCCGGCGCCCTTTTTCCACATGCGACCAGTTGGCCGGGGTGAATCCCACCGCGCGGGCGAAGCCGGCGGAATCGAAGCCACGCTGTTCGCGCAGTTCCCGCAGTCGGAGAACAAGTTCCCACCGAGCGACGACAGGCGACGTAGGTGCCATGCGCGCCGATGCTACGCGCGCCGACTCCAGACCGTGTTGACTATTGTCATTTCAACCAAGCGGCGATACGGTCTGTGCATCGGTGGCACTGCACTCGACTACGAGACGAGGTTCGCCATGGCTACGCCCGACCCGATGGCCGGTGCGATCGAACCGGACAGCTCCACCCTTCCGACGGCGCGGCGCGCCGCCATCCAAGAAGCGCTGGCACGCTGCCGCCGCTACCGCAAAGAGAATGAACTCTACGGAATCGTCGAACCGGTTCAGGGCCGCATTCTGCTCGAAGTCGGCCCGGTCGGTGCGGTGACCGTACCGGCCCCACTGGGTTCGGCGATCCGCGACTTCCTCACCATGCGCGGACACAGCGGACCGATCATCGGACATCCGCGATCGGCGCGCTGGACCTTTCTGACCGAACATGGCGACGCATCGGCCCAGGACGCCACCGTCGCCTCGGATATGTTCCATCGCTGTGCGGCGCTGGTGGCACCGGGAACGACCGTCGTGCTGCCGTCACCGGTGGACGAGCGCACCGGCTATCGGGTGTGGATCGATTCACCGCGACAGGACTACCGCCCGGAACTCGCCGAGGTGCTCGCGGCCACCCTCGGCTGCCGTCCGGTGGCGTACTGACCGACCGCTACGGAGTCGGCCGGGGAGTGATCGTCACGCTGAAGCGATTCTCCAGGGTGTGGTTCCAATCCCGCTGGCACTGATCGATTTTCGACTGATCGCCACTGGCCTTGTTCACACAGTCGATGTAGTCCTTGCCGCCGTGGTTGACGAAGAAGTTGACCCCGATCACGGTGATCGCGATGGCCGCTATCAGTCCGAGCAGCCCCAGGACCAGACCCGCGACCGCCATCCCGCCGCCTCCGGCGGTACCGCGACGGGACTTGACCGTCGCGATGATGCCGAAGATCAGCGCCAGCAAGCCGAAGATGATGCCGCCCAACACGGTCCAGCAGGTCAGCAATGCGATGATGCCGAGTACCAGGGCCGTGATGGCCAGGCCCTTGCCCTTCGGTTCCTCCCACGCGCCCTGTCCCGGCGGACCGGGATAACCACTCGGTGGCGGCGGGGGATAGCTGCCGGGATAGGGCTCCGGCTGCGGCGGATACTGGCCGGACGCACCGGGATACGGCTCGTACGAGGGCGGCTGCTGGCCCGGCGATGGCGGCTGCTGGCCGTAGGACGGCGGCTGCTGGCCATAGGACGGCGGCTGCTGGCCGGACGATGGCGGCTGCTGGCCGTAAGACGGCGGTTCCTGACCAGGCGACGGCGGCTGACCGGGCGGTGGATTGTTACCGGGGGGCGGATTCTCAGTCATGAATGTCCTCTCCTCGACCGCGCGTCTGCCGGATCGCGTCTGCCGACTCTATTGCGCACCGAGCCGGGCGTGCATCTCCCACACCAAAACCTCGGCTGGAACTTCGGCGACGATGCGCTGCCCACCACTGCGCGTCAGCCGGACCGCATCACCCTCGTACAGGGCTCCGATCCCTTCCATCTCCACCTCACCGCCGGCGATGAATACGTGCAGGTAGGGAGCCTCGGGCAGGGTGATGGCAGTGGGCTCTCCGGAGCCGGTCACGCCCGGCATCCGGGCCACGTGCAGTGCGGAATGGCTGCTGCTGATGGCGATCGCGGTGCGGTCGCGGTAGCGCGGCATTCCGGTGGCGACGGTGACCAGGCCACCGCGCGCGAGCTCGTCGTCGATTTCGAGTTGTTGATATCCGGGGGTGATTCCGGGCTCGTCCGGAACGACCCACATCTGTACGAAATGAACCGGCTCGGCATGGAGCGAGGTACCGCCCTGTTCCGGCGGAAGTCGCCAGGAATCATTCTTTTCCGAATGCAGAATTCCGGTTCCCGCACTCATTCGCTGCGCCAATCCGGGATAGATGACACCGGCATGTCCGAGCGAATCCTGATGTACCA
Organism: Nocardia sp. NPDC052254; assembly: GCF_040679495.1. Lineage (NCBI taxonomy): Bacteria > Bacillati > Actinomycetota > Actinomycetes > Mycobacteriales > Nocardiaceae > Nocardia > Nocardia sp. NPDC052254. The sequence continues at coordinate 488,058 of NZ_JBFAUW010000002.1, read as the reverse complement.
GAGAACCGTTCAGAACCCAGGTGACAATTTCCATATCACGATGCGGATGAGTTTCGAAACCCTCGCCCGGAAGCACGATGTCCTCATTGTTCACCAGCAGCAATCCGTGATGGGTGTTCTCCGGATCATAATGCTCGCCGAATGAGAACGAATGCTTCGAATCCAGCCATGCCACACGGGTTTTCAGCCGATCGCCGGCGCGATGCACGTCGATGTGTGGAGTCGTGAGTGTGGACATCAGGGGTCCTCCTCTCGGGCTGCTGTCGAGGCCGCCGGGTAGATTCTACCGTGACGGCGCAGCGCCCTCGCACATCGATCCGGAGGTAGACCGACAATGCGACCCGACGCTCAGCGGCGGGCCGCGGTGGCCGCCGCCGTCCGCCGGCCCGGAATGCCGCGACTGGCCCTCATCCGGTTCGCCGGTCAGTTCGGCGACGGAATGTTTCAGGCCGCCCTGTCGGGCGCCATCCTGTTCAATCCCGAACGTGCCACCGATCCACTCGCCGTTGCCGCGGGTTTCGCGGTGTTATTGCTGCCCTACTCGGTGATCGGCCCCTATGCCGGGGCATTGCTGGACCGCTGGGATCGCCGCGCGGTCCTGCTGGTGGCCAATGTGCTGCGTGCGGTACTGATCCTGGTGACCGCGGTCGGATTGGCCACCGGTATCCGGGATACGCCGCTGTTGCTGCTGGCCCTGGCCGTGGTCGGGATCAGCAGATTCTTGCTGGCCGGGATTTCGGCCGCGCTGCCGCGAGTTCTGGAGCAACGCTGGCTGGTGCCGATGAATTCGGTGCTCGCCACGGTCGCGTCGGGCTGCGCGGGCGCGGGTGCCGCGGCCGCGGTGGCGATCATCGGGGCGATGGGCACCGGAGACTTCGCGAGTTCGGTGGCCGTTGCCGCGGGCGCCGGCGGATCGGTGTTCTCGGCGGTGGCCGCGTTCGGATTCGCCCGTCACCAGCTGGGACCCGAGCATCGGGCGGATTCGCGTGGTGTGCGGGAATCCGTGCGGGCGGTCCTGACCGGGCTGCGTACCGGCGCCCGCGCCATCGCCGAATCGCGGGATGCGACGACGGCGATGATCGGCGTCGGCACCCACCGCATCGTCTTCGGCGCGAACACTCTGCTCATGGTGCTGGTGCTGCGGCGACCCAACGATTCCGGTATCTCGACGAGTTCGGGTCTCGTCGGATTCGGCGTGGCGATCTCCGCCGTCGCCGCCGGCATGCTGGCCGCCGCGATCCTGGCACCGCTGCTGATTCCACGGCTCGGGCGGCCCCGGACAGTGGTGGTGGGCCTGTCTGCTGCGCTGGTGGTTCAGGCGACCCTCGTACCGCCGATCACCTTCGCCACCGGTGCGGCCGAACAACGCGCTCACCACCTGCTGCTGGTGGGCGCGTTCCTGCTCGGCCTCGCCGGGCAGCTGGTGAAACTGACCGGTGATGCCACCTTGCAGATCGATATCGACGACGATCGGCGCGGGCAGGTATTCGCCCTGCAGGACACCATCTTCAACATCAGCTTCGTGACTGCCATAGCACTGACCGCACTGGTGATCCCCGCCGACGGACGCTCGCTGGGCGTGGCGGTGGCCGGGGCGGTGCTCTACGCGCTGGGGATCGCGGCGATCGCGGTCAACAGCCGTCGCCGCGCTACTCCATAGCCGACCAGATCGGCTGATCCCAGGTGCCCAGCGCCTCGGTATCGGCGAAGAAGGCATCCAGTACACCGTCGTCGTCGAGGTCGAGGGCGGCGATATCGGCCGAGCCGTCGTGGTCCCAGTCCCAGAGGGCGTCGTCGACGCGGCCGTCGCCGTCGAAGTCCAGCCGGACCGCATCGAGGCTGCCGTCGGCGCCCAGATCCAGATCCGGCCGGGTCGACCAGACTTGTGTGCCACCGTCACCGGCGCCGAACAGGTAGTCGATATTCGTCATATCCGATCCGACGCGGCCTCCCACCACCGGGTTCCCGGCCCGGATCCCCGCACCCCGTCCAGTCGGTTAGATTGATATCCGCTGTGCTCGGTCCCAATGAACGTGACATCCGATCGTGCACGTCACCTGTGGCGCGGGCAGTCGAGGAGAACGGTGATCGGGAGTCACATGGCGGGGATGCGTCGGGCGGGTACTTCACTCCCGCGCTCGTCCACCACACTCGGAAAACGCTGCACGCCCGCATTTCTCGCACCCACTTTCGCCGGGCTGCTGATGTTCGGCGCGCTGATACCGGCGCCCGCATCGGCCGAGCTCGCGCCCTGGGCGCCGCCGCCGAAGAACGCGTGCGGCGAAACGGGATTCGATCCACTGGCGCGTGAGCCCGATCCGAATGCGCCTGCGCCGCCGGTACTTCCGCCCTCGGTGGACATTCAGGTGCCCTACCCCGAGATCGTGCCGGTTCCGGTACCCGGACCCAAGCCGAACAACACTCGCATCACCCCGCAGCCGCTGCCGGCCGACCCGTGCCAGAATCCGTGCCCGGATATTCGCGACACGCCGAAGCCGCCACCCGCGAAGGAACCGGAGCAACCCGGTGAACCGGCACCGGACTCGGGGTCCGCGTCGGGATCGGGTACGGGTTCGGGAACCGGGTCCGGGACGGGGTCCGGAACCGGATCGGGTTCGAATTCCGGGCCGTTCAACCTGCCGAACATCAATATCAATCCTGAACCCGAGCCGATCCCGATCCCGATTCCCGGGGGCGAGCCACCGGTCCCGCAGATGCCTCCGCCGCCGGTGATCAACACCCCCGCGCCTGGAGCCGTCGCACCGCCGCCGGCTCCGCGCCAGGTCGAGAAGGTGAAGCTGGTCGGTCAGGTCACCGGCCATGGTTCAGTCAACCGCACCGATATGCGCTGGCAGGTCGACGGAACCGATCTCGGCATCATGTGGGAGACCAAGCCCGGACAGGTGGGCGTCCTGTTCGGAGACACCTTCGGTAAGGGCTGGCAGTACGGCGTCCCCGGCGGACCCGACTGGCGTTCCAATGTGGTCGGTTTCAGCACCGAACGCGATCTGTCCAAGGGCCTGGTCATCGATGACATGGTGCAGGACAGCCGCTGCCACGCCGCCGAACTGCTGGCCAGCCGCAAGATCAAGAATTTCGAGATGACGGTCATCCCGACATCGGCATTCGCCCTCGGTGACCGGCAGTACATGAGCTACATGTCGGTCAACCACTGGAGCAAGGTCCCGGGCATGTGGTGGACCAACAACGGTGGTCTGGCCTATTCCGACGACGGTGGCTCCACCTGGACCAAGGATCAATACGCCAAGTGGGACAACATGTTCGGCGTCGATCGTTTCCAGGTCGCCACGATGGTGCCGCACGGTGACTACGTGTACATGTTCGGAACTCCCAACGGCCGGATCGGCGTCATCGGCCTGGCCCGGGTACCGAAGAAGGACGTGCTGAACAAGGACGCGTACCAGTACTGGGTGAACGGCACCTGGTCTCCGGTCCCGGACAACCTCGCCACCCCCGTGATGCCGGGCATCGCCGGCGAACTGTCGGTGCGCTACGACGAGGCGAGCAAGCAGTGGCAGACGGTCTACCTGGATCCGGCGCGACACGCCATCGTGCTGCGCACCGCCACCGATCCACAGGGGACCTGGACCGACGGTGTGGTCCTCGCGGACACCGACGAATATCCCAAGGCCTACGGCGGCTTCATCCACCCGTGGTCGACGGGTAAGGATCTGTACTTCACCATGTCGGCCTGGGACAGCTACAACGTGTATCTGATGCACGCCACCCTCGACGATCCGAAACCGGCCGATCCCTGATCCCATACGGGAGGTGTCATCCACGCCACCTCCCGTATTCATCATCGGCCAGTAGTCTCGGACCAATCATGGCCACGTATTTCGATCCCAAATCCTGGTCACCGTTGCGAGCAGTGGACCTCGGCAGACGGCTGTTCGACCCGGATCTGCTGGATCAATGGGCGGCGTTCACCACCGCGTGGATCGATCCGGTGGCCGACCTCGGCTCGGGAACGGTCACCGCACTGCTGCCCGATGTGCTGATGACCCTGCTCAGCGAGGGGATTCTCAGTCGCTTCGGCGGGCGGGAGGTCACCGCCGCCCTGCTCGGGCACGATCTGACCGCGATACTGCACACCCTCAAGGTGCGCCGGCGCGGCGCGCATTTCCAGACCAAAACGGTACTGACGGAACTGCGCTGGAACGGACATCCGGTCGAGGAGATGACGGTCGTCGCGCACGGGGTGCGGCTGATTCCCGGCGTCCCCACGAAGGTGCGCACGGCGGGACTCGACGTCACCGGCACCGTGACCACCGCCGCGCTGATGGAGTGGCTCAACGAGAAGCGCCTGGACTGGCATTTCGAGGTCCATCCCAGCGGACTGATCAGCGCGCGGCACCGGCGGCGCCGATTCCGGGCGCTGGTGGATGCCACCATCGGCGACAATCTGCTGACCATCGCGATACACGAGGCAGTCTGGTCCGGAATGCGAATACCGCGGCGCTGGGTGCGGGTGGCTCCGGTACCACTCACCGATCTACCCGACGACCTGCGCATCGTGCGGGCCGACCGGCAGGGGGACCGCGTGCATTTCCGGATCGAGCTGCCCGCGATCACCGGATCGCTGGACCTGGGTCAGATGCGCGCGGCGATCGTGGCCGGCACGACGCTGATCGTCTTCTGACCCGCGACTACCGCCCGCCGGCGTTCCACCACTCCCGCAGTGCGGTCTCGGCCTCGTCGCGAGTCATCGGACCGCGATCGAGGCGAAGTTCCTTGAGATGGCGCCATGCGCGGCCGACCTGCGGCCCCGGTTCCAGGCCCAGCAGCTCCATGATCGCGTTGCCGTCCAGATCCGGTCGGACCCGTTGCAGATCTTCCTCCTGCTGCAACCGTTCGATCCGATTCTCCAGATCGTCGTAGGTCGAGCGCAGCAGGGCGGCACGCCGTTTGTTACGGGTGGTGCAGTCCGCGCGGACCAGTTTGTGCAGGCGCGGCAGCAGTTCGGCACCGTCGGTGACGTAGCGACGTACCGCCGAGTCGGTCCACTGCCCCTTGCCGTAGCCGTGGAACCGCAGGTGCAGATAGACCAGCCGCGCCACGTCCTCGGTGAACTGCTTCGGGTACTTCAACGCGCGCATGCGCTTTCGCACCATCTTCGCGCCCACCACCTCGTGGTGATGGAAGCTCACCCCGCCGCCGGGTTCGTTGCGTTTGGTCGGCGGTTTGCCGATATCGTGCAGCAGCGCCGCCCAGCGCAGCACCAGATCGGGATCGCCCTGCTCCTGATCGATGGCTTGGCGCAACACCGTCAGCGAATGCTGATAGACGTCCTTGTGCTGGTGGTGCTCGTCGATCTCCAGTTTCATCGCGGGGACCTCGGGCAGGATCCGTTCGGCCAGCCCGGTCTCACACATCAGATCGATACCCTCGGTGGGGAATTCGCCGCCGATCAGCTTGTCCAGCTCGGTGCGGACGCGTTCGGCGGTGATACGCCGGATCTCGTCGGCCATCAGCGCGACCGCGACCCGCACCCGCTGCGCCACCTCGAAACCGAGTTGGGAAACGAAGCGGGCGGCACGCAACATCCGCAGTGGGTCGTCGTTGAACGAATCCTCCGGTGCGGCGGGCGTATCCAGCACCCCCTCCAGCAGATCCGACATCCCGTCGAGGGGGTCGACGAATTCCAGTTCACCGGTGGCGCCGATCCGCACCGCCATCGCATTGACGGTGAAGTCGCGGCGGACGAGATCGCCCTCGAGGCTATCGCCGAAGGTGACCGCGGGATTGCGCGAGACCCGGTCGTAGCTGTCGCTGCGGAAGGTGGTGATCTCGAGCTGCCAGCCCAGTTTCGACGCACTCACCGTTCCGAACGCCAAACCGCCGGTGTCCCACAGGTTGTCGGCGAAACCGCGCAGAATCTCCTGCACGACCTCGGGCCGCGCATCGGTGGTGAAGTCCAGATCGGTGCCGAGGCGGCCCAGTACAGCATCGCGCACACTGCCGCCGACCAGGAACAGTTCATGACCACGCGCGGCGAACAGTCCGCCCAGCGGGGTCAGCACATCCGACAGCCGGCCCAGGGTGATCGCCGCTGCGGCAAGCAATCGCGTCCGACGGTCATCGGCGGGATCGGACACGGCTCTCCCTTTCACGGACTTCGGCGAAACCACGGTCACGCAGCTTAGTTGGTGCGCACTCGCGCGTACTCGGCGAGGACCTGCCGGGTTCGCGTGACGACTCGGTATCGAACACGTTCAGCGCATCGATCCGGCGCGGCTAGACTGACGCAGTGTCTCCGGCCGATCGCGCGAACAGTCGACGCCGCCAGCCCCGGCGCCGCGGTTCGGCCGGTAATGCGGCGAAACCTCGCATGCGCACCGTGCGGGAGACCTCCGCGGGCGGCTTGGTCGTCGACGGGTTGGACGGCCCCGCGGACAAACGCTGCGCGGCGCTCATCGGGCGGACCGATCGTCGTGGGCGACTGCTGTGGTCACTACCCAAAGGGCATATCGAAGCGGGGGAGACTTCCGAGCAGACGGCGGTCCGGGAAGTTGCCGAGGAAACCGGAATCAATGGCCGTGTGGTCGCTGAGCTGGGAAGTATCGACTACTGGTTCGTCACCGAGGGCCGTCGGGTACACAAGACCGTGCACCATTACTTGATGCGGTCGTTGGGGGGTGAGCTCTCCGATGCCGACGTCGAGGTCACCAAGGTGGCCTGGGTGCCGTTGAGCGAACTCGATTCCCGGCTCGCCTACGCCGACGAACGGCGTCTGGCCGAGGTCGCGAATCGGCTGATCGATCGGATGGAGAACGGCAGACAATGACGCGTGCGGGTCGCAGTCGGCACCGCTGGGTGCTACTGCTCGTCTCGCTGGCGCTCGCCGTATTGAGCGTGCCGTCGGCCGGATCGGGCATTGCGGAACCCTCCGGCTCGGGGGGTTCGGCCACGACGCCGAAATTCCTCAAGCTGACCCTCGACTCGGTCTCGCCGGGCACCATCACCACTACCAGCGATTCGGTGCTGACCCTGACCGGCACGCTGACCAATATCGGCGATCGAGTGGTGGACGACGTCAGTGTCCGGGTGCAGCGGGGTTCGATGATCTCCGATCCGGGAGACCTGCGGTCGTCGCTGCGCCAGGATCAGTCCGACTTCCCGATCACCGGGCCGTTCGAGGACGTCACCGACGAATTGCAGCCCGGCCAGCGCAAGCAGTTCACCCTGCGGATCGGGGTGCGCGAGGGCATGCTCAATCCCGGCGCCGATCCGCCGATCACGTCCTCGCTCGGGATCACCGATCCCGGGGTCTATCCGCTGCTGCTGAATGTGAACGGCGCGCCGGCCTACGGCAGCCAGGCACATCTCGACGACGCCCGGTTCCTGTTGCCGGTGCTCGGTCTCCCGGCGCTGCCGACGAATTCGGATGCGGCCGCCGAGGGTTCGCAGCCGATTCCCGCGGCTCCGCAACCGGCGATCGCCACCACCATGGTGTGGCCGCTGGCCGACCGGCCGCGAATGGTCGCGGGAATTCCCGGGTCCGTGGACGGTAAGGCGCTGCTCACCGATGACGAACTGGCCGGTGAACTCGCTGCGGGCGGACGACTGGACCAATTGCTGTCGGCGTTGGAATCGGCGCTGCGGCCCGATCCGTCCCGAGATTCCACCCGGTCGGGCCCCGGCCTGGCCGGTGCGCTGTGCCTGGCCGTCGACCCGGACCTGCTGCTGACCGTGTCGAAGATGACCGCGGGCTATCGAGTGCTGGCCAGCCCCTCCGATCCCGACGGCCCGACACGCGACGGGACCGGTCTGCAGGCGGCGCAGTCGTGGCTGGACCGGTTGCGCGCGCTGTCGCCATCGATGTGCACGGTGGCGTTGCCGTTCGCACAGGTCGATGCCACGGCTCTGGCCGGTGTGCACGATGCCGACCTCACCGCGCGAGCACTCAGCGCGCCGGCGGACATCATCGATTCGATTCTGTCGGTCAAATCGGTACGAGGTGTGAGCCTGCCGGCCGGCGGCACCCTCGGCCCCGACGCCACCGAGATGCTGACCGATCGGGGCTTCGGCTCGGCCGTTCTCGCTCAGAACGCGGTCACCGAGGGCAGCGATGTCAGTGCGGCAACCGGTTCCGCGCACGGTGATGCCACCGTGCAGAACACCACGACGGTGTCCGAGGCACATTCGGATGTCCCGGAAATGGTCCGGCTGCCGGGCACGTCACCGGCGAAACCGGATTCGGCACCACAGCCCGAGTCCGGGTTGAAGGTCGCGACCTTCGACATGTGGTCGGCGACCGCGCTGGCTGCGGTCGGGTCCAATCCGCCCACCCCACCGTTCACCCCCGATCGCGTCCGCTATGCGGTGACCAACGATTCGCGCACCGCGCGCCTGCAGGACGCACTGGGCGCCGTGGCATGGCCGAGCCTGAACACCACCGGCAGCCGCCCACGATCGACCCTGCTGATGCCACCGCAGCAGTGGGGTGCCGACCGCGACGAGGCGGGCGCACTGCTCACTCAGCTGGAGCTGCTCTATCGCAGCGGCCTGGCGACGCCCCGGTCGTTCACCGACCTGATCGGCCAGCCCGCCGATCCGCGGCCCTTCTCGTTGAGCTACTCCGGTGACGCGGTGGCGCAGGCGGTGCCGGATCAGTTCATCGAGCCGGTCGGGCAACAGGAACATCGCATCGACGATCTGATGAGCGCGCTGGTGGAGATTCCGCAGCAGGAGCCGACCCCACGCACCTTCCTGACACCGCTGCGCGATGATCTGATCCGGACACTCAGCCTCTCGGATCGGACCGGGACCGACGCCCAGGCCGACACCGCGGCCCAGCGACGGCTCGAGCAGACCACCAGGACGATGGACGGGCTGTTCGATTCGGTGACCGTGCTCCCGCCCGGCGGGGTCTACACGCTGGCATCGGAGCAGAGTCCGCTGTTGCTGGTCGCCCGCAACGATCTGCCGGTCGCGATCCGGATCCGGTTCAAGATCGGGGCACCGGCCGAGACGAATATCACCGATATCGGTGAACAGCAGCTTCCCGCCGAGGGCACTCGATCGTTCCAGATTCCGACCAAGGTGAGCGACAGCCGCAACCTGGTCATTCCGATTTCCCTTAGCACACCGGACGGGGTGCCTCTCGGCAATGCCACCTCGGTTTCGGTACGTTCGAACGCTTACGGTCAAGCGTTGGCGATAATTACCGCATGTGCCGGTGCATTGTTGTTCCTGCTCGCCGGTCGCCGTCTGTGGCGCCGTTTCCGGGGACAGCCCGATCCGGCCGACAAGGGACTGGACCCGGGAAGACGACGCCGGCTCAACGGATATCTGCGCGCGCGCAAGCGAGTAGTGGAGAAAGAGAAGGAGGAGGCACAGTGAGCGACAATCGCGTAGCGGCTCGCTGTGCCGACCGGGTGCGGGTGCCCCGCAAAACACCAGGCACAGTGAGCGACAATCGCGTAGCGGCTTACTGTGCCGACCAGCCGACGATCAGCAGACCGGAGGTCAGGTGACCGAGTACGACGACCCCGTCGTGCCCGATCAGGCCGACGACGATCAGCATCCGCGGCGGACCCCCGCCGCGCCGTGGGAGCGTGGACCGCGTCGAATCGTTCCCGATCCGTCGATGCCGCAGTCGGGGGCCAACGGTGCCGTACCGAACGCCGCGGGTCCGATTCGACGCCTGCCGAACGACGGCCGTCCCGTTCCTCCCACCGATCCTCGTCGACCTGCCAGCGGTGCCATTCCGCAGATTTCCCAGGGCCGGGATCCCGGGCCGAACCGTCCGCGGCCGATGCCACCGAACCCACCACGCCGCCAGGCTCCGCCCAGCGCCCCCATGCGACAGACTCCGCCGGGCGCGGGTCCGCAACACCCTCCGGGGCAGGATCCGGCTCGCCGAAATCCACCTCGCCGTCAGGCTCCGCCAAGCGGATCGCAGCGCAGGATGCCGCCGAGTGAGCCCTTTCGCCAGGTCCCACCACCTGATCAACCGGGGAACAGGCCGCCACGATCCCAGCCGGCGGCACCTCGAGCCGGCGGGCCGCGACCGCCACAGCCCGGTCGTCCACCGGCCGACCAGCCGTCGCAGCGCTCGTATCCGCCCGGTCCACCGAGTGGTCCGGTCGATCAGGTCCCGCGCGGACCTCGGCCGGAGCGTGCGATGCCACGCCAGATTCCACCGGGCGAGCCCGCGCCGTCCCCACGCGGCCCCGCGCGACGCCCGATCGGCCCCAAACCCGAAGGGCCACGTTCCGGTCCGGCGAGATCCGAACCCGCGCCGGTGCGGTCGAACCCCCGCACCGCCCAGCAGGCGGTGATCGAGCGGGAACCGGAACGATCGTCGAACGCGCAGCTGATCAGCGATTCGGGTTCCATCGCGGTCGCCACACTGGTCAGCCGTATCACCGGCTTCGCCAAGCAGTTGTTGCTGGTCACGGTGCTCGGTCCGGCCATCGCCAGTGCGTTCACCGTCTCGAGCACGATTCCGACAATGATTTCCGAGCTGCTGCTCGGTGCGGTGCTGACAGCCATCGTGGTGCCTACCCTGGTCCGGGCGGAGAAGGAGGATCCGGACCGCGGCGCCGCCTTCGTCCGCCGCCTGATGACCGCCGCGTTCACCGTTCTTGCGATCGGAACCGTGCTCGCGGTCTCCGCGGCCCCGGTGATGACCACCCACATTTTCCTGTCCAACGACGGCAAGGTGAATACCGCGCTGACCACAGCGCTGGCATTCCTCTTGTTGCCGGCCATCCTCTTCTACGGGATGTCCGGCCTGCTGATGGCGATTCTGAACACCCACCAAGTTTTCAAACCGGGTGCGTGGGCACCGGTACTGAACAACCTGGTCGTGCTGACGGTGCTGATTCTGTACGCCGTCACGCCGGGAGAGATCAGCCTCGATCCGGTCCGGATGGGTGATCCGAAACTGTTGGTACTCGGCCTCGGCGTGACGGTCGGTGTCATCGTGCAGATGGCCAGTCTGCTGCCTGCCATCCGACGCCTCGGTATCGATCTGCGTCCGCTGTGGGGTGTGGATGCCCGGCTGAAGCAGTTCGCCGGCATGGGCGCGGCGATCATCCTGTACGTGTTCATCAGCCAGATCGGCTGGACGATCGCCACCCGCGTTTCCTCCCACGCCGATGTGGCGGGCCCGACGATCTACCAGAATGCCTGGCTGCTGTTGCAGCTCCCGTACGGCGTTCTCGGCGTCACGTTGCTGACCGCGATCATGCCGCGGCTGAGCCGCAATGCCGCCGCCGACGACAATCCCGCAGTGGTCGACGACCTCGGTGATGCCACCCGCCTGACAATGATCTCCCTGGTCCCGGTGGTCACCTTCCTCACCATCGCCGGTCCGCAGATCGGTCAGGCGCTCTACGGCTATGGACATTTCGGCAGCGCGGACGCCGGGCGCCTGGGCGAGGCGGTGTCCTGGTCGGCCTTCACACTGATTCCCTACGCGCTGGTGCTGATCCACCTGCGGGTGTTCTACGCCCGGGAGCAGGCCTGGACCCCGACCTGGATCATCCTGGGCATCACCGGCGTCAAGATCGTGCTGTCGCTGCTCACCCCGGTGTTCTTCGGCGATGACCACGTGGTCATCGCGCTGGGTGTCGCCAATGGTCTGGGCTTCGTGACCGGTGCCGTGATCGGCGGCTGGCTGCTGCATCGCAGTCTCGGCGATCTCCGGATGGCCAATGTGGGCCGGACCATCACCCGGGTCGTGCTGGCGTCGGTCGCCGGTGCGGCGGTGACCTTGATCATCGATCAGGTACTCGGCTTGTCCCGCTTGGACGGCGGGCTGATGTCGGTGGTCCGGGTGGGTCTGGACGCGATCGTGATGTTCGGCGTCGCCTTCGGCCTGATGCGCCTGGCCGGTATTCCGGAGATCGTCGCGCTCACCGTCGCGGTGTCGCGTCGACTCGGTTTCACCCCGCCGGCACCGGATCTGGGACTCGACCAGCCGGCCGCGGATATGCACGAAACCACCGTGCTACCTCGCCCCGAGCTCGCGGCCACTCCGTACTACTACAGCTATGACCCGTACACCGATGCTCAGACCATGGTGTTGCCGGTGATCCGTCCAAATGCCGTTGACCGCACCGGTCAGGGCGAGTTCCCGTACCCTGTTCGGCAAGGAAACGCAAATACCGGTGCTGCACCGGGACAACGGACTTCGACATATCAGGGCGAAGGAGGAGCGAGGGTGAGCGACGACGCGGCGGAAGGTCAGCCTTCCGCCGAGGCTGCCGATGAGGCAGGCGCAGTGCGCACCGACGACGTCCCGCCCGGGAGAGTTCCGCCGGCCGACCGCACTTCGGATTCCATCTCCGACCATCCGGGGAACTCGCAGGCCCAGGCCGTGCCCGAGTTCGATCCGGACGACCGTGTGGAGCAGGGCTCGCCCGCAGCGCACGGCGCGGAGGCCCCCCAGGAGGTCGTCGGTGATCCGGCGCCGATCCCGGGCGGGCCGGGGCGCGATCCGGCATACGACACCGGCATGTTGCCGGTCGTATCGCCCGAGATGCCGCCGATGCGGGTGGATGCGCCCTCGCGGCGCGTTCCACGCGGCCCCAAACTCATCCCCGGTGCCTCGGTGGCCGGTGGCCGCTACCGCCTGCTCGCCGACCACGGCGGCGCACGCGGACTGCGGTTCTGGCAGGCATTGGATGTGAAGCTCGACCGCGAGGTGGCGCTCACCTTCGTCGACGCCGATCAGAAGGCCGCGGACAACCCGGGCCACGACGGTCCGCAGGCCATTCTCTCCCGCACTCTCCGGCTGGGCCGCATCAATTCCTCGGGCTTGGCCCGGGTCCTCGATGTGGTCCGCGGTAGTTCGGGCGGCATCGTCGTGGCCGAGTGGACCCCGGGTCGCTCGCTGCGTGAGATGGCCGAAACCAGTCCGTCGCCCATCGGCGCGGCCCGCGCGATTCGTGCGCTGGCCGCCGCAGCCGAACTGGCTCATCGCGGCGGCGGCTCACTGTCCATCGACAGTCCCGATCGGATCCGGATCAGTGCTTCGGGTGACGCGGTGCTCGCCTTCCCGGGCACGCTGGCCGATTCCGATGCGCAATCGGATGTGCGTGGTCTGGGCGCAATGCTCTATGCGCTGATCACCGCACGCTGGCCGATCCGCACCGGCGGTGTCACCGGCGCGGCGGCCACCGTGGGTGGTCTGGCGCTGGCCGATTTCGGTAACGACGGTTCGCCGGTGGAGCCGCGCCAGATACGCCCGGAGGTCCCGTTCGAGATCTCCGCGGTGGCGGTGCGTTCATTGGAGGCGGACAAGGGCGTTCGCACGGCTGCGACCGTGCAGCACGTCCTCGAGCAGGCGTCTGTCGTCGATCAGAAGACCGACTTCATCCCGGTGCTACGGCTGGGGCAGCGTGCGGTTGCCAATCCGGACGAATCGCTCGCCGATCCCGAACTGCTCGCTGCCGAGCGCGAACGCTCACAGCGGATGTTGTGGATCCTGGTGGGTCTGGGCGTGCTGGCCGCACTGGTGGTCGGCGTGATCATCTGGTGGCTGCTCAGTATCTTTGCTCCGAGCTCGTCCGACGAACCGCTGAACGAACAGCGCAAACTCGGTTTGACCACAGCCAGTGTCGCGCCTGCGGTCCCGGGTCCGCCGGTGGCCGGCGCTGCTCCGACCACGGCCGAGGGCACACCCGTCCAGGCCACGGGTGTCACCGTGTACTCCCCGGAGGGCACCCCGGACAGCCCCGGCAGCGTGTCGGCATTGCTGGACGGAAATCCCACCACGACCTGGCACACCGATCAGTACTTCCAGCAGTTTCCGGCACTGAAGAAGGGGATCGGGGTGCTTGCCACGCTCCCCGGTCCCAGCAAGATCAGCAAGGTCGTCGTCGATTCCGCATCACCGGGCACGGTCGTCGAGGTGCGGACCTCGCCCACCGCCGTACCCACCCTGGATCAGACCCAGCTCGTCGGCCAGGCCACCCTGGCCGACGGAACCACTTCGATCCCCGTCCAGTCCGATCAGCCCGCTCGTTATGTCCTGATCTGGATCACGCAGCTGGCCAACAATGGCGGCCAGTTCCAGACCTCCCTCGGCGACATCCACTTCGAAGCAGCGCCGTAGCGCCTCGAGGGCATGGGGCACGCGCACTCGCAAGGCCGGTGCCACACCATGATTCGGACTTTCCGGTCAACTTTGGCCATCGAGTCATCACTTACGCTCGCTCTGGTTGCTACCGATTCGTGACCGGCGATATGATGCACAGCGCGCTCTCAGCAGGGGAGCTTCCTGGGATCTGGTGTCTCGGTCCTGGATGATGCGAAGTATTCGGCCTGTTCAGGTGTATGAACATGGTCGCCGTGAGCGCTGTCCAAGGGGTATGTGTGTCGTTCGAAGCGATCACCGGTGGGGGGACATCCGAGCCGTCTGCCGTCCGCCCGCGTTCGATCGATCCGGACGAGTCGAGCGATTTCGAATTGCTCACCGCCCACGTCGGGGGCAATCGCGACGCATTCGGAATTCTCTTCCGCCGCCACTACAACCGGCTGTGGCAGTTGGCATTACGCACCTGCCACACCCCTGAGGACGCGGCGGATTCGCTACAGGAGGCCCTGCTGTCGGCCCATCGCAACGCCGCTTCGTTCCGCGGTGAGGCGGAGGTCCGCAGCTGGTTGCATCGCATCGTGGTCAATGCGTGCCTGGATCGTATGCGGCGCAACAAGTCTCGGCCGAGCACCTCGCTGTCCGACGAATCCGTCCCGGAACCGGCGACCGAACGCGACGACATCGCCCGCCGTGAGGTGAAAATGGTGGTCGCCGCAGCGCTGTTCACCTTGCCTCCCGATCAGCGAGCGGCGTTGGTTGCGATCGACATGGAAGGGTATACGGTAGCGGAAGCGGCGCAGTTGCTGGGCGTCGCAGAGGGGACGATCAAAAGCCGCTGCGCACGTGGACGTAAACGCCTGGAGCAGGAGTTGGATTTCTTGCGCAATCCAGGGAACCGGACGTAGCCGGGAAGCGTCATTACTAACAGACGACCAGATACTCGTGTGCATTCCTCTCGCGATGTTGCGATACGAAGTGAGTGCGAGTACCACATCATGAGGCCGGACCCGGAGAGGCGATGGACGACAAGGGCGAATTCGCCACACGGCGACGCCGTTCTGCGCTGCGGGCCGACGCAGGGGACACGGGAGGTGTGATGGCAGCCCGATCAGTCCCGCAACCTCCGTTCTCCACCGACCTGCTGGCCGATCTGCATGCCGACAACGTCCCCGCGGATCAGGCCGAGATCCTGTGGCCGCAGGTTCGCCAGGACCCCGAGGCCGTGAATTTCCTGCACTCGCTCGACGGCGTCACCACTCACCTGCGTGCCTTGAGCGAGGACGATCGGATCCTGCATCCGATCCCCACGAACGTCGCCGCCCGGCTGGACGCACTGCTCGACGAGCTGGCGCGAGGGGAGCAGCCACCGCAACCCGACGCGACCGTGCATCACCTGTACGGCATCGATCGCGACGACGAACCCCCGTCCACCCGACCGATGCCGGTCCTCGACGAACCACCCGAAATGTTCGACCCCGCGGCCACCACCTCGATGGAGGACGACGCCGCGCCACCGATATCCCTGGATCTCCACCGCACGAAGCGCTGGCGCTGGCTCACCGCGGCCGCCGCGGCGGTTGCGGTCGTCGCGGGCAGCCTGGTCGCGGTCGATGCTCTGCGGGATCGTCCGGTGACACCGAATGCGTTGCCCGCCAAACCCACAACCGCGATGCCGCTCGACGACGACATGTCCTCGGGCACAGTGCTCAACGTGCTGGGGCGCAACGATGTCACCGGTCCGCTCGCGAGCACCGGCGCCATGGCGAGCTGTGTGAAAGCCGCGTTACCCAACCGCACCGTCCTCGGCTCGACGAATGCCACCTTCCGCGGTGAGCCTGCCATTCTGATCCTGCTGACCGGCCCCCGTCCCCCGAAGATCACAGCACTCGTGGTCGGGGTCGGTTGTGGCCCGGCGGATCCGCAGATCTTCCAAATTCGCGATATCGGCTAGCCGATCGCGGGAAGAGCGCCGTCCGCCACAGCCGGCCGGCGCCGGGAACAACTGCGTTTACGCTGTTGTTGACCGACACGCCTGTTGAACTCTCTTCGGAAGGGCACCATGAGTACGCCTGTTCGCGATCTGATCATTGTCGGCTCCGGCCCCGCCGGCTACACCGCCGCTGTCTACGCCGCCCGGGCCGAACTCGAACCCCTGCTGTTCGAGGGCACCCAATTCGGTGGTGCGCTGATGACGACGACCGAGGTGGAGAACTTCCCCGGCTTCCGCGACGGCATCATGGGCCCCGATCTGATGGACGAGATGCGTGAGCAGGCCAAGCGCTTCGGCGCCGATATCCGCACCGAGGATGTCGAGGCGATCGATCTGTCCGGCCCGATCAAGTCGGTCACCGTCGGTGGCGAGGTCTACCAGGCCTACGCGATCATCCTGGCAATGGGTTCGGCCGCGCGCTATCTGGGCGTGCCGGGGGAGCAGGAAATGCTCGGCCGCGGCGTCAGCGCCTGCGCGACGTGTGACGGATTCTTCTTCAAGGGCCAGGACATCGTCGTGGTCGGCGGTGGCGATTCCGCGATGGAGGAAGCGACCTTCCTCACCAAATTCGCTTCCAGCGTGACGATTGTCCATCGCCGCGAGGAGTTCCGGGCTTCCCGCATCATGCTCGAGCGGGCGAAGTCGAACGAGAAGATCCGCTTCCGCCTCAACTCCGAGGTCGTGCAGGTGCACGGCGACACCGCGGTGACGAGTCTCACCCTGCGCGATACCAAGACCGGCGAAACCTCCGAGCTGGCCGCCACCGGCCTGTTCGTGGCGATCGGACACGATCCGCGTAGTGAATTGGTCCGGGGCCAGGTCGATCTCGATGCCGAGGGTTATGTGCAGGTGCGTGAGCCCAGCACCGCGACCTCGCTCGAGGGCGTATTCGCCGCAGGTGACCTGGTGGATCACACCTATCGGCAAGCCATCACCGCCGCCGGGACCGGCTGCCGTTCCGCGATCGATGCCGAACGCTGGCTCGCCGACAAGGGCGACATCACCAGCAACACGCTCGATCACGCCGGTAACCCGGTGGAAGTCACCGCCGGCTGATCCACCCGAGCCCATCGCATATCGCGTCACAGAAAACCGCTAGGAGATCGACCATGTCCGAAACCGCCACCAAGACCGTCACCGACGCCACCTTCGAACAGGATGTGCTGGGCAGTGACAAGCCGGTGCTCGTCGACTTCTGGGCCACCTGGTGCGGTCCGTGCAAGATGGTCGCCCCCGTTCTGGAGGAGATCGCCGCGGCGCATTCCGACAAACTGACCGTCGCCAAGGTCGATGCGGATGCCAATCCGACCAGCTCCCGCGACTACGGCGTGTTGTCCCTGCCGACGATGATCCTGTTCTCCGGTGGTAAGGAAGCCAAGCGCATCGTAGGTGCGAAGGGTAAGGCAGCACTGCTGCGCGAACTCGACGGCATCATCTGAGTCGTCCTCGTCCGGCCCCGGCCGGCAGCGTCGCGAGCGCTGTCGACGCCGGGGCTCGGTGCGGTTTCACCAGTAGTCGGACCGGGCGACGATAGCTGTGTACTATTTCGGCACCCGGAGAATTGCCGAAATTCGGTTCGGGTCTGAGACAATCGACCGACGCTCCGGTCGTGCGAGGGTGTGTGCCGTCGCCTCAGCGGGTACCCGGTTGGCGGAAGGAAAGGGCTCTCACACATGCACCGACTTCGTCACGGCGATACTGGTCCAGCCGTCGCTGAGGTCCGGAGCAACCTGGCAAGTCTGGGGTTCCACCCACATCCACACGGAACCGCCCGGTCCGCCGGGCCGGGGGAGTACTGGAAGGATTCCGACGCCGTCTTCGACCCCGAACTCGATTCGGCCGTACGGGCTTTCCAGCAGCAACGCGGACTACTCGTGGACGGTGTGGTCGGCCCCGCCACCTACCGCGCCCTCAAGGAAGCCTCCTACCGGCTCGGTGCGCGCACGCTCATCTACCAGCTGTCGGCGCCCCTGTACGGCGACGATGTTGCCACCCTGCAACGGCGTCTGCAGGATCTGGGCTTCTATGTCCATCGCATCGACGGGTACTTCGGTCCGCACACCCATGAGGCGCTGACCGCTTTCCAACGTGAGATCGGCCTGGCTGCCGACGGAATCTGTGGTCCGGACACACTGCGTTCGCTGGAGCTGCTGGGTGCCCGCGTCACCGGTGGAAACCCGCATCGAATCGCGGAAGAAGAGGTCGTCCATCGCGCCGGGCCGCAGCTCACCGGTAAGCGCATCGTCATCGACCCCGGAATGGGCGGTGACGACATGGGTTTGGCGGTCCCCACCGAATTCGGCGATGTGTACGAGTCGGAGATTCTCTGGGATCTCGCGAGCCGGTTGGAGGGCCGCATGGCCGCCACCGGAATGGAGACCTTTCTCTCTCGCCCGTGGGGCTCCAATCCCACCGATGCCGAGCGCGCCGAAACCTCCAACACCTTCGATGCGGATCTGATGATCTCGCTGCGCTGTGCCGCGAATCTCAGCACCTCCGCCGGCGGAGTCGCCAGCTTCCACTTCGGCAATTCGCACGGATCGGTATCGATGATCGGTCAGGTTCTCGCCGGTTTCATTCAGCGTGAGATCGTGGCCCGGACCTCCCTGCAGGACTGCCGCACACACTCACGTACCTGGGATCTGCTGCGCCTCACGAAGATGCCGACCGTACAGGTCGATATCGGGTATCTGACAAACGAATACGACGCCTCTGTGCTGACCAATCCCCGGATGCGCGATGTGATCGCCGAGGCGATCCTCATCTCGGTGAAGCGGCTGTATCTGCTCGGCCAGGACGATCAGCCAACGGGTACCTACACATTCGCCGAGCTGCTGGCCGAGGAGCTGGCTGCCGCTGACCGCG
Organism: Nocardia sp. NPDC052254; assembly: GCF_040679495.1. Classification (NCBI taxonomy): domain Bacteria; kingdom Bacillati; phylum Actinomycetota; class Actinomycetes; order Mycobacteriales; family Nocardiaceae; genus Nocardia; species Nocardia sp. NPDC052254. Next base: position 469,129 of record NZ_JBFAUW010000002.1, on the reverse strand, counting down.
TGTAGGCACCGCAAAACGTCGAAGGCCCCGGATTCGCATCCGGGGCCTTCTTTCGTTCGGTCCAGTCAGTGACAGATCACACTCGGCTGAGCCTGCATCGCCGCCGCGGCCAGGAGCTGGTCCAGCGCACGCTCGACGTCTTCCTTCCAGAGATGATCACTGTCGAGTTCGAGCCGCAACCGCGGGAACCGATGATGCGGGGCCACGACCGAGAAGCCCACGTCCTCCAGGAACTCGGCTTCGATCATGCAGGTCTCCGGTGAGCAGACGGTGTTCACCCGCTGCCGGGGCGCCGAAGCGATGCTCTGGGCCGGGCTGTCGATACGTTCCATGAAGAACATCGACTTCAATCCGCGAGCCGGCAGCGCCGTGGCCGCCGGGTCACTCCGGATTCCGAATGCCTCGATCGCCCGCACACCACGACGCATCAGATCGCCGACCACGGCCTGCATCAGTCGATTGGCTATGTCGCCATCATTGTGTGGTTGTTCGGCCCGCAGGGTGGTCAACAGGACCGCGTCCGGGCTCACGGGGGAGGTGGGGAACAACGTTGCACGTGGAACCGCGCTCGGCGGGGCATACAACGCGCATCCGGCCGGCTGCCCATCGACGAGCGCGATCTGCCCGCACGATCCCCACTCGAGCAGGACTGTGGACAGCCACGCCTCCTTTTCGAAGACGGGATCGCTGAATTCCCGGGAATCCGCCGCCACGGCCGGATCGATCTCCCAGAACACACATCGACGCGCATGCGCCGGGAGTTGGTCCAGTCCGCCGAGGGTTAGTGCGGTCACGCTGGTCGACACCGCTCTGCTCAGCCTCCAGCTTTCCGATTCATCTATGCTCACGCCGCATCAACATCATCTCGCCAGCAAGAATATGCGATCAAAGCGAACGCCTCATTTCCCATCCCTTATCGGTGGCGGCACACTCGGGTCCGGCCCGAAAAAACATCGGCGTCACAGTGACGTTTCTTGCCGAGGCTCCGACATCTACCTGATCACGACGAATTTCGGCTCGAAATTCGTTATCCCAGCTGCTGTTGTTCCATCATCCCGACTATGCGTTCCAGATCGTCCACCGAACCGAATTCGACGACGATCCTGCCCTTCTTCTTGCCCATGCTCACAGTCACTCGAGTGTCGAACGAGTTGGCGAGTCGTTCCGCCACCTTGTCCAAACCGGGGGCATAAATCGGCTTCCGCTTCGGGGACGGTTTCGGTTCATCCTCGGGATAGCGGTTGGTGAGAGTGACGGCCTCCTCGGTCGCACGGACCGACAGACCCTCCGCGACGATGCGCTCGGCCAACCGCTCCTGCGCCTCGGCACCGGCATCAAGTCCGAGTAGGGCACGCGCATGCCCGGCCGACAGCACGCCCGCCGCCACCCGGCGCTGGACCGGAATCGGCAACTTCAGCAGACGAATCATATTCGTGACGACCGGTCGGGATCGACCGATCCGATTCGCCAGTTCCTCGTGGGTGACACCGAACTCCTCCAGCAACTGCTGATAAGCCGCCGCCTCTTCGAGGGGATTCAGCTGCACGCGGTGAATGTTCTCCAACAACGCATCGCGCAGCATGGCGTCGTCGGTGGTATCGCGCACGATGGCCGGAATGGTCTCCAGGCCGGCTTCCTGACAGGCGCGCCACCGGCGCTCGCCCATCACCAACTGATATCGCGGTGCGGGGGAGGACTCGAGCGCACGCACCACGATCGGCTGCATCAGCCCGAATTCCCGTACCGAATGGACGAGTTCGGCGAGTGCGTCTTCTTCGAAAACCTGGCGCGGCTGTTTGGGATTCCGCTCGATCTGATCGGGCGGAATTTCTCGATACACCGCGCCCGCGACGGACTCCTCGGCTGCATCGGGCACCCGATGCAGATAGGCCGATGCGGGATGCGGTCCGATCGGATCCAGTCCGATGACCGCATTGGCCGCCGCACTTCCCAGACCCTGCACCTCGGTCGGACCGGTGGGGATCAACGCGGCCAACCCGCGCCCCAATCCACCCTTCTTCGCCTGACTCATCGGCCTACCGACCCCTTTCCTGTGCTGCACCAGCGGGACCTGCCGGGGCGCCCGAATCCATCGCCACCGAGCGGGCAGCGATTTCGCGTCCTGCGTCGAGATAACTCATCGCACCACGAGAACCCGGGTCGTAATCGAGAACGGTCATACCGAATCCCGGCGCCTCGGACACCTTCACACTTCGGGGAATCACCGACTTCAACACCGCATCGCCGAAGTGGGCGCGCACCTCTTCCGCAACCTGATCGGCGAGCTTGGTCCGTCCGTCATACATGGTGAGAACCACGGTCGACACGTGCAGCGCGGGATTGAGGTGCGCCTGGACCAGACCGATGTTGCGCAACAGCTGACCGACGCCCTCCAGTGCGTAGTACTCGCATTGGATCGGGATCATGACCTCCTTGGCCGCCACCATCGCATTGACGGTCAGCAGACCGAGCGAGGGAGGGCAGTCGATCATCACGTAGTCGATCTCGTAGCCGGCCAGATTGGCTTCCTGGATCGCCACCTTCAGCCGACCTTCTCGCGCGACCATCGATACCAACTCGATTTCCGCACCGGCGAGATCGATCGTCGCCGGGACACACAGCAAACGTTCGTTGTGCGGGCTGCGCTGAATGGCCTCCTGCACAGAGATTTCACCGATGAGCAGTTCGTAGCTCGACGGCACTCCGGAGTGATGTTCGACCCCGAGCGCGGTACTGGCGTTGCCCTGCGGGTCGAGATCGATGACGAGGACCGTCATCCCCTGCAACGCAAGAGCGGCAGCGAGATTGACCGCCGTCGTGGTCTTACCGACCCCGCCCTTCTGATTGGCGATCGTGATGACGCGCTGCTCCCGAGGCTTGGGGATATTCAGCGACCCAGGATGCAGGACCTGACTGGCCCGCTCCGCCTCGGCGGCGATCGGCGTCTCGGCCGCAGAGATGTCCCCGAATCCAGTCTTGGAGTACTCATCCCCACCGAGGCTGCCACTGTCCAGCATTCCGGGCACGCGGGACGTTGTTTCCCGTGAAACATTCGCCGGACGATTCGACATACAGGCTCCTAACCCGAGAACTTCAAGACACGTGCCCAGGCAGCTCCGGCGCCGCTGGTTCGAACAAGCTGAACGCGGTGGGTTCACAGCCATCTCCCTGCGAGTGCTGATCCACTCCGAGATCTGACATCAACCGACGTGCCGTATCCGCACCGAACGAGCCGCCGGGAACCGCGAATCCGCGCTCACGCTCGACGACAACTAGCTTGCCAGCACCGGACACAATACGGAAGTTGAACCGCGGCAATCACTCTTCGACACGCGCGGAATGACCGATTCAGGACGCATGAACGCTCTCTCGGCCCGCTGTTTCACATGAAACATCGATCGGCGGGGGACACGGTGGCTCCGAAGCTATTCCGCGCGGCGGGCTCGACGGCTCGCTTCTTTGTTCGCTCGCTTCTCAGCTCGCGGCACGCGCTCCACACTCAGCACCACCGTCGGAGGCGACACGATCCCCACACCGCATTCGCGAATCTCGGCATGGCCCGCGCCCGCCTTCGCGAGTTCCATTCGGTCACGCTCGAGTTCCTCCGCGACGCTGGATCCCTTGAGTGCCAACATGTGCCCGTGCTCCCGCACCAGCGGCAGGGACCACTTCGCCAACTTGCCCAGCGGAGCAACGGCACGCGAAGTCACGAAATCGGCACCGCCGGCTTCCTTACGGACATCCGGTTGTTCAGCGCGGCCGCGAACAACGGTGATCGCCAGCCCGGCGGACTCGATGAACTCGGCGAGGAATTTGGTCCGGCGCAGCAACGGCTCGACGAGAGTGATGCGCAGATCCGGTCGCGCGATCCCGAGCGGGATCCCAGGCAAGCCGGCACCACTTCCGATATCCACGACTGACGCGCCCACGGGAATCAGCTCACCGAGAACCGCACAGTTGAGAATGTGGCGATCCCAGAGCCGCGGAACTTCACGCGGTCCGATCAGCCCGCGCTCAACGCCGGCCGTGGCCAACGCCGCACAGTATTGCTGGGCGAGCGGAAGGCGGTCGCCGAAAACCTCCGTCGCCACGGCAGGCGGTGTCAGATCCACGGCGTCGTCGTCGCCAGGGGAGTACTGGGGAGAGACACCCTCGCCTCGTTCCACGTGAAACATCCTTCCGGACCGATAGGGATCCACGATAGGCGGGCGACTGCCCGCTCGACTCATCACAAAGCGTAGGGCCCCCGGTCCGATGAACCGGGGGCCCTACCTTACCCATTCAGATCATTCAGGCGGGTATGACGACAACGTGTCGATTCGGCTCGGCACCCTCGCTTTCGCTGGCGACGCCGTCAACCGCAGCGACCGCGTCGTGCACGATCTTGCGCTCGAAAGGAGTCATCGCGGTAAGCGATTCCGGCTTGCCCGTCTCGACAACTCGTCGTGCCGCATCGGCGCCGAGCGCACTCAACTCCTCGCGGCGCTTGGCACGCCAGCCCGCCACATCCAGCATCAGGCGGCTACGCACACCGGTCGCCTGCTGCACCGCCAGGCGAGTCAGCTCCTGCAGCGCGTCCAGGACCTCACCGCGGCGCCCGACCAACTTCGACAGATCGCGGCCACCGTCGATGCTGACGATCGCGCGATCTCCCTCCACGTCCAGATCGATGTCGCCGTCGAAGTCGAGGACGTCCAGCAACTGCTCCAGATAGTCCCCCGCGATCTCACCCTCTTCGATCAACGCCTCCTCGGCGTCGACCGGATCCGGCGCGGTCGCGTCGTCACGGTCTTCCACCGCGGCATCGTCCTGCACACCGAGGGCCACAGTGGCATCCCCTCCGTCGGTCTCAACAGTCATATGTCGTTTCCTTCAATCTGAATCATCCGTCGTATCCGGCGCCCACCGCGCCGGGAAGCCGTAAACCGCGACCGTTAGCGACGCCGCTTCTGATTGGCGCGCCCCCTGTTTCCGGATCGCTTGCGATTGCCCGCATTGGCGGACTTACCCGATGTTCCGGACTTGCCGGAAGCAGAACCCGACTTGGTCGACGAGCTCGAGGAGGAAGAGGCCGTCGCGGGGGTGCCGTTGGTGGCCGCGTCCGCGACCGTCTCCGTCGCATCGGCGACGACTTCCGCAGAACCCGATTTCTTCTTCGCGGACGGCTTGGCACCGGGCTTGGGCGCATTCTGCGCCTTCCGCTCGATGGCCTCCTGCTTCTTCTGCTGCTCTTCCTTATCGATGCGACCGAAGACCAGATGCTGCTGTCCGTAGGTCCAGATGTTGTTGGACACCCAGTAGAGCAGGATGGCGATCGGCAGGAACGGACCACCGACAACGACACCGAGCGGGAAGACCCACAGCGCCAACTTGTTCATCAAGGCTGCCTGTGGATTCGCGGCCGCCTCGGCACTCTGTCGCGCCACCGAAGCCCGCGCATTGAAGTGGGTCGCCAGGCCGGCGATGATCATGAGCGGAACGGCAACCGCGATCATGTTCCACATGTGCGGGATGCCACCGAAATCGGCATAGGCATCCAACGTTTCCTTGGGCGAGGTGATCGCCGCGGAAATGGGCGCGCCGAAGATACGGGCCCGCAGGAACGACTGCACATCGTCCGCGCTGAACACATAGTTCGGCGTCATCGCGTTCTGCGCCGGCGTCATGTGCAACTGGCCGATACCGGAGCCGGTCCGGTTGAACGAGCGCAGCACGTGGTACAGACCGATGAAGACCGGAACCTGAGCCAGCACCGGCAAACAACCCATCAGCGGATTGAAGCCGTGCTCCTTCTGCAGCTTTTGCATCTCGACGGCCATCTTCTGGCGGTCGTTCTTGTACTTTCGCTGCAGTTCCTTGATCTGCGGCTGAAGCTCTTGCATCTGCCGAGTCGTCCGGACCTGCTTGACGAACGGCTTGTAGAGCACGAGCCGCAGGGTGAACACGAGGAACACCACAGCCAGGGCCCAGGCGAAGCCGTTGCTGGCGCCCTTGTCGAAGTCTCCGAGTCCGAATATGAACCCGAAGACTCGGTGCCAGAACCACAGGATCCAGGACACCGGATAATAAATGAAGTCGAGCACGGCTCTATGTACTCCCGTCGGTCGTGTCGCCGGTCACCGCGGGCGGCGACCCTTTACAAGACTTGTGTTCGGCCGCCTCGGTATGGTCTCGGCTTCGCTCCGAAGCCCGCGACCGCTGAGTAGTCGACTCATCGGTGCTCGGCTCGTGGGCGAGACTCGGCGGATCGGTTTCGGCGGCGGCCCGTTTCCGTTCGGGAACGGGATCCCACCCACCAGGGTGCCAGGGTGCACATTTGGCCAGACGCACGGCCGTCAATCCGAGTCCGACGAAGAGGCCGCGGGTGCGCAGGGCCGTCACCGCGTACTCGCTACAGGTCGGTGTGAACCGGCACACCGGCATGCGGGTGGGGGAGACATAGGTCCGGTACAGCTCGATCAAGAAGATCACAGCGTTGGCCGGCAGCCGCGACACCACACGCAGGAGGCTCATGACGGATCACTCGGCTCCACCCGCACGGCGGGGATGTCGAACGACAGTTTTCGTAAGGCCGACCGCAGCTGACGATCCAACTCGGCCGAGGTCGCCGTCGCCGCGCCTGGCAGCGCCCGAATCACGACATCGGCCTCGGCCGGAAGGTTCAGCACGATTCCGGCGCACATATGACGCAGGCGGCGGGCGACGCGGTGTCGAACCACCGCGGTACCCACCGCCTTGCTGACAATCAAACCGAAACGAGGACCGCCGGTCCGCGCGAGCGGACGCGGCTCGGTATCACCGGTCGCGGCACTACCGGCCACCACATGCACGACGATGTCCCGTCTCCCGATTCTCCGGCCGTATCGCACCGTCCGGGAGAAGTCGGCACGATGATGCAGCCGGTACGGCTCAGGCAACACCCGAGTGTCCGAGCACGTAGCGGGTGAACGGAAGGAGTGGGACGTACAGCGTGCGAGGCATGGCGCGGTGCCGATGCCGAGCTGTCAGGCCGTCAGAGAAGCGCGGCCCTTACGACGGCGCGACGACACGATCGCGCGCCCGGCACGGGTGCGCATCCGGAGACGGAAGCCGTGGACGCGTGCGCGACGACGGTTGTTCGGCTGGAACGTCCGCTTGCCCTTGGCCACGGTCAACACTCCTCGAGTTGGTGGGCGCCAGGCGGCGCCCGAAGCTATTCGGTGAAACGATGTGGTCGCGATGAAAACTGGTCCTCATCGGCACAACTCCCATTGCATGGTGGTCCCGCTGGATCGAAATTCGACCAGGCAGCAGGCAGCCAACACCGCGTCAACGGGTGACTGTACGAGGGTACTGATCGGCCACGAGAGGGTCAAACTCGGGGTACCCCATGAGACCCCCGCCACTGGGCGGCTCGCCGATACGGCCGGGGCTCGTGGGACAACCCTTGTCACACCCACCGCTCAGCCGTTACGATCCATAGCTAGAAAATTGCTGCAGATGCGCAGGTCGAGGCGCTGACCGGGGGGGTTATCGCAGCAAGCCACGTATCACCACAGTTCTCCACATCTGTGGATAATTGTGTGGAAAGACCCCTGGAGTGGCATATTCGTATGGCTGACGGCCGGGCTCGCGGGCAGTCGCCGACCGTTGGTACTCCTATCGACTTGCTCCGGGGAGGAAATGTACGTGGACGACGAGCAGAACGTGTTGACCGCGGTCTGGCCCGAAGTGGTCGCCGAGCTTACCGCCGGCTCCACCGATGGCGCCATTCCACCGGTGACCAACGCGCAAAAAGCGTGGTTGGGGCTGGTGAAGCCGCTGACGGTCGCACAGGGGTTCGCCCTGCTCTCGGTCCCGTCGTCGCTGGCACAGGAAGCGATCGAACGCGATCTGCGGGAGCCGATACTCCGGTCATTGGCACGTCGTCTGGGCCCCCAGGTCGAGGGGCTCGGGGTGCGTATAGCAGCGCCGACGAGCCCGCCGCCCGAACGTCCCGGTACCACCGCCCGGCACGCCCGGCTGACCTCGCGGCCGGACCGGATGCGGGACAAACCCCGGGAACCGGTCGGATTCCAGGCCCCGCCCCAGTACCCCGATGCGGGCGAGTTCCCCACACCCCGCTACCTTTCCCCAGCTGATTACCAGGCCAGGACGGCCTATCCCCAGGGGGAGTACCCGTCCGCACCGATGGCCGGAGAATTGCCGGACAGTCTCGGTCCCTCGTCTCCGGTGCGCCGGGAGCCCGAACCACATATGCACGACGATTCGTTCCGGCGCGACCCCGAGGTGTTCCGGCGCGAGACCGAGTCGCTCCGCCGCGAACCGGATGTCCGCCGCCGCGAGCCCGAACCGCGACACGATCCGGAACCGCATCGCGGTGAGCATGACCCGCTGCATCATCCACAGGAGTCGATGCACCGCGAATCCGATCCACGCGGACCGGGACATCCGGGGCAGGAGTCGCTGTTCGCGCCCGAGCCGGACAGCCCGCCCGCGCACCGGTCGAATGCCAGCGAAGAGGCGGACGAACCCGTGGTCAGCGCGCGAAATTCGTGGCCGACCTACTTCTCGAAGTCGCCGGAACCCGCCCCGCCGCCCCCTGCGTCGTCCTCGGCCAGTCTGAACGCGAAGTACACGTTCGAGACGTTCGTCATCGGTGCGTCCAACCGGTTCGCCCATGCCGCCGCGGTGGCGATCGCCGAAGCCCCGGCTCGGGCCTACAACCCACTGTTCGTGTGGGGTGCGTCGGGTTTGGGGAAAACGCACCTGCTGCATGCGGCCGGCCACTACGCCCAGCGCCTGTTCCCCGGGATGCGCGTCAAATACGTGTCCACCGAGGAATTCACCAACGACTTCATCAACAGTCTGCGCGACGATCGCAAGGTGGCCTTCAAACGCCGCTACCGGGAAACCGACATCCTGCTGGTGGACGACATCCAGTTCATCGAGGGTAAGGAAGGTATCCAGGAGGAGTTCTTCCACACCTTCAACACCCTGCACAACGCGAACAAACAGATCGTGGTGTCATCCGATCGCCCACCGAAACAGCTGGCCACCCTGGAGGAACGGCTGCGCACGCGGTTCGAATGGGGACTCATCACCGATGTGCAACCACCGGAACTCGAGACCCGGATCGCCATCCTGCGCAAGAAGGCGCGGATGGATCGGCTCGATGTACCGCACGATGTCCTGGAACTGATCGCCAGCCGGGTGGAGCGCAATATCCGCGAACTCGAGGGTGCGCTGATCCGGGTGACCGCGTTCGCCTCGTTGAACGGACAGCCATTGGATCTGTCCCTGGCCGAGGTCGTACTGCGGGATCTGATGCCCGACACCACCACGATCGAGATCACGGCGTCGACGATCATGGCCGTGACCGCGGAATACTTCAACACCACGCTCGAGGAGCTCACGGGTCCCGGTAAGGCCCGGCCACTGGCCCAGGCCCGCCAGATCGCGATGTATCTGTGCCGCGAGCTCACCGATCTGTCGCTGCCGAAGATCGGCCAAGCCTTCGGCCGCGATCACACGACGGTCATGTACGCGGAGAAGAAGGTGCGCAAGGAGATGACCGAGCGCCGCCGTGTGTACGACCAGGTTCAAGAACTCACAGCCCGAATCAAACAGCGTTCCCGCTGATTCCTTCCACAAGCCGATCCACCCGGTTGACCTGGGTGGATCGGCTTTTTCGTGTTGTGGATTCCTCGAGGAATCCTTGTGGAGTCCTCGAGGAATCCCACCCTTGTCCTCGAGGTTGCGCACAGCCGTCGGCAACGGCTGTGGACGGATTCACTCACACCGGTTGATCCACAGTTCCCACAGGCAGATTCATCCACGGGCACAGAGCTGCGGAAACATCGAAATCGGCATGTGGATTCCTCGAGGACTCCCTGTCAGGTCCTCGAGGAATCCCCCGGTAGTGCACCGATCGGCACACACGTGTGCACAACAGGCCTCCAGTCATGGAAGAACTCGAGGATGACTCGAGGATGGGGGTTGAACAGATTTGTGGCCTCCACAGCCCGGCGTTGTTCATCCTCGAGTCACCCGATGGACATCCCCACGCCGCCACGCACCGTGAGCTGCGAGAACGAGCGGCGTCCACAGAATCCACAGCGCCTACTACTACTTCAGTTCTTCTTCATTAGATTTCTTCTTGAAGACAGGGTGTGTGGAAACTCGGCTCGGGACCGAACGGATCGATCCGAACCGATCCACATCCCGAAGACGCAACGAGGAGAGCGAGTGAGCCGATCGGTTCCTCGTCGCGCGCATCCGGCTTCACACATTCGGTCTCCCAGCGAAGCGACGCACCGGCAAGGGGGTGGGCGTAGTCATCGGCCGCCCGCGCGGGTACGGTTTGAGGTCGGTCGCCCGTGCCACACTGCGGTGCACGAGCGAGCCGTTGAACCACATCGCTGCATGAACCACGCCGACGTGCCGAGCAGGGCAATCACTGCGCCGGGACAGATCACGACCGATCGAGACTGGGAGAGGACATACCGAGCGATGGAGCTTGCAAGTATGAAGTTTCGGGTCGCTCGCGAGGATTTCGCGGAATCCGTCGCCTGGGTGGCCCGTAGCCTGCCGTCTCGCCCGCCGGTACCGGTACTCGGCGGCGTCCTGCTGGTGGCCGATGAGGACGGTCTGACCGTCTCCGGCTTCGACTACGAGGTGTCCGCGCAGATGCGGGTGGCGGCCGAGGTCGCGGGGCCCGGTCAGGTCCTGGTCTCCGGTCGCCTGCTCGCCGACATCACCAAGGCTTTGTCCAACAAGCCGGTCGATGTGTCCGTCGACGGCACCCGCGTGCTGATCGCCTGTGGCAGTGCGAAGTTCTCGCTGCCCACCATGCCGGTCGAGGATTATCCCCAGCTGCCCGAGCTTCCGCCGCAGACCGGTGAACTGGGCGTGGATCTGTTCTCGGAGGCGGTGGGCCAGGTGGCTGTCGCCGCCGGCCGCGACGACACATTGCCGATGCTCACGGGTATCCGGGTCGAGATCGAGGGCTCTCGGGTCGTCCTGGCTGCCACCGACCGCTTCCGCCTCGCGGTGCGGCATCTGGAGTGGCAGCCGGGTCGTCCCGATGTGGAGACCGCAGTACTGGTGCCTGCCCGCACACTGTCCGAATCCGCCAAGACGCTCGGCGCCTCCGACGCGCCTGTGCAACTGGCTTTCGGCACAGGGACGGATGGGCTGCTGGGAATCGTCAACGGTGGTCGGCGAACCACCACACGACTGCTCGACGCCGAATTCCCCAAGTTCCGCCAATTGCTCCCCAAGGAGCACACATCCATCGCCACCCTGCAGGTCGGTGCACTGATCGAGGCGATCAAACGCGTCGCCCTGGTGGCCGAACGGGGTGCCCAGGTTCGGCTCGAATTCTCCGACCAGGGGCTGCAGCTGTCCGCCGGTGGCGACGATGCCGGGCGGGCCGAGGAGTGGCTGGAGGCCGAATTCCAGGGCGAGTCTCTGACCATCGCTTTCAACCCGAGCTACCTGAACGACGGTCTGTCGTCGCTGCGCTCGGATCGGGTGACCTTCGGCTTCACCACGCCCAGTAGGCCTGCGGTCATGTGCCCGACCGCCGAAGCGGAGCCGGAGCCCTCGGAGTCCGGTGCCTTCGCGGCGCTGGCGGGTGACTACATCTACCTGTTGATGCCGGTTCGGTTGCCCGGCTGATCGTTTCGCCGCTCGGTTCGTACGCCTCGCCGGTCAAGTTCGGTCGGCGAGGCGGTACTTGTTCACCCCGACCTGTGGAGATGTTGATAAACCTGTGAAAAACTCCGGGAGCGTGAGCATTTCGAGCAGTCCGTCACAAAATGCCTGGTGACGGCGGGTTCATCCATGTACGTAAGAACACTCACCCTGCGTGACTTCCGGTCCTGGGAGCAGGCGGAACTCGAATTACCCACAGGCAGAACCGTTTTCCTGGGGGCAAACGGCAACGGCAAGACCAATCTTGTGGAAGCCGTCGGATATCTGTCCACACTCGGTTCGCACCGGGTAGCCGGTGATGCGCCGCTGATCCGGTTGGGGCAGCAGCGGTCTCGGATCGGGGCCACGATCGTCAACAGTGGGCGCGAGTTACGCATCGATGTGGAGCTGAATCAGGGCGCGGCGAATCGCGCCCAGATCAATCGCTCTCCGGTGCGACGACCGCGGGAGATCCTCGGCATCCTGCACACGGTGTTGTTCGCACCGGAAGATCTGGCGCTGGTCCGCGGCGATCCATCCGAACGCCGCCGCTTCCTCGACGAATTGGCGACCGCCCGGCTTCCGCGCTTGGCCGGCGTGCGCTCGGACTACGACCGCGTCCTGCGACAGCGATCGGCGCTGTTGAAAACCGCGGGGCGACAGGCGCGTTCGAGGTCTGGTGCACCGGCGGAACTCGGCACCCTGGATGTCTGGGACGGACATCTGGCGGTGCACGGTGCACAGTTGCTGGCCCACCGGCTGCGGCTGGTCCACGAACTGCATCCCTACCTCGAGCAGGCCTATCGATCCATTGCGCCGGAGTCTCGAACCGCTGCCATCCGCTATCGCAGCAACTCGCTGCCCGAGGAGTTCCTCGATCCACAGCGTTCTCCCCAGCCCGACGATGTCGAGGCCCTGGAGGCGAATATGTTGAGCGAGTTGGCTTCCGCGCGCACCAAAGAACTCGAACGCGGTATCTGCATGGTCGGTCCGCATCGCGATGATCTGGATCTGATGCTCGGCTCCGCACCGGCGAAAGGTTTTGCCAGCCACGGGGAATCGTGGTCGTTCGCCCTGGCGCTGCGGCTCGGGGCATTCGAATTGCTGCGCAGCGCCGGTACCGATCCGGTACTGCTGCTCGACGACGTGTTCGCCGAACTGGATCGCCGGCGCCGCACCGCGCTCGCCGCCGTCGCCGCCGACGCCGAGCAGGTTCTCATCACAGCGGCGGTCCCCGAGGACGTTCCGCCGGAACTCGAGGCCGAACCCATCCGAGTGGAAACCGCGGGAGTCGCGGATGGGCGTACATCCCGCATCTCGGGATCCGCGCCGACGGTCACCGAGGACACGTCCACCGCGTGAGACGGCGTGGTCGGGCCGGTCGAATATCGATCGCGCGGGTTGTCGTACCCAACGGCTAGCCTTGCTGCAGCATCCGGTTCGAGCGGTGCGAGTCCACCGTGCCGGATGTCGCGGTGCACGAGGCCGCCGAGTGGATATGCAGCACAGTCAGTCCGGATGGGAGGAGTCGAGCGTGGCCGCAGATATCGAGCCCGAGGGCAATTCCGCATCGTCACCACCTGGTCCCGAATCGGAACTGCGCGGAGTCGACCTCGCCCGCCGCGCGCTGGAGGAGGCCCGTGCCGCCGCCCGGGCCAGCGGGAAAGCGGTCGGTCAGGGCCGGGCTTCGCCGCGCAAGGGTGGGGTGCGGGCGCTGCGACGCCGCTCCGGCTGGTCGGGTGCTCGACCCGACGAACGAGATCCGCAACTGCTGTCCGCATTGGCAGGATCGCTGGCCAAGAGCCGTGGCTGGTCCGGAAAGGTCGCCGAGGGAACCGTTTTCGGCCGATGGGCGGCGGTGGTCGGTGACGATATCGCCGGGCACGCCGATCCGGTCTCGCTCACCGACGGGGTACTGAGCATCCAAGCGGAATCCACAGCCTGGGCAACTCAGCTGCGCATGCTGCAGGGACAGCTGCTCGCGAAGATCAATGCCGCGGTGGGGCAGGGGGTGGTGACCTCCTTGAAGATCACCGGACCGGCCGCGCCGAGCTGGCGCAAGGGAGAACGGCACATCAAGGGCCGCGGCCCTCGCGACACCTACGGCTGATCCGCCGGCAACCGGGTTTCACGTGGAACGAAGGGGTGGGTTCGTCCTCCGGCGACCCTTTCGGCAGAACGACAGCAGGGTAACTCGCGCACCTGGAAGCCGAGTGGCCGTAGCTTCCCGCTGAGGCTCGCGGGAGCGGGTTCGCCTATAACCGGACCCGGCGGCGACCGATTTCACGCACTCACGACGCTCTCAGGGGTGTCATAGGTGCATCCTGTGCCGGGGGTGCCAGTAGGATGGAGGAGTAACTAGCGGCGATACCTTCGGCGCGTTCCGTGCAGCACGCGCGAGGACCCGTAATTCTCGAGCAGTTCCAATCTCGAGCAGATGTCATACGGGGCCCGGTCTGTGTGTTGACCGACGTCGCATCGAAGGATCAGCAAGTAAGGAGAGCTACCGAGCAGTGGCTGCCAACGACTCCAACGCAAGCGGCTCGTCCCGGGCAAAAGCGGGCAACAAGGACTACGGTGCCTCCAACATCAAGGTCCTCGAAGGACTCGAGGCGGTCCGTAAGCGCCCGGGTATGTACATCGGGTCCACCGGTGAGCGCGGTCTGCACCACCTGATCTGGGAGGTTGTGGACAACTCCGTCGACGAGGCGATGGCCGGCTACGCCAGTCGGGTCGATGTGACCCTGCTGGCCGACGGTGGCGTCGAGGTCGTCGACGACGGCCGCGGTATCCCGGTGGAGACGCACGCCTCGGGTGTGCCCACCGTCGAGGTCGTCATGACCCAGTTGCATGCCGGTGGCAAGTTCGACTCCGATGCCTATGCGGTATCCGGTGGTCTGCACGGCGTCGGTATCTCCGTGGTGAACGCCCTGTCGACCAGGATGGTCGTCGATATCGACACCGACGGTTATCACTGGACACAGGAGTACAAGGACGCCAAGCCGGGCAAGCTCGTCCAGGGGGAGCCGACCAAACGCACCGGTACCACCCAGCGTTTCTGGGCTGATCCGGATGTCTTCGAGACCACGACGTACAACTTCGAGACCATCTCGCGCCGACTGCAGGAAATGGCGTTCCTGAACAAGGGACTGACCATCACCCTCACCGACGAGCGGGTCAGCGAAACCGAGGTCACCGACGAGGTCGTCAGCGAGACCGCCGAAGCGCCCAAGCACGGTGACGACCAGAGCCCGGCGCCCGAGCAGAAGGTCAAGACCCGCACGTACTACTACCCGGGCGGCCTCGAGGACTTCGTCAAGCACATCAATCGCACGAAGCAGCCGATCCACAACTCGGTCGTCTCGTTCACCAGCAAGGGCACCGGCCATGAACTCGAGGTCGCGATGCAGTGGAATTCGGGTTACTCCGAATCTGTCCACACCTTCGCCAACACCATCAACACCCATGAGGGCGGTACCCACGAAGAGGGCTTCCGCGCGGCCTTGACCACGGTGGTGAACAAGTACGCCAAGGACAAGAAGCTACTCAAGGACAAGGACGGCAACCTCACCGGCGACGACATCCGTGAGGGCCTTGCCGCCATCGTGAGCGTCAAGGTCAGCGAGCCGCAGTTCGAAGGCCAGACCAAGACGAAGCTCGGCAATACCGAGGTCAAGTCCTTCGTACAGCGCACCTGCAACGAACATCTGGCGCACTGGTTCGAGGCGAATCCGGCCGATGCGAAGACCATCGTGCAGAAGGCGGTGTCCTCGGCACAGGCGCGCGTCGCGGCCCGTAAGGCCCGTGAGCTGGTGCGTCGCAAGAGCGCGACCGATCTGGGCGGCCTGCCCGGCAAGCTGGCCGACTGCCGCTCCAAGGATCCGAGCAAGTCCGAGATCTACATCGTCGAGGGTGACTCCGCCGGCGGTTCGGCCAAATCCGGTCGAGACTCGATGTACCAGGCGATCCTGCCGCTGCGCGGAAAGATCATCAACGTCGAGAAGGCTCGCATCGACAGGGTCCTCAAGAACAACGAGGTCCAGTCGATCATCACCGCCTTCGGTACCGGCATTCACGACGAGTTCGACATCTCCAAGCTGCGGTATCACAAGATCGTGCTGATGGCCGACGCCGATGTCGATGGCCAGCACATCTCGACCCTGCTGCTGACCCTGCTGTTCCGGTTCATGCGGCCGCTGGTCGAACACGGTCACGTGTACCTGGCGCAGCCGCCGCTGTACAAGCTGAAGTGGCAGCGGACGGATCCGGAATTCGCCTACTCCGATCGGGAGCGCGACGGTCTGCTGGAGGCAGGTCTGGCCGCCGGCAAGAAGATCAACAAGGACGACGGTGTCCAGCGCTACAAGGGTCTGGGCGAGATGAACGCCAAGGAACTGTGGGAAACCACCATGGATCCGTCGGTGCGGGTGCTTCGTCAGGTGACGTTGGACGATGCCGCGGCCGCCGACGAGCTGTTCTCGGTGCTGATGGGCGAAGACGTCGAGGCGCGTCGCAGCTTCATCACCCGCAATGCCAAGGACGTCCGCTTCCTCGACGTGTAGCCGGCGCTGCGCGGCTCGCTCGCGCGCCCGTCGCACGCCAGGCCTTCTAAGGAGAGTTCATGACTGAGACCACCCTGCCGCCCAACGGTGGTGCGGGCGACCGGATCGAACCGGTCGACATCCAGAACGAAATGCAGAGCAGCTACATCGATTACGCGATGAGCGTGATCGTGGGCCGCGCACTGCCCGATGTACGTGACGGGCTCAAGCCGGTGCACCGGCGTGTGCTCTACGCGATGTACGACAACGGCTATCGGCCCGACCGCGGTTATGTGAAGTCCGCTCGCCCGGTCGCCGAGACCATGGGTAACTACCACCCGCACGGTGACTCCTCGATCTACGACACCCTCGTGCGCATGGCCCAGCCGTGGTCGCTGCGGTATCCGCTCGTCGACGGTCAGGGCAACTTCGGCTCCCGTGGCAACGACGGCGCGGCCGCCATGCGGTACACCGAGTGCCGCCTGACCCCGCTCGCGATGGAAATGTTGCGGGAGATCGACCATGAGACGGTCGATTTCGTCGCGAACTACGACGGTCGCTCGCAGGAACCGACCGTGTTGCCCAGCCGTGTTCCCGCACTGCTGATGAATGGCAGCAACGGCATCGCGGTCGGAATGGCGACGAACATCCCGCCGCACAATCTCGGCGAGCTGGCCGAGGCGATCTACTGGGCGCTGGACAACTACGAGGCCGATGAACAGGCCACGCTCGCGGCGTGCATGGAGCGTGTCAAGGGTCCGGACTTCCCGACTCACGGACTGATCGTCGGGACCCAGGGCATTCACGATGCCTACACCACCGGTCGCGGCTCCATTCGCATGCGCGGTGTGGTCGAGATCGAGGAAGACAATCGTGGCCGCACCACGATCGTCATCACCGAACTGCCGTACCAGGTCAACACGGACAACTTCATCAACTCGATCGCCGAGCAGGTCAAGGACGGCAAGATCGCGGGTATCTCCGATATCCACGACGAGTCCTCCGACCGCGCGGGTATGCGGATCGTGGTCACGGTCAAGCGCGATGCCGTGGCGAAGGTGGTGCTGAACAACCTCTACAAGCACACCCAGCTGCAGACCAGCTTCGGCGCCAACATGCTGTCCATCGTCGACGGTGTACCGCGCACACTGCGCCTGGATCAGATGATCCGGCTCTATGTCGACCACCAGTTGCAGGTCATCGTCCGGCGTACTCGCTACCTGCTGCGCAAGGCAGAGGAACGGGCCCACATCCTGCGCGGCCTGGTCAAGGCTCTGGACGCGCTCGACGAGGTCATCGCCCTGATCCGGCGCTCGGCCAACACCGACACCGCGCGGACCGGCCTGATGGATCTGCTGGAGATCGATGAGATCCAGGCGACCGCCATCCTCGATATGCAGCTGCGCCGTCTGTCCGCCCTGGAACGGCAGAAGATCGTCGACGAATTGGCCCGCATCGAGGCCGAGATCGCCGATTTGAAGGACATCCTGGAGAAGCCGGAGCGACAGCGTGCGATCGTGCGCGACGAGCTGGCCGAAATCGTCGAGAAGTACGGCGACGACCGGCGCACCCGGATCGTCGCGGCCGATGGCGATGTGGCCGACGAGGATCTGATCGCCCGCGAGGACGTCGTTGTCACGATCACCGCGACGGGTTACGCCAAGCGCACCAAGACCGACTTGTACCGCAGTCAGAAGCGTGGTGGCAAGGGTGTGCAGGGCGCCGGTCTCAAGCAGGACGACCTGGTCAAGCACTTCTTCGTGACCTCGACCCACGACTGGTTGCTGTTCTTCACCAACCTGGGCCGCGTCTACCGGGCCAAAGCATACGAACTGCCCGAGGCGAACCGCACCGCGCGTGGCCAGCACGTCGCCAACCTGCTGGCATTCCAGCCGGAGGAGAAGATCGCGCAGGTCATCCAGATCCAGACCTACGAGGACGCACCGTATCTGGTGCTGGCCACCCGCAACGGCCTGGTCAAGAAGTCTCGTTTGACCGATTTCGATTCCAACCGCACCGGCGGCATCGTGGCGGTGAACCTTCGCGATACCGACGAATTGGTTGGTGCCGCACTGTGTTCGGCCGATGACGATCTGCTGCTGGTGTCGGCGCACGGACAGTCGATCCGCTTTGCGGCCAACGACGAGGTCCTGCGTCCCATGGGCCGCGCGACCTCCGGCGTGCAGGGCATGCGGTTCAACACCGACGATGAGCTGTTGTCGCTCAATGTCGTTCGGGACGGAACCTATCTGCTTGTCGCGACCGCAGGTGGGTACTCCAAGCGCACAGCCATCGAGGAGTACACGGCCCAGGGCCGTGGCGGTAAAGGTGTGTTGACGCTTCAGTACGACCCGAAGCGTGGGAGCCTGGTAGGAGCGCTTATCGTCGACGATGACGACGAGCTCTACGCGATCACGTCCGGCGGCGGTGTCATCCGGACGGCGGCGAGGCAGGTGCGCAAGGCAGGTCGGCAGACCAAGGGTGTGCGGTTGATGAACCTCGGCGAGGGCGATACCTTGCTCGCGATCGCACGTAACGCCGATGAGCCCGACCAGGTTTCCGGAGAAGAAGAGGCCTGAGGCTCGGATTAGCGTTAGGTTCTGGAAGCGGTAATTTCTCCACAAGCAGCGGCGCCACGACGGATCGAAGGATTCTGCATTGACCACTCCGAATCAGCCGAACGACGAGCGAAACCACGCCAACGGTGTGTCCGAGCGGATCGCGCCGTCACCGATTCCGCCGCGGCCCTCGCCGCGGTCGGGGTCGTCGGCCGAGAACGGCTCGGGCAATTCGCCCGCATCGTCCGAGCCACAAGGTGATTCCGCGAAGGCCGGTGCTTCGGCATCGGGTCTCGGCGACGGTGGTGATGGTCGTGGTGGGTCCCGCTTCGAGGAGGGCTGGTCGCAGTTGCCGCAGCGGGAGCCGCAGTCGAATCTGAACCGCCCGGGGCAGGCTCCGGTACAGGGCCGCAGTGCGCAGAGTGGTCTGGGTGGTGGCGTGAGCAATGCTCGCACCACCACCGACCTCGCCGCGAAGGCGGCGCGCAAGGAAGCGGCGATGGTCAAGTCGGTCGGTATCGATGGTCCGACGCGGAGTATCGCCCGGCCGGAACTGATCAAGGACCTGCCCGATCTGTCGGATCTGCGTCACCCGCTTCCGCAAGCGGATGTGGCTGCGGCGCAGCAGGTTCCGATGGCCGCGACGCCCCCGAGTGCTGCGGCACCGGGCTACTCGCCGTCCGCGCAGGCCGCGGTCGCGCAGGCCGTGAGCAGCGGTGAGCCGTTGCGTGCGACGGTGCAGGTGCGCCACATCGACCCCTGGTCGACATTGAAGGTGTCGCTGGTCATCAGCGTCGCGATGTTCTTCGTCTGGATGCTGGCCGTCGGATTCCTCTACATCGTGCTGTCCGGTATGGGCGTGTGGGATCGGTTGAACAGCACCTTCACCGACATGGTGAACGACAACAACTCCTCGGCCACCACGATCATCGATGCCGGCAGCGTCTTCGGTTACGCGGCCGTGGTCGGCCTGATCAATGTGGTGTTGTTCACAGCGTTGTCGACGGTCGGCGTGTTCATCTACAACCAGTGCACCGATCTGGTGGGCGGTGTGCAGGTGACGCTGGCCGATCCGGACTGATGTGATCGTCACGAGCGGCCGGCCGGGATCTATTTCCCGGACCGGCCGCTCGTTGTTTGAGGCGGCCTTGACCTGGCGTTTTGGAGAGCAATCGGGGGGTTGTGTAGTCTCTACCGAGTCAAGTCACGACGCGCGCAGTCGGGACGAAACGGTACGGGCCTATAGCTCAGGCGGTTAGAGCGCTTCGCTGATAACGAAGAGGTCGGAGGTTCAAGTCCTCCTAGGCCCACATCTACATACCTGGTCGCGACAGCGGCCGAGGGGGCCTTAGCTCAATTGGCAGAGCACTGCCTTTGCAAGGCAGGGGTTAGGGGTTCGATTCCCCTAGGCTCCACTTCTTTCGATCGAAATCCGGGGGGATTCGTTCTTTTCGGCTTCCGTCGTCACCTGGTCCCTCGCCTTGTCGTTCAGCGCAGGCGCCGGCTGACCTACCCGCTCCGGCCCAGTAGGGTGGACCACATGAAACTTCTTCTGACGATCGGTGTCCTGGCCGCAGTTGTCTTCGCAGTCACCAAGGTTCGCAAGCGCAACGATGCGGATCTGTGGCAAGAGGTGACCGCGCGCTGAGCCTGCGCCTCACCGGGGCCTTAGCTCAATTGGCAGAGCACTGCCTTTGCAAGGCAGGGGTTAGGGGTTCGATTCCCCTAGGCTCCACCGCCCCGCGCCGGTTCATCGGCGCAGTCCGGCCGTCACGGCCGGATGAGCAGATCGACGACTCCCTGTACTTCTTCCGGTGTGGGTGTGGGCAGATTGTCGCGGCCGTGAATCAAGCCGATACCCAGGTAGACCATCGCGCCCGCGCGCTGCCGAGCCTGTACCGGATCGAAGCCGAGATCGAGCATGATCGTCTGAACCGTGCGAAAGACGCGCTGGTCGAGCGCACGCACGGCATCGGCCACCGTCGCGTCGGTGCGTGACCACTCCCGCACCGACGCCTCGACCATCCAGTGCCGCGGATCCACCAGCATGGCCGCCATCTTCTCGATGCGTGCCTCGACCGGGATCGAGTCCAGATCGGCGAGTGCCCGCACGGCCTCGGCCTGCATTTCGCCCCACCGGTCGGCCATCGCCGCCATGAGCTGTTCGAGATCGTCGAAATGCCAGTAGAAGCTGCCCTTGGTGACGCCCAGATCCTGGCAGAGCCGGGGGATCCGGATCGCTGTCACGCCCTCCCGCGCGAGTAGATCCAGGGCGCCGTTCACCCAGTCCTCGTAGGACAGCCGAGCCGTCTGCCGACGGCTACGGTGCTGGGCCTCGGCCTTTTTGGTCTGGGGGGCCTTCTTCGGCGCTGTCATCGCCTCACCGCTGTGCTGACCGGGTGCATCACCCGATCGTAGGGGAGTCGGCCGTCCGCGAATCCGATGTGCGTCCGGCTCACCTCCGATCAGTCCATTCAATCGAGTACCGTCAACTGTACTCAATGGTATGGTCGCGATGCCGAAAGGCGAGTGTGGTCACCACGGAAGGTGCGAGGGATGTATCGACCGATCGGGCGCCGCGCGATGTTGCGAGGTATCGGCGCCGGTCTGGCCACTGCCGCGGTGGGCCGGTCGGTCGCGGCCGCCGATCCGCCGGGATTCGCGAGCCCGCTGCTGTTCCACTCCCCACCGCTGCGGAAATTCGTCGACGAGCTGCCGCGCTTGCCGATCGTCACCGGTGCTCGATTGGACCTGATCGCCGACACGACGGAACATCGCTTCCATCGGGATCTCCCCGCGGTGCCCGCGTTCGGTTACAACGGCCGGAGCTATCTGGGCCCGACGATCGAGCACGAAGCCGGTTCGCCGTTGGCGGTGCGCTTCCGCAACCGGCTCGGCGCGCACCCGTTCGCCGCTGATATCGACACCAGCCTGCACGGTGTCGCGGACAGCTACCGGACGACGGTCCCGGCATCGCTGCATCTGCACGGTGGGGTCACACCGCCGGCCTTCGACGGTCACCCGGAACAACTCGTGCTGCCCGGGCAGGAGCTGGATCACGAATTCCCGTTCCGGCAGTCGGCCGGACATCTCTGGTACCACGACCACGCCATGGGGATAACCCGAGCGAATGTCTATGCGGGACTGGCCGGAACGGTCTTGCTCCGCGATGAATTCGACACCGGTCGCTCGGACAATCCGCTGGGGCTACCCGCGGACGAGTTCGAGCTGCCGCTGATACTGCAGGAGAAGATCTTCACCCCGGAGGGACGGCAGAGCCTGCGTTCCACCACCGTTGTCCCCCAGGGCCTGTGGGAAGGCGGCGGCGTCGGCGATGTCGGTGTCGTGAACGGGGTGGCGTGGCCGGAACTTCCGGTGGCGCGTGGGCTGTACCGGTTTCGTGTGATCAACGCAGCGTCGTTCAGCGTGTGGAATCTGTTCCTCGGTAATCGCATGCGGTTCTGGGTGATCGGGAACGATCATGGTCTGCTGGATGCGCCGGTCGAGGTCCGCAATCTGCGGCTCGCTCCCGCCGAAAGAGTCGATCTACTGGTCGATTTCACCGATTTCGCGCCGGGGGACACCGTCGAACTCCGCAATGACGAACAGCCGGTTTTCCAGGCCGCGGTGCTGGGCGAGGTCGCGATGCCGGTGTTCTGCCGGTTCCGGGTGCGGGATCGCACCGGATTCCGGGCAGCGGTACCGCAGACGTTGCGCGGAGGTCCACGGCAACCCGCCCTGCTACCTCCCGTACAGGCACCGGCTCTCGGCCGCGATCTGACGGTCAGCCAGCCCTACGAACCGCGGATGCCCCCGGCGATCATGTCGCTGAACAATCTCCGCTACTCCGATCCGGATATCGAACAGCCGCGCCAGGGCACGACCGAGGTCTGGAACATCGTGAACATCACGCCGGATCCCCATCCGATCCACATCCACCTGGTGACGTTCCGCATTCTGAGCCGGACGCCGCTGCGCACGGTGGATTACCAACTGGCCCATCCACAACCGCCCATCGGGGTGCGCTGGACACCGGACCCGCAGGATTTCCTGGCCGGACCGCCGCAACCACCGGCTCCGTGGGAATGTGGCTGGAAGGATGTGGTGCGCGTCGACGGCGGCACCGTGACCCGCGTCGTGGTGCGCTTCCCGACCGCGGAAGAACTCGGCTTCGATCCCGACGCTTCTTTTCCCAGACTCAATCCGGCGACGGCCATGACGTCGCATTCGGATGCACATGCCGCGCAGGGTGATTCGGACCTGCGCGGCTACATATGGCATTGCCACCTGCTCGATCACGAGGACCACGACATGATGCTGCGATTCCGAACGGTGCGGTGAACAGATGACCCAGACCATCACATGCCCCAGCGCATTCCGCTATTGGGAGGCGAAACGGACGCCGATGGTACGGCGGCTCGAGGCCGCTGTACGAAAGGTCACCGGCGCCGGTCTCTTTCCCACCGACGACCAGGCCCGCGCCCTCACCGAGGATCTGTTCGCCGGTGATCCGGTCGCGGAGCGGTTCGTCGCCGAGGTGATGCACGGGCCCGGCGGTTCGGCCGCCGGCCGGCGCCTCCTCGATCAGGCGCTGCACGGGGGGATCGATGCCGTGCCCGAGGCACCGGAATCCATGCGGGAGTTGTTCGCGGAGTTCGAGACGGTCCCCGAGTGGGTGCGGCCGGAGCTGGTCGAGCAGGGCGCCGCGATCTGGCGGCGCTGGGGCACCATGCTGTTCAGCTTCGCCGGTGCCGAAACCCTGGAGATGTACACCGAATCCGCAGTGGCGACCCCGTTGTCGCTGGCCGGCGGATACGCCGGAAACAGCGCATTGCGAAGGTATCTGGAGACCTGCCGGTTCTGGATGGACGTATCGCAGCCGAATGCGTTGCTGACGCCCGGATCGACCGGGCGTGCCACCGCGCTGAAGGTACGCGTGATGCATGTGTCGGTGCGCGCGAAGGTCGCCGAGCATCCGGAATGGGATATCGAGCGGTGGGGCCTGCCGATCAGCCAGACCTATCAGCTGCTGACCCTGATCGCGGGCAGCGTGACACCGGGGCTCGGATTGTGGGCGCTCGGATACCAGACGACGCCGTCGGAAATCCGTGCGCTGCTGCACTTTCAGCGGTACATGGGATATCTGCTCGGCGTCCGATTGCAGTGGCATCCCGAGACCATCGTGGATTCGCTGCGGGTGCTCGCGATGACGATCGCGTCGCGCTCCTACGATGCCGGCGATCACGGTGCGGAACTGATCGAGTCGTATCCGGTGGCCTTCGCCCCGCGCCCGGAACATCGTGGTTGGAGTCGGATTCGCGCCGCCTACAACTTCCGCATCAACTCGGTCTATTCGGCGATGTACATGGCGCCCGGCACCCGGCGGAAATACACGCTGCCTCCGGCCTTTCCGTGGTTGCTGATTCCGGTGTTGCGGCTCCCGCTGATCACCGCGATGGAGTTCGCCCGGCGGCTTCCGCCCATCGGCCGGGTGCACGAACAGGTGATGGTGTGGCATCGGGAGAACTGGTATCGGGCCCAGATGCAGGGCAGGGAAGCGGAATTCGATGCCAGTGGCGCGCTGCGCCGCTGACGGGAACAGGTCGATGAAAGAGATGAGCCGATGAACAACACCGACATCATCGAGGCGTGGAACGGCCCCGGGCGCCGGGACGGTGAACTGACCGTGGTCGAATCCCGGCACAACGCGGTACATCCCGCCGCGAGTTCACTGGCGTTCGAGCACTGGTATTTCGATGCCCGGCTGGACAGCGGGATCACCGTGGTCGGATTCCTGACCAAGCGACGTCCCGAGGACCTGCCGCACTCCCGGCCCTGGGTCGAGCTGATGGTCTATCAACCAGATGGCAGCCGTCGCCAGATCGCACGGAAATATTCGCGCGACAAGGCGTCGTTCGATGCCGAGGCGATGGACGTCCGGATCGGGGACAACCACGCGCACACCGAATTCCGGCCCGATGGACTACCGACCCATCATCTGCGGCTGGCCGAGGACGGTCTGGAGTTCGACCTCCGGTTCGACAACGAGCTACCGAGCTGGATGCCGGGGAAGGGCGAAACCCATTTCGGCGGTGGCGATTCCTTCGGCTGGGTCGTCGGGGCGCCGCGCGCCCGGGTGAGCGGGACGGTCACCATCGACGGTGTGCGATCGGAGGTCACCGGTCGCGGGTACGCCGACCACAACTGGGGCGTCGGTGATATGCGCAAGATCATCGAGCGCTGGCATTGGGGCCGGTTGTACGTCGGGGACTACTCGTTGCTGTTCGCCGATGTGCTGACCCAGGCGCGGCGTGGTGCGCACGAGATCGCGCCGCTGATGTTGGCCCAGCACGATCGGATCGTCCTCTCGACCGGTGAGATGCGGTTGCGCGAGGGCCCGGGGCGGTTCGATGCCACCGCCGGCCGCAACTATCCGGAATGGATCGAGTTGTCCGTACCCGACCAGGTGGAGCTGCGCCTGGACGTGGAACGGGTCATCCATGCCCACGATCTGCTCGACGATATCCCGCTGGTGGGCTCGCGCCTGCTGAAGCCGCTGGCGCACAGGCTGATCGGCCATCCCGGCTATTTCCGCTTCGAATCCGCTTTCGAGCTAACCGTGCACGGTGCCGGTGAACCGGTCCGCCGCACAGGCACCACGTTGCACGAGCTGGTGGCGCTGACCTGACACTTGCGTGGATCGAAATCCACGCATTCGCCACGCAAGGGTGCTGCAAGCCGGCGCGGCCAGGGTGAATGTCATGAACGAGACATTCGATGTGGTTGTCGCCGGCGCCGGCCCGGTCGGGCTGATGCTGGCATGTGAGCTGCGACTGGCCGGCGTCGACGTACTGGTCGTCGAGCGGCTGCCGGAGCTGGACCGGACGATCAAGGCCGGCGCCATCAATGTGCCCACCGCCCAGGCCTTCGATCGCCGCGGCCTGCTGCCCGAACTGCTGGCCCGGCAGCAGGTGGCGATCGAGGCGATCAGGGCATTCGCCGGTCCCTCCACGATCCCTGCCGATCGGCCCCCGATCGCCGGTCATTTCGCGGGGATCATGCTGCCCTTCGATGTGATCGATGGTGACGATCCCGACTTCGCCGGGGTGGGGCCCGCGGCCCTGACGATGCTGGTGAATCAGCAGGGGATCGAGGAGATCCTCGGTGCCCGGGCAGCGGAACTGGGTGTGGTCGTGCGCCGCGGGCTGGAACTGACCGGCCTGACCGACGACGGCAAGGGCGTGACCGTGCACTGCGGCGCCGAGTCGATGCGCGCCGCCTGGCTGGTCGGATGCGACGGCGGCCGCAGTGTGGTCCGCAAACTCGCCGGATTCGACTTTCCCGGAATCGATCCGGAGATCACCGGGCGGCAGGCGGTCGTCGAGATGTCGGATACCGAAGGGCTGCAACTGGGTTGGAACGATACCGACAACGGCATCTACGTCTACGGGCCGACGCCGGGGCGATTCCTGACCGTCGAACTCGACGGGCCGCCGGCGGAGCGCGACGCACCGGTGACCGCCGCGGAACTCGAGGCGAGTCTGCGCCGTGTCACCGGTGTGCCGGTGCGTATCACGGCCGTGCATTCGGCCACCCGGTTCACCGACAACACGCGGCAGGTATCGGATTACCGTAAGGGCCGCGTGCTGCTGGCCGGTGATGCGGCACATGTGCATTCGCCTTTCGGTGGGCAGGGCCTGAATCTCGGCATCGGCGACGCCGTCGACCTCGGCTGGAAACTGGGCGCGGTCGTGGCCGGGCGGATGGGGGAGGAACTGCTCGACACGTACACCGCGGAGCGATATCCGATCGGTGCGTGGGTGTTGGAATGGACTCGTGCCCAGGTGGCGCTGATGCGCTTGGATCGCCGCAGCAAGGCCCTGCGCGAGGTGATGGCCGAGCTGTTGTCCACCGGCGACGGCGCGACCGCGGTGCTCAAGCGGATATCCGGTGTCCTGCACCGGTACAACCTCGGTGGTGGCCATCGGCTGGTCGGTGCGGTGGTGCCGGATCTGGCGCTGTCGGACGGCTCGCGGGTGGCCGAGCACTTCGGCTCGGGCGCAGGTGTGCTGTTCGACCTCACCGATTCCGCGGAACTGCGTGCCGCCGCGGCCGGCTGGCGGGACCGGATCCGGACCGTCACGGCGAAACCACTGGATTCCCCGAGCTTTCCGGACCTGGCGGCGATACTGGTCCGGCCGGACGGATATGTGGCCTGGGCTGCGGACGAGGGCGGCGTGGTCCGCGACCTTCCGGACCTCACCGCCGCGCTGCGCCGCTGGTTCGGTGCGCCCGCACAGGTGCCGTGACGATTCGGCCGACGGCTCAGTCGGGTGCCCAGCCCGGTCCGCGCAGCAGGTATCCCCAGCGATCGCGCCAGGACCGGGCGGCAACCAGATCCGACCAGATGGCGGCGAATTCGTGTGTGGCCACGCGAACCGGGTTGAAGGTGCCGATATTGGTGGTCAGGCCGTAACGCACCCGCTCGGATTCGGGTTCGAAGGTGCCGAACAGCCGATCCCACACGATCAGGATGCCGCCGTAGTTGCGATCGAGATAGCGATCGTTGGAGCCGTGGTGCACCCGATGATGGGACGGCGTATTGAACACCCACTCGATCGGCCGCCACAGCGTCCCGACCCGCTCGGTGTGGATGAAGAACTGATACACCAGGCTGATCGACTGCTGCAGCAGAATCATCCACGGTGGAAATCCCAGTAGTGCCAGTGGAATCCAATACGGCAGCGAGCTGAACGGTGTCCAGGGCTGACGCAGTGCGGTGGAGAGGTTGTAGAACTCGCTCGAGTGGTGCACGACGTGACTGGCCCACAGCATCCGCACGGTGTGGTGGGTGCGGTGGTACCAGTAATAGGCGAAATCGTCGGCCACGATCAGTGCGATCCAGGTCAGCGGGTCGGCCGGGGACAGCTGGAGGGGCGTGATCAGGTACGCCGCGGCGAAGACGGTGAGTACCACCAGTTTCCAGCCGATATTGACCACCACATTGCCCAGCCCCATCATCACACTGGTCGTGGCGTCGCGGAACCGGTAGCCGAGTTCGTCGTCATCGGGCAGGAAGCGGAACGAGACGGCCTCGGCGATCAGGCAGATGACGAAAACCGGTATGGCATGGGCAATCAGGTCGAACATGGTCAGTCTTTCGCACCCAGGGCCGCGGCGAAGCGGCCGAGAAATTCGTGAGCCAGCGCGTAGGCGCCCTCTCCGTCGCGAGCCGCGATGCGCCGCGCCAGTTCCCGATGGACCTCGGCGTCGATGTATTCCTTGTTGAGACCCAATTCGGCGATCACCGGCATCCCGATATCGAAGTAGCCGTGGACCAGTGTGTTCATCGCCAGCCGGTAGGCCACGTTCCCGGACCCGTCGATGACCGCGGTCCAGAACTCCAGATCCGCCGCGGTCGATTCGGCGAGATCGGCCGTCGCGTCCGGATAGTCGCGCGCCGCCTGTTCGACCGCCGCGATCTGCTCGTCATCGGCGGTCTGCGCGCACAATCGGGCCGCGTCGGCGGCGACCGAGCGGCGCATCACCGCGATATCACGCAGCAGTCGCTGCGGTGGTAGCGCGCCGGCGGCGGCCAGGGAGGACAGAACCTCGAGCCCCGCGTTCGCGCGCCAGTCCAGCACCCGGGTCTTACCGCCCTGGGCTACACGCACCAGCCCACCCTGCTGGACTCGCCGCAGGGCCTCACGGACCGCATGCCGGTTGACCTGGAAGGTTTCGGCGAGCTCCCGTTCCGAGGGCAGTGCCTCGCCGGGTGCGATCCGCCCGCTGAGTATCGCCTCGACCAACTGGCCGAAGACGGTATCCGAGACGGCGGTGCGGGAGACGGCGGTGAACTCCATGGTCGCCACCTTGACCGATACTTCTCAACAAGTCAACTGGTTGTACCAGTGTTGCCAGTGGAGGTGGTATATGTAACGTTGCGTAGCGGCAAAATTGCCCGGCCGATTACGATCGCGAGGATCCGCGGGACAGCCGTGGTGGAATCGGGAGGGAGCTACCGGTGGTCGCGTTCGTTGCGGATCTGCCACGCGCCGCGCGCAATGTGTGGGCGGTGTCGTTCGGTGACGGCATCGAGCCGTAACGGCCCGCGCCGTCGACACCGGTCAGCGAGGAACCGCACAACCGGCTGCTGCGCTACGACCGTGCCGAACCGGCGATCGGAAATCCGGTGCTGTTGGTGCCGCCGCTCGCGGTGACGCCGGCCTGCTTCGACCTGCGCGACGGGCAGAGCCTGGTCCGGTATCTCCTGGGAATCGGCAAGCAGCCGTACGTCATCGATTACGGCGACTTCGACTACAGCGACCGCGAACTCGGACTCCAGCACTGGACCCACGACATCGTGCCGGACGCCGTCCGCCGGGTGGCCGCCGCCCACGATCGTCCGGTGGATGTGATCGGCTGGTCGCTCGGCGGGGTGCTCGCGATGCTCGCCGCGGCGGCCGATGCGGATCTGCCGGTTGCCTCCGTCACCGGACTGGCGACCCCGTTCGATCAGCGGCACACGCCGTTTCTGGTGCCGGTGCGGATCGCCGGACGGGTGACCGGCGGTCGCGGTGTCGCGATGGCGACCCGGCTGCTCGGTGGCGCGCCGCGCGAACTGGTCCGGCTGGGGTTCCGGCTGCAGGCCTTCGACCGGGAGCTGACCAAGCCGTTGTTCATCGCCCGGCATGCGGCCGATACCGAGGCGCTCGCGCGGATGGAGGCGGTCGACCGATTCATGGCGAGCATGCCCGGCTATCCGGGGCGGTCGCTCTGGCAGATCCATCGCAGTCCGGTATTGCGAAACGAGCTGGCGGACGGGGTTGTCCGGCTGCGTTCGGACCTGGTCGTGGAGCTGTCCAAGCTCATGTGCCGGTACTGCTGATCGGCGGTCGCACCGATATGTTGGTGCCCGCCCGCTCGGTGCGCCGCGGACCGGAGCTGCTCACCGGCGCGTCCGAGGTGCGCTTCGCCGAGGTGAGCGGTGGCCATCTCGGCCTGATGGTGGGACCGAAGGCCGCCGAATCGACCTGGCCGGTGATCAGAGAGTTCCTGAGCGCCTGACGAATTGGGCTCAGATCAGCCCGAGTTCACGTGCCCTGCTGATGGCTGCCGCACGCGAGCCGCTGCCCAGTTTGTGGTAGATCCCGCGTAGGTGGGTCTTGACGGTATTGATCGAAACCCCCATGCCCTCGGCGATGTTCAGCGTCGTCATGCCCGACGGGAGCTGGCGCAACACCGAAATCTCGGTTTCGGTCAATTTGGGGCCCTGCCCGGCCGACCGGGCCAGCGGATGGGCCCGGATCCGATCGACCAGCATGTCGTGATGACCGAAGCGGCCGACCGAACCATCCAGCAGCGCAACGGTTCCGGGCACATCCACGAACGGGCGCACAATCCGATCCGCAGCCGCGTGGCGCAGTGCGTGTGACAGTGCCCCGTAGGTCTTCACCGGGCGGTCGAGATGATCACAGGCCGAGGCGTAGAACAGCCAGCCCGTGACCGCGGTGATCGGCGACAATCTGTCGTCCTGGGTCAGCAACGGGCGGAGGAGTTCGAGGGTCGTCGACGAGGTTTGCGCATATTCGGACAACGCCGCCTCGGCGACCACGATCTCGGGTGTGCGCCCCAGGACGGCCGCGGCTCGCTCGGTCAAAGTCTGTGCACTGACCCGGGATTGGATCCGCAGCAGCACCAGGACCGCGTGCAGGAGCAAGTTGCCGCACGGCGCCGTCGGCGTCCGATCGGTCAGTATCTCCAGCAATTGCAGCCGCAACGCATCGGCCGCGATGAAGCGATTCGCGACGGAATCCGATTCGATCAAATGGTGCACGGCCATCGCCTGCTGTTCCGCGGCCGGTGCGGGAGTGAGGCGGCCGGTGTCCGGAATCGGTGCCGGGCCGGACTCGACGGGATCACCCTGCAGGTATCTGACGTAGTCGATCGTCGCGTCCATCTCGGTGACCGCCGGATGTGCCTGCAGTCCATACTTTTCGGCGAGATCGAGCGCATGTGCGGCCCGCCGGGACATGACCGTGTAACGACCGGCGAAACCTCCGCAGAGGGCCAGGTCGGCGGCCGCCCGCACGACGAACCGCCCGAGCCCGGCGCGTTCGGCGAGGGCCAGCGCATGCCACAAGCCGGATTCGGCTCGCTCGATCTCACCGCGATGCAACTGTGCGGTCGCCGACTGCAACACGATGTAGCAGTCCAGATCGGCGTGACCGGTCGGCGTCAGAGTGGCCGGAACCGGCATCGTCGCCTGCTCTCCGGTGGCGTTCGCGACATCGGCGACCACCGCATCGCGCAGGATGGCCAGCCAGGCGGCCGGTACCAGCGCGGAGGCCGGATACGGTTCGGCCAGTAACCGATTGAGATAAGCACCGGCGGCCGCGATATCGGCGCGGCCGGCGGACTCGGCGATCCGCAGCAACTGTACGAATTGATCGTCGGCGAGTTCACCGATCTCGTCGAGCCGGGCGAGGAATCCGGGCCCATCGCCACCGAATACCAGGCGCGGGCCGTGTTCTCGGATGAAGCGGGAGATATTCGGCCGGCCCGGTTCGGCGAGTATGTGGTGAAAAGCGGTCGCCGGCATCCGGGTCGCCACATACCAGGTCGCACAACCGCGGTGTATCTCGCGGATCCGGTCCGGCAGGCAGCGCGTGCCCTCGGCGAGTAGATACGTGTGCAGCATCGGGTGGTAGCTGTGCCACACCTCGCCGTCGCGTGCGACCGCCTTGATCGGAAGATTGTTGCGCAGCAACTGTTCCAGCGTTGCCGCGGCGGTATCGCCGACGAGTTCGGTGGCCAATTCGACGGTGAATTCCTCGGGTACGGCCGTGGTGAGCAGGAAGTTCAGTGCGTCCTCGGACAACGACGCCAGCAATTCGCCTACCAGGAAATCGCTGACCGCATGCGGCGCCTGTGCCAATGCGGCCAGAGCGGCCGCCCGGTCGTGTGAATCGGCGGCCAGATATATCGCGGCGATCCGGACGAGTGCGGCCCAGCCACAGGTGAGTTTCCGAATTCCGGCGATCTCGGTGTCGGACAGGTGCAGATCGTGCTGATCGAACAGGCGCGCGGTCAGGTGCTCGTCGAGCTCGAGTTCGCGGGCGCCCAGCCGGGTGAGGCGGCCGGTGAGGTCCAGGGTGTGCCAGCGCACCGGCGGATCGAAACGGCCCGTGACGATGGTGGTGAGATCCGGCGGGGCGTTCGTGACGAGATATTCCAACCCGGCCAGGGCAATCGGGTCGGTCAGCAGGTGGGCGTCGTCGAGGATCAGGACGGTCGGCCGGTGCCGTTGGGCCAATCGATCGATCAACCGTGCCGGTTCGGCGAGTGGTGCGGTGAACTCCTCCGAGTTCGGCGCCGCGATGGGCAGATCGAGCACACTCGCGATCGCGCGCCAGAGGTCGGTGGATTCGCCGGGGCGGCCGGTGCAGGTCAGCCAGCCGACGTGGGATTCGCATCGGTGGGTGACCCAATCGGTGGCGAGCACGGTTTTACCGCTTCCCGCAGGGGCACAGATCAATACGGTGTGCCCGCCGGCCGCGGCGGCCTCGTCGATGCGGGTCCGGGCAGCGGGAAGTGGGAGCGCGGTGACGCAGAGCTTGGGTATGCCCGGCTGTAGTCCGCTTCGAATGTTGGCAACACTCGAGCTATCGAATATTGAATGGGTAGATCTCGGTGAAGCAGTCAACGCGCCTCCCGGAGCTTTGCCTTCTCGTGAAAGCAGTTTCCTGAAGCCTTACCGTCTTAAAACTGAAACGTACACTAATAATTTGCCGGTCCTCGTCGAATTGTGCCTTCCGTCATGGTTTCGAATCGGTCTCGTACGGGTCTGTTCATGGCTGGTGTCCCTCGCACATCCGTGGCGTAGGCCGATCACCACGTCGCCGGGACGTAGGGTTCCGAAAGGAGAAGTCGGTGACATCCTTTCGAGGCGGCGAGGTATCCGGATGCAACGAGTTCGATCCCGCAGAGAGCAGGCCGCCCCGCCGCCGGCCTCGGGAGCCACGTGGTCGCTTCCACGTGGCCTGATCGTGGTACTCACCACCGCAGGAGCGGTGGTCGCGATCGGCGGTATGAAGGCATTCGCCGGCGTGATCGGCCCGACATTCCTCGCGCTGATGCTGACCATGCTCGTACAACCCGTGCAGAGCTGGGCGCAGCGGCGGGGTTGGCGGCCATGGATCGGAATGATCGCCGCGTTGACCATCGTGGTGCTGATCCTGGTGGTGCTGCTGGGTTCGCTGGTGCTGTCCGTGGCGCAGTTGGCGACCGAACTGCCCAAGTACTCCGACCAGTTGAACAGCATGCTCGACGGCGTGCGCCACACCCTCGCCGATGCCGGTGTGGATACCGAACAGATCCGCAACACGCTCAACGGGGTCGATGTGGGCAAGGTCGTGGATCTGCTGTCGACCACATTGAGCAATGCGCTCGGCATCTTCTCCGATCTGTTCTTCGTGCTGGCATTGCTGCTGTTCATGGCGATGGACGGGATGATGATCGATCGCAAACTGGCGGTGGTCGCCAGGGCGCGGCCCGAGATCGCCTACGCCCTGACCGCATTCGCCCGCGGTACCCGGAAGTACCTGGTGGTGTCGACGGTGTTCGGTCTGATTGTCGCCGTGTTCGACGGCGGTGCCCTGTGGTTGATGGGTGTGCCGCTGCCGATTCTGTGGGCGTTGCTGTCGTTCATCACGAACTACATCCCGAATATCGGCTTCGTCATCGGACTGGTGCCACCGGCGCTGCTGGCTCTGCTCGACAGCGGTCCCGTGCTGATGATCTGGGTCATCGTCGTCTACTCGGTCATCAATTTCGTGATCCAGTCGATCATCCAGCCCAAGTTCGTCGGAGACGCGGTGGGGCTCAGCGTCACCGTCACCTTCCTGTCACTGGTGTTCTGGGCGTGGGTGCTGGGGGCGCTCGGTGCACTGCTGGCGATTCCGCTGACACTGTTGATGAAGGCGCTGCTGCTCGATATCGATCCGACCACGCGGTGGGTCTCGGTGCTGATCCAGGAGCGCGCCCCGGACGCCGACGGCGATGCCGGGCCGGACGTTGCCGCCGCGATGAGCGGTACCGATGAGACGGACGGTGGCGGCGAGCAGATGATCGGTGGGAGCGCCGCCCCGCCCGGCTAGGACACTCACCCTCCACGGGTGAAGCCAACGTTCGACGCGGTGGGCACATTCATGGGAAGACCCCTCGGTTGAGAAGGAGTTTCGCCATGACAACAACGCCGCAGGAACATCCCGTTCGCCAGGGCATCGCCGCCGGAACCTCGATCGGTGCCGCGATACTGCTGATCACCGTCGGGGTTCTCTCGATTCTGGAGGGCATCTCGGCGGTCGCGAACGACAAGTTGTTCGTAGCCGGTGTCGAATACGTCTACCAGTTCGATACGACCACCTGGGGATGGATCCACATCGTGCTGGGGATCCTGCTGGTGATCGCCGCGCTGGGGCTGATGACAGGGACCGGCTGGGGCCGGGTCACGGCAATCACGTTGGCGGCCTTGTCGATTCTCGCGAACTTCCTCTGGCTGCCGTACTACCCGGCGTGGTCGATTCTGGTGATCGCGCTGAATGTGGTGGTGATCTGGGCGGTCGCCACCTGGCAGCCCGGCCGGGACCTCTGACGGGGACCAGGGACACTGTGGTCGGGTTCCACGTGGAACCCGACCACAGTCGTATCGGGACCGGACCCGGACTGTGACAAATCACCACGGGTGAGTCGACCACCCGACGGGTCCGTATCGTCGAATCATGGCCTCTCCGGAGTTGTCGAAACTGATCCAATCGGTCGTCGAGCCGTATCTACTCGACGGTCCTCGTCGGTACACCCGCGACGATGTCGCGGAACTGTCGGGCGTACCCGCGGAACTGTCACGACGACTGTGGATTTCGCTCGGATTTCCGGTCAACCCCGACGACGAGGCCATCGACTACACCGACGGTGACGTGCAGGCGGTCCGGAATTTCCGAAGTCTCGATGCCCTGTCGGATGCCGATGTCCGGCGGCAGCAGGCCGCCGCGCGCACTCTCGGTCAATCCATGGCGCGGCTGGCGGAATGGCAGGTGGACCTGGTCGCCGACGAGATCGCCGATCGGATTCGCTCGATCACCGCGAACGACCCCACCGTGGACGAGGCGAAGGTGGCACTCGAGGCCACCACCGAGGTGGTGACGGCCTTACAGGAAGTACAAGCCTATGCGTGGCGGCGGCACCTGGCGGCCGCGATGGCACGGTCGATGGCCGGCGACGGCACCGCGGAAACGTTGCGCGAGTTGGCCGTCGGTTTCGCGGATATGGTCGGCTACACCCGGCTCACCCGGCATCTGGACCCAGATGAGCTGACCGATCTGCTGGAGTCGTTCGAAACGATCACGACCGACGCGATCACGGTCAACGGTGGTTGGGTGATCAAGAACGTCGGTGACGAGGTGATGTTCGCGGCGGAGTCCGCGGTGGCCGGTGCACGGATCGCACTCGCCATTCAGGAGGCGACCTTCGATGCCGGGGCCACACCGGATTTGCGGGTCGGCCTCGCCTATGGCCGGGTGCTGCAGCGATTCGGCGATCTGTACGGCTCCGTGGTGAACACCGCCGCCCGGCTGACCGGTGTCGCGCGCCCGGGAACGGTATTGGTGGACGATGGCGTGGCCGCGCGCCTGAACGGCGAATCGGACTTCGCTCTGCGGCATCTGCGCAGCGTGCGGGTGCGTGGTATCAGCCGGCTGCGTTCGCATGTGCTGCGGCGCAACGGCGAGCGCTGAAACCGTTGCCGCCCGGTACTTATCGATACGAACGGCCTGTGGTGACCGGCTGAAAATAGTCCGGGAATTAGAAGCGGGCCTCGGCGAAGGGGGGGAGTTAGCCGAGGCCCGCGTAGGGTCGGCCCGGGGGGGAGGGGCCGACGTGAATGATCCTACGCGACGATTCTCATTTGTGTACGCATGAGGGCCGCCAGTTTCCGGATATTTTTTCCTGGCGTGTTGCGGGCCGTGGGTATGTACTCGGTCGCCACCACATAGTGTGGGTCCGCTGGGTCATGGATCATGTTGTGTTGCACCATGATCCACCGTTTCCAGTTGAAATGAGCGGGGTCGTCGGTTGCTCTCCGGGGTTCGCCGAATCGGTGCTGTGGGACCGCAGGCCATGCCTGCTGGGTGGGCGTTTTCACATTTCGGACACTGTCCTGGGCGCAGGGTGAGTAGCCGTGCGCGTAGGACAGGTAGTGCACTACGCAAGACCCGTGGAGCCCGAGGCGAGAGTATCTATTCGGTCGCACCCCACCGGCACCCCCGAGCACCGCCGGACGGGGTGCGACCACCTTTTCTGGCCGATTCCGCGGCGGTGCGGGCAACATGTCGGTGGTGTGGGCAATACTCGGCACACATCCACATCGAACGGCAGGGGAAGCGAATGCCCGACGCCATCATCGCCGAGGGGTTGGTCAAGAAGTATGGTCGGCTGATCGCCCTCGACGGACTCGATCTGGCGGTCCCCGAAGGAACCGTCACGGCCTTGCTCGGCCCGAACGGCGCCGGGAAGACCACCACGGTCCGCGTACTGACGACGCTGCTCATCCCCGATTCGGGGCGCGCAACCGTGGCCGGTATCGATGTGCTGGCCGAACCTCAGCGGCTGCGGGCGCATATCGGAGCGTCGGGTCAGTACGCGGCCGTCGACGAATACCTCACCGGTTTCGAGAATCTGGAAATGGTGGGCCGGCTCTATCACCTCGGTATCCAGCGCAGTAAACAGCGCGCCCGGGAGTTGCTCGACCGCTTCCGCCTCAGCGATGCGGCCGATCGCCCGGTGAAGGGGTACTCCGGCGGAATGCGGCGGCGGCTGGATCTGGCCGGCGCTCTGGTGGCCAATCCGCCGGTGCTGTTTCTCGACGAGCCCACCACCGGGCTGGATCCTCGTGCCCGACTGGATCTGTGGGATGTGATCGAGGAATTGGTCGCCGGTGGTACCACCCTGCTACTCACCACGCAGTACATGGAGGAAGCCGACCGGCTGGCCGATTCGATCGCGGTGATCGATCACGGCAGGGTGATCGCACGCGGTACGGCCGACGAACTCAAGACCCTGGTCGGTGGTGACCGGATCGAACTGACCGTGGAGCACATCGACAATCTCGCGACGGCCCGGGAGGCCCTGGCGAGTCTCGCCGTCGGCGACATCCATGTGGAACAGGGGCTGCGGCGCCTCACGATCCCGGTCGACGACGGATCGCAGGCGCTGGTCGACACCATCGAGCGGTTGTCCACACATGGTGTGCGGATCCAGGACGTCGGGTTGCGTCGGCCTTCGCTCGACGATGTCTTCCTCACCCTGACCGGCCACGAGGCGGAAGAATCGACAGACCCGGATGTGTCCGGGGACGTACCGGCGGGGGAGCAGATCACCGAAGGGCAGCGAAGATGATCACGACCGATACCGGCCGGCCCTCGCTGGCCACACACGCCGCCATCGTGGTCGGCGACAGCCTCACCATCGCCAAGCGCAATGTCATCAAGATCAAACGGGTACCCGACGTACTGATCTTCTCGACCTTGTCGCCGATCATGTTCGTGCTGCTGTTCGCCTACATCTTCGGTTCGGCGATCACGGTGCAGGGCACCTCCTACCGGGAATTCCTGATCGCCGGAATCTTCGCCCAGACATCGGTATTCGGCGCCACCTTCACCGGCACCAGCCTCGCCGAGGACATGCAGCGCGGCATCATCGACCGTTTCCGTTCGCTGCCGATGGCACCGTCGGCGGTACTGGTGGGGCGCACGGTCGCGGATGTGGTCATCAACGTGGTCAGCCTGGTGGTGATGTCGATCACCGGATTGATCGTCGGCTGGCGGATCCACGGGTCGTTCCTGGAGGCCGTACTCGCCTACGTGCTTCTGTTGCTGTTCGCCTACGCGATCTCCTGGATCATGGCCGTGGTGGGTTTGCTGGTGCGGGCTCCGGAGGTGTTCAACAACGCCAGTTTCATGGTGATCTTCCCGCTGACCTTCATTGCCAACACCTTTGTTCCCAGCGATGTACTGCCTGCTCCGCTGCGGGTCATCGCGGAATGGAATCCGGTATCGGCGGTGACACAGGCAACCCGCGATCTGTTCGGCAACACGAGCCCCGCGAATCCCACTCCCGATGTCTGGTCGCTGCAACATCCCGTGGCCACCACCCTGATCTGGGTGCTCGCGATACTGGTGATCTTCGTGCCGCTCGCCCTGTGGCAGTTCAAGCGTTCGGTGAGTCGCTGAGGGCGTTCACCTGCGGCTACTGCGGGCCTCGAATTGCTGTGACAGCATGGTTCCATGCAGTTGGGGACTACCCGGAAATCCGGTCGGTTGCGTAACCGGCTCGTCGTGGCAACCTTGGGCGCGCTCGCGGGCGGCGCCGCATGGGCTGCGGCCAATCGCCGGCCGCAACCACCGCAACCGGCCGCCGAGCCGCCGCGGCTCGGACATGTGGTCGCGACGACAGGTCCGGAGGCGGGCCGCGTAAGCGGCTAGACCCATGGCACGATATTTCGCGTGACCTCACCGAATCAGACAGCCGTGGCCGTGCTGCACACCAACCTCGGCGATATCAAGATTTCGCTCTTCGGTAACCACGCCCCGAAGACCGTGCGCAATTTCGTGGGGCTGGCCGACGGTAGCGCGCCGTACACCACCAAGAACGCCGGCGGCGGTACCGCCGGTCCGTTCTACGACGGCGGCATCTTCCACCGTGTGATGGACGGCTTCATGATTCAGGCCGGCGACCCGACCGGTACCGGCCGGGGCGGGCCGGGCTACGAATTCGCCGACGAGTTCCACCCCGAATTGCGCTTCGATCGGGGCTACCTGCTGGGGATGGCCAATGCCGGACCGGGAACGAACGGTTCGCAGTTCTTCATCACCGTCGGCCCGCAGCCTCATCTGAACCGCAAGCACACCATCTTCGGTGAGGTGGTGGATCCGGATTCGCGCAAGGTCGTCGACGCCATCGCGACCACCGCGACCGACCGCAACGATCGCCCCAAGGAGTCGGTCGTCATTTCGAGCATCACCCTGAGTTGATCCGCATCGGAGTTTCGTGAATCCGCAACCGCCCGCATCCACCTGCTATCGCCATCCCGATCGCACCACCGGTCTGGCATGTACCCGATGCGGGCGGGCGGCATGTACCGAATGCCTGCGACCGGCCGCTGTCGGTCAGCATTGTGTGGACTGTCTCGCACAGGGCCGCACCGACATTCGGCCGGTGACACCGACCGCTCCGGCATCCACCGCGCGATCGGTACCGTATGTGACCTATGTGCTGATCGCGATCAATGTGGCGGTCTTCGCGGTCACGGCCAGCCAGGCGCACAGCATCGCCGACAATCATCTGTCCCGGTTGTTCTTCGACTGGGTACTCGAACCGCCCGCTGTTGCCCACGGACAGTGGGGCCGGGTGGTCGGCGCCGGATTCCTGCACTACGGGCCGCTGCATCTGGCGGTCAACATGTTCGCGCTCTACATCCTCGGGCGAGACACCGAAGCGGTCCTGGGGCGCGCTCGATTCCTCGCGGTCTATCTGACCTCGCTGCTGGGTGGTTCGGCGGCGGTGATGTTGCTGGCCACCCATACCGCCACGGCCGGCGCCTCGGGCGCGATCTACGGCTTGTTCGGTGCGATGACGGTGATTCTGCTGCGGCTGCGGCAGAGTCCGACACAGATGCTGATCCTCATCGTCATCAATCTGATCATCAGCGTGTCGCTGCCCGGAATCTCCCTGTGGGGCCATCTCGGTGGTCTGCTCGCCGGCACCCTCGCCGCCTGCGGGATTCTGTTCCTGCCGCAGTGGTTGCACGCGCGTACGCGGGAATCGGTGGTGCGGACCGGATGGGCCGCGGTGGCCGGGATCGCGGTGGTCGCGCTGGCGCTGATCGGTGTGGGCGCGGCGGCCCTGTCCTGATCGGCGCCGTCAGGCTTGCCGGGGTTCGGCGGGGACCAGGCCGTGCACGGTCATGACGTCGAGGACGTCCTGTGGATGGGTGCCGACATCCCAGCGGCCGAAGACGAGCAGTCGTTCCTCACCCTTGTGATCGACATCCAGTTCGAGATTCGGAACGCTGCGGCCCAGCCGCCGGAAATTCGTCACTCGAGCGCGCAGGATCTGGTCCGGCCGGTAGCCGACCGGACCCAGCAGGCCACGGATCACCAGCTGGGCCGGTTCACCCGGGATCACCGACAGCCGTGGGCGCTGGCGCAGTCCCAGCGCCGCCAGGCACAGCAGCAGCGCCGCGGCCAGGCCGATCAGCAGACGGCTGGGGGCATCGGCGGCGACGACCGCCGCGACCGCGAAGGCGACACCGCCCAGTGCGACGACGACCAGGGCAGCCGCCGGTGTGGACCACTCGAGCCGGGGCGCCGCATCGGGCCCGCCGGAAACGGCGTGGTCGGCGCCCGGGTGATCGGATTCGGTGTTATTCGAATCGGGGTGATCGGACTCGGATGCGTTCACGGTCCCCAATTGCTCCTCGAGTTGTCCACAGAATCATCCACAGGTGTGAATGAATAACACCGATGTAACTGCAGTCAGCTGTGCATCGGCACAATCAGCGCCAGCGCATGGTCATGATCAGGCCGACGACCATGAGCCCGAAACCGATCAAGAAGTTCCAGGCATTGAGATCGCTCATCCACTGGATGTGGTCGGCGCCCAGGTAGTAGACGAGCAACCACGCCAGCCCGGCGAGCATGAAGCCGAGCATGATCGACACGTACCAGACCGGCGACGGACCAGCGCCCTTCACCTTCACCGGGGTGCGGCTGGTGGGGTTGATCCGGTAGTCGGTCTTCTTGCGGACCTTCGACTTGGGCATGACGTCCTCGTATTCGGCGTGCAGGTCTGCCTAAAGGCTATCTCAGCTGCGTATCGATGGTGGTGCCACGTACGCTCCAACCATGCGCATTCTCGTCGTCGACAATTACGACAGCTTCGTATTCAACCTGGTGCAGTACCTCGGCCAGCTTGGTGTGGATGCGACGGTCTGGCGTAACGACGATCCCCGGCTGGACCCGGTCGACGCCGTGGTGACCGGCTACGACGGCCTGCTCATCAGCCCCGGACCGGGTACTCCCGACCGGGCCGGCGCCAGTATCGACCTGGTCCATGCCTGCGCCCGCCACAACACCCCGTTGCTGGGCGTATGCCTGGGACATCAGGCCATCGGAGAGGCCTTCGGCGCCACCGTGACCCGCGCGCCCGAGCTGTTGCACGGGAAGACGAGTTCGGTCTTCCACATCGGTTCCGGTGTGCTGGCCGGCCTGCCCGATCCGTTCACCGCCACCAGGTATCACTCGCTGACCGTCCTCGAGGACACGCTGCCCGCGGAACTCGAGGTGACCGGCCGGACCGAGAGCGGAATCGTGATGGCCGTGCGGCATCGCGAACTGCCCATTCACGGCGTGCAGTTCCATCCGGAGTCGGTACTGACTCGAGGAGGTCACCGCATGCTGGCCAATTGGCTGGAAGTCTGCGGTGAACGCCCGGCCGAGGGGCTGGTCGAGATGCTCGAAGCCGAGGTCGCGGCGCTGGTCTGAGCGATGACACCGCGACCGTACGTGGTTCTGTCGGTGGCCACCAGCATCGACGGATACATCGATGACACCGGGCCCGAGCGACTACTGCTGTCCAATGCCGAGGATTTCGATCGAGTGGACCGGGAGCGGGCCGCGGCCGATGCGATCCTGATCGGCGCCGAGACCTTGCGCCGCGACAATCCGCGTCTGCTGGTAGGTAGCGAGCAGCGCCGCCGGGATCGGATCGCCGCAGACCGTCCGGAATTCCCGCTGCGGGTGATCGTCAGCGCGAGTGGCGATCTCGATCCCGATCTGAGGTTCTGGCACGAGGGTGGTGCGCGCCTGGTGTACACGACCACGGCGGGACGGGCACGCATCGGCGATCGGCTGACCGGATACGCCGAGGTCGTGGCCCTGGGCGCGGCAGTCGACTTCGCCGCACTGCTCGCTGATCTGGGTGAGCGTGGCGTGGACCGGTTGATGGTCGAGGGCGGCGGTCGCATCCATACCGCGTTCCTGTCGGCCGATCTGGCCGACGAATTGCTGCTGGCGATCGCGCCGGTACTCGTCGGCGACAGCGGCGCCCCGCGATTCCTGCATCCCGCGCGGTATCCGGGTGGATCGCGGCGCAGAATGGTGTTGGACGATGTCACCCGCCTGGGAGATGTCGCGGTGTTGCGTTACCTGAGCCAGTCGACACCGGCGGACGGGAGCCCGACGACAATGGAAACCCCACAGTGACAACCGAATCCGAGGCATGGCGGACCAGTGAGTCGAGCAGTCGCATCCCGGGAGAACCGGGCGCGCACCGATTCTGGATGCATCACGCGATCGGCCTCGCCCGGCTGTGCCCGTCCAGTAGCACCGCATTCTCGGTCGGCGCGGTGATCGTCGGCCCGGACGGGGTGGAGTTGACGCACGGATACTCCCGGGAGGCCGATGCGAAGGTGCATGCCGAGGAATCGGCGCTGAACAAAATCGGTCCGGATCCGCGCCTGGCGACGGCCACGATCTACAGCACCCTCGAACCCTGTTCGACCCGGGCTTCGGTCGACCGCGCGCCCTGTACCGAACGAATTCTCACCGCCGGTATCCGGCGCGTGGTCATCGCATGGCGGGAACCGGGAACATTCGTGGAGAACTGTGTCGGTGTGGAGCGCCTGCGTCAGCACGGTGTAGAGGTGGTCGAGATCCCGGATCTGGCCGAGGAGGCCATGTCGATGAACCGCCATCTGCGCATATAGGTACCGTGCGGGGTCCCGGACACCGACTCTGCTCCCCAGAGCTGTGACCTGAGTCATATTCTCGCTGTGATCGAAGCGGTGCCGGTAGCATTCTGCGTTGGGCTCAAAGCTCAACGGGGGCTTGATATTCCATCTTGCTACCGGGGGATGTCGCGGGGAGCGACGGTAATCGGAGGGGATCCATGTCGAAGAAATTGGTTATTTCTGCCCTGATCACGGTGGGTCTCGCGGCCGCCGGTGTCGCGCAGGCGGACGCCGCGACGACCGGTGATGCGAAGACCGGCGTGAGTTTCGTCAGCGGTTGCAGTGCGGGCGATGTGTGCAACTGGTCGGAATTGGGACTGGTCGGACAAGGTGAGAGCGGTGTTCCCGCAACCGAGTACTGCTGGAAGTTCATGGTCGGCACTGTTCGATCCGCCGAGAACGCCAGCAGGGTGAATCAGCGGTACTTCGAGAACGACAACTGCACGGGACGTTCGGTCGACGTCCCGGGCATCAGCAGTGCGAACTTCGCCGATTTCCCGATGCGTTCGCACATCGGCTACTGATCTCGGAAACGTACGCTCGAAACGCCGGAAACGAATTCGCCCGGAACTCGAGGTCCTCAGGGCCTCGACGTTCCGGGCGAACTCCGTTCGTGCACCGAACTCACGGTGGGGCGAGAACCCCCGTCACGATGCTGATCGTGGCATTGCGTCCTACCGAGGAACCCGCTCCGGGATTCTGATCGATGATGCGTCCGATATTTCCCGCCACCAGAGTGCCCTGTGTGGTCTGGCTGATTTGCGCCGCGGTTCCCTGCCAGCCGGCGGCCTGCAGTTTGCTGATCGCCTCGGACGGGGTGAGTCCGTAGAGATTGGGCATCTGGATCTGATCGCTGGAGACCTGCACGGTGACGGTCGAACCGCGATCAGCCGTCGATCCGCCGGACGGATCGGTGGAGATCACCTCGCCGGCCGGACGCGAGGACGGGACCTTCTGGATGACGACCTTGAACCCGGCACTCGTGGACAGGTTCGGCTCCGCCACATCGATCTGCTGACCCGTAACTATGGGCACGCGGACCTGCTCGGGACCCCTGCCCAGCCAGATCTTGACCGGGCTGCCGCTGTCGGCCTTCGAACCCTGCGGCGGTTCCTGGCGGACCACCTTGTCCTTGTCCTCCGGGCTGGACCAATCGCGTTGGACCTGCCCGTCCAGCGCGAGGCCGGCATCGTTCAGGTCCAGTTGCGCCTGCTGTTGTGTCCTGTGGGACAGATCCGGTACCGGAACCAGCTGCGGACCGCTGGACACCAGCACCGTCACGTTGGATCCCTTGTCGACACGAGAACCACCCAGCGGCTGGGTGGACACCACATTTCCGCTGGCGACCTTGGGGTCCGGCTTGGGCTGGATGGTTACCTTGAAGCCGAGTTTCTGCAGATCGTCCTGTGCCTGTTGGGCGGGCTTGTCGGACAGCTGTGGAATACCGACCTGGTCGGGCCGGCTGCCGGGGCCGATCAGTACCCAGAGCAGCGCGATCGCGACGGCCACCGCGGCCGCGGCGCCGATGCCGATCCACAATCGCCGGTGGGGATCCGAGCCTTCCGGTTCCGCATCGTCGCCGGAATCGACCGTGCGATAGCTGCGCGGTTCGGGGTCGTCGCTGCTGAGGAAGGTGGTGCGGTCCTCTTCGGTCATCACCGTCGGCGCATGCGGTTTCTGGCCGCCCAGCACCCGGATCAGGTCGGCGCGCATCTCGGCCGCGCTCTGATACCGGTTGGCCGGGTTCTTGGCCATCGCC
The DNA here is from genome assembly GCF_040679495.1 of Nocardia sp. NPDC052254. Classification (NCBI taxonomy): domain Bacteria; kingdom Bacillati; phylum Actinomycetota; class Actinomycetes; order Mycobacteriales; family Nocardiaceae; genus Nocardia; species Nocardia sp. NPDC052254. The sequence goes on along the minus strand of NZ_JBFAUW010000002.1, from coordinate 424,750 downwards.
TTGAGGATCACCGAGTCGAGTTCACGCGGTACACCGGGATGCACCAGCGACGGCAGCTTCGGATCCTCACGGACGTGCTGATACGCCACCGCTACCGGCGAATCACCGGTGAAAGGCGGCTGTCCCGTGAGGATCTCGTACAGCACGCAACCGACCGAGTACACATCGGAACGAGCATCGACCTGTTCACCGCGGGCCTGTTCCGGTGACAGATACTGCGCGGTGCCGATCACCGCGGCGGTCTGGGTCATCGGGTTGGAACTGTCCGCGAGGGCGCGCGCGATGCCGAAGTCCATCACCTTCACCGCACCCTGGCGGTTGATCATGATGTTCGCCGGCTTCATATCGCGGTGCACGATGCCGTTCTTGTGGCTGAAATCCAGCGCGGCACAGACGTCGGCGATGATTTCCATCGCCCGGCGCGGCGGCAGCGGTCCTTTACCGCGCACGATATCGCGCAGCGTCTCGCCGTCGACGTACTCCATGACGATGTACGGCAGCGGGCCGCCGTCCACCTCGGCCTCGCCGGTGTCGTACACCGCCACGATCGCCGGATGGTTCAGCGCCGCGGCATTTTGCGCCTCACGTTTGAAGCGCAAATAGAACGTGGGGTCGCGGGCGAGGTCGGCGCGCAGCACCTTGATCGCCACATCACGACCCAACCGCAGGTCACGAGCCTTGTGAACCTCCGACATACCACCGAATCCGATGATCTCGCCAAGCTCGTAGCGAGAAGACAGATTCTTCGGGGTCGTCATGGCAGTCCTTGTGAGGAGGTGTCCGGAACCGTGGTGCTGTCGGCTTCGTGTGCACCGCCGACCCCCGGTAATGGTAGGTCGAGAGATGGGTAGTACGGGACCGTTGTCGAGTGCGTGGTGCGGGTCGGCCGCTGCCGGGTGGTCGTGCTCGGCGCGGTCGTCGGTGGTGTCGTGGTGGTCGTCGTCGGTGGCGGAGTCGTGGTGGTCGGCTCCGGTGTCGTGGTCACCACGGGCGGCGGCGCCGCTTCGGTCGTCGTCGGTTCCTCGGTCGTGGTCCACACCGGGGGCGGTGGCGGCGCGACGACCGTGGTCGTGGGTCTGGTCGGCGAGTCCGTCGATACCGGAGCCTCACCGCTCAACAGCACCCAGGCCGCGAGCCCGCCGAGCAGCACCGCGCCGACACCCAGTCCGGCCATCACCTTCTGACCGGTGGTGAAGCGGGAGGTCTCGGGATCGTCCGCCGGTGTGCCGGCGGCACGACCCGGCATCATCGCGGTCGAACCGGGCTGAGCTCCCTGGGCGGATTCGGCGGCCGGATAGCGGACGGTCGCGCCCTCGTAGTCACCGCGCGGGATGACGGCGGTGGGCCCGGGCGGCGGCAGAATGCGCGCGGCGCCGGTCGTACCGCCACCACCGCGCGGTCGCGGTGGGCGGCGTCCGGCCCGGACCGCCGCCACGGCATCGGCGAATTCGCCGCCGCTGGCGTAGCGCTGGGTCGGATCCTTGGCCAGCGTGATGTCGATCAGCTCGCGCACATTCGGCGGCAGATCGGCGGGCATCGGCGGCGGCGCCTCGCGCACATGTTTCATCGCGACGGTCAGGGCGCCGTCACCGCTGAACGGTCGCTGCCCCGACAGCGCCTCGTAGCCGACGACGCCGAGGGAGTACACGTCGCTGGCCGAGGTGGCGTCCTCGCCGGTGGCCTGTTCCGGGGCGATGTACTGGGCGGTGCCCATCACCATGCCGGTCTTGGTGACCGGTGAGGCGTCCACGGCCTTGGCGATACCGAAGTCGGTGATCTTCACCTGTCCGGTCGGGGTGACCAGGATATTGCCGGGTTTCACATCGCGGTGCACCACACCGGCGGTGTGTGCGACCTCGAGTGCGCGACTGGTCTGCTCGAGCATGTCCAGGCCCTGGCCGACCGACAGCCGGCCCAGCCGGTTGAGTACCGCGTTGAGCGGCTCGCCCTGGACCAGTTCCATCACCAGATAGGCCGTCTCACCGGCCTGCGGATCGTAGGTCTCGCCGTAGTCGTAGACCCCGGCGATCCCCGGATGGTTGAGCTGTGCGGTGGTCTTGGCCTCGGTCTTGAACCGGTGCCGGAAGGTCGGGTCCGCGGAGAACTCGGCCTTGAGTACCTTCACCGCGACCCGGCGATCCAGCCGGGTGTCCAATGCTTCCCACACCTGGCCCATACCGCCGGTGGCGATCAGTCGTTGCAGCCGATACCGATCCGCGATCAGGGCACCGTTGTTCAGCATGGCCACCCCCGGCCGTCGGTTCGCAGCGCGCGACGTTGTTGCATATCCACCTGGGGTCCTGGTCCTCGCTTACTCATTGTCGTCAGCCCCCCTGCAATCCGGCATCGAGCACAGCCCGTGCCACCGGTGCCGCCACCGATCCACCGGTTGCGGCCAAGGCCCGGTCGCCACCGTTCTCCACGATGACCGCGATGGCGATCTTCGGGTTCTGTGCCGGCGCGAATGCGATGTACCAGGCATGTGGCGGGGTATTGCGCGGGTCGTTGCCGTGTTCGGCGGTACCGGTCTTGGACGCGATCTGATACGCGCGCGGCTGGGTGCCGCCGGCCGTCGCCTTCTCGGAGTCGATCATCAAGCCGGTCAGCTCGCTGGCCACCGGAGCGCTGATCGCCTGTCCGACCGACACCGGTTTGGTGGTGGACAGTTCGCGCAGGTCGGGACCTTGGGTCTGGTCGACCAGATGGGGTTCCATCCGTACTCCGCCATTGGCCACCGTAGCCGCGATGACCGCGTCGTCGAGCGGAGTGAGAGCCACATCTCGCTGGCCGATGCTGGTCTGCGCCAGCGCGGCATTGTCGGTGATCGAGCCGATGGTGCTGTCGGCGACCGGAATCGGGATGCCCGAGTGGGGACCGATTCCGAACGCCGTGGCGAGGTCCTTGAGTTTGCTCGCGCCGACCTTCATACCGATTTCGGCGAACGCGGTGTTGCACGACAGCCGGAACGCATCGTGCATGGTCGCGGTCGCGCCGCTGCCGCACGGGGTGCCGTTGTAGTTCTCCAGCGTCGTGGACGTGCCCGGCAGTGTGATGTTCGGCGCGGCCGTGAACGCGTCCTCGGGCTTGATTCCCATCGACAGCGCGGCCGCGGCGACGACGACCTTGAAGGTCGAACCGGGCGGATACGTCTGCGACACCGCACGATTCAACATCGGCTGACTCGGATCGGCGCTCAGTGATTCCCAAGCCTGGGTGGCACGGGCGCCGTCGTGGGTGGACAGCTGATTGGGGTCGTAGCTCGGGGTGGAGACCATGGTCAGGATGCGCCCTGTGCTCGGCTCGATGGCCACCACGGAGCCGGTGTATCCCTTGCTGGTGAGCTGGTCGTAAGCGACCTTCTGCATCATCGGATCGATCGTGGTCACCACATTGCCGCCGCGCGGATCGCGGCCGGAGATCATATCGATCAGCCGCCGCCCGAACAGCGCGCTGTCGGAGCCGTTGAGCACCGAATCCTCGGACCGTTCCAGACCGGTGCTCCCGTACTGCATCGAGTAGAAGCCGGTCACCGGGGCGTAGGCCGCCGGATCGGTGGGATACGTGCGCAGGTATTTGTAGCGATCGTCGGTGGCGACCGAGGTGGCGAGCACGGAACCGCCGGCGGAGATCTGACCGCGCTGACGACTGTATTCGTCGAGCAGCACCCGGGAGTTGCGCGGATCGTTGCGCAGGCTGTCGGCCTTGATCACCTGGACGTAGGTGGCGTTCACCAGTAGCGCGACGATCATGACCATCACGGCTATCGCGACCCGGCGGAGCGGGGTGTTCATGCCTGCTCTCCCTTCTCCGGGCGGATCATCTCGGTCTGTGCTTCGGCGATCGGCGCGGCTTCCCGGCGTCGGGACGGTGCCGGTGCGCGGGCCGCGTCGGAGATCTTGACCAGCAAGGCCAGCAGGGCGTAGTTCGCGAGCAGTGAGGAGCCGCCGTAGGACACGAACGGAGTGGTGAGGCCGGTCAGGGGAATCAGTTTGGTGACACCGCCCACGACCACGAATACCTGAACGGCGATGGTGAACGCCAATCCGGCGGCGAGGAGTTTGCCGAAACTGTCACGCACGGCCAGTGCCGTGCGCAGTCCGCGTACGACGAAGACCGTGAACAGCATGAGCATCGCGGCGAGCCCGATCAGGCCGAGTTCTTCGCCGACGGTCGCGACGATGAAGTCGGTCTTGGCGAAGGGCACCTGGGAGGGACGACCGCTGCCGAGGCCGGTGCCGGCAACACCGCCGGTGGCCAGGCCGAACAACGACTGGGAGATCTGATAACCGGTGCTGTTGTAGTCGTCGAACGGATGCAGCCAGGTCGCGACGCGCACCCGGACATGGCCGAAGACGTTGTAGGCCAGGACGAATCCGATCGCCAGCAGTCCGCCGCCGACGACCAGCCAGCCCACCCGTTCCGTCGCGATGTAGAGCATGGCGAGCACGGTCGCGAAGATCAGCAGCGAGGTGCCGAGGTCCTTCTCGAAGAACAGCACCACCAGGCAGGTCGCCCACACCAGCAGGATCGGGCCGAGATCGCGTGGGCGGGGCAGTTCCATCCCCAGCACATGCCGTCCGGCCGCGGTGAACAGATCACGCTTGGCCACCAGCACCGAGGCGAAGAAGATGATCAGCAGGATTTTCGAGAACTCACCCGGCTGGACACTGAAGCCCGGCAATCGGATCCAGATCTTGGCGCCGTTGGTCTCGGAGAACCTGCCGGGCAGCACGGCGGGAATGATCAGCGCGATCAGGCCGAGCAAACCGAGCGTGTAGCCGTAACGCGCCAGCGTGCGGTAGTCGCGCAGCAGGACCAGCACCGCGACGAACAAGCTGATCCCCAACGCCGTCCACAGCACTTGCTGATTGGCATCGGGGGAGGGCAGTGACCACGAATTGTGGATCGCGGTCTGCTCATCGGCGAGATCGAGACGATGGATCAGTACCAGCCCGAGCCCGTTGAGCAGTGCGGCGATCGGTAGGAGCAGCGGATCGGCGAACGGCGCGAATCGCCGTACGGCCAGATGAGCGACACCGAACAATCCCAGATAGGCCAGACCCAGTTTGGCGAGATCCCAGGTGATCTCCTGATCCTGACTGGCTTCCACCAGCACCAACGCCACTGTGGTGATGACCACCGCGAAACCCAGCAGCAGCAACTCGACATTGCGTCGGGTTGCTGGTGGCGGCGCGGGAGCGAACCCGCCCGGCGGACTGGGGAACGCTCCAGCGGACGGCGGTGCCGGTGCGGACATCAGTCCGCCTTCCTGCAGTTCTCCCCCGGAGTCTGAGGGGCCGGTGCCGTAGTGGGTGTGGGCTGCTCGGAACGTGCGGGTGCGTTGGTCGGCGCCGGCGCGGGAGTGGGCGCGGGTGCCGGGGCGGGCGCGGGGCTGGCCGGAGCCGGACCGGCCGGCGCGGGGGTACCCGAACCACCGGAACCCTCGGTCGGCACAGGGGTGACCGGAGCGGCCGGCTTCACGCAGACCGGCAGCAGGTCCGTGGCGGCGAGCTTCTCGACCTGACCACGCGCGGAATCGAATCCGCCCGGCGGCAACAGTCCGTTGTTGACCTTGTCACGACCGGTCTGCTGCAGATCGTCGATCTGCAGTTGCTGACAACCGCTGTGCAGACCGCCGTCGGCCACTGCCAGCGTGACCTTGTTGTGCTTGTCGACACACACCAGCTGGTCGACGTCCTGAATCGAGTAGCCGAGGATCGAACCGGGTAATCCGCGCATGATCACGACATTGCCGTTCTCGGCGCCGACGTAGTAATTGCTGCGAATCATCTTGTAGCCCACGACGAGTCCGATCGCGACGGCCACGACCAGCGCCACGGCCAGGGCGATCCAGCGGCCCTTGTGGCTCTTGCTCGGTGCCGGCGGTTCGGCGGCGACGGGGGCCCGGCGCGGCGCCGCGCGCGGAGGGCGCATGGCAGCCGCTCGGCCGGCGGCGGTATTGGGCGGAGGGGTGTCCTCCTCCTCACCGGAAGCCGCGCCGGCCACGATGGGGTGGCTCTGGCCGTAGTCGAGATCGATCACATCGGCGACGACGACCGTGACGTTGTCGGGACCGCCACTGCGCAAAGCCAATTCGATGAGCCGGTCGGCCGCCTCGTCGGTATTGCCCTCACGCAGCGTATTGGCGATGGTCTCATCGCTGACCACGTCGGACAGGCCGTCGGAGCACAGCAGATAGCGATCACCGGCATGGGCCTCGCGGACGACGAGGGTGGGCTCGATCTCGTTACCGGTGAGCGCGCGCATGATCAGCGAGCGCTGCGGATGGGTATGGGCCTGTTCCGGCGTGATCCGGCCCTCGTCGACCAGCGACTGCACGAAGGTGTCATCGCGGGTGATCTGGGCGAGTTCGCCGTTGCGGAGCATGTAGGCCCGGGAATCGCCGATGTGGGCGAGGCCGAGTTTCTTGCCCGCGAACAGGATGGTGGTGAGCGTCGTGCCCATACCGTCGAGTTCGGGTTCCTCCTCGACCTGATCGGCGATCGCGGCGTTGCCTTCGCGAATCGCACGGTCGAGCTTGCCCAGCAACTCGTCGCCGGGCTCGTCGTCGTCCAGATGCGCCAGTGCGGCGATCATCAACTGCGAGGCGACCTCACCGGCGGCGTGCCCACCCATGCCGTCGGCGAGCGCCAGCAGGCGTGCACCCGCGTAGACGGAATCCTCGTTGTTTGCCCGGACGAGACCACGGTCGCTACGCGCTGCGTAGCGGAGAACTTGAGTCACGATCGCAGCTCGATCACTGTCTTACCGACACGGACAGGTGTGCCCAGCGGAACTCGGACGGGGGTAGTGACCTTGCCTCTGTCGAGGTAGGTCCCGTTGGTGGAGCCTAAATCTTCGACGTACCAATCCTCGCCGCGCGGCGACAATCGCGCATGCCGGGTCGAGGCGTAGTCGTCGGTCAGAACCAGCGTGGAGTCGTCTGCACGCCCGATGAGCACCGGTTGGGTGCCTAGCGTGATTCGAGTGCCGGCGAGTGAACCTTGCGTCACCACTAGATACTTGGCGCCCTTCTGGCCACGGCTGAAGGATGGCAGCACAGCCGAACCACGGGTGGGTCGGGGCTGGATCCGAATGCCTGATGCCGCGTAGATATCGCTGCGCAAAGTTCGAAGCACCGCCCACACGAACAGCCACAACAACAAGAGGAACCCCGCACGGGTCAACTGCAGGATCAATCCCTGCACGGCGCTCCACCTCCTGTTCGACCGGTCCCGTAGTGGTGTTTCGTCCCCCAACCGGCGTGCTGGTCAGCACGGCCCGGCTGCCGAGCGAATGTTGGCAGCATAATAGGGCCGATGACCGGTTGCGATCACGATATAGGCGAGGGATTTCGCGCCATATCGTGACCTGCATCGGCGAGCTTACGGGATCAGACGATTCGGATCAGGATCTCGGAATGCCCCGCCCGGATCACATCTCCGTCGGCGAGCTGCCAGTCCTGTACGGGCGAACCGTTGACCAGCGTTCCATTGGTGGATCCGAGATCGGAGAGCATGGCAACCTGACCGTCCCACCGCACCTCGATGTGGCGGCGTGACACCCCGGTGTCGGGAAGTCGGAAATGGGCGTCCTGGCCACGCCCGATGATGTTGCTGCCCTCGCGTAGCTGGTACGTGCGGCCGCTGCCGTCGTCGAGGTGCAGCGTGGCCGAATAGCCGGATCCTCCGCGCGGCGGGGCCTGCGGGGCCTGTGGAGCCGCACCGTAGGCGGGCGGCTGCTGGCCGTAGGCCTGCTGCTGACCGTAGGCAGGATCCTCGGCACCGTAACCGCCTTGTTCGGCGTATCCCTGTTCGGCATAGCCCGGCTCGGCGTACCCCTGCTGGCCGTAACCGCCCGGCGCCTGGCCGTAGCCCTGGTCGTATCCCGGTGCCTGGCCGTAGCCCTGCTGTTGCCCGTAGTTCTGTTCGGGATAGCCCTGCTGTTGCCCGTACCCCTGGTCGGCATAGCCCTGCTGCCCGTACCCCTGGTCGTAGCCGCCCTGCTCGTAGCCGCCCTGTTCGTAGGCCTGCTGCTGCCCGTACCCCTGGTCGGCGTACGCCTGCTGCCCGTACCCCTGGTCGTAGCTGCTCTGGTCGTAGCCGCCCTGTTCGTAGGCCTGCTGCTGGCCGTACCCCTGACCGCCCTGTGGATAGCCCGCTCCACCCTGCTGGTAGTCCGCGCCACCCTGCTGGTAGTCGTAGCCGTTCTGGTAGTCGGCGCCACCCTGCTGATAGTCCCCGTAAGCGGGCTGCGACTCAGGTGCGCCGTACTCACCGCCGCCGGGGTACTGGCCACCCCGGCCGTAGTCGTCCTGGTATTGCGGTGCGGGGCGGCCGCCCGGCGGGGGTGCGTACCCGCGGTTGCGTGGATCGGACTCCGCGGGCTCTCGGCTGGGGTCGTAGCCTGAGTTCTGCGTCATGGGGCCAGCTCCTGGTTGCGGGTGTGCGGTTCGTTGTGGGGGTTGTCCAGATCTATCGGGTGGGCGGCGCGGAGCCGGAGGGTTCCGGCGGCCCGCATCCGGGTCCACCCGGCCGTGCGTCCTGAACTGCCCGGTGTGCAGCGTAGGGGATGGTTCGAATTCGACGTGTACTTCACCGTAGGTCTGCCACCCTTGATCGCGGATGTAGTCCTGCAAATGTCTGGCGAAGGCGCGGGTGGTCAACTCGTGATCGGCATCGAGTTCTTGCAGGTCGGTGGGGTTGACCGTGATGACATACAGATTCGGGGCGAGAAGGTGCCCGCCGTCGAGTTCGGTCAGCTGGTCCGAGGCCTCGCGTTGCAGCGCCGCCTCCACCTCCTGGGGAACGACGCTGCCGCCGAACACTCGGGCGAAGACGTCCCCGACGGCACCCTGTAAGCGTCGTTCGAAACGCGAGACGATGCCCACTCCGGCCTCCTTCGATGCCCGCCCTCGTATACCTGCGCTGTCTGTTCACGTCTGCCGTTCGGTCTGTGCCGTCCGGTGTCACGATGACATGCCGATAGGGCGTGTCGTCGGACGGACACGGTCATTGCATGATATCCACGATCCTCCACCCCTGTAACTCGCGACTGTCATCAGTGGTTCCCGAGTGTCTCGGGCAGTGGTCGAATTCCTCCTTCGTAAGCCCTCCGAGCAGGCGATTTCATTTGGATCCAGCGCGCGTGCTACTGTCTTCCAGTCGCTCGGGCGAGTGGCGGAATGGCAGACGCGCTGGCTTCAGGTGCCAGTGTCCTTCGGGACGTGGGGGTTCAAGTCCCCCTTCGCCCACAGATGAAGAGCCGCAGATCGGATTTCCGATCTGCGGCTCTTGTCGTTTGTGCTCGGGGATGCGGTCGGTCGGTCGTGCAGTGCGCAGCGCGACACCGAAACAGCCTGGGCGACAGCAGCATTCGTATCGTGCATCGAGGCGACCAGCACGTGGTCGTGGATGATGCCGCCGTCGCGAGGCTGGATCACCGGACACCGGCGGTGCGGAGTTTCGCCGCGAACGCCTCGCCCTCGTCCCGGAGTACATCTGCCTCACCGGTGATGACCGGGGCCGGCGGCAGCCCCGCCAGTCGCTCGGTGATGGCGCGCGGTGATCTGTGCCAACGGAGTCACCGGCCCCGGCGCCTGCGGCTCGCCGATGTGTCCGGCGCCGTATTGCCGGCCGCCTGCCGATACCGTTCCGATCGCCGGCGCGCGGGCGCGGGTCCCACGCCGGTTCTCATCGCTTGTTACGGCGGCGCACCGTCAGCACGCCGGCGATCCAGCCGACCACGAACAGGACCAGCAGCACCAGCCACAGCGGTGAGGTGATGTCGATCATCAGCAACGTGATCGACACCCGATCGCGGTTCTCGGCGACGAAGATGACCGCCAGCACGATCAGTATCAGTGCCACCCACTGGGTCGGTGAGACGCGAGCGAGTATCGAGCGTTTCTGTGGTGCGGTCATGTGCTTTTCCCTTCGGCTCGGACGGACACTGTGTGGAAGTTGCTCGGTGGCCGCGCTATTCGCCGGCGAGGACCGAGCGCAATCTGAGGGTGTCGGCGGCGGTCCAGCCCGGGGGTTGCAGGATTGCCGCCCACGAATCGGCGACGGCCGCGTGGAAGGTGTGTCCGTGGCCGTCTGGAACATCGGTCGAGACCGCCATGTCCGCCGACACCTGCAGGAAGGTGACGACCGGAATCCAGCGGGTGCCGGGCAGCACGTCGTATCCACGCGGTTCGCGCAACCAGTCCGGCTCGTCGAACAACAGGTGCGGCGACCACCACGTGATCGGATCCGACGGATGTTGCAGATAGACCACCCGGGGTGAATTCCACGGTGGCCCAGGGCGATCCAGATCCGGCGGTCGGGCGGCGAAGTGGACGTTCCGGCCGCCGTCGTAGATGGGCAACCATTCCGGTGAACCGGAATCGCGCCGGGCGGTCAGTTCACCCCACAGCACATTGTCGTTGGGCGGGCCGACGAACAGGACGCCGTCGGTACGGGCGGTGATGTCGCCGATACCGGAGAAGGCCGCCTCGCCGCCGAACGACCCGAGGCTCTCCCCGAAGACGACCAGTTTCGGCCGGTGTTCGCGTGGCATGGCCGTCCAGCGCGCGTACACCGCGTCGAAGAGGGCACGCCCGGCCTGCCGGGCCCGTTCCTGGTCGACCACGAACGAGATCCAGCTGGGCAGATAGGAGTACTGCATACCGACGATCGCGGTATCGCCGTTGTAGAGGTATTCCAGTGCGGAGGCGGTACTTTCGTTGATCCAGCCGGTGCCGGTGGTGGTCGCGACCGCGAGCACCGCACGGTCGAATCCGCCCGCGCGATCCAGATCCGCCACCGCGAGTTCAGCGTCCGCACGGAGGGTGGGTGCCGATGCCAGGCCGGTATAGGCCCGCACGGGTTCGCGTGCCGGGCGGCCGTTGAATTCGGAGAGTTGCGCGGTCGTCGGCCCGGCGGAGACGAAGATCCGGCCCTGTCTGCCGAGTGCGGCCCAGTCCACGAGAGAGCCGGGGCCACCGGATCTCTCGGGGACCGTCGGCGGGGCGGAGCCGGGGGCGGTCTCCTGGTCTGCCGCCTCGAAGGTGTTGTTCAGCAGAGTCATCGAGCCCTGTGCGACCACACCGTTGAGCAGCGCCACGATCAGCGCGACCACCACCGCCGTCCCACCCACGACCGCGATCCGCGGCGGCAGGAAGCGTCCCAGCGCGCGACTCACCCAGCGGCACAGGGCCCGTACCAGCCGGGCGATCCCGACCAGCACGAGAAATATGGTGACGGCCACGATCACGATCAGTGGGTAGGAGTACCAGCGCAGATCCGAAACACCCATCAGATCCCGCAATTCGCGCTGCCAGTGCGCGAAGAGCACGAACATGGTGACCGTCGCGACCGGTGCCACGACGGCCAGCGCCCACCACGTCCACATCGGCACCGGCCGGCCTCGGTCGTGGTGAATTGCCCACACCACCACCGCGGCCAGGGTGGCGCCGAGGGCATAGCCGAACGTGGCGGCCGCGCCGGTGACGAGTCCCTGGAACAGCGGGCCTCTCGGCAGCAGTGCGGGAGTCAGCGACAGCCAGGCCATGACGAGCGCGAGGGCCGCGCCGGTGAAACTCGCGCCGGGGCGGGGAATCGATCCGCGATCGGGACGGCCGGATACCGCTGGATTGGCAGCGGGTGCGGTGTCTTCCGTGGCAGGGACATCCGAGGTTGCCGGGGCGTCGTCAACCGAACCAGGACGGGTGGCGGAGATCGAGTCCATCGGTGTCCTCTGGTGCCGAACGGAAATGTCGTCACTCTACCGCCGATTATGTGATCCAAATCATATCGACGGGTGGGGTCTCGCGGACCTTGCGTCGTGCCGGCGGGGTGCTCAGCCGCGCTGGGAGCGCACGAGATCGACGGCGTCCTGCGTCACCGGATCGGTGATGTCGGCGAACTCCTCGTGCTTCTGCAGATAGCCCGCGACGAACGGGCAGATCGGCACGATGCGGAGTCCGGCCTCCCGGGTGCGCGCCAACGCCTGCGAGACGAGGACGCCGGCCAGCCCGCGTCCGGCGAAATCGGAGTCGATTTCGGTGTGGTAGAAGATCCGCTGCCCGGCGCGGTCGAGGTATTCGGTGAATCCGGCGAGCCGATCGTCCACGCTGATTTCGAACCGTTCCGCGGCCTGCGTGACGACCGGGTCTGCTTGCTGTTCGGCGGTCATGATCACAGTATTGCCGTCCCGGACCTCGCAAACGGGCAGCCCGGGCGCAGGACGCGCGGGATGGTGTGATCTTCGCCGCATTCCTGGCCTGTCGTCCCGGGGCTGTCGCGCGAATTCGGGCGGTGCAACCCGAGTTAATCAAGTTCGCTGCTGAAATATGCCAGTAGTTCGACTGAGCTGGATACGCAATATTGCGCCGAGATCCTATCGCCAAGACCGGTACTGTGAGTCATAACAGACTTTGGGTTTGTTTCATTTGGTCGAACCATCGCCGCAAACCTGAGCGTAATCGCGCGGATGAGCTCTCTACCTGCCGTGATGACGTTCTGGTGGCCGTGAGGCGACGCGTCGGCGAATGGTCGGTATGCGTGATCCGGCTTTATAGCTAACGGTCGAATGGCAATGGATTCCCGGTAAATCGGGTGGCTCAGTTCGCCTATTGCGCATATTTCCGACCGCGCGCCAGGTATTTGCGGGTGGTCTCTGGACCTGCGCACTGCCGGTGGGTTTCGGCTCGGTTACGGCATGGCAGACAGGGTGTGCAGGAGGTTGCGTAGGGATAACGATTGTGTAGAGTTGACGGTAACGCTGGCCGCAGCTGAGCTGGACTCGCTGCGGCCAGTGGATCTCAAATCAGGACTCTGATCATTGTCCGCATCCCAAGGAACCCGCAAGGGATTTTTCCGCCTCCCGCTGCCGATACCGCGCCGTTAACCGGATATGCGCTCACTCTCGGCCGCCGACCGCAATGCCGTCTGTTCCGATGCCGCACGCCGTCCGGGCCCGAAAACATAGGCCAGGAACAGCAGTTCCGCGATTGCTCCGATGCCGAGGCGTACCGGTGCCGGCCATCCGCTCGGCGTCACGAAACCCTCGATGATGCCCGAGATCAGCAGCACACCCGCCAGACCGAGCGCGACCGTGGCGGTCGCCCGGCCCTGTCGCGCGAGCGCCGCCGCCCGGGGCGAGTGACCCGGATCGATCAGGGTCCAGCCGAGTTTCATGCCCGCGCCGCCGGCTACGAAAACCGCTGTGAGCTCCAGCATTCCGTGCGGTAGCAGGAAGCCGAAGAACGCGTCCAACCGTCCCGCGTCGGCCATCAGGCCGCCGGATACCCCGACATTGAGTGCATTCATGAACAGCAGATAGCCGGCGGGCAGGATCAGAATTCCGGTGAACAGCGCGATTGCCGTCACCCAGGCGTTGTTGGTCCAGACCTGTGCGGCGAAGGCGTCGTGCGGATGTTCGGAGTAGTACGACTCGAAGCGACCACCCGGCGCCGTGAGTCTGTCCGCATTCGCGGGCAGACTCAGCGCCGTGCGTGCCCGCCCGGATCCGGACACCCAGATCCCGATGACGGTGGATACCGCGAGGAAGGCTGCGGCCACCCCCGCCCACCACGGCCACGCCCGGTACACCGCGGCGGGGAACCGGTGGGTGAAGAAGTGAGCGATCTGCGACCAGGTGTCGGTCCGTGCCCCCAGCAGTCGTCCGCGAGCGCGGGCCAGTACCGCGCTGATGCCGTTGATCAACTCCGGATCGGGTGAATGCGACTGCAACCGCGCCAGCTGCTGGGACGTCCGGCGATACAGCGCCACGAACTCGTCGACCTCGGCACCGGTGAGGCGGCGCTGCCGGGTCAGATGGTCGAGCCGGTCCCAATACCGCCGTTGCGCGAACGAATAGGCATCGACGTCCATCGGCCCCTCCTGTCTGTATGCCTGATCCGCAACCGAAGGCTAGTTCGTATGCGGCCGATTCGGGATACTGGAGCGATCATGGCCGAATTCACCACCGGGGAGGCCGTCTCCCTGCAGCTGCCGATCGCTCGGATCCCGATCCGCGCCGCCGCATTCGCGATCGATCTGCTGCTGCAGCTCGTGCTCGGTGTGCTGCTCCTGACGGTGATCGTGGCGGTGCTCTTCCAGCTCGAACCGGACGGAGCCTGGATCGACGTGGCCGCGCTGGTCACCATGATCACGGTGGTGGCGGGCTATCCGATCGTGAGCGAAACCCTCATGCGCGGGCAGACAGTGGGGAAGCTCGCGCTCGGGTTGCGGGTGGTCCGCAGCGATGGCGGGCCGATCGATTTCCGGCACGCGCTGACCCGGGGCCTGGCGGCGGCACTGGTCGATTTCTGGAATCTCGGCGGATTCGGTTTCGTCGCCGTGGTCACCTCACTGTGCTCACCGCGGGCTCGGCGGGTGGGCGATATCCTCGCCGGCACCGTCGTGGTGTCGGACCGGGCACCGATTCCCGTGCCCGCCTTGGCCGTTGCGCCGCCCTGGCTGGTCGACTGGGTGGCCCGGCTGGATCTGTCCGGACTGACCGAGGAGCTCGCGCTGCCGGTGCGGCAGTACCTGACTCGGTACTCCGATCTCACCCCGCAGGTACAGGTGAATCTCGGTACGGCCCTGGTGATCGCGGTGTGCGAGCAGTTGCGTGTGGTGGCGCCCCCCGGCTATCCGCCACTGCAGATACTGGGCGCGATCATCGGGGAGCGGCAGCGCCGGACGTTACCGCCCCCGCGGCTGCCGTTCTGGCCGATGCCCGCACCGATGGCGGTGCCGCCCGCACCGGTTACAGGGCGCCCGATCGTTTGAGTTCCAGATACTCGTCGGCCAGCGCCTCCGGCAACCGATCGGGTGCGGCTGCCACCACATCGATTCCCAGGCGCTGCAGGGTTTCCCGCACGATCGCGCGTTCGCCGAGCAGATGTTCGGCGGCCGCGGCGGCGTAGACCTCCGTGGCATCGGCACGGCGCTGTGCCGCCGCGGCGATCTCGGGATCGGTGACCGAAACCAGCAGCACCCGATGGCGTTTGCTCAACACGGGTAGTACCGGCAGGAGGTTCTCCTCGACCATCGCACCGTCGAGACTGGTGAACCACACCACCAGGCTGCGGCGGCGAGTATGCCGGACGGCGGTGCGGACCATCGCCGCGGTGTCGGTGTCGAGCATTGCCGGCACGATGCCCGACAGCGCGTGCATCAACGTGGGCTGCACGGCTTTTCCGCGTACCCCACGGAGCTCGGCGCGCGCCTCGCGATCGAAGGCCAGCAGATCGACGGTGTCACCGGCCGCGGCGGCCAGACCACCCAGCAGTAGCGCGGCTTCGATGCCGGTGTCGAGCCGGGTCTGTTCGCCCAGGCGGGCGGCACTGATCCGGCCGGTATCCATGAGCATCAGGACGTGCCGATTGCGTTCGGGGCGCCAGGTGCGGACCAATACATCGGTGGCGCGGGCGGTGGCCCGCCAGTCGATCGAACGCACATCGTCACCGGCGACGTATTCCCGGAAGGAATCGAATTCCGAACCCGGGCCGCGGATATTGGCCACCGAGCGGCCGTCGAGGTGTTGCAGCCGTTTGACCTTCGACGACAGGATTCGCTCGGTGCGAAAGGCAGGCAGCGCACGAACTTTCGCGGGTACCTCGCGCCGGAACTGGCGTCCGGCCAGCCCGAGCGGTCCGAACAGCCGGACGGTCACCGGCCCCGCGACCCGATCACCCCGGCGGCTCGGGCACACCGAGGTGGCGACGCTGGTCCGGGTATTCGCCGGCAGTCGCAGGTGGTGTGCCCGAGCGGGTGCGTGCGCGCTCGGCGGCCAGTCGTCCCACAGCAGTGCGCGCACAGCCCGGGTGCCACGGTTGAGTACGGCGAGTTCGATGGTCGCGGTGCGTCCGACCCGGACGGTGGTGAGCGGGACACGGCTCAGCTCGAGATCATCGGAGCCACAGGCGATCACGTCGATGGCAACGAGTGCGATCAGGATGCCGGTGAGTATCACCACGCCCACCCAGGACGGCACCGCGATGCCGACGATCAGCGCGGCCGCGGCGGCGCACAGCGCGAGCCGACCTGTGACGATCATCGCGTCACACCGGAACCGGGACCGAGGACAGCAGTGACGACATCACACCCTCACCGGTCACCCCGTCGAGTTCGGCCTCCGGCCGCAGTTGCAGTCGATGCCGCAGCACCGTCACCGCAACGGATTTCACATCGTCCGGTGTGACGAAGGTCCGGCCGTTCAGCCAGGCCAGGGCGCGGGCGGCTGCCAGTACCGCGGTGGCGCCGCGCGGTGAGGCGCCGTGCTGGACGGCGGGGGAGGTGCGGGTGGCACGGCACAGATCCACGATGTAGGCCAGTACCTCCGGATTGATCGTCACCTGCGCGATCGAGGCGCGTGCGCTGGCGATGTGCGCGGCACCGGCCACCGGGTGTACTCCGGCCGCACTCAGATCACGTGGATCGAAGCCGGCCGCGTGGCGCTGGAGAATGCGGAATTCGTCCTCGCGCTGGGGCAGATGGATGTCGACCTTGAACAGGAACCGGTCGAGCTGCGCCTCGGGCAGTGGATAGGTGCCCTCCTGTTCGATCGGGTTCTGCGTCGCGATCACGACGAACGGATCCGGCAGTGGTTGCGGCACGCCCGCCACCGAAACCTGGCGTTCCTCCATGGATTCCAGCAGCGACGACTGGGTTTTCGGTGGGGTGCGGTTGATTTCGTCGGCCAGCAGCAGATTGGTGAAGACCGGACCGCGCCGGAAGGTGAATTCGGTCGTGTGCGGATCGTAGATCTGGGAGCCGGTGACATCGCCGGGCATCAGATCCGGCGTGAACTGGACGCGAGTGTGCTCCAGCTCGAGCGCGGCGGCCAGGGCCCGCACGAGCAGCGTCTTCGCCACTCCCGGAACGCCTTCCAGCAGCACGTGGCCGCGGCACAGCAGGGCCAGGATCAGGAACATCACCGCGTGGTCGTTGCCGACGACCGCCTTGCCGATCTCGGCACGAACGTCGCCTAGCGCCCGCAACGCCTGTTCGGCGGTGGGGGTGTGGTTGGTCTGCGCCGTTGTCATCGGAGTCTCCGTCATCCTATTTCCGAGTCGATCCAGTCAAGTTGTGCGGCAACATATTCCAGCGTCGTGTCGTCGGGCACCGGACCGTACAGCGCGGTGGATATCAGCTGCGGGTCGACGCCGATCCGGTGGCCGATCACGGCGCTCACCCGATCCGGCGGGGTGTCGGTGCGCAGGTTCAAGCGGCCGCGGATGCGGCGCAGTGTCGCCTGTCGCAGTTTCGCCGCGACGTGTTCGCGATCCTTCGTCCGGCGGTAGAGCGCTGCCTGTCCGGCGAGCAGTTCACCGGCCGCCACCTGTACCGGGCGGGGTTCGCCGACCACCGTGCCCCGGCGCCGGCCGCGCCACCACACCACGATCGCCGCGAAGACGAGTGCCTGCGCCCCACCGTAGGCCAGCCAGGGCGGGAAGCGTTCGAAGATCGAATCGTTGCCCGCGCCGGGCTCCGGGTTCGGGAGATCCGGTCGTTCCGGTGGCGGCGGGGGATGGGTGGGTGGCGGCGGCGCCGAAGGGGTGGCGGCCAATCGGATCAGCAGGTAGACGATCAGCGCGACAACCAGGACTCCGAGAACCACGGCCCAGAACCGCTTGTCGCGCAACAGCCGCGGGAGTGGTGGCAGACTGCGGCGGCGCGTCGCCGATTCCCCGGATCGGGCCTGGTCGACCGGATCTGCCGGGGGAGGCGGGGCGAGCGAATAGCGGTCGGCGGCACTGAGACGCTGGTATTCGTCGGGCGAGGCGGTGCGGCCGCCATAGACGATCTCGTCGAAACTGTGTGCGGCGCCATCGAATTCGCCCGCGGTGCCGGGAAGTGCCCGCGCTGCCGCCCGCGCGGTCTCGCGTGCGGTGCGGGAGCGCCGGACCTCGAGCACCCCGCCCTGTTCCAGCCCCCGCACCACCGCGCGGAACCGCTCGCGCAGGGCGGTGTCGAAATCGTGCTGGCCCGCGGCAGATTCGGCGGCGGCCCGGTGCTGGGCGGCCGGGCCCAATGCGGGTGCCGGCGGTGCGGCGTCCGCGGGCTCGTCCGGGCGGAACTGCTCGGTCACCGGATCGCCTGCTCGGTGGGTATCCGGATATCCGCACCCTCACGGACACACCGCCGGTCGATGTGGATGATCACGGCGGTGGCGGCATCCACGGCGGCCGCGAAGGCCGAGATCAACAGGGCCGCACCGGACAGCAGTGCGGTCATCGCCCAGCGATGGGTGCCCGAGATATCGGAGAGGAATCCGAGCAGTCCAGCGATCGGGACGGCGAGGACCAGCAAGACCGCCCGCAGATGGATCCACAATCCCGCGAGCGGCATGACGCGGCCTGCCGCGAGGGTCTTCGCCCGGACCACCGCGGCGCGATACGGCAACGGTTCGGTGTAGAGGATCGGCGCCACCGTCCACCGGTTGCCCATGATCCGGCCCAGCCAGATGCTCGCCGGAATCAAGGTGATCACCAGCGGGGTGCCGATGATCAGAATGCCCAGCACGATGAGCAGGGAGATCAGCTGGTCGGCCGCGAGCCGGGCGGCGACCGTCCGAAAACGCCCACAGGCCGCTCGCGCCGTGATCGGCTGCCGGTGTGCGACACCGAGTCCGATCGGCACGGTGACGCCGATCGTCCACAGCCGTAGCAACCATGCACAGCAGACTGTGGAAAGAATTGCCGCCCACGCGCTTCCGGCGCTCGAGCCATCGGTGACGACCGTGACCAGTGCGGTCACCCCGAGCACGATGCCCAGTGCGAGCAGCGAACCGATCCCCGCGAGTGCCGCGATCGTTCGAATCCGGTACTGCAGGACGGCGAACGGCAGATCGGCCAGTTCCCGCCAGGACAGCGGCCGTATCGGAATCCGCTCGCTGTCGTCGGGATCGGACGCCGCGCCGGAGGTACCGCGTGCGTGCGGCATCCCGGCGGCGGACGGCCGGCCCGTCCGATCGGCTACGGCTGGAAACACGGGCCGAGTCTATCCAGGGACGCGCGGGCACGAAGGGTATCGAGTGTGGCCCGATGTGACGCATCGTTGTGGTCCGGAGCGTTCGACGCGGCGACCGACAGCGGCATCGTGGTGCCCGTGGTTCGGGCGCGGTACCGCCTATCGTCCCGAGGGTTCACCGGTGCGACATCGTGGCCGATGGGGGGCTCGCGGTGCGCACGGCGTCGGTGCGCAGGGCCGTCCGTCAGCTCCGGCCCGTGCCCGGCGGGAGTGCGCGCCGGTCGTGGTGGCCGAGCTCCGGCGTATCGGATCCGGGGAGCGCGCCGTACGGGTTCTTCTGGGGGAGTTCGTACCCGGCCGGATACCGGGGAAGTGCCGCGTACCGCGCGTAGCGGGGGTCGTACTGATACGCGTACCGGGGGTCGTACTGCGGGTACTGGGGTGCGGCCGGTGGCAGGAGCTGGGCGTCGATCGTTTCGCCGAGCGCCGCGGGGACATGCGAATCCTCCGCATCCACCGTGACCTTGCGGGTGCGTTTGAGGGTGAAGGTGATCTCCTCGGCCTCCTCGAAGACCTGGCGGACCGTGCGCAGTGGGGAGGTCGCGGTATCGATGGTCTTGTCCAGGGCGGTGGTGACGAACCCGGGCACCAGCGGGCGGATCCAGCGCGCGGCGGTATCGGTGAACGGCACCGTTCCGATCACCGGGAGTTCCAGCCCACCAGCCTTTTTCGAGCTGTCCGGATCGGCCGGTGCGAGTGCGGCCGGGGGAACGGATGCGGGCAGATTCCGCGTCGCGGCCACAGTGGCCTCCTGAGTGCTGGGGTCGGCGGACGAGGGAAGTGCGGCCAACGCCTCGAATTCGGCCACCGCCCGCTGCTGCGGTTCGGTGATGCCGATCTCCAGATTGCCGATGGCCGCTACCACCCGTTTGCGGTGGCGTTCGCGATCGATCGCGGTGTCGGCGTGCAGCGCCAGCCGCGTCGCGGTCAATTCCTGTTCGGCGCGCAGGCTTTCGGTCTCGGAACGGATCCGCGACCGCTCGACGGCGACGGCGGTGTCGGCGGCCCGGGCCGCGCGGTCGACCTCTGCGCGCGCGGCCACCGTCCGATCGAATGACGATTCGCCCCGCCAGATCCGCGACAGCAGCGGCAGCAGTGCGAGCAGGACGGCGATCACGACGGTGAGCAGTCGCAGCAGCAGGGCGCCCGGATGTCCGGTGGTGTACTCGTTCATCGCCAGCCAGCGCGCGCCGGGACCGCGGTCTCCGGTGTGGAAGGCGGCGGTGCGCGCCTGGTCCAGTACCGTCCGCTGGGCGGCGATCTGTTCGTCCAGCGGCCGCACCCGGGCCTGCGCGGTCTCCAGGCGTCCGCGCGCATCCGCGAGCATGGATTCGGCGGTGCGGCTTTCCGGTCCGCGGCCGGGCACACCGGTGATCTTGGTCTGCGGGCACTGGGCTGTGGGGTGGTATTCGCAGCGCGCGACGATCAGCGCCTGGTCCATGTCGGTCTGCGCCCGGGTGATGTTCTCCGCGAGCGCACCGCGCTCGGTGGTGGCCCGGTCGAGTTCGTTCCGGGCGGTGACCACACTCGCCGCGGATTCGGCATCCCGGCGGGCGCGATCGTCGAGCGTCCGGGCGACGGAGCCGCCGAGTATCACCGTGCTCGCCAGCTCGGCCACGATCACGCCGGTGAGCACGGCGACCGCGATCCGCCCGAATCGCTCCGCACGGACCCGGCCGTCGACGTGCCGGGACAGCGGTGCGGTGGCCAATGCTCGCGACACCGCACCGACCAGCAGCGCCGCGATGATCCCCGCGAGCACGGCCACGAAGCTCGGCCGGTCCGCGGCCGTGCCGGCGAGGGTGACCACCGCTCCGGAGATCACCGCGAAGAGCAGGACGATCACTCCGGTGACGGCATAGGCGGAACCCTCGTGGACCGATTCTTCTCGCCGATCCGGACGTCCGGCCTCGGCCCCGCCCAGCCAGGTCAGCACACCGGTCAGGGACTTCGGCGCACGTCCGGACCGTTGAGCGGCCGGTGGTCCGGGCATATCGGAGCCAGGGACATGGGGATCGGTCAACGGATTCACATCCTCTGGGGTTCCCGGTCGTATCGAACCGGGCGAATCGGTCGCTGCATCGTGGTCCGGCGGCACGCGGGGCCGGCCACGCCTGATCAGGGTTCAGAGTGACAGGCCGAGCGGGCATCCACCGAGTGCGGAGACATCGATGTGGCAAGCCTCACAAGCAGGGCGGAAGGTATGTCCTATTCTCGGTCGCGGCCGGTGGCACAGTGGGTTGCGACGGCGACGGTGACACCGCGACAGGAGGGGCCCGACGTGCGCTCGAATTCGGACAGTGTGCCGACGAAGGGCTGGGGGTTCGGTGGTGGCGCCGAGGACGGGGTGCGATCCGGTTCGAACCGCGGTCGCGGATGTCGCGACCGGCGTCCCCCATTGGTCGCGGCGGCCGCGCTGCTGCTGGGACTCATCGGATCGGTCCTGCCGGTGACGGCCGAGCGGACACTCCCCGCCGCCGGCGCCGGACCCGCTGCGAGCGGTCCCGAATCCGAGCTGAGTCCCGTGGTCGAGTTGGTGTTGCGCCGGTTGGACACCGCCGATGCCGTGGCGGCGGCCAAATGGGAGAGCTCGCAGCAGACCGGGCAACCACCGGTCGTGGACGATCCGGTGCGTGAGGCGCAGGTCTACGACGCGATGGCCGCGGCCGGCACCCGCTCCGGCCTGCCGCAGGACTGGGTGCGACAGGTCTTCGCCGGTCAGATCGAGGCGAACAAGACGGTGCAGTACGGACTGCTCACGCGGTGGCGCTTCGACCCGGCCGCGATACCCGCGCCCGGATCCGGACTCGCCGCCGTCCGGCCGATCATCGACGAGGTCAACGGGAAAATTCTCGATCAACTGGCGGCACAACGCGCGGTGCTGACGGGACCGGATTGCGCGCAACGGCTCACGTCGGCCGTCTTTCCGGTTCTGACCTCGGGGCGGGTGGACGGACTACACGCCGCGGCGCTGGTGCGGGCCACCGTAACGCTTTGTCCCGCAACGCATGTGAAATAAACCACAGTCATCCACAATTGGGTTAGCCACGAATGTGCTGAACTCCACATTCGCAAAGGATGCCGTACGGTCCGCACATTGGCGTGGCTTGTCGTTCCGGTATCCGTATTGTCTCGTCGAGGTGTCCGGAAAGTTAGCCGTCCAACACCTCGGTTTGCGGCCGCCGCGGACGGGGAAATCTGTTTCGACGCAGGTGAGGGCGCTGCGTGGGTTCGGTCTTCCAATTAGCGGCCGATGTTCGAGTGCTGCCGGTGGCAGTGGCGAACGCGACTCAGAGATCTGCGCTGCCTGCTTTACACTGGAGAACGCGCAGGTAGTGGAGGACCGATGAAGATGCCCAGGTAGACGGAATATTTAGCCCAACCTAAGTTGGATGGGCACCGGTCCTGACTTATCGTTTGCTCTAAGTGTCGGAGTGAATTGTCCGACTCATCGCCCGGGCTCGGCAACGAGCCGCAAGTTGCAGCCTAGCGGGCGAGCACGGCGCGGTGGTTGAAGAACTTCTAAGGGTTCCGCAACCGCCGAGCACCCGACTACGTCACCGAAGCGGGTGAACAACTGGAGAGTTCGACTGCACGGGATGACCATCAGCGCCGCTGGTCGCCGCAACGTCCGGACGCAGTCTAGACGGAGGCGTTTCGACTAAGGGCCACCAGACGAGGGCACAACTCGGGCCTCTTCGTCGAAGGCGCCTATTTCTTGAAGGCAGAGGCATGACGCAACTTCCTGGCCGCCGCGGCGAGCCGCGAATGGGACACCGCTCACCGGGGCGCAGTGGTCTTTATGACCCGGCGAACGAGCACGACGCCTGCGGCGTCGCGTTCGTCGTCGACATGCATGGCCGCCGTAGCCGCGACATCGTCGACAAGGCTATTACGGCTTTGCTGAACCTGGAGCACCGTGGTGCTGCGGGTGCGGAACCCAACTCCGGTGACGGTGCGGGCATCATGATCCAGCTCCCGGACAAGTTCTTCCGGGCCGCGCTGGACGAAAGTGGTGCCGCGTTCCAGTTGCCGCCGGAGGGCTCCTACGCCACCGGTATCGCATTCCTGCCGCAGGCCCGCCGTGAGGCGGCCCGTGCCTGCTACCGGGTCGAGAAGATCGTCAAGGAAGAGGGCCTGGCCGTACTCGGCTGGCGCGAGGTTCCGATCGACGAGTCCTCGCTCGGCGCGCTCTCGCGCGATGCCATGCCGACCTTCCGGCAGCTGTTCATCGCCTCGCCGGCCGCGGTGTCCAACAGCGGCTCCGCAAGCTCCGTCGACGCTGCCGAGCAGCTCAGCGGAATGGATCTGGAGCGGCGTGCCTACGTCGTGCGCAAGCGGGTCGAGCACGAGCTCGGCAAGCAGGGTGCCGGTGAGGGCGCGGTCGGCCGCGAGACGGTCTACTTCCCGAGCCTGTCCGGTCAGACCTTCGTCTACAAGGGCATGTTCACCACCCCGCAGCTGCGGGCGTTCTACCTCGATCTGCAGGACCATCGGGTGGAGTCGGCGCTGGGCATCGTGCACTCGCGCTTCTCGACCAACACCTTCCCGTCCTGGCCGCTGGCCCATCCGTTCCGCCGGGTGGCGCACAACGGTGAGATCAACACCGTCACCGGTAACGAGAACTGGATGCGCGCTCGTGAGGCGCTGCTGAACTCCGAGATCTTCGGTACCGATCACGAGGGCGCCAACCGGCTGGAGAAGGTTTTCCCGGTCTGCACCCCCGGCGCCTCGGACACCGCGCGTTTCGACGAGGTGCTCGAACTGCTGCACCTGGGCGGCCGCAGCCTGCCGCACGCCGTGCTGATGATGATCCCGGAAGCCTGGGAGCGGCACGAGTCGATGGATCCGGCGCGGCGCGCCTTCTATCGCTACCACTCCATGCTGATGGAGCCGTGGGACGGCCCGGCCTCGGTGTGCTTCACCGATGGCACGGTCGTCGGCGCGGTGCTGGACCGCAACGGTCTGCGTCCCTCGCGTATCTGGGTCACCGAAGACGGCCTGGTCGTCATGGCCTCCGAGGTCGGCGTGCTCGATATCGAGCCGTCGAAGGTGGTCCGCAAGGTCCGGCTGCAGCCCGGCCGCATGTTCCTGGTCGACACCTCCCAGGGCCGCATCCTCAGCGACGACGAGGTGAAGTCGCAGCTGGCCTCCGAGGCGCCCTACCAGGAGTGGCTGGACGAGGGCATCATCAAGCTCGCCGAGCTGCCCGATCGCCCGCACGAGCACATGTCGCACGATCGCGTGCTGATCCGTCAGCAGATCTTCGGATACTCCACAGAGGAACTGAATCTGCTGATCTCGCCGATGGCCAAGACCGGCGGCGAAGCGCTCGGTTCGATGGGTACCGACACCCCGATCGCGGTCCTGTCGTCGCGTCCGCGGCTGCTGTTCGACTACTTCGCGCAGCAGTTCGCTCAGGTGACCAACCCGCCGCTGGATGCCATCCGCGAGGAGGTGGTCACCAGTCTGCGCAGCACCATCGGTCCCGAGGCCGATCTGCTGCACCCGGGTCCGGAGTCCTGTCGCCACATCACGCTCACCCAACCGATTCTCGACAACGACGAGCTGGCCAAGCTCGTCCACATCAACGACGACGGTTCCAAGCCGGAACTGCGTTCGGTCGTGGTGCGTGGCCTCTACCCGGTGAAGAAGGGTGGCAAGGGGCTGCGGAAGTCCCTCGAGGCCATCAACGCCCAGGTGTCGGCCGCGATCGACGGTGGCGCGCGCATCATCGTGCTGTCCGACCGGGAATCCAACGAGAAGCTGGCGCCGATCCCGTCGCTGCTGCTCACCGCGTCGGTGCACCACCACCTGGTGCGCGAGCGGACCCGGACCAAGGTCGGCCTGGTCATCGAGGCCGGTGACGCCCGCGAGGTGCACCACATGGCCATGCTGATCGGCTTCGGCGCTGCCGCGATCAACCCGTACATGGCCTTCGAGTCGATCGAGGACATGCTCGATCGCGGTGGCCTGGAGATGCCGGGCAGCACCGGCGACAAGGCCGCCGACTTCGACGCCGCGGTGAAGAACTACAACAAGGCCGCCGGTAAGGGTGTGCTGAAGGTGATGTCCAAGATGGGCATCTCCACGGTCGCCTCCTATCGCGGCGCCCAGCTGTTCCAGGTCATCGGCCTGTCGCAGGAACTCTGCGATCAGTACTTCACCGGCCTGAACTCGCCGCTGGACGGTATCGGCCTCGACGACATCGCCGATGAGGTCGCCACCCGGCATCGGGTCGCCTTCCTGGAGAACCGCAACGAGCGCGCGCACCGCGAGCTCGAGATCGGCGGTGAGTACCAGTGGCGGCGCGAGGGTGAGCTGCACCTGTTCAACCCGGACACCGTGTTCAAACTGCAGCACGCGACCCGTTCGGGTCAGTACTCGATCTTCAAGGAGTACACCAAGCTGGTCGACGACCAGTCCGAGCGGCTGGCCTCGCTGCGTGGTCTGTTCAAGTTCAAGACCGAGACCCGGCACGCGATCCCGATCGACGAGGTCGAGCCGGCCAGCGAGATCGTCAAGCGCTTCTCGACCGGTGCGATGAGCTACGGCTCCATCTCGGCCGAGGCGCACGAAACCCTCGCCATCGCGATGAACCGCCTCGGCGGCCGCTCCAACTCCGGTGAGGGCGGCGAGTCGGTGACCCGCTTCGAGCCCGAGGAGAACGGCGACTGGCGGCGCAGTGCGATCAAGCAGGTGGCCTCGGGTCGCTTCGGCGTGACCGCGCACTACCTGACCAACTGCACCGACATCCAGATCAAGATGGCCCAGGGTGCCAAGCCGGGTGAGGGCGGTCAGCTGCCCGCGCACAAGGTGTACCCGTGGGTCGCCGAGGTGCGGCACTCCACACCGGGTGTCGGCCTGATCTCGCCGCCGCCGCACCACGACATCTACTCGATCGAGGATCTGGCCCAGCTGATCCACGACCTGAAGAACGCGAATCCGCAGGCTCGGATTCACGTGAAACTTGTCGCGGAGCCGGGTGTGGGCACGGTCGCCGCTGGAGTTTCGAAGGCGCACGCCGATGTCGTGCTGATCTCCGGTCACGACGGTGGTACCGGTGCGTCCCCGCTGACCTCGCTCAAGCACGCGGGTGGCCCGTGGGAGCTCGGCCTGGCCGAAACCCAGCAGACCCTGCTGCTCAACGGTCTGCGCGACCGGATCGTGGTGCAGGTCGACGGTCAGATGAAGACCGGTCGCGATGTGCTGATCGGCGCGCTGCTCGGTGCCGAGGAGTACGGTTTCGCGACCGCTCCGCTGGTGGTCTCCGGCTGCGTCATGATGCGCGTCTGCCACCTCGACACCTGCCCGGTCGGCGTCGCCACCCAGAATCCGGTACTGCGCCAGCGCTTCACCGGTAAGCCCGAATTCGTCGAGAACTTCTTCATGTTCATCGCCGAAGAGGTGCGGGAGCTGCTGGCCTCGCTGGGTCTGCGCACGCTCGACGAGGCCATCGGCCGCGTCGATCTGCTCGACACCACCAAGGCCAAGGCGCACTGGAAGGCGAGCAAGCTGGACCTGTCGCCGATCCTCGACGATGTCGAGACGGCGTTCATGTACCAGGACCGTCGCAACACCAAGACCCAGGACCACGGTCTGGACAAGGCGCTGGACAACCAGCTCATCGCGCAGTCGGCGGATGCCCTCGAGCGCGGTAAGCCGGTCAAGTTCGAAACCAAGATCACCAACGTGAACCGCACGGTCGGCACCATGCTCGGCCATGAGGTGACCAAGCTGTACGGTGGCGCCGGCCTGCCCGACGAGACCATCGACATCACGTTCACCGGTTCGGCGGGCAACAGCTTCGGCGCCTTCGTACCGGCCGGCATCACGCTGCGGGTCTTCGGTGACGCGAACGACTATGTCGGCAAGGGCCTCTCGGGCGGCCACCTGATCGTTCGCCCGTCGCTCAATGCGCCGGAGTCGTTCGTGGCCGAGGAGAACATCATCGCGGGCAACGTGATCCTGTTCGGCGCCACCAGCGGTGAGGCATTCATCCGCGGCGTGGTCGGCGAGCGGTTCGGTGTGCGCAACTCGGGTGCCACCGCGGTGGTCGAGGGTGTGGGCGACCACGGCTGTGAGTACATGACCGGTGGCCGGGTCGTCATCCTCGGTGAGACCGGTCGCAACTTCGGCGCCGGTATGTCGGGTGGTATCGCCTACATCTACAACCCGAACGGCACATTCGAAGCCAACCTCAATACCGAACTGGTCGATATCGAACAGCTCGAGGGCGAGGACTTCACCTGGCTGCGCGACGTCGTCGCGAGCCATCGCGAGGAGACGGGTTCGGCGGTTGCCGAACGCATCCTCAGCGATTGGTCGCAGCAGGTGAACCACTTCGTGAAGGTTATGCCTCGCGACTACAAGAAGGTATTGCTCGCTATCTCCGAGGCTGAGAAGGCCGGGCGGGATGTCGACGAGGCGATCATGGAGGCCGCTCGTGGGTAATGAGAGAGTTCTGCAGGTGGCGTCGACGAGGCGCTGTGACCATTCGGGGGCCGCACGTGGGTGACGCACAGGGATTTCTGAAGCACACCAGCAGGGAACTGCCCAAGCGCCGCCCGGTGCCGTTGCGCCTCATGGACTGGAAAGAGGTCTACGAGGAGGACTTCTCCCACGAGACGCTGCAGACCCAGGCCAGCCGGTGTATGGACTGCGGCATTCCGTTCTGCCACAACGGTTGCCCGCTCGGGAACCTGATTCCGGAGTGGAACGACCTGGTCTTCCGGGGTAACTGGCGCGAGGGTATCGATCGCCTGCATGCGACCAACAACTTCCCGGAGTTCACCGGGCGGCTGTGCCCGGCGCCGTGTGAGGCGTCGTGTGTGCTCGGGATCAACCAGGATCCGGTCACCATCAAGCAGGTCGAGGTCGAGCTCATCGAGAACGCCTTCGACGAGGGCTGGGTCGCCCCGATCTACCCGACTCGCCTGACCGGTAAGAAGGTCGCGGTCGTCGGTTCGGGTCCGGCCGGTCTGGCCGCGGCCCAGCAGCTGACTCGCGCCGGTCACACCGTGACGGTGTTCGAGCGCGACGACCGCATCGGTGGCCTGCTGCGCTACGGCATTCCGGAATTCAAGATGGAGAAGCGCTTCATCGATCGCCGTCTCGCGCAGATGGAGGCCGAGGGCACCATCTTCAAGGCCGGTGTGAACGTGGGTGTCGACATCACGGCCGAGCAGTTGCAGGAGCGGTTCGACGCGGTGGTACTGGCCGGTGGTGCGACCATCGCGCGTGACCTGCCCATTCCGGGCCGCGATCTGGACGGCATCCATCAGGCGATGGAGTTCCTGCCGCTGTCCAACCGGGTGCAGCTGGGTGATCGGATCACCGATGACGAGGGCCTGCCGCGGATTCACGCCAGGGGCAAGAAGGTCGTCATCATCGGTGGCGGTGACACCGGCGCCGACTGCCTGGGCACCTCGCATCGGCAGGGTGCGGAGAGCATCCACCAGTTCGAGATCATGCCGAAGCCGCCGGAGGAGCGGGCCGAGTCGACCCCGTGGCCGACCTACCCGCTGATGTTCCGCGTCTCCTCCGCACACGAGGAGGGTGGTGAGCGCGTCTTCTCGGTGAACACCGAGCGGTTCGTGGGTGCGGACGGCAAGGTGACCGGGCTGCAGGCGCACGAGGTGAAGAACGTCAACGGCCGGTTCGAGAAGGTCGAGGGCACGGACTTCACCCTGGAAGCCGATCTGGTCCTGCTGGCCATGGGCTTCGTTGGCCCGCAGAAGCCGGGTCTGCTCGAGGATCTGGGCGTGGGTTACGACCAGCGCGGCAACGTCAAGCGCGGTAAGGACTTCCAGACCACCGTGCCCGGTGTCTTCGTCGCCGGCGATATGGGCCGTGGTCAGTCGTTGATCGTCTGGGCCATCGCCGAGGGCCGGGCCGCCGCCTCCGCGGTGGACCGCCACCTCGAGGGTGAGACCGCACTGCCGTCGCCCATCGCCCCGACAGCGGTTCCCCAGCGTTGATTCGCTGATCGAACAACCGAGGTGCCCACGGACTTTCGAGTCCGTGGGCACCTCGCTTCGGTCGTCCTTCCAGGGGGAATGGCAACTCACATCCCAAACACCGGAAATCGGACGGGATTTCGATCTCGGATGGCAGTTCGCCGGTACCACCGTTATTCTGATTTCCGAAATGCCGTCGATTCACGCCTTCATCCGGCGTGGGCAGTTATCGGATATGTGCTCGGGCAGTATCGCTTCGCCAGGAATTCACCGCCCGGCAATCCGATGACGGCATCATGATCGGCGAAGAAATTCGGGATGCCCGGCGTGGGCTTACTTGAACTGGAGCAGCATGCGGTTGAAGAAGGTTGTCGCGGCCGCCGGAGCGGCGGTGGCGGTACTGGCTGGAGCGGTTTCGGGTTCCGCACTCGGAAGCGGCACTGCGGCCGCGGCACCCGGGTGCCCGAGCCTGTATGTCGTCGCGATCCCGGGCACCTGGGAGACCGGTGACCACAAGCCCGAGGACATGGTCGGCCCCGGCATGTTGTCGGGGGTGACCCGTGGGCTACCGAGCTCGGCGGAGGTCGACTACGTCAGCTATGCCGCGACCGCCTTCCCCTGGGAGGGCGACGTCTACGGTGCCTCCAAGAAGGCGGCCACCGACAATGCGCGCGGACTGATCCAGGGGATGGCCGCGCGCTGCGGTGCCACCCACTACGCCCTCGTCGGCTACAGCCAGGGTGCGGATGCCGCGGGTGATCTGGCCGCCGAGATCGGCACCGGCCTCGGTGTGATTCCGCCGGACCGCCTCTCGGGCGTCGGTCTCATCTCCGATCCGCGGCGTTCGCCCACCGACGTCCAGGTGGGCCCGGTGGTCGGCGGTGCCGGTGCGGGCGGTCCGCGGGTGGGCGGCTTCGGCTTCGTGAGCGACCGGGTGCGCACCATCTGCGCGGCCGGCGACCTGTACTGCTCCACCGAGGACACCGACTATGTGACCCGCTTCGCGGGTTTCCTGGCGCAGGCATCCGGTGCCAGTGCGGTGAACCTGTGGCGCTACCAGCTCGAGGCCAGTTCGATCGTCGGTGATCTGATGTCGCACGGCGGTATCGCGACCCTGCAGGCGCAGCTCACCGACGGCGCCAACAAGCAGCGGGTGCAGCAGTTGGAGAGCTTCTACGGCTCCGGCACGCACACCTCCTACGGTGACTACGGCGTCGGCGGCGGCCAGACCGCGATCAGCTGGATGCACAACTGGATCGCCGGAATGGCGTGATGCACAGCCGGATCCGCGTCGGCTGACACGGAATCATTCGAGGGCCGCTCCCACGGGGGCGGCCCTCGAACCGTTTCGGGGTCGAACCGGGCCTATCCTTCGGAACCGGTCGGGGGCACCAGCAACATCCACCGGTGACCGAATGGATCGACAACGACCGAACCGCGGCCGTAGGGCTGATCGCGTGGCGGCCGTTCGACGTGGGCTCCGTGTTCGGCCGCGCGCCTGGTGGTCTCGTCCACATCGGCGACCTGGAGATGGAGCGTGTGGCTGTGCGTGGATCCGGTCGGTGCGCCGACCGGGACGTCGGGCCACAGGTCGGACTGCTCGGCCAGCATCAGGACGGAATCGCCGATGGCGACCTCGGCGTGCCCGATCGTGCCGTCGGCGTTCACGATCGGCTCACTCCGCCGGATGGCTCCGAAAACCGTGCCATACCAGGTGAGAGCGCGTCTGGCATCGCTCACCACGATGTAGGGGCACAGATCCGGGTGGTCGGTCCGCTTCGCTGTGGCGGTTGTTCGAGTCTCGGCATCGGTCATGGTCGCACCTCCGGTTTTCACTACGGCGTCGCGCAGTCGCTCGCGCAGCTGCTCGGCGAATGACGGGTCGGGATCCACGGGTTCGACGGGTGTGCGAAGGGCATCCAGTGGGTCGTTCATCTCAGCCCTCCTCTCCCGAATAGGCCCGGCGAAAGGCGTTGCGGGCCCGCACCAGCAGCGCCTCGGTCGCGTGAAGCGTGCGATCGAGATGGTCGGCCACTTCGCGCACCGGCAGACCGTCCACATACCGCAAGGTCAGCGCGGCCCGGTGCGGTGGCGCCAGTGTCGTGAGGACATCCCTGGCGCGGATCGCATCGATCTCCACATCCCAGGGATCCCAGAGATCGTCGCCGGCCGGTTCGCTCTCCAGCACCCGAAGGCCGCGCCGTTCGCGTTCGGTCCTTCGCCAGTGATCGGCGAGTTTGTGCCGGGCCACGCCGATCAACCAGGCCACCGACAGCGTGGGTGCACCCGGTTTGCGCACGGCGTCGACGGCGGCCAGAAAGGTCTCCGCGGTGAGATCCTCGGCGAGCTGACGTTGTCCGCAACGCGCGAGCAGGTAGCCGTAGACGTGCGGCAGCGCCTTGTCGTACAGCTCCAGCAACCCGAATGCGGGATCGGGTCGCACGCGCGGTGTCGTGCTCACATCTTCATAGTCGTCCGGGCGGCGGGATTTCCGACGGGGCGCCACGAACTTTTCTCGAAGTCGGCGGATATCCGGTGGCACGGCGAAGGCCACCCCTGGCCCAGGGGTGGCCTTCGAATGTGACCCGAGAGAAGGTCGATCTAGCCCGCCGAACCGGTCGACGGGAGCTGGAACGGCAGCTGCGGGCCCGGTGCGGGTGCCGGTGCGGGTGCCGGCTGGTTGTGGTCGTCGTGGTTCGGCCCGCCGGGGCCACGGTCGCCCTGGTTGCCGGGGTTGTGATTGTCACGGTCGCCGGGGTTGTGGTTGTCGCGGTCGATGGCGACCGCGGAGGGAGTATCGGCGAAGGCGGGGACGGCGACGGCGGCCAGCGGGACGACTACCAGTGCGCCGGCGACGGCCACTCGGCTCACCATCCGGCGGGTGCGGTTCTTCTGCTTCACGGTGGTCTGCAAGATCTCAGCCTCTCCTGATCGGAATATGAAGCCGCAGTGAGATTTTGGATCGAGAGTTCGATCCGGGCGGCTCATGTGACAATCAAAACGCCGCCGACTGGGATTGGCATAGCTACGACCTGTGAACCGGTTATGAGACGACGGATCGCGCTGTGCGAGTGACTTTTTCACCATCCGACGCGGAAACGAACGAGGGCCGCTCCCCGCGGAGCGACCCTCGTGGTCGTCGGTTGTGAATATCGGCCGATCAGCCCGCCGAACCGGAGGGCGGCGGGGGAAGGAAGCCACCGGGACCACCGGGACCGCCCTGCCAGCCACCGGGACCACCGGGGCCACCGGGGCCACCTTGCCAGCCACCGGGACCACCCGGACCGCCCTGCCAGCCACCGGGACCACGATCGTGGTCGTGGTCGTGATCATGGCGCGGACCGGGGCCATCGTGGTCGTGCCAGTCGATCTGCGTGGCGGACGGGGTGTCGGCGAACGCGGGGACCGCGACCGCCGCGATGGGCGCGGCGGCGATGGCGCCGGCAATCGCGACACGGGTGAACAGCCGACGATGAGAAGAACTCTTCGAGGAGAGCAACGTATTACCTTTCTCTCGGATCGTGGGCCGGCTCGCACCGGCCCACACTGCCCATCGAACGTCGTGGCGCTGGGATGCCAAGCAATTCACACTGGTAATCGGCTGTGAGTTTCGGGCGGTCAGTCTTCATCCGCGGCAGGGCGATTGCGTGGCAGCAACTCCCAGACATGACTGTTCTCATTGATCGTCGCGGCGGTGCGCGCGCCACTTCGCGAGTACAGGATTCGAGTGATCGAACAGTAATCGATCGGAAAGGTCAACGGTCGTTCGAGTTCGAGAATGTCCTGGAGCGCAACATTGATCACTCCGCCGTGCGCGAAGGCGACGACCGTATCGGCCGGTTCGGCCGCGGCGACGATATCCGCGATCGTCCCCAGGACCCGTGTCACGAATCCGGGACCGTCGATCTGCTCGGGCAGATATCCCGCCTTGATCCGGTCGTAGCTTGCCCGGAAGTCGCGTTTGGCGTCCTCGATCGGAATGTAGGCGGGCAGGTCCCGGTCGTATTCCGCCAGGCCGTCCAGCACCTCGATCGGTAGTCCCAGTGCCTCGGCCGTCGGCTCCGCGGTCGAGAATGCCCGTCGCTGCGGACTGCTCACCACCCGCGCGATCCGATGCTCACCACCGGCGAACCGGCTGATCACGGCCGGAACCCGGCCGGCCTGTTCGGATCCCAGCTCGGTGAGTTCGGGATCGGCCGGTCCGGAGGTGGTCAGCACCCGCCCGGGCTGGGCGTGGCGCACGAGAACAAGCTGCACGGATCCACTCTGCCGGACGCGGGTGCACGGACGGTGCACGGGTATACCGCCACGGTCCGATCAGCGCGACTCCCCCTGTCCGGTACGTGGTTTGACCAGCGGGAACGGCAATGTCTCCCGGATGCTGCGCCCGGTGATCAGCATGACCACGCGGTCCACGCCCATCCCCAGGCCACCGGTCGGCGGCATGGCGAACTCCAGTGCCTCGAGGAAGTTCTCATCCAGTTCCATGGCTTCCGGATCGCCGCCCGCGGCCAGCAGCGACTGTTCGGTGAGGCGACGGCGCTGTTCGATCGGGTTGGTCAACTCGCTGTAGGCGGTGCCGAGTTCCACACCCCACGCCACCAGATCCCAGCGTTCGGCCACACCGTCGATACTGCGGTGAGCGCGGGTCAGCGGGGAGACCGAGGTCGGGAAGTCGATGTAGAAGGTCGGCTCCTGGGTACGGTCCTCCACCAGGTGTTCGTACATCTCCAGCACGATCTGGCCCGCATCCCAGCCGGGCTGATACGGCACATCTGCCTTGTCGCACAGCAGGCGCAACCGGTCCACATCGGTATCGGGGGTGAGGGTCTCGCCGATCGCCGCCGAGATCGCGCCGTGCACCGTACGCACCGGCCAGTCACCGGAGATGTCGACCTCGATCAGATTGCCGTCGTCGTCCGGGCGCAGTGCCACACAGGTACCGTTGGCCGCGATCGCGGCGTTCTGGATCAGCTGCCGGCAGGCGTGCATCATGCGCTCATAGTCGCTGTGCGCCTCGTAGGCCTCGAGGATCGTGAATTCCGGATTGTGGCTGTAGTCCACACCCTCGTTGCGGAAGACCCGGCCCAGTTCGAACACCTTCTCCATACCGCCGACGCACAACCGCTTCAGATACAACTCGGGAGCGATCCGCAGGTAGAGATCCAGGTCGTAGGCATTGATGTGGGTCATGAACGGTGCGGCATTCGCACCGCCGTGTACCTGCTGCAGCACCGGCGTCTCGACCTCGAGGAATCCCCAGTCGTTCAACGTGTCCCGCAGCGACCGGACCACCGCACTGCGTTTGGCCAGCACCTCGCGGGCCTCGACGTTGATCGCCATGTCGACGTAGCGCTGCCGGACCCGCGCCTCGGGATCTGCGAGGCCGCGCCACTTGTCCGGTAGCGGATGCAGGCATTTGCCGATCATCCGCCAGTCCTGCGCCAGCAGTGACAGCTCGCCTCGGCGGCTGGTGCCGATCTGCCCGCTGACCTCGATCAGATCACCCAGATCGAAGTATTCGCCGAAGGACTGTGAGCGGTGCGCGCCGACCCGGTCGCGGTCGATGAGGATCTGAATATCGTCGGACCAGTCCCGGACCACCACGAAGGTGACGCCACCGTAGTCGCGAACGCGCAGGACCCGCCCGCAGATCCGCACGGTGGTGCCCTTGGGCGAGCGGCGGGCGTCGGCGATCGAATGGGTCGGGGCGTAGGCGACCGGGTAGGCGTCGACCCCGGCCCGCTCCAGCCGCTGGACCTTGTCCATCCGGACGCGTACCTGCTCGGGGCGACGGGCGGCGGCCTGTTCCAGTGCCGACGGCGGTGCCTCGGGCGGACTGCCGTCGGCGTGCAGGCCGGTGACGGTGGCCGGCACCGCCGAATGCAGACCGGTGTGGGCCAGGGCATCGGGCTGTTTGCCGAACCGCGGCAGGAATCCCTCGGCCAGGGCGCTGGCCAGGGCGACCCGGGGCAGCTGCCGGCGTTCCTCGAAGATGAAGAACCGCGGCACCCACTGCGGCTGATACTTCACATTGGATCGGTACAGCGCCTCGAGCTGCCACCAGCGGCTGAAGAACATCAGCACGCTGCGCCACAGCCGCAGCACCGGGCCGGCGCCGATCCGGCCACCCTCCTCGAACACCGAGCGGAAGACCGCGAAGTTCAGCGAAACCCGGGTGATCCCGTACTGTTCCGAGCTCAGTGCCAGCTGGGAGATCATGAATTCCATGATTCCGTTGGGACCCTTGGGGTCCCGGCGCATCACATCGAGCGAGACACCGGCGCGTCCCCACGGCACCAGCGAGAGCATGCCCCAGACCCGCCCGTCGTGGTCGACCGCCTCGACCAGCAGGCTGTCGCCGTCCAGACGGTCGCCCAGGCGGCCCAGTGCCATCGAGAATCCGCGCTCGGTCTCGGTATCGCGCCAGGAGTCCGCGCGGGCGATCATCCGGGACATCTCCTCGGGCGACAATTCGCTGTGCCGGCGGATTCGCGCCGTGAAACCCTGCTTGCGCAGGCGGTTTGCGGCCTGCCGCACCTGTTTCATCTCCGGTCCGGCCAGGGAGAACGACCGGGTGTCCAGAATCGCCTCGTCGCCCAGGCGCAGCGCCGACAGCCCGGCGCGACGGTAGGCCGTGGCGCCGAGTTCACCGGCGCCCATGACCGCGGGGGCCCAGCCGTATTCGTCGGCCAGGCGCAACCAGGCATCGATGGCCTGCGGCCATGCCTCCCGCATCCCGATCGGATCGCCGGAGGCCAGACATACCCCGAGCTCGACCCGGAAGGTGATCGCGGCCTTACCGCTGGGCGCGAACACCACCGCCTTGTCGCGGCGGGTGGCGAAGTAGCCCAGGGAGTCTTCGACATCGGAGCGGGCGAGCAGGCCGCGGACCGCTGATTCGTCGAGTCCGGTCATCGCATTGGACGCGCGTTGCGAGCGGAACAGCACAATCGCCGCGGCCAGCAGCGCCACCGCGCCGAGCAGGCCGAGCAGCAGATTCACCGGATGTGGCGGACGGCCGTCGAAGTTGTTGTCGGCGACCAGAATTGTCGCGGTGACCCGTGAGACCGCCCACAGCGGCCGTTGCGCGCCGTGCGGCAGGCTGCCCGGCAGCAGCTCGACCAGACCCCAGCCGAGCAGACAGCCGGCCACCAGTCCGCTGATCAGGACGCCCAGCGCCTTCCACACCGCCCCGCGCCGGACCCGTGTGTAGAACTCGGGCCACGCGGCGATCATCAAACCGACCACGGCCACGTGGACGATCAGAGCGACCAGCGCGTGCGGGTCCTGTTCCTCGGCGAAGTCCAGCGCGTTGGCCACGGCGAACAACGCCATGTAGGCCACGAACAGCCACCAGGCGATGCGTTTTCGCGATGCCGTCGCCCCGGCGAGCAGACCGATGATCACCGCCCACATCAGATTGGTGTCGGGCGCGTCGAAGTAATAGGCATCGAGGTAGTGCCGCGGGACCGAGGTGAGGAAACGCAGCCCCGGCGAAATACTCCACAGCGCACAGAGAATCGAGAAGACACCGAGAACGAGGCCGAGTACGTGCGGGACTTCACTCAGTCGACCGTGAGCGCGATGCGGAACCGGTGAAGACGGGGATCTGGCATCGCGATCGTGGAGCTGGTCCTGCATGGAAGTCACCGAACCAGTGTGCGTGCCGGGATCGCCGGAGGGGAGAACGTCGGCGGGCGAGTCCTGCTCGTGCACGGTCATATTCGGTTCTCCCGCCGGACTCGGGCAAATGGGGCTTGCCGGACTCGGGTCGGACGTACCACCCACCCCCTGATGGGGGCGGCGTGCGGCCCGCCGATTGCGGCGGTAAAGATGTAACCCATGTCGGATCCAGTCGATGTGCCGATCGAAGACGAAATCATTCGGCTCGGGCAATTCCTGAAGCTGGCCAATCTCGTTGACGGAGGGTCGGAGGCGAAGACCGTGATCGCCGCGGGACTCGTACGTGTCAACGACGAGGTGGAACTACGGCGGGGACGCCAGCTACAGGCCGGCGACCTCGTCGTCTTCGCCGGCCATCGCGTCCGGGTGGCAGCGGGCTGATCCGGCCGATCATTCCGTGCGGACGACGACCCCGTCGTGATCGCTGTAGAGCATCTCGCCCGGCACGAAGCTGACCCCACCGAATTCCACCGGTACATCGCGCTCGCCCGATCCGGTCTGGGTGCTCTTACGGGGGTTGGTGCCCAGCGCCTTCACGCCGATCTCGAGGGTACGCAGGATCGCCGAGTCCCGCACCGCGCCGTTGACCACGACACCGGCCCAGCCGTTGTCGACACCGCGGCCGGCGATGATGTCGCCCACGAGCGCGGTGTGGATACTCGCGCCGCCGTCGACGACGAGGACGCGGCCCGCGCCGGGTTCGCCGAGCGTCTGCTTGACCAACAGGTTGTCCTGGAAGCAGCGAATGGTGACGATTCGGCCACTGAACACCGGATGGCCGCCGAACTGCGTGAACTGCGTATCACAGCTGCGGATCTCGGGGCCGATCTCGTCCGCGAGGTCGGCGGTTGCCACATGGTTTGCTGATTCGGTCACCGGACTAGCTTGCCATGACACCGGTCCGCGGATCCTGAGACCTTCCTGGCAGCGCCGCGTCCTCTCAGACGTCGCGGGCCTGCCGGTATTCGGCGATTCGGGTGGTCAGATTGTGTGCGGTGTGTTTGACCGAGAGCTTCACGAACGGCTCGATCGTCTTACCCAGTACCTTGCCCGCGAGACCGCCCGGTACCCGGTATTCGACGATCGCGTCCACCGTGCAGGAGTTCTCGTCCCGCGGATGGAACAGGAAGGTCGACTCGATCTCGAATCCGGTGACGGCCTTCACCGCGATGGCCACGTTCTTCTCCCAGCGCACGATCTCGAGGCGGGAGTTCAGGGTGGCCGGCCCGAGTTTGATTTCGGTGTCGAAGGTGGCGCCGACCCCGGAGACCCGCTCGGTGATCGGGCGGAACGCATGAACCTCGCTGACGAATTCCGGCAGATGCCGGTAATCGTCGACGTAGTCGAACGCGATCTCGGCCGGGGCGGCGCAATCGGCGACGATCTTCACTGCGGTCATGGTGTAAATCTAGGATCAGGCGGTGACCGACAGCGCGGCGGCCAGCCCGAACGCCACCGCCATCACCCCGACCTCGATCAGCGCCCGGCGCAACGAGGATGCGGCATCCATCCGGTGGTCGCTCGCCCGCGGCACCCAGGTTCGCCGCCACCACCAGCCGAGCCCGAGCAGGGCGAGGACCATGACGGTCTTGGCGACCAGAATCCGTCCGTACCCGGTGTCGAACAGTGCGCCCGGCCCGCCGATCCGGATCAATCCGTTGCACACCCCGGTCACCGTCACCGCCGCGACCGCCGGTAACGCCCACCCGGAGTATCGCGGCAGCACCGCCGCCCATTCGCCTCGGCTGCGCACGACCAGAGCCAGTGCCAGCAGCACGCCGAACCAGGCCGCCGCCGCCAGTGCGTGCACCGCGGCCAGTACCGAACCCAGCGTCTGCTGCGACATGTGCCCGGTGACCGGCCGCAATACCAGGGTGACCGCCGCGAACACCAGTACCAGGTCGGCGGTCGTGTGCTCGGGCCGCCGATGGGCCAGGGTGCTGTAACCGGTCACCGCGATCGTGCCGACCAGGACGGCGATACCGATCTGCCCGCCGCTGATGTGGGCGAGGTAGTCGCCGAAATCGTGTGCGCGCAGGCGGAGAACCGATACGCCCACCACCTCGGCAGCCTCGGTGGCCAGCAGTACGAATTCCGTCACGGCCCACAGCCCGCCGAAAACGGCCAGCATCCGCCATACCGGCTGCAGCCGATCGTGCAACCGGGGGAGGGCGGCCAGGCCCAGGACCGTCGCGCCGAGCCCGTCGGCCAGCGCCCGCACGGGCGCCTCCGCCTGTACCGGGTCGGGCGCGGCGAGCGCCCAGCCGAGGAGCACACCGGCCAGGACGGCCAGGACGACCAGCGGCAGTGTGTAACGCAGTGTCGCCGAAGTGCCGCCGGTCGTCCTCGATGTCACGACTTGCTGTCCCTGTCCGACCGGCGTGCCGGACCGTTGTTCCGGCCGACGCCGAACAACGCGAACGCCAATCCACCGGCGAACAGGAGCACCGCGGGCACGATGAACACCCACAGCGGAATGCCGCCGGAATCCTTGTCGCCGCCGGAGCCGTTCGAGGCATCGGCCTTCGGGCCCGGCGTGCCGTGTCCGGGCGCGGTGAGCTCGAATGTCCGGGTACCGCTGACCGGGTGGCCGTCGGCCGAGGTGACCCGATAGGCCATCGTGTAGGTGCCGGCCGGACCCAGATCGCCCACCTCGACACTCACGGTCGGGCCGTCCACCACGGGCTTACCCCTCGACCACAGATTCCCGTCCGGGCCGACGACGGTCAGGGACGGGAAGCTGGGCTGCAGATTCTCGTTGAAGGTGACGCTCACCCGGGCCGGGCCGGTGGTGATCTGCGCACCGTCGGCCGGATCGGTGGAGACCACCGTCGAATGCGCACCGGCCGGACCGGCCACCGTGATCGCGATACCGCCCAGGGCCAGCACGGTGGCCAGGGCGAGGACGATTCGGCGGATCATGCGCGCCGGCTCCGGATCACGGCGCCCAGTCCCAGTGCCGCACCCAGAGCGCCGAGTACCAGTCCGATTCCGCCCAGCCAGCGGGCGGTGTCATCGGCCTCGGCATGATCGGAATCCTGGCCGGCGGCCTCCTGATGATCGGAGCTGTCGTGCTCACTGCCGGCCGCGGACAGGTGCACGGTGGGGGCGGGGTGTTCGGGTTCGTCGCCGCCCGCGGGCATCGGCTCGTTCCAGTTGACGATCTTGCCGTCGCTGTAGGTCTGGGTCGCCGGGAAACTGACCGAGTCCTGCTTGGGCAGCGGACCCACCGCCAGCGTGAATCGCTGGAACTGCTCGGGCGTGATTCCCGGATTACCGGGATTGGCGGTCCAGGTCACCGACGTGACCTCGTTCTTGTCGTTCTTCTCGATGTGGGCGCTCCAGCCCGGGATGGGTTCGGTGCGGGCCCCGGCCAGCTGCGGCAGGGCAACGGTCAGTTTGGTGGTGGACGCGGTCGCCGATTCGGTCGGCACCCGGAAGGTGACGACGCCGTAGCCACCCTGCGCCGCGCCGGCGGCATCGGCGGTGACGTGCGCGGCGGCGGTTCCGGTGGCGAACAGAGCGAATCCGGCGGCGGCGCCGGTGGCGATCAGGGCGCGCGACAGTGTGCTGGGCATGCGTGAGCTCACGATGGATGACTTTCTGGTACCTGGCGAGATGCCTGTGGAATGGAAATCGGATCAGGCGAATACCGGAGGCGCGCGGGAGCTCACCGCGCGTCCGTTCAGCCGCTGCCACGGCTGTCGCGGATCGGGACGCCACCGTGTGGTGGCGAGAATCGGGAGTGCGCGCGGCCGGGTCGTGATCGCGCGTACCGATCGAGACACCGCGGCATAGAGCCGTTCGGCGGCGACGATGAGCAGCGCGCAGACGATGGTCGCGATCGCGTGCGCCGCGGCCATCCAGCCGTTCTGCACGGCGAGAACATCACCACCGCAAGATGTTTCACCGGTGTCGTGTGCGGGCAGCACGCTGAGCGCCAGATGCGCCACACCCTGTCCGCCGCCGAGGGCCGCGAGTCCGGCCGCGCGCCCCCAGCGTGCCGGGGGCAGCATCGAGGCGGATATCCCTGTCGCCGTGGCGATCAGCAACAGCAGCGTCAGCGCCGCGGAACCGGGATGGCCACCACCGGCCCAGCCGTGCGCGGCCACCGCGAGAACGGCCACCGCCACGCCGACCAGACCGCCGCGCACGGCGCCGGTGCCCGGTCGGCGGATGCCGCCCGGCGATCCGATGGCCGGTCGATCACGGTGGCGCATGGTGACTTTCGGTGATCAGTGCACGCCGAGGCGCGCGAGAATATCGGCTTCGACGCCGGACAGTTCATTGGAGATGGAGGTGTGTACCGCGCGCCGCCGCGGGGCGGGCATCTGCTCGGCGGTGCGCACGGCGGCCGACAGGCTGCCGAGCCGGTCGCGGGTGGCGGCCACGAACTTCTTGTTCTCACCGTTCTTGTCGCCGGTGTCGGCGATCCCGTCCAGCGTCGACTCCACCCCGGCGATTCGAGCCTGCAGCCGGGCGCCGTGGCCGGTGAAATTGCCCAGATCACCGATGTCGATGCCCAGCTGATGAGCGCGACGGTTGTCGATCTGGCCCCGGATGTAGGTGGCGGCCCGGTAGGCGAGCGGGGCCAGGACCGGAACCAGCACGCGCGCGACACCCAGATACTTCTTCATCTGGCTCGCGGTCAGCAGCTCCCGGTCGGCGCGCTCTGCCGTCTTGGCGGCCGCTTTCTCCTCCGCCTTCAGGGTCGCGATCTGGGCCTTGGCGACATCGCGCTGGGTACGCAGTTCGGCGCGGTTGCGTTTGCGTTCGTTGCGGGCGCCGAGCTTGGCCTCCATCGCAGCCTTGTGCTTGAGGGCTTTCGCCTCGGCCCTCCGGTCGGCACGACGCTTGCGCTTGGTGAACGACCCCAGCAAACCCATTCGAAAGGCCTTCCGTCACGAAGTTTCCGTCATGCGGACGTACCCACATGCCACACGGTTTGCGCCAACTGTAGCGGGAGAGACGCATGGTGCGGATGGCGAGGTTGTCGGGGGGAGGGACCATACTGCATAGCGTGTATTCGGGCAGTGGCGACCGGGACGGTCACGAAGACGACGGTGCAGGCGACCAGGCGCGGGCGGCCGCGTCGAGAGCCGTCACCGCCGCCGCGGACGCGGTGACCACCGCCGATGCTCCGGCTGATCCCGCCGAGGGCGTGGCGGCCACCACCGCGCGGGTCGCCTATGTGGACGCACGCGCATTGGTCGGCTGCCGCCATCGGCTGCATCTGGACGCCACCCATCCGGAACGACTGTCCGGGGTATCGGAGGACGTGGGCGTCAAACAGCGCCGCGAAGCCGCCACCGCTCACCGCGCGAAGGTCCGCGACACCCTGGTCGCCGCCGATCCGGAGAACTGGGTCGTCATCGATCCCGATCGGTCGGCGAGCACTCGCGCCGAGGCGACCCTGGCCGCCTGTGCCGAAGGAGTACAACGAATCTGGGGCGCGGTCCTGCCGCAGGAGCCGGACACCGGCCGCCGCGGCGGCTGCGAGATCCTGCTGCGCGATGCGGACCGGGGTGGATACATCCCGATCATCGTGGTGAACCACAAGGTCACCGATCCGCGCCAGCCCGACCCCGCCGATTTCCACCCCACCACCTCGGACCTGTATCACTGGGATCCTCGGCCGGACCGGCACGTCCGCATCCGGACACAACCGCGTGATCAGCAGCGTCTCGCGCATCTGTACCGCATGCTGCAGCGGCACGGCCTCGCGAGTCCCGCGCTGGTCGGCGGCGCGATCGGCTACCACTTCGACCGGATCCTGGTGCACGATCTGGCCCCGGTGCTCGAGGAGTACGACCGTCGCTACGCCGACCGGATCGCGGTGGTCCGTGGTCAGCTGCCGACGGTGCCGTCCAAGGTGCCCGAATGCCGGCAGTGCCCCTGGTGGTCACGCGCACCGATGTCCCGTGACGGTGCCGAGCCGGCCGGACCGAGCTGTGAGGGCTGGCTGGCGGCCCATCGCGATGTCAGTCTGGTCGCCCCGGGGTCGAGGGCGGAGCTGCTGCGCCGGCACGGGGTACAGACCATCGACGATCTGGCCGGATGGACGGGCGAGGAGCCGGAGGACTGGCAGTACGAACCCTTCGGCGAAACCGTCGTCACCGCGCGGGCCTGGATCTCGGGTGCGCCGCTGGTCCGCCGGGTGGAGCGGGTGCAGGTGCGCCGCGCCGATGTCGAGGTGGACGTCGATCTGGAGAGCTATCAGGAGCACGGCGCCTACCTGTGGGGCACCCTGCTCGACGGGGTGTACCGGCCCTTCCTCACCTGGGATCCGCTGCCCACCGGTGACGAGGCCCGATCGTTCGGCGAATTCTGGACCTGGTTGATGGCGGTGCGTGCCGAGGCCACCGGCGCCGGCAAGACCTTCGCCGCCTATTGCTATTCGCGCACCGCCGAGGACAAATGGCTCTACGAATCGGCCCGCCGGTTCGCCGGAATGCCGGGCGTGCCCACTCCGGACCAGGTACGGGCCTTCGTCGACGGCCCGGAGTGGGTGGACATGTTCCAGGCGGTATCGGAGCAGTTCATCTGCCCGAACGGGAAAGGGCTCAAGAAGATCGCTCCGGTCGCCGGATTCGGCTGGCGTGATCCACAGGCGAGCGGCGAGGCATCGATGAGCTGGTACCGGCTCGCGGTCGGTTACGACGCCGAACCGGACATGTCCCAGCGCACCCGGCTGCTGGAGTACAACGAGGACGATGTGCGTGCCACCCAGGTCCTGCGCGATTGGATGTCTCCGCTGGTCCCGGCCCCGCACAGCGCCGATGCCGAGGTGCCCGCGATGACCGACTTTCGCAACCCCGACCCTGTCCGTCGTAATATCTGCACGTGACCGATCACGTCGAACAAATGGAGTTTCAGGCCGAGACCCATCAGCTTCTGGAACTGATGATCCACTCGGTCTACTCGAACAAGGACACGTTCCTCCGCGAGTTGATCTCGAATGCCTCCGACGCACTCGACAAGCTGCGGCTCGAGTCGTACCGCGACAAGGATCTCGAGGTCGACACCTCGGATCTGCACATCGAGCTCGAGGTGGACACCGATGCCCGGGTACTGACCGTTCGCGACAACGGCGTCGGCATGTCGCGCGCCGAGGTCGTCGATCTGATCGGCACCCTGGCCAAATCCGGTACCGCCGAATTGCGTCGGCAGCTGCTGGAGGCCAAGGGTGGCGATGCCGGGAGCGGCGAGAATGCCGTCAGCTCCGAGGACCTCATCGGCCAGTTCGGTATCGGCTTCTACTCGACTTTCATGGTGGCCGACAAGGTCACCCTGACCACCCGCCGCGCCGGGGAGACCGAGGGCACCCGCTGGGAGTCCGCCGCCGGCAGTTCCACCTACACCATCGAGACCCTCGATGCCGCCCCGCAGGGCACCGCGGTATCGCTGCATCTCAAGAGTGCCGACGAGGACGATCACCTCTTCGACTACACGCAGGAGTGGAAGCTCCGCGAGATCGTCAAGAAGTACTCGGACTTCATCTCGTGGCCCATTCGGATGACCGTCGAGCGCACGGTCACCGAGGGTGAAGGCGAGGAAAAAGAAGAGAAGACCATCCTCGAGGAGCAGACGCTCAATTCGCAGAAGGCGCTGTGGACGCGTCCGCGCAGCGATGTCTCCGACGAGGAGTACAGGGAGTTCTACAAGCACGTCTCGCACGCATGGGACGATCCGCTCGAGATCATCCCACTCAAGGCCGAGGGTACCTTCGAATATCAAGCGCTGCTGTTC
This sequence comes from Nocardia sp. NPDC052254, assembly GCF_040679495.1. NCBI lineage: Bacteria > Bacillati > Actinomycetota > Actinomycetes > Mycobacteriales > Nocardiaceae > Nocardia > Nocardia sp. NPDC052254. Next base: position 380,331 of record NZ_JBFAUW010000002.1, on the reverse strand, counting down.
ATTCCGTCGCAGGCGCCGTTCGATCTGTTCCAGCGTGAACACAAGCGCGGCGTGCAGCTGTACGTGCGCCGGGTGTTCATCATGGACAACTGTGAAGAGCTCATGCCGGAGTACCTGCGCTTCGTCAAGGGCGTGGTGGACGCGCAGGATCTGTCTCTGAACGTCTCGCGGGAAATCCTGCAGCAGGACCGGCAGATCCAGATGATCCGCAAGCGCCTGGTCCGCAAGGTGCTCTCGACGATCAAGGATCTGCAGGGCGCCGAGATCCCCGAGGGCGAGTCGGCCGCGGACAGCAAGTACCGCACCTTCTGGAACGAATTCGGCCGGGTCCTCAAGGAGGGTCTGCTGTCGGACTTCGACAACCGCGAAACCATCCTGCAGGTCTCGTCTTTCGCGTCGACGAACTCCGATTCGGAGCCGACCACGCTGGCGCAGTACGTCGAGCGGATGACCGAGGGCCAGGACAAGATCTACTACATGACCGGCGAGAGCCGGCAGCAGATCGAGAACTCTCCGCATATGGAGGCGTTCAAGGCCAAGGGCCTCGAGGTGCTGGTCCTCACCGATCCGGTCGACGAGATGTGGGTCGGTTCGGTACCCGAATTCGACGGCAAGGCCTTCCAATCCATCGCCAAGGGCGAGGTGGATCTGGAGACCGAGGAGGAGAAGAAGGCCTCCGAGCAGCTGCGGGAGCAGCAGGAGAAGGATTTCGGCGAGGTGCTGAAATTCCTGCAGGAGAAGTTGGACGACAGCGTCAAGGAGGTCCGCCTGACCTCGCGTCTGACGACCTCTCCGGCCTGCATCGTGGGCGATGTCTTCGACTTCACCCCGCAGCTCGAGCGCATGTACCGCGCATCCGGCCAGGCGCTACCGGAGTCCAAGCGGATCCTGGAGCTCAATCCGGATCACCCCCTGGTCACCGGTCTGCGTGATGCCCACGCCAAGGACGAGAAGTCCGACGATCTCGGTGCGACCGCGGAATTGCTCTACGGCACAGCGGTTCTCGCCGAAGGCGGTGAACTGAAGGATCCGGCGCACTTCGCGCAACTGCTGGCGGATCGGCTCACCAAGACCGTCTGATCGGCCGCCGCGAATACGTGAGGCTCGCACGGACTTCCGTGCGAGCCTCACGTTGTCCGATGCCTCAGTCGATGGTGCAGCCGGAGATCGGCTTGTCGTTCAACCTGTCCATCAGATAGGGAATGACATTGTTCGGGCTGAAGCCATCGATGATCTCGGGCCCGAAGTGATTCGGCAGCGCCATACCGGGCAGGATCGGCGGGAGACCGTTGCTGCGGAAGGTGACAGTGGCGCCCTTGCCGCACCAGTCGTCGGCCAACTGCCTGGCCTGCGAGTAGGGCACCGTGTCGTCGTTGATGCCGCTGGTGATCAGGACCGGTGCGGTGGGAGTGAGGGTGCCGACGCGCTGCCGGTCCAGAATGTCGATGGCCGCGGGGACTTCGCGCAGGTTGTCCAGAATCGGCCGGTGATCGATGGTGAAGTCACTGCCGTGCAGGAACGGATGTTTCAGGATCACATCCCCGACGCATCCTTGCCTCAGATCCTCGAGCAGGCCCCGGCCCTGCGGTGTGACCCGTTTGTCCAGCTCGGGCTTCAGATCCGGATAGCGGTCCAGGAATCCGTTGAGGGCGTATCCGACCACACCGCCGATGAGATTGCCATCGATCTTCTGCAGGACCGAGCTCAGATCGGCTACGGGAGCGCCGGCCCACACCCCCTTCAGGTCCAGTTCGGGGGCATAGCTGGGCTGCAGCTCCGCGGCCGCCGCCGTGGCGCCGCCACCCTGGGAGTAACCCCAGAAGGCGAGCGGGGTCTGCGGGCCGGTCCCGGACAGCGCATTCGCGGCGCGTGCGGCATCGAGGACGGCATGCGCCTCTTCGACCCGGTTGACGTAGGTGTGGACGCCGGGCGTGCCCAGTCCGATGTAGTCGGTCACGAAGACCCGGGCTCCCAGCGCATGCCACACCATCGCCGAAACCGCCTCCTGATTGGCGGAGACGCTCGGCGGCGTGATCTGGGCGTAGAGCCCGGTGGCGAAGGCCTCCGACGGTGCGCACTGATCGCCCTGTCCGGAGGTTCCGGGCGCGATCACCACGGTCGGCCGCGGCCCGGTGCCCTGCCAGGGAGCGGTGGCGTCGAGATAGGTGCCACTGACCGCGGTGGGATCGCCGTCCTGGGTCTGCGAGGTGTACATGACCTTCTGCGCGTTCGCGGGCCACGGTCCGAATCCTGGCGGCGCCACGAACACCGGCATCGGCTCGGTCTTGATCACCGATCCCGGCGTGGTCGCGAATTGCGCCGGGGGAGTGTAGAACGCACTGACCGGCGCGGCGCCGGAAGCTCCGATACCGCCACAGCTCAGTGCGGCACCCGCACAGGCCGCGACACCGACGGCGACTGCTCGCCGCACGGCATCCCGGCGCCGAGTTCCCGCCGGTCCGTCCATCGCTGAGTGTGGTGATCTGGTATGTAGCTTCATCGCTATGACCTGGCCTAACAAACTTACCCTCGAGTAGAATCCTTCCTAACATAGCGTTGTTTCCCGCTGGGGAGAAATGCTCGGTCAGCGGAAACAAGTCGTGTGACGTCGCGGCTGTGACTCGTCACAACCACGGGCGGGGGAGCGGGTCTCGCCGGTGGACGGGAATCGCGGCCCGGGATGCGAAAACAGAAGGCCGGCACGGAAATTCCGTGCCGGCCTCGAAATTTCGGCCCATGTCCGGGCATCGGTCACGCTGTGACCCGGCTGCTCCGAACGGGGCCAGGGGCGGACTCGGGCCCGTCCCCGCGGTGGTGATGGTCCCCGAGCTCCGGTGTCAGCGCGGCGCCATGCGCAGCGCACCGTCCATCCGGAAGGTCTCGCCGTTGAGGTAGTCGTGCTCGGCGATGTACTGCGCGAGCTGCGCGTACTCGTCCGGGCGGCCCAGGCGGGACGGGAAGGGCACGCCGGCCTCGAGGCCTTTGCGGTACTCCTCGGTGACACCGGCGAGCATCGGGGTGTCGATGATGCCCGGGGCGATGGTGTTGACGCGGATACCGAACTGCGCCAGATCACGCGCGGCCGGCACGGTCATACCGGCGACGCCGCCCTTGGAGGCGGAGTAGGCGATCTGGCCGATCTGGCCCTCGAACGCCGCCACCGACGCGGTGTTGATCACGACGCCGCGCTGGCCGTACTCGTCGACCGGCTCGGTCTTGGCGATGGCATCGGCGGCCAGGCGCATCACATTGAAGCTGCCCAGCAGATTCACGGTGATCACCGTCCGGAACAGCTCCAGATCGTGCGGGCCGTTCTTGGACAGGATGCGTCCCGCCCAGCCGACACCCGCGCAGTTGACCACGATGCGCGGCGGCACACCGGATTCGACGACCTTCGCGACCGCGGCGGCGACCTCGTCATTGCTGGTCACATCGGTCGGAATGAGGGTGACACCGGCGGGAACGCTGTCGCCGGCCCGTTCGATCGACTGCGGCAGGTCGAGACCGAATACGGTCGCCCCCTGGCCGGCGAAGCGCTGTGCGGTCGCGGCGCCCAGACCGGACGCAGCTCCGGTGATGATCGCGGCGGAGCCCGAAATCTCCACGGTGATTCCTCTCGTCAGTGACGGCCCTATGGGTACTGGCCTTCCGTCAACACGCACCATATCGGGCGGAACGGTCGCCCCGGTCGGGGGTGTGGGCGCCGGGAAGTGCGATTTCGCGCAGAATGGAGGGTAACCAGCTAGTTTGCTTCGCGAAGCATTCGCGATCGATCGATGGAGTTGAGCTATGACCGCCGCGGCCGACCGCAGGCTACCCCGGGGCCGGCACGGTATACCGCGCGAAACGGTGGTCCGCACCCAGCGCGACCGTATTCTCACCGCGATGGCCGACGCCATGGCGGACAACGGCTATGTGGGCACCTCTGTCGCCGCCGTGATCAAACGTGCCGGTGTCTCGCGTGAGACCTTCTACGAGCAGTTCCGTTCCAAGGAAGCCTGTTTCGAGGCGGCCTACGAGCAGGCGGTGGAACTGTTGCTCGCGCGGATCCAGGAATCGCTGCGGTCATCCGCCGAATCCGCGACGGACGGACCGCAATCCGCGCCGCCGATCGGTGTCCTGCTGGATGCCTATCTGGACGGCTTGGCCGCCGAACCGGCCTATGCCCGGCTGTTTCTGGTCGAGGTCTACGCCGCCGGTCCGAAGGTGATCGCCCGCCGCGCCGAACTTCAGGAGTCGTTCGTATCGCTGGTGGCCCGCATTCTCGACGCCCGCACCGATCAGCAGCGCTTCGCCTGCCGCACCATGGTCGCGGCCCTGAGTGCCCTGGTCACCACTCATATCGCCGCCGACGACCCGGACGGCCTGCGTGCCCTGCGCGCACCCATGCTCGAACTCGTCGAGCGCAGTGGCGACCTGTTCGGGGCCGCCACCGTGCCGCGATGAGAACCGCCCGCGACGGTCGGAAACTGTTCAGTCCAGGCAGAATTCATTTCCCTCCGGGTCGGCCATCACCAGGTGGCCGTGCCCCATGGGTGGTGCCGGCTCGAATCGCCGTAGTCGGGTCGCACCTCGCGCGATCAGCCGTTCGGCCGCGGCCTCCAGCGCCGCCATCCGATCGTCACCGGTGAGTCCCGGTGCCGCGCGCACATCCAGGTGGACCCGGTTCTTGACCTGTTTCCGCTCGGGAACCCGCTGGAAGAACAGTCGCGGCCCACTGGCGTCCGGATCGACCACGGCCGAAGCGTTGTTGCGCTGATCCGCCGGTACGCCCACGGCGTCGAGAGCCTGCTCCCACGACGCGAATCCGGCGGGCGGATCCTGTAACCGGTAGCCGAGTGCTTCCGCCCAGAATTCCGCGAGGGCGGCCGGATCGGCGCAGTCGAAGGTGATCTGAACGTCGAAGGCGGTCATCGGTTCGCTTCCTGTGGATGGGTGTGCAGGTAGAGATCGCGCAGCAGGCAGACCTCGGACAGATGGTGGATCAGTTCGCGGTTGATGTGCAGTATCAGCGCCGACATCGGATACTCGGCGTAAGGACCTTCGGCCGGGCCGCACACCTGGTCGAGTCCGTCTTCGCCGAGCGTCGCGACCCCGGCATCCCAGCGGGCGTATTCGGCATCCAGTTGTGCCAGCGCCGCCGTCGCGGTCTCGGCGTATTCGAAGGAGAAGTAATCGGTTTCCGGCCCGCCGAAATGCCAGCCGTTGCGCATCGCGAGCACGCCCACGATCACATGCCCGAGCCGCCAGGCGATCGTGGTCATCGGGGCGGGATCCGGTGCCGGTACCTCGAAGTCGATGGTCATCGCGCCGGATCCACCCTGTATCGGTGCGGTGCCGGCACCGCGCACATGCAGATTCCAGCAATCGGGTGCCGGCTCCCAGAAGTATTCGTCGTCGGTGAGCCCGTCCAGGCGGGGACGCAATTGATTGGTCCAGTGCCAGGCGATCTGCTCGCGGAGCAGGGAATTCCAGGTCTGGTCGGTCATGTCGCACAGCCTGCCGCCAAATGCGGACAGATACGTTCCGTTATCTGTGCGACGATCGATGCGTGACCGTCGAAGCGACCACCGAGCGAGTGCTGAGATTGCTGTCGCTGCTACAACGCCGACCGTCGTGGACAGCCACGGAACTGGCCACCGAACTCGGCGTCACCGATCGCTGTGTGCGCCGCGACGTCGAACGCCTGCGCACGATCGGCTATCCCGTGCACGCGACCGCCGGTGTCGGTGGCGGCTACCAACTCGGCGCGGGTACCCGCCTGCCACCGCTGCTGTTCGACGACGAGGAGGCGATCGCGACCGCGGTGTCGCTGCGACTGGCCGCCGGCGGCACCATCGCGGGTGCGGGTGCCGCGGCCCTGCGGGCACTGGCGAAACTCGACCAGGTGATGCCCCCGCGCCTGCGCGCCGAGGTGCGCGCGGTGCACGACGCCACCGCGACGCTGATCGGTCCGGGTGTGGAGATCGACGCCGAGTTGCTGATGATCCTGGCCCGGGCCTGTCGCGATGCGGTGCGGGTGCGTTTCCGCTACGCCGGCCGCGACGGCGAGGAAGCCGAGCGCACCGTGGAACCGGTCCGGATGGTCACGACCGGCTCGCGCTGGTATCTGATGGCCCGCGATATCGACCGCGACGACTGGCGCACCTTCCGGCTGGATCGGATGCGGGAGGTGCGAGCCACGACCTGGCATTTCCGGATCGGCGAGTATCCGGATCCGGTCGCCTACGTGCAGCGGGCGGTCACCGCCGCGCCGTACCGGTACCTGGCCCGAGTGCGAATCCGAGCCCGCCCGGAACAGGTGGCGGAGCTGGTTCCGCCGCAGGTGGGCCGGGTCGAGCCCGATGCGGACGGCTGGTGCGTGCTCGCCGTCGGCGGGGACGATCTGGACTGGCTGGCGATGCATGTGGCCCGGCTGGGCTTCGAAACACAGATACTGGAGCCACCGGAACTCCGCGAGGCCGCCGCACGCGCCGCCCGCCGGCTCACGGCGATCGCTCAGTGGCGCTCGAGTGACTCCTGATGCTGGTCGCCGGGCGTTGCCGGTGATTCCGCATCGAACCGGTCCGCATGTGCGGTGCGTTGCCGCAACATGCCCCAGGCGGCGCCCGCGACGATCGGCGCCACCGCGGCGATCGAGTACTCGCCCAGCTTGCCCAGATCGGGCGCCACCGCGCCGAGCAGTGTGGCCGCGCCGATGTACAGGAACAACAGGCCGGAGGCGAGGGCGATCGCCCGCTCCGGAATGTGCTTACCGACCGAGATGCCGATCGCGATGGCCAGGCCACCGGCGGCGACCATACCGGCGACCGAGCCGATCCAGACCGCGGGCCAGCTGTGGTTGGAAGCCAGCGCGATGGTGGCGAACATGGTGCGGTCACCGAGTTCGGCCAGCAGGAATGCCGAGATGACGATGAAGAACGCACGGCCGGGAGTCGCGGGACCGGTGGTAGCCGGTTCCTCCTCGTCGGCATCGTCCTTGCGGCTGTCCCACAGCGTCCACAGACCCACGGCCAGCAGGATCACGCCGGTACACAATGCGATGAGGTCGGTCGGCAGCGCGGCGCCGAGGAAATGCCCGACTCCCACGGCGATCAGATTGACCGCGATACTCGCGACGGTGATGCCGCCCAGCACCACCCACCAGCGATGACGCAGTGCGAAGGTCAGGGCCATGAGCTGAGATTTGTCGCCGAGTTCGGCGAGGAAGAGGACGCCGAAGCTCAAGGCAATCGCGGCGATCATGGTTGGCTCCCTCCGGCCTGCCGGCCGAAGACTGGAGCCTTCAGCCGACAACGTGCCCGAAAAAATCGGTCCTTTGTCGTCGGCCGAAGGTCTCGCCCACCGGATACCGGTTCGGATGGCCGGATCTGCCGGATGAATACCGGCGGATCAGTATGTCGACCATGCGATTGCGGGCTACTCCCCTTCGCTGTCTTACCCAGCCTACCCTTACCGGGCTCGTCCGTAAAGTCGCCGATGCCGAAATCGCAATGCGCACAATAAGTTTGGGCGAGCGACCGGAAAGTTTCGGGTACCCGTCGAAGTGGATTCGACAAGGCTGTGCGGACCGCGCAGGGTTACCCGGCCGCGATCACGCGGCGAGCAGCATGGCCAGGACGGCGGTATCGGGATCGGAGATCGGATCGACGCCGACCCGGCTCACCATGGAGGTCACGGTGCCGTCGAGTTCGGCCTCGACCCACGCTGCGCGATGTGCCAGTCCCAGATGTGGAATGCCCGGCAGCAGAACGCATCCCGAGGCGGCACCGACACACTCGGGCAGTGACGGACTGGTCTCCGAGGGCGGGTGCAGCATCATCAGTGCGGGCGGTACATGATCGGCGAATCTGCCCGGTTCCACGGCCTCCTCGCCCAGCACCGGTCCCTCCGCGATCACCAGTCCGACCGTGCCGGGATGCGGATCGTCGGGCAGCTCCTCGCGGGCGCCGAACACCGTCGAGGTCGACAGCAGTCCGGGCAGACTCGCCACCCGTACCGCGAGCGCCAGCAATTGTGCCCATTCCTTGGTGGTGTCCGGCCAGCGCCCGGAAATGACGAATCCACGCAAGGTTCCCCGAGCCTGGAACGGCGTGACCCCGACCGGATTGTTCGCACGCATCGTATGCCTCCCGAACTACTCACGGGGGCGGCTGCCATGTCGAAATGAGCGAGCTCGTCCTCGACCTATCGTTGAGATAGGGGTACCCGAGAATGCCTCGAGAAATGTCTGGCACACAAGTACCAGAGAGTGCCAAGTCGCAGGTAACACGGGCGAAAAATGGCATACGGCCCGCGCAGCCCCGGACGCAACTCAGGCCATACCGAACCGGCATGGCCTGAGTGCGCGAAGAGGCGTCATGCCTAGCCGAAGATCAAACCCTTGCCCTGGGCGACGGCCTTGGCGAAGCGGTCCTGCACGTCGGCCCAGTTGACGACGTTCCAGAACGCCTTCACGTAGTCGGCCTTGACGTTCTTGTACTGCAGGTAGAAGGCGTGCTCCCACATGTCGACCTGCAGCAGCGGGACGATGCCGAGCGGCACGTTGGCCTGCTGGTCGTACAGCTGGAAGGTCAGCAGCTTCTGACCGAGGGTGTCGTAACCCAGCACCGCCCAGCCGGAGCCCTGCAGACCGTTGGCCGCCGCGGTGAACTGCGCACGGAACTTGTCGAACGAACCGAACTGGTCGTCGATGGCCGCGGCCAGCTCGCCGACCGGCTTGTCGCCACCGTTGGGGGACAGGTTCTTCCACCAGATGGAGTGGTTGACGTGCCCGCCCAGGTGGAACGCGAGGTTCTTCTCGTTCAGGAAGATCGCGCCGTGGTCGCCGGCCTCGCGAGCGGCTTCCAGCTTCTCGAGTGCCGTGTTGACACCCGCGACATAGGCGGCGTGATGCTTCGAGTGGTGGATCTCGTTGATCTGCCCGGAGATGTGCGGCTCCAAGGCGCCGTAGTCGTAATCCAGATCTGGCAGCGTGTACTCAGCCACGATGTCCCTTCCTCATGATGTCGGCGCATGTACCCGGTGTTGTCGAGCACACCAACCTTCATTCGTACACCCGCTCGATGCAACCGGGTCCGGTCCACCCTAGATTCCCACGGCGCCGAAATACCTGCGCAGCCAGGATCCTGGAGGGCCGGCCCCGAGCGAGGTCCGGGCACGGAGATTCATTCACGCTGAACGGATGTCGGCGGCAGGTGCCGCCGGCTCGACGGCGACTACATCGGAGGAGCCACATCGGGCAGCATCGTGCGCGGATCGCAGGAATCGTGTGCCTTCCACCAGCGCTGTGCGCCGGCCACGAATTCGTCCACGCCGAGCAGGGTGCCCGCGGCGGTCTCGACGGTCAGCTCCTCGAACCAGATCCTGACATCCAGTTCGCGGGGATCGGTGCCCTCCTGCTGCGAGAACTCGAGGACGTGCGCGGCCGGGCGATCGCCGATCGTGCTGTCGAAACTCAGCAGTTCCCGCCACAGGGCCCAGCCGCTGTCGTCGACGTCGATGAAATCCCAGCCGTGCATGGCCCCGCCGCCGAATCCGGCGATGGCGTCTCCGAGAGTGTCGAGGGTGAGGGGGAAGATGTGCGGTTCCAGATCGTCCCAGCGCTGCTGGCGCAGGGAGGCCGCGACCCGGCTGACGCCGGACAGCGTCAGTAGGACTCGGCCTTTGCTGGATTGCCCGTCGCCGGGGAGGGTGAGCACCTCCAGTTCGATTCGCAGTCGTGTGTCCGCGGCGTCGACCGTGAGTCCGAGGCAAGTTGCCTCGGAGAGTGCGGTGTTGAGCCCGGCCGTATCCAATCCGTCGAGTAACGCCCTGCTCGCGTCCATAGCGTCAGGCTACCGATTCGACGCCGTCAGACCCGGTATTTCGGTTTCTCGCTAGTGTTGTCGTTTTTTTCGAATCGAGGGAACCGAATCGCCACATGTTCCGTCCAAGTAGTTGTCGAGTCCCGTGACGGCCGGTACGAACACCGTTCGGCCAGTACAGAGGCTCGCGGGCGGTGGCGGGGGTCGCTCCGGGACGAGGAGGGGAGTCCCGGAGCGACCCCCGTTCCGGCTGTTCGGACCCCAGGATTGCGCCGAATTGCAAACCGACCGGTACGACAAGTCCCAACCTGTGGATGAGGTTGTGGATTATGTGGATAACTGGGGTTGAGATATACACAGGACCGTTTGCTCGGGGTGTGCGGCAGGTAATGTCCGGCCGGAACCGACCGTGAGTCGGCTGGGGCCGTCGGCTCCCGGGACTCCCCGCCGATCCGGGGTACATGGCAGGATCGTCAATTGTGACGAGCTCCGAAATTCCCTCGGTGCCGGTTCAGGACCTGCCCGCCGAATTCGATGCCGTACCCGCGGCGGGTGCCGAATCCGGCGCCGCCGTGATCCTGCTCGATGTCCGGGAGGACGACGAGTGGCAGCTCGGACACGCGCCGGCCGCCCTGCACATTCCGATGGTGGATGTTCCGGCGCGGATCGACGAACTGGACTACGACTGCGATATCTACGTCGTCTGCCGGCAGGGCGGGCGTTCGATCGAGGTCGCGAAGTACCTCGCGCACGTCGGTTTCGAGGTCTACCAGGTCGTCGGTGGCATGGTCGCCTGGCAGCAGGCCGGTCGCCCGCTGCGCGCAGACGGTGACCACGAGGCGAAGATCTACTAGTGGATCCACCGAAGGATCCACGGAGGATCGACTGGCGGTTGGACAAGCTCGACTGGATGGAAGGGGGAGCAGCCCGATGAGCAATACGGTCGTGCAACCCTGCGCCCGGTGCGGTGCCCGCTGGGCGGTGCACGGTGCGCCGATGCATTGGTGCCCGCGCTGTCGTGGCGTCCTGCTGTCACCGGCGCCGGTCGACGCACCGCCGGAACGGCGCAACTATCGCTGGGTGGCCCGCCCGCCGGGACGCTCCCAGCGTGCCGAACGACCACACACCGACACCGGGATCGGCCCGGTCACCCCGCGCTACACGGAGACTCCGCGCTGGGGTCTGCGTGATGTGCCGCGCCCGGAGGCGGTCGTCGAGCGCACTCGGCCGCAGCGGGTGCTGCGGTGGGCGACCGAACGTGTCGCGGGGTTGCTGCTCGCGACGACCATCCTCTTCGCGCTGTCGGCGGTGGCCGAGGTGGGCAGGTACCTGATTCTGCTGCGCAATCGCACCCGCCTGATCCAGCCGCTGGTCCTGTTCTGCTCGGATCTCATGGTCTACGCGACCGCGCTCGCCGCCCTGGTCTGCGCGCTGGTGACCGCGGTGGGGGTGCTCGGCTGGCTGGTCCGGGCCCGGCGTGACGCCTACGCCGGCAACGGCCGCCGCGATCCCCGATCGCTGCGCGCGTTGCTGTGTGGCGGGTTGATCCCCGTGGTCAACCTGGTCTGGCCGGGAGTGTTCCTGACCGAGCTGGTCCGGCAACTGGGCGGTGATCCCCGGACGCTGCGTGCGGCCCGGATCTGGTGGTGCCTCTGGGTTCTCAACGGTGTGATGGTAATCGCGGCGCTGTTCTGGCGTGCGGCCGATACGCTTCAGGCCCGGGCTAACGGTGTGATCTTCACGGTCTACACGGATCTGGTGGCGGTCGCGGTGACCGTATCGGCGCTGTGGGTGCTGCGGATGTGTGAGGGTCGCGATCTGCGTGGCCAGATCCGGATGCCGAAGCGGTGGCTGCCCGCCCATGGTCCCGCCGTGCAGGTCATCGAACCGGTGCACCCGGTCGCCGCCGCTCCGGTCGAGGTCGCTGCCGCCCCGGCAGAGGTCGCTGCTGCGTCGGCCGAGACCGAGGTCACCGAACAGGAGGAGGTCATGGCCAAGTGAGCCAGGGCAATCGCGCACCCTTCGTGGTCGCGCACCGGGGTGCGTCCGGGACGCGTCCCGAGCACACTCTCGCCGCGTATGAGCTGGCGCTGGAGGAGGGTGCGGATGGCGTCGAGTGTGATGTCCGGTTGACTCGCGACGGCCATCTGGTCTGCGTCCACGATCGCACGGTCGATCGGACGTCCTCGGGTACCGGGCTGGTCAGCGAGATGACGCTGGACGAGTTGCGCGATCTCGACTTCGGCGAGGACGGGTCACCCGCACCCGTCCTGACCCTCAGCGAACTCATCACGCTCGTCCTGGACTGGCGCAGCCGGCCGACCAAATTGTTCATCGAGACCAAGCATCCGGTCCGCTACGGCGCGCTCGTCGAGAACAAGGTGCTGGCCGAACTGCAGCGTTTCGGTATCGCGACCCCCGCATCGGCCGATCATTCGCGCGCGGTCGTGATGTCCTTCGCCGCCACCGCGGTCTGGCGTATCCGCCGTGCCGCGCCCTTGCTGCCGACCGTGCTGCTCGGCGAATCCTCGCGCTATCTCGGCGGTGGCGCCGCCACCACGGTCGGCGCCACGGCGGTCGGGCCGTCGGTGAAAACGCTGCGCGAACACCCCGAACTCGTCGACCGGGCCGCAGCCGCCGGACGTGCCACCTACTGCTGGACCGTGGACGAACCACAGGATGTCGAGCTGTGCGCCGAACTCGGTGTCAGCTGGGTCGCCACCAACCATCCGGGCCGCATCAAAACCGTTCTGGAAGGTATCTGAGCCGTCGAATCCGCGCGGAGGCGATCGTCGCCCGCCCGCGTTCGCGCGCCCCTGCGCAGCTCGGCCCGGCCGAACCGGTAGGTTCTGCGTTCGTGGGTAAGAGCAAACGGAATCAACCCAAGCCCGACAGCAATCGGGCCCAGCGCCTCGCCGAACGTCGTGCGGCGCAACAAGAGGCCGCCGCGGTCGTCACGCGTCCATTCGCCGGCCTGGCCGCCGAATGCGATCTCGTCGCATTGCGCGAATTCGTGCCGTCGGCGACCGCGACCCTGACCTTGGCTCCGGGCGTCGCCGCCGAACGCCCGGTCACCCTCGCCACGGTGCTACCCGGCGCCGTCGCCGCACTGGTTCGCGCGGGCGAGCAGCCGACGGGCTTCGTCGGCGTGCAGGTGCAGTTCCAGTCCGAGAATCCGGCCACCGATCTGGCCGCGTCCGTACTGTGGACGCAGGCCGCCGAGCCGGGCGAATCGCTCGATGCCGCAAGCGAATCCGCCGTGGCGGCGGTGCCCGCACTCGCGGAGGTGATCGATCCGAAGGCCGAACTGGATCTGACCGTGCACCAGAACTTCCAGTGGTGGGTGCCCGAGGGCGTGCAGCCGGATCCGCAGGTCGCGGCCACCATCGAGCAGGCCGATCAGGCCATCATGCCGTCGGATCGGCTCGCTCTGGGTGCGGAGTCGGTCGGTGCGGCCTGGTGGGTGGATGCCGGTGAGAAGGCGCACATCCGCTGGGTCCGGCCCGAGGACGAGGATGCGCTGATGCTGGCCCTGGCCCGCGTCCACGCCACGGGCGGACTGCATCTCGGTGAGGGATCCCGGTTCGCGGGCTCGTTCCGCACCCACGGTCTGCTGGTGCCGGTCTTCGATCTGGATCGGGAGCGTCACCCCAGTGAATGGGTCGCGCCCGCAACCGAATTCGGTGCCCGGCTGGCGGAGGCGCTGGCCTCCGATGCGCCGCTCACCTCGGATGAGCGTCGTTCCCGCGACGGCCTGCGTTCGCGCCAGGTCACGCTGCGCTGAGTCATCGCCCCGGAAACCGAGAAGCTCGGCCCGCCCCGTGGCAGGCCGAGCTTCTCGGATCGCATGCTCCGGGTCAGATGTTGCCGCCGGCGGCCGCGGGAGCTCCGGTGCTGTCGCTGGGCGCGCTCATCTCACGAACGACGAAATTCTCGAGGTCGAACAGATTCGCGCCGGCCCGCTCGGCGACGGTCAGCAGGGTGGTCATCCGTGCGACCTCCTCGACCTGCTCTTTCAGGAACCATTGCATGAACTGCTCGCCGAGGTAGTCGCCCTCCTCGCGGGCGGTGCTGGCCAGCTGGATCATCTGCTCGGTGACGGTCTTCTCCTGCTGCAATGCCAATTGGATCGGCTCGCGCGGAGAATCGAATTCCGAATGCGCGGCATCCACCCCGGAGAGTTCGATGCCCATATCCCGATCCAGGAAGTACCGCACGATCATCATGGCGTGATTGCGTTCTTCGACGGCCTGGGCGTAGAAGAGTTTTGCCAGTGCCGGAAGATCGGCATTGTCGAACCACACGGCGATCGCGATGTACTGATGTTCGGCATTGAATTCGTGGCGGATCTGATCATGCAGCAGGGCGTGAAACTTGGTGTGCGAAGAATCCGGGTGGCTGAACATGTATTCGACATTAGTGCTGGTCAGGTGCGCTTGTCATCCAAGTGTGCCCTTATTGAGGCAAGTATTCCCTTAGTTAAGGGTGCCTTACTTAAGGATGCCTTACCGATATTCGCTCAATATTATTTCGAGTAATTGTGATGCACGGCACCATCCGTATTCATACGCCTAGTGGTTGCTGATATCTCTCGACACTATTTGGTCAGCAGATCATCCGGAACGGGCCGATCATGTGCCAGTGCGTCGAAGAACTCGCTCGCCCGGGTCTTGTCCCACAGCACCACATTGCCACTGCCGGATTCGTCGGCGAAACCGCCGATCGGCACCGTGGTCGCGATCGAGCCGCCGCGCAGCGCCCAGCCCAGCCGACCCAGATCCCAGATGTGGTCGCCGTTGTCGACCTGCAATGAGGAGGCGATGCCGGTGGCCAGGGGCCAGAGCTTGAACGGATTGACCAGTGTCGAGGTACTGGTCGCCTTGTCCAGCAAAGCGGAAAGGAACAGACGCTGATTGTTCATCCGATCCAGATCGGCGCGCGGGGTGGCCCGGGTGCGGACGAAGCCCAATGCCTCGGCGCCGCTCAGTCGCTGGCATCCGGCCGGCAGGTTGATTCCGGCCTTGGGATCATCGATCGCGTCGGGCAGGCACATATCGATTCCGCCCAATGCGTCGACCATGCCGGCGAAACCGCCGAAACCGATCTCGGCGAAATGATCGATACGCAGACCGGTCGCGGTCTCGACCGTCTGCACGAGCGTTTTCTGCCCGCCCGCCGAGAATGCCGCGTTGAGTTTGTCCTTGCCGACACCCGGGATGTTCACATAGGAATCGCGCGGCAGACTCACGATCGTCGCCTTACCGGACTTCGGAATGTGCACCAGCATGATCGTGTCGCTGCGGTCGCCGCCCGCGTCCGCGGCGCCGCCGGTGGACAGTTGCTGCTCTTGTTCCGGAGTCAGTCCCAGACGGGTATCCGATCCCGTCAGCAGCCAGTTCGTGCCCGCGGTTCGACCGACCCGGTCGGCATAACCGGACAGTGCGTCGATGCGATGCAGCGACCGGTCGAGATAGATCACCGCGCCCACCGGAAGCAGGATGATGATCAACAGCAGGATCAGCAGCCGGCGCCCCCAATGCCGCTTGCGCCGCGCGCGCGGCTGCCGTGGCTCGCGCGGTGGACGGTCGTCGCGACGGGGACGTGACGGAGGTGGTGGCGGCGGGGCTTCCCGCGCCTCCCGATAAGGAACCGGGCGCTGCGTGGGTGCATGCGTGGGCGGGGCCGGGTCGCGGCGCGACCGCGGCGGAGGGCTTTGCGGAGCCTGTGACCAGGCCAGATTATCCGCGTTGCTGCCGTCGCGGTGCATCACCTGGGTCGGCTCGACGGGTGGCCGTCCGGGCGGTGCCGGTCGTCCCGACCCGGGTGGACCCGGTCGAGGCGGTCGCGGCCGGCCTGCCCCGGGTGGACCCGACCGTGGTGGCAGCGGGCGCCCGGATCCGGGTGGCGGCTGCTGGCCCGCGCCGTGTGGTTCGGGCGGCAAGCGCCGGGGGGCCGGTCCGTTCGGCGGCGGCACCCGGCGGTTCCGCGGATACTGCTGAGGGTCGTCGCCGTTCACCATCGTTATGGTACTGATACCGGCACCGTGAGGGAGGCCACCGTCGCACTCTGGCGCCGAGGTGACGAATTTCCGCAGGTGTCAGGGGGCATCGAGGGATCAGGGCAACCAGGACACGTGTCCGTGCAGCGCCGTGTAGCCGATATAGGCGATCGAGTCGATGGTCGCGTGTGCCAGGATCAGCGGCCACAACCGCCCGGTGCGCTGCCAGTACCGTCCGAAAATCACACCCATGACCAGATTGCCGAGCCCGCCGCCCAGCCCCTGATAGAGGTGATAACTCCCGCGCAGCAGCGCCGAGGCGGCCAATGAGCGGTTCTCCGTCCAGCCGAGCGCGCGCAGACGAGTGATCAGATAACCCACCACCACGATCTCCTCGGCCACCGCGTTGGCGATCGCCGACAACACCAGCACCGGCAGCCGCCACCAGTGGTCGTGCAGTGAACTCGGGACGATGGTGACACTCAGCCCCAGCGCGTGCGCCGCGAGATACAGGCCCAGTCCGGGCAGGCCGATCACCGCCGCGAGGACCAGGCCGGGTGCGACGTCGCCGCGCAACCGGATTCGAGCCAGGCCGAGCAGCCGCGGGCCGATTCCGCTGCGCCACAGCAGATACAACCCCAGCGCGCCCCAGACCAGCAGCCGCGTCACACTCAACAGCTGGAACAGCAGGTCGATGGTCGATTGCGTTGCCCGCGAGGGGTTCAGGGCAACCTTCTGGCCACTGATTCCACCGGGTGCGAGGGCAGACTCGAGCAGTGACAGGGCCGCGCTGAGACCGCTGGAGGCGAAGGTGATGACCAGGACGATCGCGAGTTCCACCCGGATCGCGAACCGTTCGCGGTCCGAGGCGGGCGCGGGCCACGAAGGCGCGGAACGGGCAGCCGGAACCATGGGCCCAATCTAGGGGGCGTATCCGGTCGGGACGCTGTCGGCTCAGGCCGGGCGATCGGACCCGTGCAGACGGTCGAAGAACGGGCAGCCCGCCAGGATCCGCACCGCGCGGCTCAGCGACTGGACATCGTCGACCGGCGCGTGGAAGGGCAGGCGCACATCGTGATCGGTGTCGGCCCCTTCGACTCGCAGGGTGACGCCGTAGCGGTCGATCGCGAGCGGGCGCACCGAACCGCTGCGCAGCCGGACCGGCAGATGCCGCGCCAGCCGGGCGATCACATCGGCGTGATCGGAGTCCATGTGCTGCAGCCACGCCGATTCCAGTTCCCAGAACGGATCGGCGTCGGCACTGCGCAGGTCGTGCGGGCAGACCGATTCGGCTCCGGTCGAGTCGGCGACCACCGCCGATTCCAGCACCACCCGCAGCAGTGTGGCGGTGTGGCCGACATCGAGCAGGCCCGGGTGCGGATATTCGCTCGCCACCTGAGATGCCAAGGCGCGCTGGGCGTGTCCGGGTACCGCCCGCACCCGGCCGCGCAACCAGACCAGGGCGCGGACGGGTTCGCGCAGGGGCAGGGGTGCGTGATCGGTGAGCTCCAGAACGCCCGGCGAACCGACCTCGGCCGCGGCGGCCGCCACCGCCGCCGAATTGCGCGCCACCGCGATCACCACATCGCCGCAGGCCCGCAGGTGATGCACGGTGGTGGGGATGGGATCGGTACCGGGTAGCGCAAGCACGGAATTCTCGGCATGAGCACACGCACTGCGGATCCGCTCCGCGGCGGACGGAGCGGCGGACGTGATCGTGCGGCGCATACAAACCTCCAGTGACAAACCCACGAGCGTGTAATTAGGTAAACCTAAGCTAAGTCACAGCCCGTGGATGCGCAAGCATTCCGCTCGCTACGGTGGAAATGTGCCGCACGATTCGACCCCCGCCTCCGAACCCGTCCTGGTGCCGCTGAGCGTGCCGGTCGCCCGCGCCGATCTGGCGCGCGACCTGGTCCGATCGCCCTCGGCGAATCCGCAGGCGCCCGTGCTGGACCTCGATCTGCCCGATGAGCGAATCGTCGAATTCCTGGTGGGGGCAGCGCATTCCGAGGGTGGATTCATCGCGTCCACGGGGTCGGGGGAGCGCGCGGTCGCCATCGTCGCCGCCACGGTGGCCGCATTGTGCGGCGATGACATCCGGATGGCTCTGACCGGTCCTGATGTCGAATTCCTGCGGGGACTGTCGGCACCGGCCGTGCACGCGTTGCGCGAGGTGCTGCTGGCGGTGGAGACCGACCGGGTGGCCGCGGTCACGCAGGCGCTGGGAGTCCTTCGCCCCTGACGGTGACAGCGCGGCCCAGCGGCCGGTAACCGCCCGACCTGGGCGGTTACCGCCGAGTATGCGCAAACGGCGAGCCCGCAGCCAACTGCCAGTAATGTCGTATCCGTGCCGCGTATCGCCTATTTCGGGCCGTCGGGAACTTTCACCGAGATGGCCCTCGCCCAACTCGAATCCGCCCACACCTTCGACGGACCGGTCGAGCGCATCGCCGCGCCCAGTCAGGGCGCCACGCTCGAGATGGTTCGCGACGGCGTGGCCGACGGCGGGGTGGTCCCGATCGAGAGTTCGGTCGAGGGCTCGATCTCGGCGACCCTGGACGCGCTCGCCACCGGTCCGCGGTTACAGATCGTGGCCGAGACCGAATTGGATGTGGCGTTCACGATCGTCGGCCGGCCCGGTGTGGAACCGGCACAGGTGGCCACGATCGCGGCCTATCCGGTGGCCGCCGCCCAGGTACGACTGTGGCTGGCGGACCGGCTCCCGCACGCGCGGTTGTACACCTCGGCCTCCAATGCCGCCGCGGCCGAGGATGTGGTGGCGGGTCACGCGGATGCCGCGGTGTCGACCACGCTGGCGGGCGAGCGCCTGGGGCTGACCGTGCTCGCCACCGGGGTCGCCGACCACGATCAGGCCGTCACCCGTTTCGTCCTGGTGACCCCGCCGCGGCAGGCGCCCGCGCGCACCGGCGCCGACCGCACCTCACTGGTGGTGCTGGAGCTGGCCAACGAGCCGGGTTCGCTGATGCGGGTCTTCGCCGAATTCGCCTCGCGCGGAGTGGACCTCACGCGCATCGAATCCCGGCCCACACGTACCGGAATGGGTACGTACCGTTTCTACCTCGACTGCGTCGGTCATATCGATGACACCGCCGTGGCCGAGGCGCTCAAGGCACTGCATCGGACGGCGGGCAGGATCCGGTATCTGGGTTCGTGGCCGGCCATTTCTCCGAGCGGTTCGCCACCGCCGGCCGACGGCCCGGCGGCGGCGTGGTTGGACGATGTGAAGAAGGGGGTGAACGCTTCATGAGCGAATCCCGCGAATCGGCAGCAATACCCGATCCCGGCCGTGTCCCCGGCAGACTGGTGCTCGTACGCCACGGTGAGACCGAGGGCAATGTCGCCAAGGTGCTCGATACCCGGGTGCCGGGTCTGCCACTCACCGAACGAGGTGTGGCGCAGGCCAAATTGTTCGCGGCGCGGTTGATCGTGCCACCTGCCCGGCTGTATTCGTCGGTCGCGCTCCGGGCGCGACAGACCGCCGAGTACATCGAATCGGGCACGGGGGTGTCGGCCGAGGTTCTCGACGACGTGTACGAGGTTCAGGTCGGCGAGCTGGAAGGTCTGGGTTCCGATGCGGCGCATCGGGAATTCCAGCGGGTGTACCGGTCCTGGCATCTGGGTGAGATCGATTCCCGGTTACCCGGTGGCGAATCGGGTGCGGAGGTGCTCGAGCGGTATCTGCCGGTGGTGGAACAACTTCGGGCCGACCATCTCGCGCCCGGTTCGGAATCCGGCGATGTCCTGCTGGTGAGCCACGGTGCCGTCATGCGGCTGGTGGCCCGCGAACTCACCGGTGTGGCGCCGCCGTTCACGACCAACAATCATCTGGGCAATACCGAGACGATCGAGATGGTGCCGACCCCGGGCGGTGGCTGGACCTGCGTGCGATGGGGCCACTACACCCCACCCTTCGGAGTCGCCGAACCCGTGGCCGACGATCCGATGGGATAGCGGATCAGATCAGGCCCGGGGTCACCGGCTTGAAATCCGCACGCAGCGGGAGTTTTTCGATCAGGTCCTTGATGGCCGTCCGCAGGCGCCCCGAGGTTCCGCCCGCCAGGGAGGTCCACATGACCTCGTCGTCGGAGCGGGTCGTGACGCAGATGAACCGGCCGTTGCGGGTGTTGTACACCGCGATCATGCCGTCGGCGACATCGCGGCTGCCATCGTTGTACACGACCCCGACGATCGAAGCGTGCGAGAGGATTTCGACGAGCGCCGAGCCCAGCACCTGTGCGTCACGTGGTGGCCGACCCACCCGGCTCAGCCGCTGGGTGGTGGTGGCCGCGTCCCCGGCATCGCCGAGAATCGGTTTGAGTTCCTCGGTGAGGACGTTCATCCCGCTGAGTTCGAGCGGATCCGCCGGGCCCAGCGCCGCCATGATGGTGCCCGGCAGATCGTGCCCGGCCTCGTCGATGGTGAAGGAATTCGGGCCGCGCAGGGCGACGACATCGATATCGTCGCCCTTGGCCAGGCAGAAGCGGTTCACTCGATCGCCGACATACCAGCGCATCGCGATCACCCAGTGTGGGCGATACAACCCGCGCAACCGGTCCGCCAGATCCCGGTGCACCTCACGGTCGACGAGAAGATCACGTGCGGTGAGGGATTCGGCGGCAGCCTTCATCGCCGCATCGTGGTCGGTGACGTTGTCGTAGCGGCCGATCGCGTCCAGTACGACCGGCATCTCGTCGAGTTCCAGTTCCTCTACCAGGAACTGGAACTCGTCGAGCGACAGCACCACGCTCTCGAGTGAGGCCGACCCGCGACCTTCGCCGAGAATTGTCACTCAGCGTTCCTCGATCGTATTTCCGCCGCCGATGACGCCCGCCGCGATGATCCGGCCGTCGGCGAAGTGCTCACCGCGCAGGTAGTCGTTGCCGGCGTGCTGGCCCTCGTCGTCATCGTCGTGAACCTGGCGGCCCAGCAACGGATTACCGGAGCCGTTGCCGACCCGGGCAGGACCCGGCGTGCCCGGCTGGCCGGGACCCGATGCCGCCACCTGCGTGGTCGGCGTCTCGCCGATGACATTGCCCGCGCCCCAGCCCTCGGGCAGTTTCAGTGCGCCCGCGCCGTTGCCGATGCCGACCGAACTTCCGCCGAAGGACACCGCCCGGGTGGCGGCCGCACCGCCCGCCATGGCAACTCCGCCGATACCGCCCATCATCATCGGCGACATGCTCGACGTGGCGCCCGTGTGAGTGGCGGCGGCAATGGCGGTACCCGCCGCATTGCCCGCGGTCGACACCCCGGTGGAGGCCACCGAGCCGGCGACATTGGC
Organism: Nocardia sp. NPDC052254; assembly: GCF_040679495.1. Lineage (NCBI taxonomy): Bacteria > Bacillati > Actinomycetota > Actinomycetes > Mycobacteriales > Nocardiaceae > Nocardia > Nocardia sp. NPDC052254. The sequence continues at coordinate 359,222 of NZ_JBFAUW010000002.1, read as the reverse complement.
GGCCTGGGTGGCGGCGCTGACCACCGACGGATTGCTGGCGAATGCCTGCGCCGCCGCGACCGCGCTCTGCATCGGGTCACCGCTGCCCTGTGCCGAGGACGCGGCACCGCTGTCGGCCAGACCCGCGCCGGCCGCGATCGGCGGCGGCGGCGCGAATTCGGCCGGCGTCGCCGTCATGGCCTCGACGGTGGATTCATAGGTGTCCATGACCAGGGCAGCCTGGATATCCAGTGCCAACTTGGCCGATTCGGCGATCTCGGCGCTGCCGTCGAGGTCGCCACCGTGCGCATGGGCCGCCACCCGAGCCGAATCGACCGCCGCGATCTCGGGCAGGCTCGGCATGGCCAGGCTCGCAACGGTATTGGCGGTAGCGTGCCCCGACGCCTTGGCGGCCATGGCAGCGGCCTGTACCCCCTGCTGTTCGGCCCAGCCGGTGAAGCCGGCCAGCTTAGCGAGCGCGACGGTGCCGTTGACACCCACCATGCCGACGCCGAGTTCGGCCATCACCCGGGCCGCGGTGGCGGTCGCGTCCACCCATGCGGCGGTCAGGCCGCCCCATCCGGTGGCGGCCGCCGAGGCCGGAATCGCATGCGGCCCTGCGGTGAGCAGACTCGAGTTGCCTTCGGCCATGCGGGGCAGGAAATAGATCCCCGTCAATCCTGCGGTCATTGTGTCTCCCCTGAATGAATGATGCGGTGAAGGATTGCCGGGTCAGAACTGGATCGCCGCGGTGGCCGCGGCCTGGATCGCGTCGTCGGCGATGAAGGTGGCCAACTGCTGACGCAGGATCGCCGCCGCGTGATGCAGTTCCAGGATGGCCTGGGCCACCGCGCGATCGTGGCTGAATGCGCCTTCGTTGAGATGCGTGGCCGCCATCAGGGAGACCTCCTCGGCACCGGCCGGAACGACGTGGGTGGCCGGACCGCTCAATGCGCTGGCGGCAGCGAGACGTTCGGCGAGCAGGTCGAGTTCTGCCGAGGCCGCGAGGACGACTTCGGGCTGTACACCGAGCAAACCAACCATGACTCGAACTCCTTCTTGTGGCGGCTGTGCAAGTGTCGAGCCGACCGCCCCCCGAGTACCGCACCGGCGCTCGGACAGTACGACCGACCCTTCGGTGGAACCACGAGAATTCCCCCTACGAGATGATTGGATGCGACAGACCCCGGTTCGGTTCCCTCGAATCACGAATCACTTCGACTTTACCGCTTTCGCGCGTAAAGCCTAGCCCCATCCCAGCTCATGCAGTCGCTCTTCGTCAATCCCGAAATAGTGAGCTATCTCATGGATCACAGTGATCGCGACTTCCTCGATGACCTGCTGTTCGTTCTCGCACAGCTCGAGGATCGTGTCCCGGAAGATCGTCACCGTATCCGGTAGCGCACCACCGTATTGGCTGTCCACCCGGTCGGTGAGCGCGATGCCGTGATACAGGCCGAGCAGGTGCGGATCGTCGGGATCGCGCGGCTCGATCAGAATGACCACATTGTCGATGGCGCCGGCCAGGGCGGGCGGGATCGTATCCAGCGCATCGCCGACCAATTCCTCGAATCGGCTCTGCGACATCGACACCGGCATGGTCAGCGCGGGATCGGCGCGGGTGCGGCGCCCGGCAGCGGCGCCGGGGTGGAACGGCCCGAACTCGGCGGCGCCACCGGGGCCTGGCCGTCGATCAGCACATCTCCCTTGGCCGAACCGGTGATCGTCGAGAACCCGTCCTGAGATCCTTTGCCCACCAGGCAGTTCAGCTTACGGCTGCCGGCCAGCCAGCTGCGGGCATCGAGGCTGTCCCAGAAGATCGTCAGCGTCTTGTTGATCAGCGCGTCCTGCCCGCCGAGGTAATCGCCTGCGGCCCGGGCGCATTCGTCCTGCATGAACGAATCCTGATCGGAATTCGCGGGCGGACCGCCGTTGAAGTGGGTGCTCAGATCGACGGTCGACATCGCCTCGTAGGCATGTGGCTGACCACAGGGGACCGGCTCGTTCGTGGGCAGATTCTGGTTGATGCCGATGCAGGTGCCCGGATCGAAGATCCGGGACTGATCGCTGTCACGTACCCGGCCCACGGTCTGCTGGGTGGCGTTGCCGGTCGCGCTGACCAGTTGCAGACCGCACCGGATGGTCCGGTCACCGTTGCGCCAGCCCGGCTCGCCGGGATTGACCATGCCGACCACGAACCGTCCGCGTGGATCGAGCCGCCCGCCGAGATATGCGGCCGCGGCCGGCGCGCAGTGCTCGTCGCGCAACTCGGCGAAGCGCAGCGAATCCGGGAAGGCCGAACCGAGGCCGAATTCACGGCCCGGATACCGGCTCAGATCGATATCGGAGGTGACCTCGAACAGATGCTTGTCGGCGCAGTTGACCTTGGTCAGGTCCAGTGTCTTGGCGCTCGTCCAGGTGAGGCAGTCGCCGGTCTTGGCGGCGCCGAAGGCGGCATCGGCGCGACCGGGAGGTTTGCCCGACCCGGGATCGCGCGCCTCGAGCCCGTGCGAACTGCGGAATCCGGTGATGGACAGTGTCACCAGGGCGGCGACCACGGCCCCGATGGCGACGGCGAGCAGTCCCCAGCGCAGCCGATGTGGATGCAGGGCCTTCTCGGCGGCCTCGGCATCGCCGGTCTCCGCGTCGAAGGGTGCGTCCCGGTCGTTGTCGCCGGGCCTCGAACGCCGGCGTCCACCCGCTGGGGACCGACGACGTTTCGCCCCGGCACGCCCACGACGGGGCATGTCGGATGTTTCGTTTTCCGGTTCCGGCGCCGCGGGCGCCCCATGGTCGGAGGACATCGCCGTCCATCATGGCAGGCGCCCCGCGGACGCTGCCACGATCGGTGCGGTTTCGGTCCGATCCGTGGCGATGATCCCGGGCGAAGATCCTGGAGAAAACCCGGTGGACGCCGCCCACTAGGCTGATCACCCATGATCGACCTCCGATTCCTGCGTGAGAATCCCGATGCGGTCCGTGCCTCGCAGCGTGTCCGCGGCGAGGACCCCGCGCTGGTGGATGCCCTGCTCGAGGCGGATGCGGCCCGGCGTGCGGCGGTTGCGACGGCGGACAATCTGCGTGCCGAGCAGAAGGCGCTGGGCAAGAAGGTCGGCAAGGCGTCCCCGGACGAGCGCCCCGCGCTGCTGGCACACGGGCAGGAACTGTCGGCGAAGGTGAAGGAGGCCGAGGCCGCCGAGAACGCCGCCGACGCCGAACTCGACACCGCTCACCGCGCGATCTCGAATGTGGTCCAGGAGGGCGCACCGGCCGGTGGTGAGGACGATTTCGTCCTGCTCGAGACGGTCGGCACTCCCACCGAATTCGATTTCACCCCGCGCGATCACGTGGATCTGGGCGAGTCGCTGGGGCTGTTCGACATGGAACGCGGCGCGAAGGTGTCCGGTGCCCGGTTCTACTTCCTGACCGGTTACGGCGCGCTGTTGCAGCTCGGTCTGCTGCAGCTGGCCGCCCAGCGCGCCACCGCCAACGGTTTCACCATGATGATCCCGCCGGTGCTGGTGCGCCCGGAGATCATGGCCGGTACCGGCTTCCTGGGCCAGCATTCGGCCGAGGTCTACCACCTCGCCGACGACGATCTGTACCTCGTCGGCACCTCGGAGGTCCCGCTGGCCGGCTACCACTCGGGCGAGATCCTCGACCTGAGCGCCGGGCCGAAGCGATACGCGGGCTGGTCCTCGTGTTTCCGCCGCGAGGCCGGAAGCTACGGCAAGGACACCCGCGGCATCATCCGGGTGCACCAGTTCGACAAGGTCGAGATGTTCGTCTACTGCCGTCCCGAGGACGCCGACGCCGAACATCGGCGCCTGCTGGAATGGGAGAAGGAGATGCTCGCCGCGATCGAGGTGCCCTACCGGGTGATCGATGTCGCGGGCGGCGATCTGGGAAGCTCGGCGGCCCGCAAATTCGATTGCGAGGCCTGGGTGCCCACCCAGCAGACCTATCGCGAGCTCACCTCTACCTCGAACTGCACCACCTTCCAGGCCCGCCGCCTGTCGGTGCGCTATCGCGACGAGAACAACAAACCGCAGATCGCCGCGACCCTGAACGGAACCCTCGCGACCACCCGGTGGATCGTGGCGCTGCTGGAGAACCATCAGCAGGCCGACGGTTCGGTCCGGGTACCCGCCGCGCTGGTGCCGTTCGTGGGTCGTGAGGTGCTCGAGCCGCCGCGGTGAGATCGATCGCGAATCCACCGGTTGTGACAACTGCCCTGTACCGCGTTGTCTAGGCTGGACGACGTGCGAGGACTCGGGTCCCGCGGCGATAACCGTACGCAGGTTCGGGCGGCATCGGCGCTGGCGACGGCAATGGTCATGGCTCGGACCACCGGGGCGTTCTACGTCATGGGCGGGGTCTTGGGCCTGTTGATCACTGCCATCGCACCGGGTGACGAGGGAAATCGGCCGCTGGTCGGGTGCGCGGCGGGGGTCGCGCTGCTGCTGGGTGCGAGTCTGCTGATCTGGGGCCCGCGGCTACCGCATTCGGTCCACCATGTCTACGTCGCGGTCGCGACGGTGCTGGTCACGATCGCGGTGCACTGGTTCCCCAATACCGTCGGCGCCATCACGCTGGCGGCTTTCTATGTCTTCGTGGCCGCCGATGCGGCGATCTTCTTCGCCTGGCGGTGGACCGCGGCGCACGTCTTGTTCGCCATGGCGCTGTGCCTGTGGGTCGTTCCGTCGCGGGGGTTGCCCTGGTGGTCGGGCATCATCCCGGCGGGTATCACCGTGGGCGTCGGCATCGTGGTCGGCATCCTCACCCGGATGGCGGCGGACGCCGATATCGATACGCTCACCGGTCTGCTGAATCGCCGCGGCTTCGACAGGGCGCTCAACAGTGCCATCGGCCATGCCGGCCGCACCGGTCAGAGCCTGGCACTGGTCCTGGTGGATCTGGACCGGTTCCAGAAGATCAACGACCATCTCGGCCATCGCGCCGGTGACGCGGTGCTGCAGCGCGTGTCCGACAGCTGGTCCGAACTGCTGACCCCGGATCAGGTGCTGGCGCGCTACGGCGGCGACGCCTTCGCCCTGCTGCTGCCGGGCACCACCGAACAGGCCGCGATTCTGCTCACCGAGCAGTTGCGCGCAGCGATCACCACCGGCTGCTCCGCGGGTGTCACCTCATGGCAGCCGGGGGAATCCGGATCGCTGCTGGTGAGTCGCGCCGATGTGGGTCTGTACCGGGCCAAGCAGGCGGGCCGCAATCGCACGGTACTGGAATCCTCGCGGCAGCAGCCGCTGGCGGTGGAACTGCGCGAGGCCATCGATACCGGCGCACTCGATGTGCACTATCAGCCCATCGTGAGCCTCGGCGCGGACGGTGCCCAGGCGGTCGGGGTGGAGGCGCTGCTGCGCTGGTCGTCGAATGCGCAGCCCGATGTCACCACCGAGGGCCTGATCCGGGTCGCCGAGGAATACGACCTGATCTCCGATCTGGACGAGCTGGTACTTCGGCGCGCCTGCGCCGACGCCGCCCGCCTGCAGGAGACCTTCGCGCAACTGAATCTGACGCTGAACGTGAACGTCAGTGGCCTGGAGCTGGCCGAGAGTGAGTACGCCGAACGGGTTTCCACCATCCTGGCCGATACCGGCTGGCCCGCGGACCAGCTCGTCCTCGAGGTCACCGAGAGCGAATTGGCCGCCGAATCCCAGACCGCGATCCAGAATCTGCACAGGTTGCGTGACAACGGCGTTCGCATCGCCATCGATGATTTCGGTACCGGCTACTCCTCGCTGAGCCGCCTGGCCACCATCCCCAGCGATATCCTGAAGGTCGACCAGTCCTTCGTGGCCGCGATCCGTTCCGACTCACCCGCGCCGCCGCTACTGGGTGTGATTGCGGCACTGAGCAAATCGCTGGATCTGCAGGTGATCGCCGAGGGGGTGGAGACCGAATATCAGGCGGCGGTGCTCACCGAACTGGGATTCGCGCTGGCTCAGGGCTACCACTACAGCGATTCGCATCCGGTCTCCGAACTGATCGGCGATCTGAACACCAGCCGCGGTCTGGTCAGCGCCGGCACCACCGACCGAGATTTCGCCGCTCAGGGGTGGATCCCGGTGGAGAACAACGGTTTCGGTTCGGAGGGGCTGGACCATCGGGGCTGAGCCGTCGGCATACGCACTCGGGTATCCGGTTCCCGGATCGGCCGTGACGGATCCGCGGCCGTGATCGCCGCCCGGCCCGTGCGAACACCTCCGCGAGCCGATGTCCGGCGTCGGCTCGGTGTGATTCTGGGACTGTCCTGCGGCGCGGGTGTGGCCGTTCAGGCGCGGATCAACGGTGATCTCGGCGATCGGCTGAACGACGGAATCGCCGCGGCCGTCATCAGTTTCGGATCGGGTCTGGTCGTGCTGCTGATCGCCTGCTGTTGCAGCGGACGGATGCGCGCGGGCCTGGGCGCGATCCGCCGGGCGGTCCGTACCGGCCCGCTGCGGTGGTGGCAGTTGCTGGGCGGATTGTGTGGCGCGTTCTTCGTGGCCACACAGGGCTTGTCCGTGGCCACGATCGGCGTCACCGCGTTCACCATCGCGGTGGTGGCGGGCCAGCTGACCAGCGGTCTGGTGGTGGACCGATTGGGGGTGGGCCCGGCCGGGGTCACCCTGGTGACACCGGTGCGATTCGGTGCGGCGGCCTTGGCGATCGGCGCGGTGGGTATCGCCGCACTGGGCCGATCCGGTGGTGCGTCCGGAACTGCCGGTGGCGCGGCGTATCTGCTCATCGTCCTGCCGGCCCTGGCCGGTCTCGGCCTGGCCTGGCAGCAGGCGGTCAACGGCCGGATCGGGACGGTCGGCGGGCCGTTGTCGGCGACCACGATCAATTTCGCGGCCGGAACCGCCGGGCTGCTGGTGGTGGAGGTCGTTCAGATCGCGCGAATCGGCTGGCCCACACGCTTTCCCACGGAACCGTGGTTGTACGCCGGCGGCGTGATCGGGGTCTTCTTCATCGCGGTGGCAGCCCTGATCGTGCGCTGGATCGGGGTCCTGGTCTTCGGCTTGACCTCGGTATCGGGCCAGTTGGCCGCCTCGGTGATACTCGACGTCGTGCTGTCGGCCGGCCCGGGTCTGTCGGCCGGCGCGGTGATCGGCTGCGCCCTGACACTGGTTGCCGCCGCCATCGCGGTGTTCCGCAAGCCGGAATCGGCCTCACGACCCGAACGCGCGTAAGGCTGTCTCCACCAACGCATCCGCGTAGGACTCGCTCAGTGGTCCGGAACGCAGCAGCCAACGCTGCTGGAGCGGTGCGTAGAGCACTTCCAGCAGCAGATCGAGATCGGCGTCGGCGCGCAGTTGACCGGCCTGCTGTGCACTGCGGAGCCGGACCTTCTTCGCCTCGTCCATCGGTCTGCCCAGCAGCCGGTCGTACTGTTCGGCGAGATCCGGGTCATTGATGATCTCGGTATTGAGCGCGCGGATGGGCCGCTCGAATTCCGGATCGGCGAATTCCGCGACCGTCGCTCGCATGACGAGTTTGAGATCGGCCTCGATATCGCCGGTGTCGGGCAGCGCCACCCCGTCTCCGTCCGTATCGCCGAGGGCGAGGAACGATTCGAAGATCACCGCGCCCTTGCTCGGCCACCAGCGGTAGATCGTCTGTTTGCCGACTCCGGCGCGTGCGGCGATGGACTCGATCGACACCTTGCGATAGCCGACCTCGGCGATCAGCGCGCGGGTCGCGGCCAGGATCGCCTGCCGCGAGCGTTCGCTGCGCCGGGAGCTGCCGGGTTTCTCGGTTTCGGGCACGGGCCGAGCTTAACAGTGAATCGAGACGCAACGGTTCGTGTTGACAATACGCTCCGATGCTGTCACTCTGATCGAGACGAGACGCACCGTCTCGGTTTGAGAGGATGTGAGCAGCATATGACCACCGGCAAGGTGTGGTTCATCACCGGCGCTTCCCGCGGGCTGGGCCGCGCGTTCACCGATGCCGCGCTGGCCGCGGGCGACCGGGTCGTGGCCGCCGCCCGCGATGTCGAACCGCTGCGGGCATCGGCCACCGAATATCCGGATCGCCTCGTACCGCTCGCACTGGACATCACCGACAGACAGGCCGTCTTCACCGCGGTCGAGCGCGCGGTGTCCGTATTCGGCCGGCTCGACGTCGTGGTCAACAACGCGGGCGCGATGCTGTACGGAATGGTCGAGGAGGCCACCGAGGAGCAGGCGCGCGCGCACCTGGACGTCAATTTCTTCGGCGCCGTCTGGGTCGTCCAGGCCGTTCTGCCGCACCTGCGCGCCCAGGGGCACGGCCGCATCCTCCAGGTCACCTCGATGGGTGCCGCCGGTGGCATGGCCACGGTCGGCTTCTACGGTGCGGGTAAGGCGGCGCTGGCCTCACTCACCGAGGCGCTGGCCATGGAGGTCGAGCAATTCGGCATCAAGGTCACGAATCTGGAGATGGGCGGATATGCCACGGGCCTGTTCACCACCGGCACCACGACGACTGCGGTTCGGCCGGAATACGAGGCCCTGCACGATGAGATCGCCCGCATGTGGGGTGACGAAGCCGGTCCGGCTCCGAGTACCGCGGCCCCGGTGATCATGAAACTGGCGGAACTGCCCGACCCGCCGCGCTATCTGATCGTCGGGAGCGGCTCCTTCGACCACGTCGAAGAACTCTCCGCCGCCCGCGCCGAGGGGCATCGCCACTGGGAGGAGTTGAGCCGGTTGGCACCCGGATGAATCACAGCTTGCGGGAACGCAGTTCGTGCCCCTTGGAGGTCTTGCAGCGCCCGGTCTCCAGATCCCACTGCCAGCCGTGCAGATTGCAGGTGAGGGTATTGCCCTCCACCACACCGAATTTCGACAGGTCGGCCTTCAGGTGCGGGCAGCGGCGCTGCACCTCCCAGCCCGCGAGCTCGCAGGACGCCGAATCGTCGTGGGCTTCGTTGAACCAGCCGTCGGCGTAGGCGATCCGCTCGTCGGTGAGACATTTGAAGAAGGTGTACAGGAATTCGTTGTAGCCGCCGATCCGCCAGGTGGTGAAGCGGGTCGACAGGAAGATGGTGTTCACCCAGTCGGGTTCGTTGTCGCGCAGTACGGTGCGTACCAGCTGCGGGGCGATCCGGAAACCGTAGCGGTACTTGCCTTCTCCCTCGATCGGCTCGCGCACGACCCGTTTCGGGAAGTCCAGCACCACGGTTTCGGAGCCCATGACCAGGCCGACGGGATAGCCGATCCCGTCGCAGATCAGGTCGCTCTGCGCCATGATCGGCTCGAACAACTCCCTGAGCTGCGGCAGCAGCGGTGCACCCGCTTCGCTTGCCCATGAGGCCTTTTCCCGCTCGATCGCGGGTGCGAGCCGTTGCGCCATCCGCTCGATGTAACCGGCCTTGTCGTCGTAGATCTCGGCCGGATCGAACGGATGGGTGAGGTCGAGTTCCTTACCGTGCACATCGGCCGTCGAGCCCGGAATCATCAGCACCCCACCGGCATTGCCGTGGATGCGCATCTGCTCCAGGAAAACCATCTGGTCCGGGAAGATGTTGCCGTTGTCGGTGGAGTAGCGGTTCTCACCGTCGTCGTTGAGGTACCGCAGCTCGTCGTCGAGGAAGACCGGCGGCCCGGCCGAGGGCACCACCCAGGTTGCTCCGACCTGCTCGATGTAGCTGCGCGCGCGATCCATACCGCGCTGCCGCTTCTGCTTACCGAAATTCGCCTTGGTCTTGCTGGGGATGTCGTAGACCATCGGGTACCAGATCGCGCCCGAGTACTGCAGCAGATGGATGTCGATGTGCCCGAACTGCTCGTGCAGCACATCCATGTCCACCGGCCGCGCGTCGTTCATGTTGAAGCACACGGTCTCGCGGTCGGAGACGACCAGGCCGGAATCGCCGATGGGGCCGTCGGCCGGCGCCCGCAACGCGATGATCATGATGTCGATCTCGTGCCCGTCGCGGCCGGTGATCGTGTGCTTGACCGAGTCCTGGGTCTCGAAGAACTTGTGGAAGCCCAGCTTCTCCAGTTCGCGCTGCAGATCCGGCACCGGATAGTCCGGGAGCAGGACGGTGGCGTCCTTGTTGACGTGGTCGATCAGGTTCTGCGCGTCGAAATGGTCGCGGTGCAGATGGGAGACGTAGAGGTAATCGCAGTTGCCCAGCTCGTCCCAGTCCAGCCCGGTGTTGTCCGGAAACGGGACCCAGGACGCGAAGTAGGCCGGATTCACCCACGGATCGCAGAGGATCGTCCCGGCCGCGGTGCGGATGTGAAACCCGGCATGTCCGACGCTGGTGATCTGCACGAAGAAAGTCCCTCCTGAACCCGGCTACCAGCCATCCAGGGTAGCGGTTGGGTGGTCACCGGCAGCCTGAGGGGCGATTGTGCCGGGATCGATATCGGTTGCTTCGGAGCTGTTGCGATGACCGTCGCGCCGGAGCAGTGTGAGGAATACCGGTGGCGCCACCGGGGCGCTGCCCCGAGTACAGAGGGAGCGGACCGTGTACGCACGTTCTACAACTTTTCAGGCGAAGCCCTCCGCGATGGACGCCGGGATCGCGCACATGCGCGACGAGGTGATGGCGGCCTTGACGGACATGCCCGGCTGCGTCGGGATGTCGCTGCTGGTCGACCGGCACTCCGGCCGCTGCATCGCGACCACGTCGTGGGAGTCCGAGGAGACGATGCGGGAGAGCGCCGATCGGGTGCGCTCGTTCCGTGATCACGCCACCCGGCTGTTCGGTGCCGATACGACACGGGTCGAGCAGTGGGAGGTCGGTGTCATGCATCGCGATCATCACCTACCCGAGGGCGCGTGTGCCCAGCTCACCTGGGCCCAAGCCCAGGATCCGAGCCGATTCGATTCGGCGGTCGAGACCTACAAGTCCATGGTGGCGGCGCAGCTGGAACCTCTGTCGGGGTTCTGCAGTGCCAGCCTGCTGGTCGACCGGGCGGGCGGCCGCGGCGTCGCATGCGAGACATTCGACAGCCGCGACGCGATGGAACGCAACCGTGACCAGCTCGCCGCCATGCGGCGCGAGGGCACCCGCCGGGCCGGTGTCGATGTACTCGACGTGGGCGAATTCGAGATCGCGCTCGCCCATCTGCGCGTCCCCGAACTGGTCTGAGGGGTAGCGCCACCATCGCAAACCGCAGGAGCTACCCGCGGGCTGTTTCCGCGACGAATCGGTGTGCGGCGGGTCATCACGGCCGGATGCTTCAGGCCGATACGTCGCCGATGCAGTAGCCCCGGTCGGTCGCCCTCACGATGTACGCCCGGTCCTGCTGGGTTCCGTTCGCGGTGACCGTCGCCGAAATCGAGAGATACGTACCGTTCAGGGCGGTGGAGCTGATCGACTGGTCGGCGAAGGCGGTCGGAGTGGCGAGCTTGCCGGATTCGGTCGCCAGCGGTGGCCGGGCCGAACGTCCGCCGCCGCTCGGATCCCAGCCGGTGTCCACCGTGCACAGCAACGGATGCGTACTCTCCTCGTCCGCCGCGTCGAGCGGGTGCCCGGTCTGGCGGGCGAGATAGCGGCGGACGAGGTGGCGGGCCTCGGCGGTCTGTGATTCGCTCGCGGTCCCGAATTCGATCTCGGTTCCCGCCGGATAGACGCGAGGGCAGGCATAACCGGTGGCGATGTCGGCGCGCTCGGCCACCACCGTCACCGCATCGGTGCTCCCGGTCGCCGGCTTCCACTCGACGGCCGTGCCGGTGTCGCTACCGGGCTGAGCCAGCGCCGCCAGAATGGCCGACTTGTCGGCGTACATCGTGTCGACATTGCGGGGCGCGATCATCCAGCATTTGGCTTCCAGTTCCGCGGGCGTGAGCCGCTGCAGATCCGCAGCCCAGCGACCGACAGCCGCGGTGGTCTGCGCATCGGCTGTCACCGAGGCGGCTGTCACGGGGGAATCGGGGGGCGATGCGGGCTCCGCCGAGCGGATCTGCGTCGCCGCGGATTGTGTTGTCGCCGACGAGGAATCGTCGCGGTGGAAGTCGGTGCCCTCGATGCCGACCTGCGAATCGCAGCCGGCGATGATGCCCGCCACCAGCACTGCCAGGCCACCCGCGCGCATCGCCGCGCCCACACCTCCTCGTGGTTTCCGTCCGCCTGCGCGTGCTGCTGGACTGGAGATCTCCACGGCGCTGAACCTCGTTTCCTGTGCGGCGGTCGGTGGCGAGAATGTGACAGCGACTACGCTAGCGGAATTGTGGAACCCGTATACCGGACGATCATCGGCCTGGCTCGGACCGTCTTCTTCGTGCAGGGACTGAAATTCGAGGTCACGGGCGCGGAGAACATCCCCGCCGAGGGTGGCGCGGTCATCACCATCAACCACACCGGCTATATGGATTTCACCTATGCCGGTCTGCCCGCCCGGACGCCGAAGCGCTACATCCGGTTCATGGCGAAGAAGGAAGTCTTCGACAACTCGATCTCCGGGCCGATCATGCGCGCACTGCGCCACATCCCGGTCGATCGCGGTGCGGGCGCGGACTCCTACCAGGCGGCCGTCGACTATCTTCGCCGCGGCGAACTGGTGGGTGTGTATCCCGAGGCGACCATCAGCCGCAGTTTCGAGGTCAAGGAATTCAAATCCGGTGCGGCGCGGATGGCGGTCGAGGCCGGGGTGCCCATCATCCCCATGACGATCTGGGGCGCTCAGCGCGTGTGGACCAAGGGGCATCCGAAGCGTCTGGGGCGCACCAATACTCCGATCTCGATCGCGGTCGGTGAGCCGATCGTCCCGCCCGCCGAGGCCGATGAGAAGGCACTGGCGGAATTGACCGAGACGGTGCGCAGCCAGATGCAGGAGATGTTGCTCGGCCTGCAGAAGAATTATTCGCACGAGCCGGGCGCATACTGGGTTCCGGCCCGATTGGGCGGCGGCGCACCGACACTGGAGGAGGCCGACGCCATGGACGCGGCCGAGGCGAAGGCCAAAGCGGAGGCGCGGGCAGCACGCCGCGCGGCGGAAGCGGGAAGCGCCGATACCTGAGTGGTCGGTACCGACAGGAGTTTCACCAGATGACGCGAGAGCCGGTTTTCGACGTCCTCACCGGACTCGTCCGAACCATGTTCTGGGCGCAGGGCCTGCGGATCGATATCGCCGGCGGCGAACATATTCCGCGCATCGGCGGCGCGGTCCTGGCGGTCAACCACACGGCCTATCTCGACTTCATGGAGGTCGGCCTGGTCGGCCGTGAATCCGGCCGCAACGTCCGCTACATGATGAAGGCCGAACTCGAACACGGCATCGTCGGCTGGTTGATGAAGCACTGCAAGGCGATCGGCGTCGACCGTACCGCCGGCGCCGAGTCCTACGGGCGCGCGGTGACATCCCTTCGTGACGGTGAGATCGTGGTCGTCTATCCCGAAGCGACCATCAGCCGCAGTTTCGAATTGAAGGAATTCAAATCCGGTGCCGCGCGCATGGCCATCGAGGCCGATGTTCCGATCATTCCCATGACGATCTGGGGTGCTCAACGCGTCTGGACCAAAGACATTCCGAAACAACTGGGCCGCAATAATTTCCCGGTGCACATCCGCATCGGTGAACCGATACCTCCTCGCGGAACCGCCGACGACCTGACCGCCGAATTACGTTCGAGTATGGAGAAATTGCTCGATCTGGCGCAGCGGGACTACGAGATGCCGAAGGGCGCGCGCTGGGTTCCGGCGCGGCTCGGCGGGACGGCGCCGACTCCGGAACAGGCGAAGGTGCTCGAGCAGGAGGAAATGGAGCGGCGACGCGCGGCGAAAGCTCGCCGCACGCAGCGGTGATCGCGATCAGAACGTGGTGAAACCGATACTGCCGTAGCCGCCGTAACTGAAACCGCGCCGGACCGGAACCGGAATCCGCCGTGAATTGTCCCAATCCCTCGGCGTCACCGCGCGCCACCATATTTCGAAATCGATACCGCTGTCACGTTCGATCTCGGCTCGGTCCGCGTCCTTCCAGCGCAATGTCCAGCCCTCGGTTTCCCCGGCGATATCCGCGAGCTTCGCGACGAGTGCCGAGGTATCCCACGGCGAATCGGGGGACAGGACGATCTCGACCGTCCGCGCGGTGCGATCGACTCGACAGTCCCACCGGGCGCGGTCGGCGACGCCACGAATTCGTTCCTCCCGCCGGGCCCGGGCGGCCTCCTCGTCGCGCGTCGCCCGGATCGCCTGGGCGGCGATCTGGTCCCGTATCGGGCGATACCGCTCGTCGACGCTCCGGAACCCGTCCACGAACCGATCGATCGCCGGTTGCAGGGAACTCTTGCGCCACCGTCGCACGAACGGACGCGGACCACCGGCGTTCATCAATCCGCGGCCGCGGCCGAGGGGCCCCACCTTCAGGCCGAGATCTTCCAGGAGCCGCGATTGGGCGGCGCCGAGCCCCGCCCACGCGGTGGCCAATGCCGTTGCCCAGCGGTCGAGTTCAGCATCGGACGCGAGAATCGCGCCGATGAGTCCGTTCGCCGGAAGGTGCGTGCTCGCGCTGTGGGCCAACATCACCCAGGAATCCTCGTAGGGATCCGGATTCGAGGGGTCGATCTGGTAATACTCGAAAGTCAGCGGGCCCGAGCCGATCTTCCGGGTGTCGTAGCTGCCGTCATCCACGATGCGGGTGAAATCGACGATGTAACTCATCGGCGCGACATGACCCATGGGCAGGCTCCCTCGCTGGTGATGATCCCAGCATATCGTCCGAATGCCTGGCGTAACAGGATATTCGCCGCCCCGCACGGCGAACTCGGGTGCCCGCGGCGACGCGGGTACCGATCGCAAGATCGATGTCGGTGTCGATTATGCTGTGCCGGATTGTGTTTCATTGGATGGGGAGAACAATGCACATTTCGAAAATTGCCGCCTACGTTGTGACCGTTGCGGCATCTGTCACCGGAATACTCACCGCCACTGCGGTTTCCGACAATGCACCGAAGGCCGATGCGCAACCGATGATCGAGCCTGTGGTGCATTACGGTCCGGTGAACAGTTATGCGATGAGCGACGATGCGAGTTGCTTCATCGATTACACGACGTGGATCGATCGTGATCCCGCGCAACCCGCACGCGTCGTCGGGCACATTCGGCCGCTGAACACCCGCGCGACAATTCCGGGCCTGCCCGCACCGGCGCACTGTTCGGTGACCCTGGTCGACACGACCCTGACCGACCTGGACATCCTGGGGCATCCGACAGCGCCGGGTGGGCCCGACGCGCCGATGTTCGGATTGCTGGGTGAGGCCGTCCACATCGATTCGGGACCTGCCGGTGGCGCGGCCGCGGAGGTCACCCTGCCCTATCAGCCGAATGCCTCCGCCGTCGCGGTGCGCTTCATGCCGCAGGCGATGCTCTACCCGATATTCGGTGCGTATGTGGCGCAGCCGTTGATCGGGCCGAGTACCGCTTTCGACCTGCACTGAAATTCGCAGCGCGGCAAACGCTCCCGAGCTTCGCGCTCGAGGAATCACCGCGGCTGCTCGAGACCACCGAGCACCGGCTCGGGCAATTCGGCCGGTCGCCGCGGCGTCCGGTCCTCGAACATCGGGCCGACGAGTTGCGCTCCGACCGCGAGGCCCTCGGGGGAACGCCCGGCGGGGATCGCGGTGGCGGGCAGTCCGGGCATGGTGGTCAGTCCGGCCCAGGCGATCTGATCGCGGGACGGGTAGCGACACCGTCGTGATCGCACACCAGGATGAATGTCTCACCGGGCGGGCCTCCAGGTCGCCGGACGGGCGTTCCGGACCGTGCGCCGCCGAACCGGGGCGGGATAATATGTTCGCGCTTGCGCACATATTGTCCTATTCTGGAGTCGGGCGAGCTGGAGGCAGGTGTGATCGAGGTATTGCGGCATCCGCGGTTCCGGAGGCTGTTCACCGCGCAGGTGGTGGCGCTGACCGGAACGGGACTGCTCACGGTGGCGTTGGGGCTGCTGGCCTACGACCTCGCCGGACGCGGCGCGGGTGCGGTGCTCGGGACCGCGTTGGCCGTCAAGATGGTCGCGTATGTGGTTGTGGCGCCCGTGGTTTCGGCGCTGGCCGAGCGGGTGCCGCGCCGGGTGCTGCTGGTTTCGGCGGACGCGATCCGGTTGCTGATCGCGCTCATGCTGCCGTTCGTCGGTGAGATCTGGCAGATCTATGTGCTGATCTTCGTCCTGCAATCCGCGTCGGCCACCTTCACTCCGGCCTTCCAGGCGGTGATTCCGGCGGTGCTGCCCGATGAACGCGACTACACCCGGGCGCTGTCGCTCTCGCGCATGGCCTACGACCTGGAATCACTGCTGAGTCCGGCACTGGCGGCCGTACTGCTCGCGGTGGCGAGTTACAACCGGCTGTTTCTCGGGACGGCACTGGGGTTCGCGGTATCGGCCGTGATGGTGCTGGGCACACCGCTGCCGCGCCTGGTTCCGGTGGATCGTGAGATTCCCCTGGTGCGGCGGATCACTCGCGGTGCCGGGATCATGCTGTCGCGACCGGTGCTCCGCGGCCTGCTGGCGATGAATCTCGCGGTCGCCGCGGCCACCGCGCTGGTGGTCGTGAACACCGTCGTCTATGTGCGGGATCTGCTGCACGCTCCGGCGTGGGCGGTCGGCTTCGCCCTCGCGGTCTTCGGTGGCGGTTCGATGGTGATCGCACTGTGCGTGCCGCGGCTGGTCGGCCGGATGTCCGATCGGCAACTGATGCTCACCGGCTGCGCGATACTGCCGGCCGGACTGTGCGCCGCGGCGCTGCTGCCGGTGGCGCCGGACGGGGGGCGGTGGGTCCTGCTGGTGGCGGTCTGGGCGGGCCTCGGCGCGGGCACCTCACTGATCAACACCCCGTCGGCCCGGTTGCTCCGCGCCGAATCCGGGCCCGATACCCGCACCGCCGTGTTCACCGCACAATTCTCCCTGTCGCACGCCTGTTTCCTGATCACCTACCCGATCGCCGGCTGGATCGGCGCCGCGCTGGGGCAATTCGCGGCCGCCGCCGTACTCGCGGTGCTGGCTACACTTGCGACAGTGACGGCCGCGCGGATGTGGCCGGTCGACACCGCCTCGGGTGTCGAGAAGGTGTCGACAGGAGCCCGATGAATTCAGCGGACGGCCCGGCGGCAGCACCCGGCGCCAGCCTCGAACATCCGGTCTCCTTCGACCGCGCCCATCTCGAGGCCGCGACCTCCGCCTTCGCCATGCTCGCCGACCCCACCCGGCTGCACATCATGTTGTTGCTCGCCGCCGCCGAATCCGATGTCACCGCTCTCACCGCGGCCTGCGGAGCTTCCCGCACCGCCGTGAGCCAGCATCTGGCCAAACTCCGATTCACCGGAATGGTCGAGACCCGTCGCGAGGGCCGCCACGTCATCTATCGCATCCGTGATGGTCACCTCGCCCGGCTGGTCCGCGAGGGGATCAACCTCGCCGACCACATCGTCACCGGTGAACCGCCACACGCCTGATCATCGGCGAACCGTGACACGCGCCGGTTCCGTCGTTCTCCGATCGTTCCCGCGATCGCCCGAACCGGCGAATACCGTTGCCGCCCCGCCGGCTCCGACCGCGGTCGCAATCCAGAAGGCTGCCGGGAATCCGGCACCGAGCGAGTTCAGCACCACCGCGGCGCCGAGCTGACTGCCGACCGCGCCGCCGATGGTGCGGGCAATCGTGTTGATGCCATTGGCCGTTGCGGCACGCGCCGGATCGACCGTGCGATGGATCTGCGCGGGCAGGGCGGCCATGACCAGGCCGGTGCCGATCCCGATGGGCAGGGCACACAGCGCCAACTGCCATGGTCGGCCGTGGACCGACGCGAGCATTGCCGCGCCGATCGCGGCGAGCAGCAGGCCGACGGTCAGCGGCGAGCGCGACCCACGCTGGGCGATCACCCGTCCCGCGAGGGCGCCGGCCGGTAGCACCAGCAGTGTGGAGGGCAGCATGACCAGCCCCGCGACCGTCACCGAATCACCGAAACCGCCTGTCGCCCGCGGCGATTCGGTCAGTCGGGGAACCAGGACGTAATACATGAACTGCACCGTCCCCAGGACGAAGGCCGCCAGGTGCGCGATGCCGACCGGGCGGTGCAGAACCAGTTCCATATCGATCAGCGGATGCCGCGAACGCCGCTCCACCGCGGCGAAGCCGGTCAGCGCGCTCAGGCCGCCGAGAAACAGAATCCAGACCGCCGGTGAGAACCAGCCGTTGGACGGGCCCACCGTCAATGCCAGCAGAATTCCCGCCAGGCCGGCGGCGAGAAGTGCCGTACCGATCGGGTCGGATCCACCGGCCGGCTGTCCGTCATCAGCGGGAACGTAGCGGTAGGTGAGTATCAGGGCTGCGGCCACGAGCAGCGCGCCGACCACGAAAAGCCAACGCCACGAACCATGATCGACGATCAGCCCGCCGCAGACCAGTGCGATTCCCGCGGCACCGCCGACCAGCCCGGACAGCAGGCCCAGCCCGCCGTGTACCCGCTCGGCCGGAAGAATGCTCGGCACCGTCCCGAATGCCAGCGGCAGGATCGCGAGGCTGATTCCCTGACCCGCCCGGGCCGCGATCAGTACCCCGATATCCGGGGCGGCCATCGCGAGGATCGTGGCGGCCAGATAGGCGACCAGTACCCAGAGCAGTACCCGGCGGCGTCCGAAGCGGTCCCCGAGGCGGCTCGCGACCGGGGTGAGAATGGCGCTGGACAACAACGGCGCGCTCATCACCGCCCAGGTCGCCGCGGTGGCGCCGGTATGTAACCCGCCCTGGATGATGCCGATCGCCGGAACCAGCATGGTTTGCATCAGGCCGTAGGACAGCACACCCAGTGCCAGGGCTGTCATGGCCGCTTTCGTCCGTATCTCGGGCTGCATCGGTCCCGCCTTCCTCCCTGTGCGAACGTTGTTCGCGTTAGGTGAACCTAACTCTTGCGAACGATGTTCGCAAGAGTTGGATGTGGTGCGGCGGGAGGGTTACCGCCGGAGAACGGGTGGCTACTCTCGAAGTTGGGTGTACAGGAGGTGAGATGCGCGCGGAACCGCTGAGCCGGGCCGGAATCGTCGCCGCGGCGCGCCGGATCGCCGATGCGGAGGGTCTGGCCGCGTTGACCCTGCGGCGGGTGGCTCAGGAGCTCAGCACCGGGCAGGCGTCGCTCTATCGGCACATCACCGATCGCCGGGAACTGCTGGCACTGTTGAACGACGACCTGGCCCGCTCGTTCCCGGTGGTGGACAAGGGAACTCCACGTGAGCGCCTCACCGCACAATGGCTCGGCGCACACCGCGTCCTGCTGGCGCATCCGTGGGCCGCCGGTGTGGTCACCGATGCCTCCACGTCCACCGCCGCCGCCCTGCCGTTCGCCGAATCCGCCCTGGCCGCC
The DNA here is from genome assembly GCF_040679495.1 of Nocardia sp. NPDC052254. Taxonomy (NCBI): domain Bacteria; kingdom Bacillati; phylum Actinomycetota; class Actinomycetes; order Mycobacteriales; family Nocardiaceae; genus Nocardia; species Nocardia sp. NPDC052254. The sequence continues at coordinate 339,947 of NZ_JBFAUW010000002.1, read as the reverse complement.
CTGCTGGCGGCCGACCTGGACCCGGCCACGGCGGCCCATACCTATCGCGCACTCTGGCATCTGCTCATCGGCCACGTCGTCAACGAACATCCGCTCGGCCATCCGGGCATCGATCTCGACCCCGGCGCCTATCCCGCACTCACGGCCGCCCGGCCGTATCTGTCGGCGAATCCGGAAACCGAATTCGAATGGGCGCTGCGGAACCTACTGGACCAGGTCCTGCGCGGGACGGAGTGAGCGGTCCGGCGGCACGAAATCACCGCCCGTGATTCAGCTCGGGTCCGAACCGCGAATGGCCGCGAACCAGACCGCGAGTCCAGCCGCCACGACCGTCGCTCCGATGAAGGCCGGAAATCCGCCGCCGGCGACGTAGATCCAGAACAGTGCCAGAAACGGTGCCGCGACAGCGAATTGGGCATCGAGGAGCAGGCGGCGGCCCAGCCTGATGGCAGCGGCGGCGTGTGCCGGGCCGTCGGGGTCGGCCCGGGTCGGATTGTCGACCATGCGGCCCTTGGGTTCGGTACGTCGGACGGCGCCGGCCGGGAACAGGCGCAGGCCCCGCACGCGCACGGTGGATTCGAACGAACCGGTGGTCTCGGTCAGGGTGACCAGTGCCGGATCGAAATAGACCGGGAGCCAATGGGTCCGGCCATCGACGATGAACTCCAGCCACGAGCGGCTGAGCAGCTGAAACTGCTGGCGCACTCGCTTCACCCGGAATTCCCCGGCCGGAACCGTCCGCCAGGGCCCCACCCCGAATGCCACCGCGAGCCGGAACCCGCTGTAGCCCAGCACGACAAAACCCACCGCCGCCAGCATGGCCAGCTGCTCCGGATCGGCGAACGGCGCCCAGGCGAGACATATCACCAGGGCGCCGATCGTGGTGAGTACCGGATACGCCAGCGGATGGCCGGTACCGGAAATCACTTCAGGAAGCCGACTTTCGTCCAGTCGGGCGTGGCCAGGCCGAAGGCGCCGTAGTTGGCGACATTGGATCGGGCCGGGATGATGCCGGCGGACTGCAGCAGCGTCAGCGAATGCCCCTCGGCCCAGATCTGCTGGTCGGTCTGGTTCGCCAGCTCGATGGCCTTGTTCGGATCCAGTTCGGAGACGGTCCGTTCGATCTGATCATTGAGTTCCGGGGAACCGATCCGACCGAAGTTGCCCTGCATGTCGTTCGGGTTGTAACCCCAGATCTGGTTGATGTTGCCCAGCGGGAACGGGTCTCCGACCCAGGAGAACTGCGCGAGATCGAAGTCGCCCTTCTGGAACACATTCGTGAACAGGCCCTGTGCGGGCCGGGTGTCGATGGTGAGTTTCACCCCGATCTTGGCCAGTGTCTGCTGCATGATCTGCGCCATCTGCACCCAGGACGGCTGGTTGTACATCACATCGCGGATCTCGAGTTTGCGCCCGTCCTTCTCGCGCACGTCGCCGTTGAGTTTCCAGCCCAGCGCATCGAGTTCGCGGGCAGCGGCATCGGGGTCGAACGGCAGGCTGTTGTCCTGATATCCCTTCTGCCCCGCCACGTAGATGTGATTGTTCAGCGGCTTGGGGTTGGCGACCAGGCCGTTCTGGATGGCATTCGCGATGCCCTGCCGATCGATGGCCTTCGCGATCGCGACGCGCAGTTTCGGATCGGCGAGAATCGACCCGGGTGCGCCGTTGAACGTCAGGTGCGACCATTGCACCGCCGGCGCCCGATGGATGGCCACATCCGGAATGCCCTGGGCCGTGACGAAATCGGCCCGGTCGGAGATCCCGGAGATTCCGACGGCGTCGAGTTCGTTGTTCTGCAACGCCGGCACCCAGGCGGGCTGGTCGAGCACGCTGAAGGTGATGGTGTCCAGCTTCGGCGGTGCGCCCCACCATTTCGGATTGCGGGCGAGGGTGATCCGTCCCTGGGTGCGGTCGGTGGACTGGACCACGAACGGCCCGGACGTCACCTTGATCTCGTTGGCGATGCTCTTGTTGAACGCCTCCGGTGTGGAGGTCACGGACTTCGGAAACAGGAAGGTGTTTCCGGCGAACTGCCCCTTCCACTCGCCGAAGTGCTTGCTGTAGGTCAGCACCGCCTGGCGGTCGTCGACGCCGCGCTCGACCTTCGCCACCCGATCGAAGCCGCCGTTGGTGGCGAGCAGGTATCCCGGATTGCGGCCACTGAGCGCCTCGGCCTGAGAGGCGATGTCCTCCCACGTGATCGGCGTTCCGTCCGACCACACCGCTTTCGGATTGATGGTGTAGGTGACCTGCTGCGGATCGGTGCCGGTGAGCTCCACACTCGTGAAGTAGTCGGTGTCGAGATGGGGAACACCGGCGGCATCCACGCGGAACGCCTGCGGCATCATCGGCCGCTCGACGGTGGTGTAATCGATTTGGTTGCCGTCGATCTGGAGGGTGTTCCAGTTCTGCGGGAACTCCCCGATCGGCACCCGGAAATTGCCGCCGTCGCGCAGATCGGCGACATCGTGCGGATTGATGTCACTGGTCGTGCCGAGATCCGAACTCCCGGTTCCCGTCGTGGTGCCCCCACACCCCGACAACAGCATTCCGATGGCGACCGCCGGTATCGCGATTCGGGTCATCGTCGAACGAATCCGCATGGTTTCGCTCTCCTTTCATGGGGGCGGACGGCTAGCTTACGAAGCCGACTTTCGTGTAGTCGTAGGTGGCCAGACCCGGTGCGCCGTAGTTCGCCACCGTCGAGCGGACACCGAAGTTGCCCGGATCCTGGGTGAGCGTCAGCGAGAAGCCCTCCTCGAACACCCTCTTGTCGACCTCGTTCGCCAGGGCGATCGCCTTCTGCGGATCGAGTTCGTTGAGGGTCTGATCGATCAAGGCGTTCAGATCGTCGGAGCCGATGCGGCCGAAATTGCTCTGCTCGTCGTCGGGGTGATACGCGTAGATCTGCGGAATGCTGCCCAGCGGGAAGGCATCGCCGGAGAACAGGAACTGGGCGATGTCGAAATCACCGGGGATCATCCAATCGGTGAAGAACCCCTGGCCCGGCTTGGTGTCGATAGTCAGCTTGACCCCGACCTTCGCCAGATCGTCCTGGATGATCTGCGCGACCCGCACCCAGGTCGGATCGTTGTACATCACATCGCGGATCTCGAGTTTGCGACCGTCCTTGACCCGCACATCGCCTTGCATCTTCCAGCCCAGCGCGTCGAGTTCGCGCCCCGCGGCGTCGGGATCGAAGGGGAAGCTGTTGTCCTGGTAGCCGTCCTGGCCCTGCACGAAGATGTGATTGCCGAGCGGCTTGGGATCGGTCACGAGGCCGTTCTCGATGGCGTTCGCGATGCCCTGCCGATCGATGGCCTGCATGATCGCCACCCGCAGTTTCGGATCGGCGAGAATCGAGCCGGGAGCACCGTTGAAGGTGATGTGCCGCCATAGATTTCCCGGTGCGTGCCGCACGACCAGATCGGAACTGGTGCGCACGGTCGCGAGATCTTCGATCGAGGTCAGCCGGGCGGCGTCGAGTTCGTCGTTCTGGAGGGCGGCGGCATAGGCGGACCGATCCATCACGCTGTAGGTGATGGTGTCCAGCTTCGGCTTGTCGCCCCACCATTTCGGATTGCGGGCGAGCGTGATTCGCCCCTGGGTGCGATCGGTGGACTGCACGACGAACGGACCCGCGGTGAGTGTGATCGCGCTGGCCAGTGCGTGATTGAACGCCTCGGGATCGGCGGTCACCGACTTCGGATACAGCATCGAGTTCCCGGCGAACTGCCCGCGCCAGTCGGTGTAGTGCTGTTTGAAGGTGATGACGGCCTGGCGGTCGTCGACACCGCGCTCCACCTTCTCCACCCGGTCGAAGCCGTTGTTGATCGCGATCAGATACCGCTTGTCGGCACTCGACAGCGCATGCGCCTGCGACGCGATGTCCTCCCAGGTGATCGGCGAACCGTCGCTCCACACCGCCTTGGGATTGATGGTGTAGGTGACCTGCTGTGGCTCGGTTCCGGTGAGCTGGATATCGGTGAAGTAGTCGTGGTTGATGGTCAGCTTGCCGGCGGCGTCGACGTAGTAGGAGCGCGGCATCAGCGGCCAGACGACCTCGCCGATCTCCAGCTCGTTTCCGTCGGTGGACAGCGCGTTCCAGTTCGCCGGGAAGGCACTGATCGCCAGGCGGAGATTGCCGCCGTCCTTGACCGCGTCCCGCGGCTGGGGATTGATGTCGTTGGAGCCACCGAGGGCGTTCGGTCCGCTGGCCGTGTCCACCTGCGCGCATCCGGCTACGGCGATGCCCACCGCGGCCGCGATGCCCACTGCGGTCAGCCGCAGCGCCCGAGTACGAATCTGCACGGTGACTCCTAGCGTGAGACGACGGGAAGCGGAACCGCGTCGATCAGCGCGCGGGTGTACTCGTGCTGGGGCGCCGCGAAAATCTGCTCGGCCGAACCGGATTCGACGATCTTGCCGCGGTACATGACCGCGATGTCGTGGGCGAGATTGCGCACCACCGAAAGATCGTGTGAGACGAACAGATATGACAGGCCGCGTTCGGCCTGCAGATCACGCAGCAGATTCAGTACGCCGGCCTGAATGGAGACGTCCAGCGAGGACACCGGTTCGTCCAGCACCAGCAGTTGCGGATCCAAAGCCATCGCGCGTGCGATATTGATGCGCTGTTTCTGCCCGCCGGAGAAATCGGCCGGATAGCGGTCGGCGTGTTCGGCGCGCAATCCGACCTGTTTCAGCAATTCCGGTACCCGCTTGCGGATTTCGTCGCGGGAACGGCCGTCGATGCGCAGCGGTTCGGCCAGGGCGTCGAAGATCGGCATGCGCGGATCCAGCGACGAGGAGGGGTCCTGGAAGACGATCTGCAACTTCCGGCGGATCTCACGCTTGCGGGCCTTGGTGAGTGTGGCGACGTCCTCGCCGAAGATCTCGATACTGCCGGCCTCCGGCTTCACCAGGTCCATGACCTGGTTCAACGTGGTCGACTTTCCGGATCCGGACTCGCCGACCAGGGCCAGGGTGCGGCCGGTGCGGACCTCGAAATCGATACCGTCCACCGCGCGCACCTCGCCGGTGCGGCGTTTGAGGACCACACCGGAGGTGACCGGGAAGATCTTGGTCAGCCCCGAAACCTTCAGCACCACATCGGAATCGGGGACATCGATGGCGGCGGTGGCATCGGTTTCGCTGCGATAGGCGGCGAACAGTTCCTCGGTGCCCACCTCGGCCGTGCGGATACAGGCGGCTCGATGTCCGGCAGCGGTGTCCTGCAGTGGTGGTTCGGCCGCCGTGCACTCCTCGATCGAGACGGGGCAGCGCGGTGCGAACGGGCAACCGGGCGGCAGCGCGTTCATGGCGGGCGGGGCGCCGACGATCGGAATGAGCGGTACCCGGGCGGGGCCGTCCATCCGGGGAATGGATCCGAGCAGCCCGACCGTGTACGGCATCCGGGGAGAGTTGAACAGTTCAGCGGCGGGGGCGTTCTCGACGATCCGCCCGGCGTACATCACCGCGATGCGGTCGGCCAGCGTCGCCGCGATCCCCATATCGTGGGTGATCATGACGACGCCGGCGCCGGTGATGTCGCGTGCCTTGCGCAACAGGTCGAGGATCTGCGCCTGCACCGTCACATCCAGTGCGGTGGTGGGTTCGTCGCAGATGATGAGTTCGGGATCGTTGGCGATCGCCATCGCGATGACCACGCGCTGGCGCATACCGCCGGAGAATTCGTGCGGGAAGGCCTTGGCCCGCGCCTCCGGTTCTCCGATACCGACCAGATCGAGCAGTTCCACCGCGCGCGTGGCCGCCTGCGATTTGCTCATCTTCTTGTGTGCGAGCAGGGCCTCGGCGATCTGATCGCCGACCCGGTACACCGGTGTGAGTGCCGAGAGCGGATCTTGGAAGACCATGCTGATTCGCGCACCACGCAAGGCGGACAGCTGTTTGTCGCCCATGCCCAGCAATTCCTTGCCGCGCAGCCGGATCGAGCCGCGCACCCGGGCCTGTTCGGGCAGCAGGCCCATCACGGCCAGCGAGGACACCGATTTACCCGAACCGGATTCACCCACGATGGCGAGGACCTCACCGTCGGTGACGGTGTAGTTCACCCCGCGCACCGCGTCGATGCGGCCCTGCTCGCCCGGAAACGAGATGCTCAGGTCCGAGACCTCGAGCAGCGGCGTCGTGGTCGTGCGTTCGGTCATGCCGCTTCTACTTTCTCGGCCTTCTTCATCTTGCGGCCCGCGCGTGCTCGCCGGGAGGTCGGGTCGAACGCATCGCGCAGACCGTCGCCGACCAGGTTGGCGCACAGCACGATCGCAATCAGGAAACCTCCGGGGAACAGGAACAACCAGGGAAAGGTCAGGGCGGATTTGGTGCCGAAGGCGATCAGCGAGCCCAGTGAGACATCCGGCGGCTGCACACCGAAACCCAGGTAGCTCAAACCGGTTTCGGACATGATCGCGATGCCGACCGCGAGTGTGGTGTCGATGATCAGGATCGAGGCGATGTTCGGCACGATATGGGTGACGATCACCGATCGGGTCGAGGCGCCCATATATCGTGCGGCTCGCACGAATTCGCGCTCCCGCAGCGTGAGCGTCATACTGCGCACGATCCGGGCGCTGATCATCCAGCCGAATGCCGCCAGCAGCACGATCAGCAGCAGAATCGAGCCGCTGCCCTTCATCCGGGGCGCGAAGATCGCGATGATGATGAAGCTGGGCACCACCAGCAGCAGATCCACCAGCCACATGATCAGGCGGTCGATCCAGCCGCCGAGCAGACCGGCGATGGCGCCGGTCGTCACCGCGATCAGGGCCGCCACCACCGCGACGCAGAAACCGATCAAGAGCGATTTCTGGAGGCCGTGCAGAGTCTGGGCCAGCATGTCCTGGCCGATCTCGTTGGTGCCGAACGGATGTTGCGGGCTCGGCGGTTGCAGCAGTGCGAGCGGATCGCGCTCCTGATAGTCGTAGGAAAGGAACGGCGGAATCGCGAAGGCACCGATCACCATGATGATCAATACGATGCCCGCGGTGACCGCGGTCTTGTTCCGGACGAATCGGCGCCACACCAGCTTTCGCCGGCCGGCCGCCACCGGCTCCGGTGCGCCCTGCACGATGATCTCGGTTTCGGTCATTTACCTGCGCACCGTCCCGCCATCTTCTTCCGCACCGCCGACACGATCATCCGACCCGCACCCGCGGGTCGAGAACGGCGTACGCGATATCGGACAACAGGCCCGACACCAGCACCACGAATCCCACGAACACCGTGACGGTCACCACGATGTAGACGTCCTGCCGGTTGATCGCATCGACCAGCCATTCACCCACACCGTGCCAGCCGAAGATCTTCTCGGTGAAGGTCGCACCCGTGATCAGGGCGCCGAAGCTGTAGGCGAACAGTGTGGCCATCGGAATCAGCGCGGTGCGCAGACCGTGTTTGTACAACGCTCGGCGCCTGGTCAAGCCCTTGGCCCGGGCGGTGCGGATGAAGTCGCTCTGCAGGACATCGAGCATCGCGTTGCGCTGATAGCGGCTGTAACTGGCCATCGCCGCCAGTGCCAGGCCGAGCGTGGGGACGATCATGTGCTGCAGCCGGTCGACGAACTGATTCCAGAAACCGTGCACGGCGGTCGCCGAGGTCTCGCCCGTATACAGGAATATCTGTTGCCCGGTAGCCGTATTGATCTCGAGCGCACCGTATTTCAATAGGGTGGCCAGCAGGAATACCGGTGTGCTCAATATGATCAGCGAGAGGATCGTCGTGAAGTAGTCGCTGATGCGGTATTGCCGGATGGCCCCGGCCGCGCCGATCAACACACCGAGCACCGTGCCGACCACCGAGCCGACGATCAGCAACCGCAGACTGACCCCGACCCGCCGGCCCAGTTCCGCACTGACCGGCTGTCCGGCCAGGGTCTTGCCGAAGTCACCGTGTACGACCCCGCCGACCCAGGTGAGGTAGCGCTGCGGGATGGGCTGGTCGAGATGCAGTTCGGCGGCCTTGGCATCGATCACCGACTGGGGTGGGCGCGGATTGCGCTGTTCGAGGCTGTCCAGCGGGCGAAATGTCAGCGACGCCAGACTGAACGCCAGGAAGGACGCCAGTGCCAGCAGCACGACATAGTTGAGCGCACGTCGCAGCAGAAAGCCGGTCATCGGTCCCCTCGGGTCGGTTCACTAGCCCCTGATCATAGGGAATGGTCTGGAGTCCACCGCAGATATCGTGCACCACGTGCGGCATCGGCGCACGGAATGGATTACAGCCGCACCCCGCTTTCGGGCAGGATGGAATGGGTGACGCGCCTGCCGAAACCCAAGATGGTTGCCACCGATGTCGATGGCACGCTGCTCGACGGCGCGGAGCGGGTGACGCAACGCACTCGGGCCGCGGTGACGGCGCTGATCGCCGACGGCGTGCCGTTCGTGCTGGCCACCGGCCGCCCGCCGCGCTGGATCGATCCGGTGATCGACGGGCTCGGATACGCACCCCTGTGTGTCTGTGGCAACGGCGCGGTGATCTACGACAGCGCCGCCGATCGCATCCTGCACAGCAGCACGCTGGACGTGCCGAGTCTGGAGTGGATCGCCGATCTGGCCGAACGGGTCCTGCCGGGCTGTGGCCTGGCCACCGAGCGGGTGGGCAGCAGTGCTCACGACGCCGCCACGCCGCAGTTCGTCAGCTCGCCCGAATATGAACACGCCTGGCTCAATCCCGACGACACCCAGGTATCGCGCCGCGAGGTGATCTCCACACCGGCGATCAAGATGCTGATCCGCCTGCGCGGGGTGCCCAGCGGTGAGATGCAGGCCGCGCTGGCGCCCCATCTCACCGGACGGGCCGACATCACCTTTTCGACCGACGACGGCCTGATCGAATTGTCGGCACCGGGCATCACCAAGGCCTCCGGACTCGCCATCGTCGCGCAGCGCCTCGGCGTCGAGCACGCCACGATCCTCGCCTTCGGCGACATGCCCAACGACATCCCCATGTTGCGAATGGCCGGACACGGTGTGGCCATGGGTAATGCGCATCCGCAGGCGCGTGCGGCGGCCGACGAGGTCACCACGTCCAACGCCGACGACGGTGTGGCCCGGATCCTCGAGCGCTGGTGGGAGCGCTGAGGTTCATCCCCGCCGGACTGTCCGGGTGATCGCGCGGGCCGGGTGAAGGCGAACGCCACGCGCAGCGGTGTGCTGCGCGTGGCGTTCGCTGTGCTGTGCGAGTTCAGGCCGCGGGATCGCTCGGTGGTGCGGGCTGATCCGACGCCGGCGCGGTGTCCGGCGCCGGTGGTTCGGCGGGGGCCTCCGGTGCCGGTGCACCCTGATCCTCCGGTGCGGGCGCCGGCTGAGCTTCCGGTGCGGGCGCTGCCGGGGCCTCCGGTGCCTGCTGAGCGCCCGGTGCTTGTGCCTCCGGTGCCGATTGCGCGTCTGGTGCGGGCTGATCCGCCGCCGGGCCCGGCTGCGGCGCCGAGCCCTCCGGTGCCGGTAGCTGTGCCGGAATCGGGTCGCCCGCCGGATTCTGTTGGTTGTCGGCGTGTTTCAGCAGCGTGGTCACCACACCGGTCGCCGTATTGAGAATCAGCGAGCCGAGCCGGAAGTCCGCGCGTTGCCCGCCCGGCACCGGATACGCGCTGCGCAGCGGTGTTCCGAGCAGACCGGAGTCGGCTCCGAGTTGAACGAAACGGTCCAGCAGTTGCCCCGCCAGTTCGATGATCGCACCGTCCGGCGCGGCATAGACATAGCCGTTGACGAACTTCGCGTACTGGCCACCGTCCTGGGTCGGCGCCGGTTCCGCGGCGACGGCACCCAGGTGACCGTTCGGACCGCCCTGCGCCGCCCAGTATTTCGCGATGACGTTCTGGTCGACCATGCTCAGCAGCCGGTTGGTCAGATTCGCCAGCGCGGCCAGATCTGTTCGCGGGCCCGGCTTCTCCGGTCCGCTCCGTACATCCGTCGTGACGCCCGCGGCGATCTCCCTGATCTGATCCATCCGCGCGTAGGCCGCGTCGCCGGGGCAGGTGGTGCTACCGACATCGCGATGGGCGAACACGATCGGCAGTTGCACCGCCGCGCCCTCGGCATACGGAGTGAAGTCGGTTCCCTCGGAGTACATGGTGGTTCGGCCCTGGGGATCGAGTCCCGCGGTCTTGGCTCGCCAGCCGACGTATTGCCCGGTGGCCTGGAGCTGAGCGTCGGTGGGCGGCTGGGATTCGAAATCGCCCATCATCGCCACGCCCGCGGTGTTCTCGTTGAAGCCGCCGGCATGGGCGCCCTCGACCGGGCGGTCCATCCCGCCGTACCGGCCTTCGAAGATCTGCCCGTACTTGTCGACCAGCGCGTTGTAGCCGATATCGCACCAGCCCAGTGTCTTCGCGTGATACGCGTAGATCGCGCGCACGATTCCGGCGGATTCGGACTTGGAATAGTCGTTGCGACCGGCCGTGTGGTGCACCGTGATTCCGCCGAGCCCGTCGTCGTAGGTCGGTTCCTCACAGCGCAGCGATTCGTCGGCGCCCCACTGTGCCCGGCTGATCACCTTGGGGCCACCGCCGGGCAGCGACGCGGCGATCGAGGTGAGCTGATCGTCGATGGCCCCGCGGCCGGGGTCGATCAGCACGGCCGAGAGCGGAGCGGCGGCCTGCGCCGGATCGTCGGTGCGTTCCGCGCCGGGATTCGCGACCTTGTGCGTGGTCAGGACCTGCACTGCCTTCGTGGCGCCGACGTAGATCGGTTCGGTGCCGGTCCGTGCCGGTGCGGGGGAGCGGTCGTCACGGTTGGTGTCGACCTGATCGGCCGGGTACCAGGCGCCCCAGGTCCCGTCGGACTGCTGGGCGCGGACGAGTGCGGTGGTGTCGGCCAATTGGGTGGCCGTGAACGCGACCATGCTGAACGGTGTGTCGCGGGTGAGCTGCTTGACCTCCGCTCCCACCTGATCGGTCAGATCGGCCGGTACGTTGCCCGGGGCGAGTGCGGGTGCCGACGGGTCGGCGGCCGGTGTCTGGGTCGGGTCCAGCGGTGCGGCGATGAATCCAGGGCCCGAGTGGGTGGGCTGCGGCTGTGGTGACGGTGTGGTCGAAAGCTCGCCCAATTGCGGCAGCGGGATCTCGTTCGGTAGTCGCACGCCAGGCGGGGCGGGTAGTCCGGGCGGTACCGGAATCGCCTTGGGCAGGGGCAGTTTCCGCAGATCGGACAGGTGCAGGTCGGGAAGATTCAGGCCGGTGAGCTCACGCAGCGGCAACACGACGTCGGGGGCGGAAGCCAGGGCCACCTCGGCGAGTTCCGCGGGGATCGCGGCAAGGTTGCTGTCATCTGCTGTCCGATAGCCGGGGGATTCGCGCAGTGTCAGCGTCGCGAGTGGGGCAGCGACCGCGAGGGTGGCGACCACGGGTAGGACAACGGAACGTTTTGGACGACGGTACGGCACGAGCATCTCCCATTCAGGTAGAACCGGTGACCGCCAGCTCGAGCACGGGGTTGATTCCTGACGGATCAGTGGTCACACTAGTCCCAAATGCCACAGATCTAAACCTTTGGTTGAGGCTTAGGTCTATGATAGCTCGAATGTAACTTCCCGATAGCCATACAAGGTCAGGACATGCCGGGCGTGCGGGTGTGGTCGTTCAGCCGCCGACCGTCCACCGAACCCGTTGGGAGGCACCGTGAATGACGATCGCGCAGCGCCTCGCTGTGTCGACCGGGTGCGAATGTCCCGCGAATCGCAGGAGGCACGGTGAGTGACAATCGCGCAACGGCCCGGTGTGCCCGATCGAGTGCGGATTTTCCGCAGAGCCCAGGAGGCACGATGAGCCGGCATCGGACGAGCCGGTGCGGGCGTCCTGCAACGCACAGGAGCGACCGATGACCCGCATCGAGAACCGAGCGAGGCACCTCCATCAGGTGGAGCCGGCGAGCAGTGGCTTCCCGGACCGTTTCCGGCACCGCCGAGGACAACTACTGCATCGTCGACGGATTCGGCGCGGCGCGCTGATCGGATTGGTCGCCCTCCCGGTCGCCGGTGGGACCGTGATCGCGTTCGTGCTGTCCGCCGGCGGCGGATCCGGGCCCCGGAATGTTTCCTACGAGGCCGTCGCGGGCCCCGGGCATGGGCGCGGGATGAGTCAGGACGGTGCCTTCGACCAGGCCGCCGGGGGTGCCACGGCCGACAGCATCCTGCAGCACTACTACCCGGGCGCTCAGCTGGCGACCATCGCGCCGACGACCGTGCGGGTCCGGCTGACCGTCTACGACAACGAGACCCTGGACGTGTCCTCCGATTCCGGGCTCACTGTCGCCGGTCGGCGTGTCGTGGCCGGCCAGGCCGCTCATCTGACTCCCACTCCGGACGGCGGTGCGAACGTCGTGGTGACCATCGGCTGTGACGGCGCCGTGCTCTGGCAGGGAGCGACCGATGATCCGTGGGCCCATCCCGCCGACCCCGGCCCCGACCGCCCGGCGGCCGAACACCTGAAGGTGTGTGACGGATCCGGATTCCGCGGGGCGCTGGGAGTCGCCGAGGACAACGGCGCGCCCGTGACGGTGAACCAACTCGATGTCGATGACTATCTGCTGGGTGTCGTCCCCGCGGAGATGCAGGCCAACTGGGCCGACAAGGGTGCCGCGGAAGCCTTGCGCGCACAGGCGATCGCGGCCCGTTCCTACGCTCTGGCCGAACATCGCTACCCCTACGCACAGACCTGCGATACCACCGACTGTCAGATGTACCCCGGCACCGACAAGGAAGACTCCCGCGCGGCGGACGCCGTCCACGCGACCGCGGGACAGGTCCTGATGCGCGACGGCCGGATCCTGCGCACGGAGTACTCCGCCGCGCCGGGAGGCGGGCAGCCGATCGATATCGCGACACTCGAGGTGGGACCCGCGCCCGATCAACTGTTGGCGGCTCCGGCTCCCGCCGCGCCCGCTCCGATCGGGCCCGCCGACCCGCAGCAAGCTGTCCGGGCCAGTACCGTCATCGATACGAAATATGCCGAAAGTGGCGGTGCGTCAGGACCTCTGGGTGATCCGATGGGCCCCGAATCGCTGCTGCCCGGCAGGGGCGGGACATTCCGCCTGTATCAGGGTGGGGTGATCATCTCGACCCCGACGCTCGGCGCCCAGATCGTCGACTACGCCCGGCTCCTGCAACTGGCTCCGGATGTGACGCAGACTGTCGGGGTGGATGCGGCGGACCGGGTCGCACCCGGCGGTACCCATACCCCCGGCACGGCGGCTACTCCGACGCCGCCCGGGACCCCCACCGCGGAGTCCGCGTCGGATCGGCCCGGCCGGCCCGCCTCCGCGGATGTGGAGCCTGTCCAGCAGCCGCCGGTGGCCCCGACCGCCGGTGTCGCGGCGGCCCCGGACGACGCCGCACCGGTTCCCGGCGTCGCGTCCCAGCCGCCGGGCGAATGAGGCCGGCACTGCCGATTCCGGCTCAGCCCAGGGAGGTGTCGTCGACGGATTCGGCGAGCCGCCGCAGCAGATCCCCGAGCTGATCGAGATCCGCGCGGTCCATTCCCGCCAGAAATCGGACCTCGTTGTCGACGTGTAGCGGCATGAGCTCATCGATCATCTTCCGGCCATGGTCGGTCAGCTGAACCCGGATGGTGCGCCGGTCCTTGGCGTCCGGCATCCGGCGGACCAGATCCTTGGCCGCCATGCGGTCGATGCGATTGGTGATGGCGCCCGAGGTCACCATCGTGGCCTTGATCAGATCGCCCGCCGTGAGCCCGTCGGGTCCACCGGAACGGCGCAGCGTGCTCAGGACGTCGAACTCCCAGTATTCGAGGCCGTGTCCGGCGAAGAAGTCCTTCATCTCGAGCTCGAGCCGCCGGCCCATCCGCTTGATCCTGCCGATGATGTGGGTGGGCCAGACATCGAGGTCGGGACGGACCTCCCCCCAGTCCGCGACGATCCGGTCCACGGCGTCGCTCATGGCTCTCCTCTCGATGATGTGAATCTCAATGTTCATATACTTGACATCAAGCTATGTCGCGGTGTCGAATTATCTCAACATTGAGATTATCAATCGGGAGATACGCCATGACACGCACCGCGTCCCGCGGGTCGAGTGCAGCCGTCCTCGCCGTCACCGGGCTCGCCCCGCTGGTGTGGGGCAGCACCTACGCGATCACCTCGGAATTGCTGCCGCCCGACCGGCCGATGTTCACCGCGCTGATGCGTGCCCTGCCCGCCGGACTTGTGCTGCTCGCCGTGACCCGCACCTTTCCGCACGGGCGTTGGATCGGCCGGGCCGCGCTGCTCGGGCTGCTCAATATCGGCGCCTTCTTCCCCCTGCTGTTCCTGGCCGCCTATCGCCTACCCGGTGGTGTCGCGGCCGTACTGAGCTCGACCGCACCGGTTTTCGTACTCGGCTTCGCTGGGCTGCTGTTGCAGGCGCGGCCGAGTGGTCGCAAGGTGCTGGCCGGCGTCATCGGCGTCGCCGGAGTGGCATTGGTGGTGCTGCGCGCGAATGCCGCGCTGGACACCGTCGGCGTCCTCGCCGGATTGGCGGGGGCCGCGCTGATGGCCGCGGGCACCGTGCTGACCGGTCATTGGGGCCGTCCCGAGGGGGTCGGGCCGCTGGCGTTCACCAGCTGGCAGCTCACCGCGGGCGGGCTCGTCCTCCTGCCGTTGGCATTGATCACCGAGGGTGCGCCGCCCGCGCTGGATGGCGCCGCCGTGGCGGGATACCTGTACCTCGGCGTGCTGGGCACCGCTGCGGCCTATGCGATCTGGTTCCGCGGGCTGGCGCGGGTGCCGGCGACCTCGGTGGCCTTCCTGGGGCTGCTCAGCCCGCTGTCGGCCGCCGTGATCGGCTGGGCGGCACTCGGACAGTCACTGACCGCACTGCAACTGCTCGGGATGGTGATCGCACTCGGCGCAACGGTGCTGGGGCAGATCGGGGTTCGCGTGCGCGAACCGAAGCCCGTCGATGTGGTACGGGAAGTCGATGGGCCCACCAATTCCGAGATCCGCGCGGCCTGAGCCGAATCGGTCGATGAGGAGCTGAAAGATCATGCGAATAGCAGTCTTCGGAGCTGCCGGCACCGCCGGATCCCGAATCGTCGACGAGGTGGAAGGACCGTGTCACCTTCGCCGGCGTTTCACGGTCGGCTACTGAGCCGCGTTATCCGGTTCTTAAGGATCGGGTAACCGGGGACGGCGATGATGAACGGCGTGTGGTTCACCCCGAACCGGTGTGGCCGACAGGCGGTAGAGTCCCAGCCCGACAGCTAGGGGGAGGCCGATGGCGACGAATACGGTCCGCTGCCGCCGAACCGCTGTGATCCGAATCCTGAACCGCGAGGGGGGACAACGCCGATGAGCTACCCGTATGGTCAGCCCGAATATCCGGGGTACGGCGGCTATCCGCCTGCCGGTTATCCGCCCGCGGGTTATCCGCCGCCGGGTTACGGGCCCTACGGCTATCAGGAGCCACGGCCCAGTGGCGGTGCGGCGATCACCGCGGGCGTCTTCGCGCTGTTGCTGGCACTGCTCGCAGCCCTGGGCATCATCGGATTGCTCAGTGCCGCGGCGAGTCTGAACAAGGTGCACCGCCACTACAGCTCCTACAGCGACAGCTACGTCACGACCGGATCGAGCGGTGCGGGCAACATCTTCTACGCGATCGCAGCGGCCGACGGCTTGTTCGCCCTGCTGTGGGCGATCGGCGGCATCATGCTGATGAACCACAAGAACGCCGGCCGGGTCATGCTCGTCGTGCTGTCGTCGATCGGTCTGCTCGGCGGGATCGCCGGAATCGTGTCGGCCTTCGCCAACGGCGTGCCCGCGGCGTCGATCGGTGGCATCGTCGGTCTGGCGATCGCGGTGCTGATGTTGAGCCTGACGCTGTCCGGCTCGGCCAAGCGCTGGTGCGGTGTGGGCATGGCGGCCTATCCGCCGGCTCCGTACTACGGCCAGCCGCCCTACCCGTACTGAGGGGTCGGCCATGGGATATCCGTATGGGCCCCCGTACGCCCCGGTGGCGTCGCCGAAACCGGGTGGGGGAACGGCGATCACCGCCGGAGTCCTGACGTTGCTGCAGGGTATCGGGGTCACCGTCCTCGCGATCGCGGCGGCGGTCTCCACACGTCAGGATCGGCAGGACGGGTCCGATGTGTCGGGGGACATCATCGGGCTTGTCGTGGTGGGCGGAATCGCGGCGTTGCTACTCGCCGGCGCCATTCTGTTGCTGGCCCGGCGCACGGCGGGGCGGGTCATCGTCATCGGGATGTCCGCGCTGGTGATGCTGGTGATTCCGGGCCTCGGAATTCTCCTGGCCGTGACCAGCGATGTGGAACAGGGGGATGTGCTGACCTTCGCGGTGCTGTTCGGCATCCTGCTCGTCGTCGAACTGCCGATCCTCGTCTGTGCGGTGGCCAGCTCCACCGGGCGTTGGATCGCTGCGCGGACGGCACCCGATCCGATGTATCCCTACCACTGAAACCGGATGTGCCCCGGCTTCAGACGGTGCACATCGACCGGAGCACACCGCGCAGAATCGGCGCGCCGTAGGTGGCGGGTGCGAAGGCCAGTGTCTCGGCGATACCGAGCGGAGTGAGCACCGCCGACGACACTCCGGCCAGACCGCCGATGCCGTTGGCCGCGGTCAGCAGCAGGCTGGTCACATCAAGGGCGAGCGTGGTGAGGTCGAGTGCGTTCTGCACGTTCACATCGGCCAGCGCGACGGTGTCGAGGGCCTTTCCCTCATAGATGTCGAAGCCGAGATTGGTCAGGAAGGTCACCGGGCCGTAGTCCATGTAGTCGACCAGCGGTCCGAGCTGTTCGGTCTTGCGCAGTAGCGCCGCCTTCGCGATCCGGTTGTCGCGCAGGAAATCCTGCAGGCCGGAAGCGGCCGTGTCGAGCTGTCCGCGATCGATCGGCAGATCGCTGTGCGCCAGGAATTCCCGGGTCCGCGCGACGACGGTGGCGGTCGTCAGATCCGCGATCGGAGTGCAGGTGCCGTCGGCGGCCCGTACCTGCCGGGCGAGGTCGGTGATCGGCGCCGGGACATCGATGTGCTCGCCGGGGAAGCCGGTGTCGTCATTCAGATCCAGCCGGCTGCCGCCCGCGTCGGCGGGGCAGCGGTCGCGCACCTGGTCCTGAACGCGGCGGGCCAGCCACTGCACACCGCTGAAGACGCCGCCGACGAGGAATTTCAGGAAGAACCCGGCGGTCGGCACCAGACTCACGGCCAATTGCGCCGGGATCTTCACGATCCGGTTGGCGAGGATGAACACCTCGATCACATCGGCCACGGTCAGCCGGGAGACCGAGACCGTCCGGTCGATCCGTCCGGTGCGCACCGCGTCCAGGCCGTTGACCAGATA
The DNA here is from genome assembly GCF_040679495.1 of Nocardia sp. NPDC052254. Taxonomy (NCBI): domain Bacteria; kingdom Bacillati; phylum Actinomycetota; class Actinomycetes; order Mycobacteriales; family Nocardiaceae; genus Nocardia; species Nocardia sp. NPDC052254. Next base: position 322,639 of record NZ_JBFAUW010000002.1, on the reverse strand, counting down.
GGTCACGATGGGATTGTCGAGTTCGGCCGCGTATCCGCCGAGGCTGTTCGGATCGACGGGCAGCGCGTCGCGATGGATCCGCAGGGCGGCCAGGTCGCGCCGGAATCGCGCGACCCGATCGTCGTAGGCGCCCAGTTGTGCCGCCGGAATCGACGCGCGCAGCGTTGCCGCTGCCGAGACCGTGATGTCGTCGAAGGTGGGTGCCTGTTTGCCGCACATCCCGGCACCGTCGGCGACGGTCACCGCCGCGAGTGCGTCCGGCGGATCGGCGTGGACGCTCGCGGGTGTGAGCAGCCCCGCCCCGAGGACACCGGAAAGGACGACAGCGGACAGGGTGGGGGAGTACGCACGGGACAATCGCATGGCTGTGATTTCCTTCGAGTCGACGACCACGATCCATCGGAACTGGACGGCCGTTCAGTTCGGTGCACATGTAATAGTCGTGCGATGTCGTGCGGGTGAATAACAGAGTTACCGGCGTGGGAAATCGTGGTGGCCGTCGCGGTTCGGCAACGGCCTGAAGACGCGGCGCGACGCTACGGCTACGCTGGGCTCCCGTGACCGTCGCAGCTCCCTTCGATCTGATCGTCGTCGGCTCCGGATTTTTCGGGCTGACCGTTGCCGAACGCACTGCCAACCTCCTGGGTAAGCGAGTGCTCGTGGTCGAGCGCCGTTACCACCTCGGTGGTAATGCCTATTCGGAGCCGGATCCGGAAACCGGAATCGAAATCCACAAGTATGGCGCCCACCTGTTCCACACCTCCAACAAGCGGGTGTGGGATTACGTCAACCAATTCACCGAATTCACCGGCTATCAGCACCGCGTCTTCGCCCTGCACAAGGGGCAGGCGTACCAGTTCCCGATGGGACTGGGCCTGATCTCGCAGTTCTTCGGCCGATATTTCACGCCCGAGGAGGCTCGGGCGCTGATCTCGGATCAGTCCGCCGAGATCGACACCGAGGACGCGGCCAATCTGGAAGAGAAGGCGATCTCGCTGATCGGCCGCCCGCTCTACGAAGCCTTCGTCCGCGATTACACCGCCAAGCAGTGGCAGACCGACCCCAAGGAACTGCCCGCCGGCAACATCACCCGGTTGCCGGTCCGCTACACCTTCGACAATCGCTACTTCAACGACACCTACGAGGGCCTGCCGCGCAACGGCTACACGGCGTGGCTGGAGAAGATGGCGGAATCGGATCTGATCGAGGTCCGGGTGGACACGGATTGGTTCGAGGTCCGTGACGAGATCCGCGCCCAGAACCCGGACGCCCCGGTGGTCTACACCGGCCCGCTGGATCGCTACTTCGACTACAGCGAAGGCGAACTCGGCTGGCGCACCATCGATTTCGAGACCGAGGTGCTGGAAACTGCCGACTTCCAGGGTACTTCGGTGATGAACTACAACGATGCGGATGTGCCGTACACCCGGATCATCGAGCCGCGGCACTTCCACCCGGAACGCGACTCGTACCCGGCCGACAAGACGGTCATCATGCGTGAGTTCTCCCGCTTCGCGCAGACCGGTGACGAGCCGTACTACCCGATCAACACCCCCGAGGATCGCGCCAAACTACTGGCCTACCGCAAGCGGGCGAAGAACGAAACCGCAACGGCCAAGGTCGTTTTCGGCGGCCGGCTCGGCACCTACCAGTATCTCGACATGCACATGGCGATCGGTAGCGCGCTCAGTACCTTCGACAATGTGCTGCGGCCGCACCTGGAATCCGGTGCGCCGCTCACCGACACCGATTCCCGGTAGTCGCGTGCGCCCCCAGCCCGTACCGCGGATGCAGGAAGTGAAATGACCGCACAACTGACCGTCGAGGACATGACCACCGAGACCCGCGCGAAATCCCTACTGCAGCGCATCATCCTGCCTCGCCCGGGCGAGCCGCTGGACGTGCGGACGCTGTATCTGGAGGAGTCGGCGACCAACGCCCGGCGCGCGCACGCGCCGACGCGCACGTCGCTGTCGATCGGCGCCGAATCCGAGGTGTCGTTCTGCACCTACTTCAACGCGGTGCCGGCCAGTTACTGGCGGCGCTGGACGATTCTGGACTCGGTGGTGCTGCGCCTGGAGCTGTCCGGGCACGGCCGGGTGGACGTGTACCGCTCCAAGGCCGACGGTTCCCGGATTCATGTGCAGGGCAACGAATTCGCCACTTCCGCGCCGTCCGATTCCGTCTCCGTGGAATTCGAGGTCGAGCTCGCACCGTTCGAGGACGGTGGCTGGATCTGGTTCGACATCACCACCGACAGTGCCGTCGAATTGCGCAGCGGTGGCTGGTACGCGCCGATCGAGGCGCCCGGTGAGGGCAGCATCGCGGTCGGCATGCCCACCTTCAACCGGCCCACCGACTGTGTGAAAACCCTTGCGGCCCTTGGCTCGGATCCGCTGGTGCTGGAGAAGATCCAGGCCGTGATCATCCCCGATCAGGGCAATCGCAAGGCCGTCGACGAGCCCGGATTCGCCGAAGCGGCAGCGGTTCTCGGTGATCGGCTCGCGATCCACAACCAGCCGAATCTCGGCGGTTCCGGTGGTTACAGCCGCGTCATGTACGAGGCGCTGAAGACCACCGACGCGCAGTACATCGTCTATATGGACGACGATATCGAGATCGAGCCGGACTGCATTCTGCGTGCGCTGGCCTTCGCCCGTTTCTCCCGCACACCCACCCTGGTCGGCGGGCAGATGCTCAATTTGCAGGAACGGTCGCATCTGCACACCATGGGCGAGGTCGTCGATCGCGGTATCTGGATGTGGACCGCGGCGCCGAATGTCGAATACGACCACGATTTCTCGAAATATCCGCTGCGCGACCGCGACAATTCGAAACTGCTGCACCGCCGGATCGACGTCGATTTCAACGGCTGGTGGACCTGTGTCATCCCGCGCTCGGTGGCCGAGGAGATCGGTCAGCCGCTGCCGCTGTTCCTGAAATGGGACGACGTCGAATACGGTTTGCGCGCCCGCGCCGCCGGATATCCGACCGTCACCCTGCCCGGTGCGGCGGTCTGGCACATGGCGTGGAGTGACAAGGACGACGCCATCGACTGGCAAGCCTATTTCCATCTGCGCAATCGCCTGGTGGTCGCGGCACTGCACCTCGGTAACGACGGCCGGCCGATGGTCGTCAACACCGTCAAGGCGACGCTGAAACATCTCCTGTGCCTGGAATATTCGACGGTCGCCATTCAGAACCAGGCGATCCGGGACTTCCTGGCCGGTCCGGACAAATTGTTCGAACTGTTGCCGACGGCGCTCGGTCAGGTCGCCGCGATGCGCAAGGAATATCCCGATGCGGTGATCGTCGGATCCTCCACCGAGTTGCCACTGCCCACCGGGGCCGATGTGGGCGCGGTCGGCGAGCCGTCCAATCCGCTGTCCAAGATCGTGCGTCTCGGCAAGGGTGTGCTGCACAATCTGCGCGGGGCCAAGTCCGAGCATCACGACCGCCCGCAGTTGAATGTTCCCACCCTCGACGCGCGTTGGTTCCTCCTCTCACAGGTGGACGGGGTTACCGTGACCACAGCCGACGGGCGTGGCGTGGTGTATCGCAAACGTGATCCGCGTCAGGCCCGGGAGCTGTTCGCCGAGGCGATGCGGCTGCGCCGGGAACTGGCAACCCGGTTCCCGGAGCTGCGGGCGAACTACCGATCCGCGCACGCACGGTTGACCAGCATCGCGGCCTGGGAGAACGCCTTCGGAATCAACCCGAGTGAGGTCAAATGAGCTCTCCTGCAGCCTCCGATCCGGCCGCTGCCCCGCATCTGCGGGTGGTGGCCGGACCGGCGTCCTCGCCGGCGGAAGTCAAGATCATCAACGCGGTACAGGGCGCGATCGGCACTCCGGCGGTGATCAAGGCCGCGCGGGGGATGTCGCACTTCGGTGAGCACGCGCTGGGCTGGATGGCCGTCGGCGCCGCCGGCGCCCTGGTCGACAAGTCCCGCCGGCGGCAGTGGGCCGGGGTGGCGGTCGGTGCCTTCGGCGCCCACGCGGCTTCGGTCATCATCAAGCGCGTTGTGCGCCGGCCCCGTCCCAACGACCCGTCGGTGCAGGTCAACGTGTCGACACCGAGCAAGCTGAGCTTCCCGTCGTCGCATGCCACCTCGACGACGGCGGCGGCCGTGTTGCTCGGAAAACTGACCGGGCTACCCTTGCCTGCGGTGCTCGTGCCGCCGATGCTGCTCTCCCGGGTCGTACTGGGAGTGCACTATCCCTCCGACGTACTCGCCGGGTCCGCTCTGGGGGCGGCATCCGCCGCAGCCGTGCTAGCCGCCGAAAAGAGATTCACCAGTGACCGCACAGGAAAGAACCCTCGCTGATATGAGTGAAGAGCCGACCGGCACCGACCTCGACGACGCCGTTCTGAAGGGTCCGCCGAAGACGCTGGCCGGCGGAATCGTGAAGGCCGTGCGGCCACGACAGTGGGTCAAGAACGTCCTCGTGCTGGCGGCCCCACTGGCCGCCGGCAAGGATGCGGCCTCGGGCGCGTACGTGCTCGCGGATGCGACCGTGGTCGCGCACATCGTGATCGCGTTCATCGTGTTCTGCCTGGCGGCCTCGGGTATCTACCTCGTCAACGACGCACTCGACGTCGAGGCCGACCGGGCCCATCCCACCAAGCGTTTCCGGCCCATCGCCGCGGGCGTGGTGCCGGTCAATCTGGCGTATTCGCTGTCGGCGGTACTGCTGGTCGCCTCGCTCGCCTTGTCGTTCGTGGCGTCCTGGCATCTGGCCGTGGTGATGGCGGTCTACATCGGCATCCAGCTGGCCTACTGCTTCGGCCTGAAACACCAAGCGGTGCTCGACATCTGCATCGTGTCCTCGGGCTTCCTGTTGCGTGCGGTCGCCGGTGGCGCCGCCGCCGACATCCGGTTGTCGCAGTGGTTCCTGTTGATCATGGCGTTCGGTTCGCTGTTCATGGCGGCCGGTAAGCGCTACGCGGAGTTGAAGATCGCACTCGACACCGGTGCGAAGATCCGCAAGTCGCTGCAGTACTACACACCCACCTACCTGCGCTTCATCTGGACGCTGTCGGCCACCGCGCTGGTGATCTTCTACGGCCTGTGGGCCTTCGAAACCGATCACAAGCACACCCAGTGGTTCGCCATCTCGATGATCCCGTTTACCATCGCAATCCTGCGCTACGCGGTCGACGTCGATGGCGGCGAGGCCGGGGAACCCGAAGAGATCGCGCTGGGGGATCGCATTTTGCAGCTCCTGGCCATCGCCTGGATCGGAGCGGTAGGTGTCGCTGTCTATCTCACCTGACGAGATGCTGGTAGCGGGAGACGAACACGGAGAAGGGACAGCGGCACAGTCGCCGGATCGCGCATCGACGCGCGATGGCGCTGCCGCGCGCCGCTTCTCGCTGTTGTCCCGCACGGTATTCGTCGGTGGGGTGATCGTCACCCTCCTGTTGTTCGGTATCGGCGCCTGGCAACGGCGCTGGATCGCCGACGACGGTCTGATCGTGTTGCGCACCGTGCGCAATCTGATGGCCGGCAACGGTCCGGTCTTCAATACGGGCGAGCGGGTGGAGACCAACACCAGCGCCGCCTGGACCTACGTGATCTGGTTCTTCGGCTGGATCAGCGACGCCAGGCTCGAATACGTCAGCCTGGTTGTGGCGCTGACCCTTTCGCTGCTGGCGATCGTCTTCGCCATGGTCGGTTCGGCCCGGTTGTGGCGGCCGTTCACCGGCGCCGCCCCGACCCTGCTGCTGCCCGCGGGCGCACTGGTCTACATCGCGGTGCCCCCGGCCCGCGACTACGCCACCTCCGGCTTGGAGAACTGTCTGGTCATCTTCTGGCTCGGCGTGCTGTGGTGGTTGCTGCTGCGCTGGAGTCAGGACGAGCGGCCCCGCCTGTCGAATCTGCTGCTGGCCGGCTTCTGGGCCGGGTTGTGCTGGGTGGTCCGGCCGGAGATGACCGTCATCGGCGGTCTGGCCCTGGTCGCGCTGTTCTTCTCACGCATGCCGCGGACCCGGTTGCGGCCCTTGTTCACGCGCGCGCTGCTGGTGGTGATCGGCGGTCTGGTGCCGGTCGGTTATCAGATCTGGCGGATGGGCTATTACGGCCTGCCGTACCCGAACACCGCGGTGGCCAAGGAGGCCGGTGGCGCGAAATGGCAACAGGGCCTGAAGTATCTGTGGGATCTGGTCGGTCCGTACTACCTCTGGATTCCGCTGCTGGTGCTCGTCGTCGCGGGAGTGGCCCTGCTGGTGCGCGCCCGCCGCGCACGTGATGTCGCGGCCGATGACACGGCCACGGATGGTCGGCTGACTCGTCTCCAGCGGTGGCTGCGGTCTCCGGCCGCGGTCGTGGTCGTGCTGGTCGGCGGCGGTCTGTTGCTGGTGGTCTTCAACATCCGGGTCGGCGGCGACTTCATGCACGGCCGCATGTTGCTGCCGCAGCTGTTCTGCCTGCTGTTGCCGGTTTCGGTACTGCCCGTGCGACTTCCGGTCGCGAGCGCGGAGTCGGATCGATCGGGGTGGTTGCGCTGGTCGTTCGCGCTGCCGCTGATCGCCTGGCTCGGCACCGTGGGCTGGGCGTTGTTCGCGGCCAACACCACCGCCAACACCTCGGGCGGCCAGATCAGCGCCTCCGGCATCGTGGACGAGCGGATCTACTACGTCCTCAACAGCGGTCACGATCACCCGGTCCTGGCCGAGGACTATCTGGACTATCCCCGGATGCGGGCGATGGTGCAGGACATCGCGGCCAATCCGAACGGCGGTCTGCTGATCAACTCCCCGTCGTACATGATGTGGTACGTCGCGCCGCCTCCGTTGCCGATCCCGCCCGGCGGGTACGGGCACACCGTCTACTTCCTCAATCTGGGCATGACCAGCATGAACGTACCGCTCAGCGTGCGGGTCATCGACCAGGAGGGGCTGGCCTATCCACTGGCCGCGCACACCGACCGACTGGCCGACGGCAGGATCGGGCACGACAAGAGCCTGTACCCGGACTGGGTGGTCGTCGATACCGGAATGGTCGATCAGCACCCGTGGATGCCCTGGTTCATGGACGAGAAGTGGGTGATCCAGGCGCGTACCGCGCTGACCTGCCCGGCCACCCAGGATCTGCTCGCCTCGTATCGGGCGCCGCTGACCCGGGATCGGTTCAAGCACAACCTCATCCAGTCGTTGCATTTCGCGAAGTACCGCATCGACCGGGTACCCAAGTACGAGATCCAAAGGTGCCATCTGGTGGACCCGACCACGCCGCCGCCGGTACCGAACTAGACCCCCGTCGGCAACGAACCCGCGCTGTATTAGTCTCGGTTTGATAACGCGGACGTATCGATTTCACGATACGCTCGGTGACGTACGTCCGTCGGGGGCGCATGGTCGTATGCGCGCGGGTGATCATTCGCAGAGGAACAGCGGTCTGACGGCCGCACAACGGAAAGGCCGGACAGGGATATGCGAGGCGTGACTGTGCGATGGGTGCAGCAGAGACGTCGGAGAGGGTCGCACCAACCGTCGACGTCTCGGCGTGCCGGATGGCTGCGACGGTCCGCGGTGGGCGTGGCACTGGCGACATTGCTGCCGTTCGGGGTGTCGGTGGCACAGGCCGGAAATGCGGCCGCCGCGTTCGACGGTTCCGGTATCGACTTCTGGGTCGATTCGGCGATGGGCCCGATCAAATCGCGCGTCTTCCGTGCGGCGGACGGTAACAACAGCCGTGTCGTGTACGCCCTCGACGGAATGCGTGCCCGCGGTGACCTCAACGGCTGGGAAGCCGAGACCAACATCATCCCGGCGCTGACCAACGCGAACATCAACGTGGTCATGCCGGTCGGTGGTCCGTCGAGCTTCTACGCCGACTGGAACACGCCCAGCAACTTCTTCGGGATCGACACCGCGTCGGCGGGTTCCGCGGGTTCGTCGACGGGGTCGGCGATGACCGGATCCTCGAATTACAACGAGACGCTGGGCAAGGTCAACACCTACAAGTGGGAGTCCTTCCTCACCCAGGATCTGCCCAACGCGCTGGCGGGGCGGATGGGCTTCAGCTCGCACCGCAACGGCGTGTTCGGCCTGTCGATGGGCGGTAGCGCCGCGCTGACCCTGGCGGCGTACCACCCGGATCAGTTCAGTTACGCCGGTTCCTACTCCGGGTACCTCAACATCTCGGCGCCAGGTATGCGCGAGGCCATGCGCGTGGCCATGCTCAGTGCCGGTGGGTACAACATCGACGCCATGGCGCCGCCGTGGGGCCCGCAGTGGCTGCGGATGGATCCGTTCGTCTTCGCGCCCCGGTTGAAGGCCAACAACACCCGGCTGTGGATCGCTGCCGGTAGCGGCCTGCCTTCCCCGCAGGATGCGACGGCACCGCTCGACATCATCCAGGGCTCGCCGCTGGAGGCGCTGGCGCTGGCCAATACTCGCGCCTTCCAGGTCCGAATGATGACCCTGGGTGCGGGCAACGTCACCTACGACTTCCCGAACGTAGGTGTGCACAACTGGCACAACTGGGAGGCCGAGGTCTACCGGATGATCCCGGACATGTCGCCCAACATCGGCTGATACCGAGATACGACACGCGGCCCCGCGACGGACTTCCGTCGCGGGGCCGCTTCGTGTCACGGAACCACTTCCGTGCAGCGCGGACTCGCATATCGCGGCGGCGACCGGCCGTCGCTGGAAATTTGCTGTGTGCGTTTCGGTTGGGCCTCTTCGGGTATATTCCATCCGGAACTGTGCCGCGGATCACCGTTCGGGATATTTCCGAGCCGAATGTTCTTGCGGCAACCCTGGATCGCCGATACTCGATTGGTATCGAAGAACCTGCAGTACAACGGCGAGTGCGTAGCGCCGGAGCGCTTTGTCTGTGTTGTCCGGAATGAGTGACGGTCGCATGGTGTGGGATCGATGCGGTCGCCGCTTCAGGTGAAAGGTCGAGTTCGATGCGATTTGCGCGCAGGAAGCCGCTGCTCGGAAGTAGGCCGCGAGGAAGGTCCGGAACCAGGCTCAGGAGTTCGGCGCTCGGGCTGGCATTCGCGATTCTGCTTCCGCTGGGAGTTTCGGTTCTCGGTCACGGAGCCGCCGCTTCAGCCGCTTTCGATCCGGCGGGCCAGGACTTCTGGGTCACCTCACCGGTGATGGGCCCGATCAAGTCCCGCATCTTTCGCGCCAAGGACGGCAACACCGATCGAGTCGTATACGCCCTCGACGGTCTGCGCGCGCCCGAGACCCTGAACGGCTGGGAGATCGAGACCAATGTCGCGCAGCTGCTCACCGACTGGAATATCAATGTGGTGATGCCCGTCGGCGGCCAATCCAGTTTCTACGCCGACTGGAATGCCCCGAGTTCGTTCTTCGGCGCCCCGCCCAGCGGTTCCGGCGCCGTCGGCACGGGATCCGGTGCCACCGAGGCATTGCTGGGCGGTCCGGGTAAGAGCTACCGCTACGACTGGGAAACCTTCCTGACCTCGCAGTTGCGCGACGCGCTGCGCGATCGCCTCGGTTTCCGTGCCGATCGCAACGGGGTCTTCGGATTGTCGATGGGCGGCAGTGCCGCTTTGACGCTGGCGGCCTATCACCCCGGGCAATTCAGTTTCGCCGGCTCTTTCTCCGGCTACCTGAACATCTCCGCACCCGGTATGCGCGAGTCGATTCGGGCCGCGATGATCGACGCCGGTGGGTACAACGTCGATTCGATGGCGCCGCCGTGGGGCCCGCAGTGGTTGCGCATGGATCCGTTCGTCTTCGCACCGCAGTTGATCGCGAACAACACCCGTCTCTGGATCGCCGCGGGCAGTGGCGTTCCGTCCCAGCAGGATCTGGGTTTGCCCCTGCCGGCCGCCACCGATCACATCGTGCGCGGGGCCCCGCTGGAGGCGCTCGCATTGGCCAATACGCGAGCATTCCAGGTGCGGATGATGACCCTCGGTGCGCAGAACGTCGTGTATTCGTTCCCCGATGTCGGTGTGCACGACTGGTTCAACTGGCAGGACGAGGCCTACCGCATGGCACCGGACCTTTCGGCGAATATCGGCTGAACAGCGGCGAAATTCACCCTCGCCGTGGTTGATTCGTCATTTCGAGCTGTGATTTCACAGGCGACGCGATAAGGTCTCTGCACGATTACGAATGGCGCACGGGCGGATTTCAGCCACCCGGCTGGGGTCCGTGTTGCCAACGAATGGGCGGTCGAATATCGTCCAGCGAGCGCAAGTGTGACCGTTCGTAGCCGCGGCGTCGCTCATGTCGAATGGTCGGGTTCGATATGAGCGCTCGATCCTGCCGTTGTTGACGGAAGTGGTCGCGGCGCGGCGACAACAGCAAACAGCAGAAAGAGAGCAGTATCCATGCGTTTCGGCAGGTCGGCCGCGCCGGTTTCGCAGCAGCGGCGAGGTGCTCAGCGTGGTTGGCGTACACGACTTCTCGCTGCGGGGGCCGCTCTGGCGCTCCCGATAGCGGCAGGCTCCATTGCCCCAGCCGCTGTCGCCGCACCCATTCACGCACCCGTGCACCAGACCCCCGCGGGCGGCTACGACGAACTGATGGTTCCGTCGAGCATGGGCCCGGTGAAGGTGCAGGTGCAGTGGGCGCGCAACGGCGGTAACGCCGCACTGCTGCTGCTCGACGGTCTGCGCGCTCGCGACGACCGCAACGCCTGGTCCTTCGAGACCAACGCGCAGGAGATGTTCGGCAACGACAACGTCACCCTGGTGATGCCGGTGGGCGGCCAGTCCAGCTGGTACGCCGACTGGTCGAGCCCGAGCAACCTGAACGGCCAGAAGTTCACCTACAAGTGGGAAACCTTCCTCACCAAGGAACTTCCGGATTTCCTCACCAACTACGGTGTCTCGCGGACCAACTACGCGGTGGCCGGTCTGTCGATGAGTGGTCCGGCGGCGTTGCGCCTGGCGGCATTCCACCGGGATCAGTTCAAGTACGCGGCCTCGTTCTCGGGCCCGCTGAACTGGAACGCCCCGGGTATGCGCGAGGCGATTCGCGTGATGATGCTCGATGCCGGCCGCTTCAATGTCGACTCGATGGCCGCGCCGTGGAGCCCGCAGTGGCTGCGCTCGGACCCGATGGTGTTCGCACCGCAGCTGCGTGGTCTGCCGATGTTCATCTCGGCCGCCAGCGCGCTGCCCGGTCCCTATGATCACCCGAATTCCCCGGTGGGCCTGTTCAATACCGGTAATGCCATGGGAATCGAGCTGATCGCCATGGTCAGCACCCACTCGTTCAAGTCTCGGCTGGATTCTCTGGGAATCCCGGCCACCTACGACTTCCCGCCGACCGGCACCCACGCCTGGCATTACTGGCAGGACGAGCTGGGCAACGCCCGGGCGGGCATCCTGGCCGCACTGAACGCCTGATCACAGGCCGTAACGACAGCTGATTCCGGCGCCGCGCAGATTCGATCTGCGCGGCGCCGAATCGTTGCGGGACCCGGTGAGATCCGCCGTGGGCTGCTATTTCTCAGGTTTGCTGTCAGCGCGTCCTACCGGCTCCGGGGGGTCGGGCGCGGTACAACACTCCTGTGGCAGGTGTGGCATCCGAGACACGGGGGACGCTTCGTCGCGACCGGCGGGGCCGGCGCCGACTGGCGATACTGGCTGCCGCCGCCGTACTTCCACTGGCATCGGGAATCGCGCTCGCACCCGCTCCCGCCCTTGCCGAACCGGCCGCGGTTCCGGCCCCCGCCGGCCCGACCGTCCAGCGGGTCGACTGGCTGAGCGATCGCCGGGTGGCGCTGTGGGTCGCCTCACCATCCATGGGATCTCCGGTACAGGTGCAGCTGCTGCTGGCGCGGGACTGGAATTCCCGCCCGGACGCGCGCTTTCCCGTCCTGCTCATGCTCGACGGATTGCGTGCGCAGGACGATGAGAGCGGCTGGACCAAGGACGCCGGGGCGGTCGATTTCTACGCCGACAAGAACGTCACCGTGGTGCTGCCGATCGGCGGCCAGTCCAGCTTCTATTCCGACTGGATGCAGCAGGACAACGGCAAGAACTATCAGTGGGAGACATTCCTGACCAAGGAATTGCCGCCACTGCTGGAGAGCCAGTGGCGCGCCACGAATGTGCGTGGTGTGGAGGGGCTTTCGATGGGCGGCACGGCGGCGATGTTCCTGGCCGGCCGCAATCCCGACTGGGTGAAGTACGCGGCCTCCTATTCCGGCTTCCTGACCACCACCAGCGTGGGTATGCCGCAGGCGATCATGTTCGCGATGCGTGACGCCGGCGGATTCGACGCCAACGACATGTGGGGGCCGCCCACGAATCAGCAATGGGCCGATCACGATCCGTACGAGCTCGCGCCGAAACTGAAGGGCACCAGCCTGTATGTCTCGGCGGGCAGCGGCGCCACCGGCGCCTACGACAAGGCCTCCGACATTCCCGGTATCAGTACCAACTACGCCGGTATGGGCCTGGAGATGCTGTCCCGCTTGACCTCTCAGAACTTCGTCGAGAAGTTGAACAAACTCTCCGTCCCGGTGCAGGTGAATTACCGCCCGTCGGGGACCCATTCGTGGCCGTACTGGGATTTCGAGATGCGCCAGTCCTGGCCGCAGGCGGCGGCCGCGCTCGGCGTCGAGGCCGACAAGCCGCCCTGTCAGGCCACCGGTGCGATCGCCGCGGCGACGCAGATCGACAACTGGCTCGGCGACTGCGTCACCCCCGAATATCCGGTGACAAACGGCAGCGCACAGGATTTCAAGGGCGGGCGGGTGCTCTGGTCGCAGGCCACGGGCGCACATGCCGTGGCTGGAATGATCGGCGGCGTCTATCAGGCAATGGTCGGGCCGGGCGGTCCGCTGGGTCTGCCCACCGATGCCGAGCAGGCGCTGCCCGACGGGCACGGCCGCTTCCAGAACTTCCAGGGCGGGGCGGTGTACTGGACGCCGGAGACCGGGGCCCAGGTGCTGCGGGGCGCGATCTTGACCGAATGGGGCCGCCAGGGCTTCGAACGCGGGCCCGCCGGCTATCCGACCGGGCCCGAGGCCAAGACGCCGAACAAGGACGGCGTGGTGCAGGGCTTCCAAGGCGGGCCGATGTACTTCAGCGACAAGACCGGTGCGCATCGGGTACAGGGACTGATCCTCGGCAAATACCAGCAGATGGGTTTCGAGGACAGCTGGCTGGGGTTCCCGGCCGCGGAGGAAGAGCCGATCAAGGATCTGGGGCGCTACGAGAAGTTCGAGAGCGGCAACATCTACTGGAGTCCGCTGTCGGGTGCCTGGGCGGTCCGCAATGGACCCATCATGGACGCCTGGGGACAGAACGGCTTCGAGAACGGCCGGCTCGGCTACCCGATCAGTGACGAGTTTCCGGTACCGGGGGGAGTACAGCAGAACTTCCAGGCCGGATTCATCGTCCTACCGGACGGAAAGCCGCCGGAAGTGCACTGAGTCTGTGGCCCTCGCTTCGCTCCGGCGGGTTTCGGCCCTCTGGGCCTCGATTTTTCACTCCTCCGGTCAGTCGCTGCGCTCCCTCCCTCCGTCGCTGCAAAATCGAGGCGGGCCGAAACCATCCGGGTGGATCGTCACGGAAATGCTTGTTGTGAGTGGTTGTCTTGCTGGTGGTGAACCTGCTTCTGGAGAGGTGGGCAGTCTTGTCGGACCTATGAGTACCGCGTGAGCTGTTGGTGAGAGGTTCCATCCGTGGGGCACCCCTGCGCGCAGCTTGCCGTTAACCTGGAGCGCGACCCGCTAGGCCTTGTGATGAGTTCTAGCCCTCTGCGAACTAGATCGAGGACACGATTCATGCTTCGGACCCGACCGGTCGGAGAACGGTATATCGCCGGTGGCAAGGTTGCCGGCGTCGTGGTGGCCTTGGCAGCCACCGGATTACTCGCCGCGTGTGGTGGTAACGACTCCACGGCGTCGAGCACGCCGAGTTTGAAGCCGTCCGGCACGACTGCCGCTGCGCCGACGAAGAGCGCCGAGGCGCAGCCGCCGGCACCGGAATCCACGCCGGAGCAGGCCCCGGAGACCACCACTGCCGATGAGCATCCTGAGCCCGCTCCCTCCTCGGCGGGCAATGCGCCGCTGTCGGACAAGGACAAGGCATACCTGGACGAGTTGAACAAGCGCGGCGTCACCCCGTCGAGCCCGGATATCGCCCTCACCGCCGCGAACTACATCTGCCAGAGCAAGGCCAGTGGCGCCTCCGATCAAGAGGTCAAGACGTTCGTGAACGCGATGGCGGGTACCGATCCGGGCTACGACCCGCAGAAGATGCCGGTTGATCAGGCGGGTCAGATCTACATCGACGTGGCGACCCAGACCTACTGCAACAAGTGAACGCGCAACGACGTTCCGGATACGGCGGCCGGGGTCCTGGCGGCCGCCGTCGGCCCGGCTGTTTGGTGTTCGTGCTGGTCGCGGTCCTGGTGGCGATCGTGGCATTGGTGCTGTGGTTCGTGCTCGCGGGCCGGCTGCACGTACCGAAGCCCACTCCGCCCAAACCGACCAAACCCAGTAGCCAACCGGCCTCCTGCCCGGATGTTCAGTTGCTGTCGGTTCCGGGCACCTGGGAGTCGAACAGCAATGACGATCCGCGCAATCCGACCGCCAATCCGGCGTCGTTGATGTTGCACGTCTCCGATCCGGTCCGGCAGCAGTTCCCGGACTCCCGGCTCGATGTCTACACCGTCCCCTACGTCGCGCAATTCTCGAATCCGATCGCGCTGCCGCCGGACGGTCAGGAGTCCTACAACAAGAGCCGCTCGGAGGCCACCACCCGGGCCGTCGCCGAGCTGTCGGAGATGTCGAAGAACTGCCCGCTGACCAATTATGTGATCGCCGGATTCTCGCAGGGCGCCGTCGTCGCGGGTGATATCGCCGCGCAGATCGGCGCGGGCCAGGGGCCCATCGCCGAGGATCAGGTTCTCGGCGTCACCCTGATCGCCGACGGCCGGCGCGTTCTCGGCGCCGGACAGGCGGACGAGATCGGGACCTCGCCGGCGGGTGTCGGCGCGGAGGTCGCGCTCAAGGGGCTGTCCGTTCCGGGCATCACGATGACCGGTCCGCGTCCGGGGTTCGGCACCCTCGCCGGGCGGGTGAACACCATTTGCGCACCCGGGGATCTGATCTGTGACGCACCACCGCAGGCCATGAATCCGCTGAACATCCTGCCGAGTCTGGCGACGTTGGTGAAGGCCGTGGGCAACCCGGTACACAGCCTGTACAACACCTTCGAGGTGGACTCCGACGGCACCACCGCGACGCAGTGGACGGCGGCCTGGGCCGAGGGCTTGATCACGAACGCACCGCACCCGCCGCACAGCTGACGGCCGTGTGACGGTGCTCGCCGGAGGTCTCGCAAAAAAACTAAACCCGAGGGTCACTCAGATTTTGGTGAAGGCTGTAAAGTGCAGCGATGATCGCGCCGCAACACGGTCCGGAGCCCGCCGTTCCGCCGGTCGTGACGCAGCATTTCCGTACAGCCAGGAGCAAAGGTTCATGACAGAAGTCGCCGCCGCCGGCGCGACCAGCGGTGTCGAGATGACAGCGTTGGGCGTTCCGGCGCGCGCGTTCCGGTTCGCGGCCGCCGGTGAGGGAAACCAGCAGGAGGGCGGGGCGCGGAAATTCGTCAAGCTCGCCCAGCAGGCCGAGGAATACGGCTACGACTCCTTCGCGATCCCGGATCATCTCGGTCCGCAGGTCGGCCCGATCGCCGCACTCGGCGCACTCGCGGTGGCCACCGATCGCATTCGCATCGGAACCTCGGTACTGGCCAATGGTTTCCGGCATCCGGTGGTGCTGGCCAAGGATGCCGCGACGATCGACGTGCTCTCGCGCGGCCGGTTGGAACTCGGGGTGGGCGCGGGCTGGATCAAAAGCGAATTCGAGGCAGCCGGCATTCCCTACGAGTCGCCGGGTGTGCGGCTGGAAAAGCTGGATGAGACCCTGACCATCCTGGATGTGCTGCTGCGTGGGCAGGAGTGCCATTTCGAGGGCAAGCACTACCAGGTGCGCGGTATCAAGGGCACGCCCCGGCCGCGGCAGGGTCCGCGGCCGCCGCTGGTGACCGGTGGCGGTGGCCCGAAGATGCTACGGCTGGCCGCCAAGCACGCCGACATCATCTCGGTGGTGCCGCGCACGACCAAGACCGGTAAAGGCCTGCTGTCGGGAATCACCCTCGAGAAGACCATCGAGAAGGTGAATCTGATCAAGGAGGCGGCCGGGGACCGGTTCGCCGATATCGAACTCAACTGGACCATCACCGCGGTCGTGATCACCGACGATCGCGAACGTACCGCCGAGATGGCGCTGGCGGCCCTCGACAAGGGTCTGCATCCCGATCTCG
The DNA here is from genome assembly GCF_040679495.1 of Nocardia sp. NPDC052254. Classification (NCBI taxonomy): domain Bacteria; kingdom Bacillati; phylum Actinomycetota; class Actinomycetes; order Mycobacteriales; family Nocardiaceae; genus Nocardia; species Nocardia sp. NPDC052254. Next base: position 306,353 of record NZ_JBFAUW010000002.1, on the reverse strand, counting down.
AGGTCGATGTGCAGCTCACCGTGGACGACATCCTGAACTCCCCATATGTGGCTATCGGCACATTCGAGGAGATCGCCGAGCAGATCCGTAACGTGCGGGCCTCGACGTCGATGTCCTATGTTGGAGTGTTTCCGACACAGATGGATGCTTTCGCGCCGGTGATCCCGCTGCTGCGAGAGGAGTCGTAGCCGATTCACCACGCGTGTTCGCCGGGAGGATGTTCGACTCGCTCCGAAGACCGCTTCGGAGCCAGCTCTGTAACATGTGCCTGGCTCGAGTACATCTAGCCCATGGGTGGTCACCGCGCAGACCACCGGAAAAGCTGCAGGCAGGCTCACGCATCACAGAGCGCCCGCAGGTGAAAGAGAGTCGGGGCCTCACAGGTATCAGCGGCCATTGGCGCCGTGCTGCGTGTGCCTCGGAGGAGAAGGAATGACGGACGAGACTTTCGACGACTACCTGGACGAAACCGGGAACATCGCAATTCCCGAGGGCAGCACCCTGGTCGATTACGTCGAGAAGCACACTCGCAACGACGCGAACGATCTTGCGTATCGCTATATCGATTACTCCCGTGAGCGCGATGGGGAGTACCAGGATCTGACCTGGAAGGAATTCGGCATCCGGCTGCGCGCGGTGGCCGCTCGCCTGCAGCAGGTCACCAAACCCGGTGACCGGGTGGCAATTCTGGCGCCGCAGGGCCTGGACTATGTGATCTCCTTCTTCGCCGCCATCTACGCCGGCACCATCGCGGTGCCGCTGTTCGATCCGGACGAGCCGGGCCACACCGATCGCCTGCACGCCGTGCTGGGTGACTGCAAGCCGGCGGCGATCCTGACCGCGAGTTCCTCGGCGGCCGGTGTGCGGCAGTTCTTCCGCCCATTGCCGGCCGCGCAGCGTCCGCGCATCATCGCCGTGGACGCGGTGCCCGACACCCTGGGCGAATCCTGGGTGCGCCCGGAACTGGCCGTGGACGACATCGCCTACCTGCAGTACACCTCGGGTTCGACCCGGACCCCGGCCGGTGTGGAGATCACCCACCGCGCGGTGGGCACCAACCTGCTGCAGATGGTCAACGCGATCAACCTGGACTGGAATTCGCGCGGTGTCACCTGGCTGCCGCTCTATCACGACATGGGTCTGCTGTGCGTGATCCTGCCGGCGATCGGCGGCAAGTACATCACCATCATGTCGCCCAGTGCGTTCGTGCGGCGTCCGGGACGTTGGATCGCGGAACTCGCCGCGGTGTCCGACGGCGCCGGAACCTTCGCGGCCGCGCCGAACTTCGCCTTCGAGCATGCCGCCGCGCGTGGTTTGCCGAAGAAGGGCGAATCGCTGGATCTGTCCAACGTCATCGGCCTGATCAACGGCAGTGAGCCGGTCACGACCTCGTCGATGAAGAAGTTCAACGAGGCGTTCGCTCCCTACGGGCTGTCGAAGACCGCGATCAAGCCCTGCTACGGCATGGCCGAGGCGACGCTGTTCGTTTCCGCGACTCGTGCCGAGGATGAGGCCAAGGTCGTCTACGTCGACCGCAACGAGCTGGGCGCCGGGCGCGTGCTGAAGGTCGATCAGGGTGCGCCGAATTCGATCGCGCAGGTCAGCTGTGGCTATATCGCGCTGTCGCAGTGGGCCACGATCGTGGATCCCGAGACGATCGACGACGCCGCGGGTGCGCAGGAGCTGCCCGATGGCCGGGTCGGTGAGATCTGGTTGCACGGCAACAACATCGGCATCGGGTACTGGGGTCGGGACGAGGAGACCCGCAAGACCTTCAAGAACCTGCTGAGCAACCGGCTGCCCGAGGGATCGCATGCCGAAGGCACCGGCGACGACGCCATTTGGTTGCGCACCGGTGACTACGGCGTCTACGTCGACGGCGAACTGTTCATCACCGGCCGGGTGAAGGATCTGGTGATCGTCGACGGCCGCAACCACTACCCGCAGGATCTGGAGTTCTCCGCGCAGGAGGCCAGCAACATGCTGCGGCCGGGCTTCGTCGCCGCGTTCTCCGTACCGGCCAATCAGCTGCCCGCCGAGGTCTTCACGGCGGACAGCCATGCCGGTCTGAAGTACGACGCCGACGATGCCTCCGAGCAGTTGGTGATCGTGGCCGAGCGTGGTCCGGGTGGGCACAAGGCCGATCCGCGGCCGATCGCGGACGCGGTGCGCGGTGCGCTGTCGCAGCGCCACGGCGTGACGGTGCGTGATGTGCTGCTGGTTCCGGCCGGTTCCATTCCGCGCACGTCGAGTGGCAAGCTGGCCCGCCGGGCCTGCCGTACCGCCTATCTGGAAGGCACGCTGCGTGGTGGTTATCAGCAGCAGGCCTTCCCCGACGCACCGGACGAAGAGTAGATCGTGCACCCGGTGACCTCTCGCCGTCGCGGCTGCCGCCCTGTCCCCGGATCCACCGGCCGGGGCTGTTCGGGCGGCACCGCGGTAGCGGCGCGGAGGTCGCCGGGTCGTTCGAGTCGTACCCGGGTCATGCACAACCCGGCAGTTGTCCACATGACGGCGAATCTGCTGTCGATCCCCGCCCGCGCAATATCCGCACCCAGGTAGCTTGAGGAATTGATGGCTGACAACGAGGGCACTCAGACGACAGAGACCAGTGGCGTCACCGCCGCCGCGACCTCCGGCGCAGACGACGTCGAGGTCACCACGCAGCAGGCCGAGGCCGCCGTGGCGGAGCAGGACGGTTCCGTGGAGTCCGGTGCGCCGGACATGTCGGTGGCCGAACTCCGGGAGTGGTTGCAGCGCTGGGTCGCCGACGCGACCGGGCAGCCGATCGAACAGATCACCGTCGATCGGCCGATGGAGGAGTTCGGTCTGGCCTCCCGCGATGCACTGGCCCTGGGGGGTGATATCGAGGAGCGGACCGGCGTCCTGCTGAACGCGACCATCGTGTATCAGCATCCGACCATCGCCTCCCTCGCCGAGCGGATCATCAACGGCGAGCCGGACGCACCGGAGGACCTCGCCGACGACGCCTTCTACACCGCCGGATACCAGCCGGGAGCGGCGCACGACGTCGCGATCGTCGGCCTCTCCACACGCCTGCCCGGTGCCGGCACCACCCCGGATTCGACCTGGGAATTCCTGATCAATCGTGGCGACGCCATCCGGGAGCGGCCGGAGGGACGCTGGGCCGAATTCACCGGCGACCCCGATATCGCGGCCGCGGTCGAGAACGGCAATACGCTCGGCGGATATCTCGATCAGGACGTGGTGAAGGGCTTCGATGCGGAGTTCTTCGCGATGTCGCCCGTCGAGGTCGAGCGGGTGGACCCGCAGCAGCGGCTGATGATGGAGCTGACGTGGGAAGCGTTGGAGCATGCGCGAATTCCCGCCAATACCCTCAAGGGTGAAGCGGTCGGCGTGTTCATCGGCACCTCGACCAACGATTTCCAGCTGATCGCCGCGCTGGGGCTCGGGAAGTCCGATCCCGATGCTCCCGCCTCCGCCGACGCCTACGCCCTGACCGGTGCCTCGACCTCGATCGTCGCCAATCGCGTGTCCTATTTCTACGACTTCCGCGGCCCGTCGGTCGCGATCGACACCGCCTGCTCGGCAACCATGGTGGCGGTGCACGACGCGGTGCGCGCGCTGCGCAACGGCGAGGCCGATCTGGCCCTGGCCGGTGGCGTCAACATGTTGCTGGCGCCCGCGATCACCCTCGGCTTCGATTCCATCGGTGCGGTCGCGAAAGACGGTCACATCAAGGCGTTCTCGTCGGATGCCGACGGCATGGTCCGCAGTGAGGGCGCCGGTCTGGTGGTGCTCAAGCGGCTCGCCGACGCCGAGCGAGACGGCGACCACATCCTGGCCGTGGTGAAGGGGTCCGCGGTCAATTCCGACGGCCGCTCCAACGGCATCTTCGCGCCGAATCCGGATGCGCAGGCCGATGTGTTGCGCCGTGCGTACCGGGATGCCGGTATCGCCCCCTCGACGGTCGACTACATCGAAGCGCACGGCACCGGAACCCCGATCGGTGATCCCATCGAGGCCGATGCGCTCGGCCGGGTGGTCGGCCGTGGCCGCGATGAGGACAAGCCCGCACTGCTCGGTTCGGCGAAGACCAATTTCGGGCACCTGGAATCCGGGGCCGGTGCGGCGAGTCTGGCCAAGGTCGTCATGGCCTTGCAACACAACGTGATTCCGCCGAACCTCGGATATGCCGGGCCGAGCCCGTACATCCCGTTCGAGCAGGCACATCTGAAGGTCGTCGACGAACCCACCGAGTTCCCGCGCTACAGCGGTACCGCGACCGTCGGCATCTCCGGATTCGGATTCGGTGGCACGAACGCACATCTGGTCATCCAGGAGTACGTGCCCGCCGCCGCCGAATCGGAAGAGGCCGGTACACAAGAGGATTCGGCTGCGGACGAACTTTCCGCCGAACCCGACCACGAGTCGACCGATGTGCTCGCCGGTGCCGAGGCCATTGTCGGCGGTACCGATCCGGTCGCGGCGGCGGCTCCGGCCGTCGAGACCGCGGAATGGACCCGAGCGCGCACCGAGCCGCTGCCGGTGATCCTGCCGGTCTCGGCCTATCTGCCCTCGCGTCGCCGCCGGGCCGCCGACGAACTGGCCGACTGGCTGGAATCCGAAGCGGGACAGGCGACCCCGCTCGAGGATGTGGCTCGTTCGCTGGCAAAGCGCAATCACGGGCGTTCGCGCGGTGTGGTGCTGGCCACGACACACGACGAGGCTGTCGCCGGTCTGCGGGCCATCGCCGCCGGTAAGCCCGGACCGGGTGTGTTCACCGCCGATTCTCCGGCTGTCGAGGGCCCGATGTGGGTGCTCGCCGGATTCGGCTCACATCACCGCAAGATGGGTAAGCAGCTCTACCTGGAGAATTCGATCTTCGCCCGGACCGTGGACGCGGTCGACGAACTGGTCGTCGACGAGGCCGGCTATTCGGTCAAGGAGATGATCCTCGACGACGCCCAGGACTGGGATGTGGGCACCTCGCAGGTCGGTGTGTTCACCATCCAGCTCGGCCTGGCCGCCCTGCTCCGCGCGCACGGCGCCGAACCGTATGGCGTGGTGGGACATTCGCAGGGCGAGGCCGCCGGCGCCTACATCTGCGGCGGTCTTCCGCTGGAGGATGCGGTGCGGGTGATCTGCGCCCGGTCGCGCCTGATGGGCGAGGGTGAGCAGATGATCACCGACGACCAGGTGCGCAATATGGCTCTGGTCGAATACAGCGCCGAAGATATCGAGAAGGTGCTGCCCGAATATCCGGACCTCGAGGTCGCGGTGTACGCCGCGCCGACCAATACCGTGATCGGCGGCCCGCCGGATCAGGTGCACGCGATCGTGGCGCGCGCCGAAGCCGAGGGAAAATTCGCCCGGGTACTGCAGACCCGCGGCGCCGGGCACACCTCGCAGATGGATCCGCTGCTCGGCGAACTGGCCGCGGAGCTCGCCGGTATCGAGCCGACCAAGCCGACCACCGATCTGTACTCGACCGTGCACAAGGCCACCGTCTACAAGGCGGGTTCGGACCCGGTGCACGACGAGGACTATTGGGTCACCAACATGCGCGGCTCGGTGTACTTCACCAATGCGATCCGCCAGGCCGTCGACAACAGCATCACCACCTATCTCGAACTCGCCCCGAATTCCGTTGCGCTCATGCAGGTCATGGGCACGACTTTCGCGGCGGGTGTGCCCAACGCGGCGCTGATCCCCACGCTCAAGCGCAAGGAGGACGAGGCCGCGGGCGTGATCTCCGCGCTGGCTCAGCTGTATGTGCACGGCCACTCGGTGGATCTGCCCTCGCTGCTTCCGGCCGGTGATTACGCCGACGTGCCGCGAACGGCCTTCGTGCGCAAGGAATATTGGCCCAAGGTCAGTGTCGCGGGCGGTTCGGGCAGTGGTCGCGCGCCCGGTGCGCACGTCGCACTGCCGGACGGCCGGCATGCCTGGGAGGTGCAGGCCGCGGCCGTCACCGATCTGGCCGCGCTGGTGAATGCCGCTGCGGCACAGGTGCTGTCGGATGTCGCGGTGGGTGCGACCATCGCCCATGCCGCGGTGCCGACCGCGGGAACCCTCACCACCACGTTGACTCCGCACCCCGGTGGCGCCTCGGTGCAGGTACATGTTCGCGAGGGCAATGCCTTCCGGCTGGTGTTCGACGCGGTCGTGACGGCGAGTGCGCCGGCGGGTGCCGGTACCCCCGCGGCCGTTGCGTCGACCCCGGTCGAAACCGGCAGCGGCACTGCCGATCTCGTGGTCGCAGAGAGCTTCGGTGAGCGCTGGGATCCCCATGGGACCCAGACCGTCGAACAGCGCCTCGCCACCATCGCCGCGGAATCCATGGGTTACGCCGTGGAGGACCTGCCGATGGAGATCCCGCTCATGGAGCTGGGTCTGGACTCGCTGATGGCCATGCGGATCAAGAACCGCGTGGAATACGAATTCGACATTCCCTCACTGCAGGTTTCGGCGGTGCGCGATGCCAGCCTCAACGAGGTCGGCAAGGTGCTGCATTACGCCATCGAGCACCGCGACCAGGTCGCGGCGATGGCCGAGAAACAGGCTGCCGAGGGTGGTGCCCTGACGGTGGACGACAACTTCGTCGCCGCCGCACGGGCGGCCATGGAGGCGGGGGAGGACCCGGCTGCCGCGCTGGCACAGGCGCAGGACGAGGGGACCGAGCCCGCCGCTGCCCCGGCTGCCGGCGCCGAAGAGGCAGTGGCAGTGGCTGATTCGGCAGCCACCGCCGAGGCATCCGATACCGCGTCGCCGACGAGGAGCGCGTCCGAGGGCGATGCGGCAGCAACGGCACTTCTGGGTGGCGGGCAGGCCGCGGGCGCCAAGGACGCCGAAGCCGATGTGCCGCCGCGCGATGCGGCCGAGCGGCTCACCTTCGCCGCGTGGGCGACGGTGACCGGCAAGTCGGCCGGTGGCATCTTCAACACCCTGCCGATCCTCGACGAGGACACCGCGCAGAAGCTCGCGGAGCGGCTGTCGGAGCGGGTGGGTGCCGAGATCGAGGTCGACGAGGTTCTCGATTGCGAGACCATCGAGCAACTGTCGGACATCGTTCGCAACCACCAGGATTCGGCGACCGAGGTCGACGGATTCATCCGGCCGCTGCGGCCGGTCGTCGAAGGCTCGAATGTGATTCCGGTCTTCGTGTTCCATCCATCGGGCGGAAACACCCTGGTGTACGAGCCGCTGCTGAAGCGACTTCCCGAGAACACCCCGATGTACGGCTTCGAGCGGATCGAGGGATCCATCCCCGAGCGCGCTCGCGAATACGCCGACGAGATTCGCAAGATCTTCCCGAGCGGGCCGTATGTCCTGTACGGGTGGTCGCTGGGCGCGGTGTTCGCACTGCAGGTCGGCCAGATCATGCGGGCCGACGGTGACGATGTGCGGCTGGTCGGGTTGATCGACCTGGCCCTGCCGGTCGAGGACGAGGACACCTCGCCGGCCGGGCGGCGCACGCGCATCGAACGTTTCCAGGCGTTCGCGCAGAAGACCTACGGCATCGAGGGACAACTCGACGACGAGATGTTGCAGGAACTGGCGGATGCCAGTGACGAAGAGCAGCTCGAGATCATCATGAGCCTGCTCAAATTCGCCGACGTCAAGATTCCGGGTGGCGTGATCGAGCATCAACGCACATCGTGGCTGGACAGCCGCGACCTGCAGAAGGCACAACCGTCGAACTACGACGGTGAGGTGACGCTCTATCTTGCCGACCGCTACCACGACGGCATCATCGAAATCGAGCCTCGCTACGCCGATCGGCAACCGAACGGCGGATGGGATGGTTACATCCCCAACCTGGAAGTCATCCACATCCCGGGTGACCACCTCCAGATCATCGATGAACCGCGCGTCTCGCAGATCGGTGCCGACCTCAGCCGGAAACTGGCGGCGATCTCCAACGATGCACCCGGGAAGGGAGAGCAGTGAGTACGACCGCTGAAAGGCTTGCCGACCTGCGCAAGAAGCTGGAGCTCGCGCAGGAGCCGGCGGGCGAAGCGGGGGCGGCCAAGCGGGCGAAGAAGGGCATTCCCTCTCCCCGCGAGCGGATCAACATGCTCATGGATCCGGGCACCTTCGTGGAAATCGGTGCGCTGGTACGTAATCCGAGCGATGCGAACGCCCTCTACAGCGACGGCGTGGTCACCGGCCACGGCCTGGTCGAGGGCCGCCCCGTGGCGGTGTTCTCACACGATCAGACGGTGTATGGCGGCTCGGTCGGTGAGATGTTCGGCCGCAAGGTGGCCGCGATCATGCGGTTCGCCGCCAAGATGGGCTGCCCGCTGGTCGGTATCAACGACTCCGGTGGCGCGCGTGTGCAGGAGGCGGTGACCTCCCTGCGCTGGTACGGCGAGATGGCCATCGCCATGGAGCCGCTGTCGGGTGCGGTGCCGATGGTGTCGCTGATTCTGGGTAACTGTGCCGCGGGCGCGGTGTATCAGCCGATCACCACCGATGTGGTGATCGCGACCGAGAATGCGCACATGTTCGTCACCGGCCCGCAGGTCATCCGCGATGCCACCGGTGAGGATGTCAGCCTCGAGGAACTGGGCGGCGCCTACAACCAGGCCGACTACGGCAATATCCACCACGTCGCCAAGGACGAGAAGGCGGCGTTCGAGTGGGCTCGTGAATATCTGAGCTACCTGCCCTCCAGCTGTCAGGAGGAGTCCCCGATCGTCAATCCGGGTCTCGAACCCGAGGTCACCGAGTCGGATCGGGAACTCGACGCCATCGTGCCGGATTCCGACAACGCCAGCTACGACATGCACGAGGTGCTGCTGCGGATCTTCGACGACGGAGCGTTCCACGAGATCGGGTCCGATATGGCCCGCAATGTGATCACCGGTTTCGCCCGGGTCGACGGCCGCGCGGTCGGTGTGGTCGCCAATCAGCCCATGTATCTGGCGGGCGCGCTCGATGCCAAGGCTTCCGACAAGGCCTCGCATTTCGTGCGGATGTGCGATGCGTTCGAGATTCCGCTGGTGCTGGTCGTCGATACTCCCGGATTCATGCCCGGGGTGGAGCAGGAGAAGATCGGCGTCATCAAGCGCGGCGGGCGCTTCCTGTTCTCGTTCGTGGAGGCCTCGGTGCCGAAGGTGACCGTCGTGGTCCGCAAGGCCTACGGCGGTGGCTGGGCGGTCATGGGCTCCAAGGCGCTCGGTGCCGATGTGTACTTCGCCTGGCCCACCGCCCGGATCGCGGTGATGGGTGCGGAGGCCGCGGTCGGTCTCGTCGGTCGTCGTCAGCTGGAGGCCGCGCCGGAGGATCAGCGCGAGACGATCCGCAAACAGATGATCGACTTCTACAACGAGACCGTCGCGACCCCGTGGCCGGCGGCCGAACGCGGCTATATCGACGCGGTCATCGAACCCTCGGCGACCCGGCTGGAGCTCCGCAAGGCTCTGGCGCTGCTGCGGGACAAGAAACTGCAGCGCAATCCGCGCAAACATCACCTGCTGCCGCTGTAGCCGCCGGAGACCCGGACCGCGACAGACCAGTGACGAATGGCGCCGCCCGCACCGAGATCGGTGCGGGCGGCGCCATTCGCATGCCCCGATGCCGCGGTGGCCGTCCGGAAGGGACGGCGGGACATCGTGGTGGGGTCGGTGGCCTACGTCCGCTCAGCGGCCCGTGGGAGGCCTCACCGTTACGGCCGGTTGAACGCTGGGTAGCGCGTGTCTTTCCTGGAATCACCCGGTCGCCCGGCCCCCATGTGAGAGCCTTCAGCTATGGGTACCTCACCGAAGGCTGTACTCGAGGGCGGACCAGCCGACCTACCGCATCGCATCGTCCCCATCACGCCACCCGGCATCGAATTACGGGTGCAGACCACCGGCGGCTACGAGCGATTCAAATCCACACCCCGCCGCCAGGACACCCCGGAGGGCAACCTTCCCGTCTACGAATGGATCGAACACGTCGATGCTTGATCCGGTGACCTGTGACTGTTGTTGAGCTGGAGCCGATTCGGCACTGAAGCGACAATGGGCGGCGCACATTCCGTGCGCCGCCCATTGTTGTCGGTGGATCCGCTCAGAAGACCCGCAATCGTCCCGGTGACCAGAGTCCGTTGCGGTTCTCGGTTCCGGTGTCGACCTTCGCGGGCTTCGCGTCCGGTGCGTAGCGGTCGTAGCGCTCCAGCGTGCCCCAGTCGCGTGCCCAGTTGTCCTTGAGATAGGTCGGGATGGTGGTCGAGCTCGCCAGCATCTGGGTGAAGCCGAGCGGGCCGCCGAACTCTTCGGCCTGCCAGGTGTCGGTCGAGCTCACCGCGAGCGGGCGGTCGGGCAGGATGCGATAGTTCGGCATGGTCGCCACGCCGTACCGGTGCGGGAACGGGTTCTGGCAGGGGAACTGCAGACCCACCGCCCAGTCCTCGAGCACCGGCTGCTCGGAGCCGAGCAGGTTGTTCAGCGTCACCATCTTCGGTACCCGTGGCGGGGTGAACGCCAGCCACTGATCACCGATGAGCACATTGCGGTTGGCCGAGATCCGCACCGCATCCGCGTCCGCGGCTATCTCCGAGACCGGAATGCGCAGATTGCGCCAGGACGGCGCCGGGCCGATATCGCGCGGTACGTAGCTGCCCTCGAATTTCACCGAACCGTCCGGCTGGCGCTTGCCGTATTCGAGCTTCAGATCCTGGCCGTACTGCATGGCACCGGTCTGATCGAACGACATGATGCGTCCGGCGGCGGAGATGACCACCAGCGGCGACTGGTCCGTGCGGGCCGGCAGTTCGTACCAGCTCGAGGTCAGATGTGCGGGCTGCTGCAGCCCCTGCTGGTAGCTGCCCATCACCGGCGTGGTCTTCGGGTCCAGACCGAAGGGCAAGGCCACCGATGAACCGTTGACACCGCTGTTCTCCGTGGTGCCGCCGCCGGTGCCGGCATTCTGGCCCTCGGCGAAGTTGGCACCCACCGACTGGTCGGAGGTGTTACCGGTACCCGGCTTGACCTCGACCGCATCGGCCTTCAGATCGGTCGGGACTCCGTTGGGATCGAATCCGGTCGGCTCCGCCCCGGCCAGTGGATCGTTGTCCTTGGGCGGATGTGCGGGATCGAGGATCGGATTCAACCGGCCCGCATTGGCGTCGGATTCGACCAGGACGTCGTCGGCGATTCCGCAGCGGTTGCCGTCCACGGCATCGACATTGCCGCGCGCCAGCGAATAGGCGGGATACTGCGTCACCGCGCCCTTGGCCAGCGACAGCACCTCGAACAACACCATCGCCGCGGCGACGACCGTCAGGGGAATCGCCGCGAAACGCCGAACCCGCCTGCCGCGCGCGGATTTCGAACTCTCCGGCGGTTTGGCGTAGCCCTCGCGCAACGCCTGCCATGCCACCACCGCCAATGCGAGGCCGAACAGCACCAGCATCAAGGTGTTGGACTGGAATCCGTGTACCGACACCGTCTTGTCGAACCACGGCACACCGTAGCTCGAGACATACCAGTAGCCGTTGGTACCGGAGAACGCCAATGCCAGTGCGAACAGCAGCGCGGCCAGGAAGATCGAGCGGTTCTTGCGTGACCGCAGTGCCGTCGCCGATACCGCCACCGCGGTCACCGCCGCCAGCGCACCGGCGATTCCGGCGTAGGCGCCGAAGTGGTGGGTCCACTTGGTGGGGTTGAACATCATGAAGAAGATGGTTCCGCAGACCACTCCGATCAGCCGCCAGGTCGGACCGCTGGAGATGCCGGGAATCTGCTTGCGCCGCAACAACACCAGGGCGGTGGTGATCAGGCACAGGATCATCACGATGAACGCGAAGCGACGCGATACCGACCCGTCGACGGTCTGCACGAACAGGTAGTAGTAGCGCAGGTAGTCCTCGTACCAGGCCAGGTTCGGCCCGGTGAGGCGGCGGACCCGGTTGGCCTCCTGGATACCGGCGAAGGTCTGATCGCTGTAGACCACGGTCAGCACGAGGAATCCGGCCGCGGCGATCGGGGCCAGCAACGGCAGCGAGGACACGAACCCCGATGCCCGCCAGCCACTTCCGACCCGCTGTTGCAGATCGCGCTTGCGTTGCACCACGATTCGCACCAGCGGACGGACGGCGGCGAGCAGTGCGGCCACACACATCAGGCCGGTGGGCGCCGCGGCGAGGGTGAACGCCGCGACCAGAATCGCGACCGCGGCCGGTAGCAGGCGCCGGGTCGCGATGGCACGTTCGATGGAGACCCAGGTCAGCAGCGCGCCGAGCGCCACGATGGGTTCCGAGCGCAGGCCGTTGTCGTAGGGCATCCAGAAAGCGAGGAAGACCAGTCCACCGGTCCACAGCGCGACCTTCGAGGTCCGCACGCCACGGCCGAGCCGGGGGACCACCTCGCGGCTGATCACCATCCAGCACAACATGCCGCACAGCAGCGCGGGGATGCGCACCCAGGGGCTGGCGGTGGAGATCTGCGCGAAGATCTGGATGACGTCGTAGTACCAGCCGAAGGGAGCCTCCGGTACGCCGTACCAGCGGAAGTAGTTCGCCAGGTAACCGGCGTGCGGCGCCACCCGGACCATGGTCAGGATGTAGCCGTCGTCGGAGGTGTTGGCGCCGACGAAATGCCAGACCAGCAGCGTGCCGAGGACGGCACCGTCGGTCCAGGTCGGCCGGAGCCAGTGCGCGGGGAAGAAGCGGCGGTGACCGCGGCCGTCGGTCGTGTCCAGCCGGCCCAGTGCGGCCAGCGCGATGAGGGTGCACAGCACCGCGGCCAGCATGGCCACGAGTTTGATCACCGTGGGAGAGGACGAGAATCGGGAATCGACCGTCATGTGGAACGACAGTCCGGTGGGCGCCGGGCCCTTCAGATCGGAGAAGACGCCGACCACCTGCGGCCGCAGATCACCCGGCAGGGTGCCTTCCACCGGGACCGTCACCATCTCGGTGCCTCCGGTGGCGGTGGGGCGCTCAACCTGGGTGTTCAGGCCCTCGAAGTGGGCGTACGTGCGGTTGATGTCGGAGGTGATGCTGATGCTGGTGCAGCCGTCGAGTTCGGTTCGCTTGGCCGAGGCGACGATCGCGTTGCGATCCACGACATCGACCGAATCGGCGGTCACGCGCACGAACATGCCCTCGAGGGCGGCTCGATCACCCTCCGGCGGCGCGGTGGTGAGCAGCATTCCGCCCTGCGGCAGCTGGGCGATGGCGGAGCAGGGGATCGAGGCCCGCAAATCCACCGGGACCTGCGACATCAGCGGTGCCTCGACATTGCCGACGGTGTCGCTCTGCGGCCAGTTCACCTCGGCGGTGGTCTGGCTGACGGGCAGGAACGGGGTCGCGATGGCGAACAGGGCACCGAGCACGCCGGCGATCACGGCGATCAGGCGAGCGGTGCGGAAATCGCGCGACGTCACCGGTTGTTCGGTGACCGTCGGTTTGGCAAGTACTGCGGTTGCGGCGTCGGGCACGGATGGTGATGTTATCTGGCCGAGACGCGAGTGACCGTCTTCACGGGAACGGTTCGGGCGTATCGATTTCCCGAACCGCTTCCCATGATCGCGTCGAGTGCCGGACTACCTGCTATTTCGCGCGGATCGGTGCGTCCTTGGCCCAGCCCCAGCGGTTCTGCACCGTGACTGCGACGGTGGCCTGCTCGGCCTCGGGGACATAGGGCGTGAACCGCTCCAGCGAACCCCAGTCGCGGCTCCAGTCGTCGTTCAGATAGGCGGGCACGGTCTGGGCCGACAACAGCAGTCCGGTCCAGCCCAGCGGACCGCCGCCGATATCGTCCTGCCACGCATTGGACGCATCGGAACCGACCCGGTCGGGCAGGATGCGCCACCTCGGCACCTCGGCGACGCCGTCCTTGTGATCGAACGGCCGCTGGCAGGGGAAGGCCAGGCCCACATGCCAGTCCTCGAGCACCGGATCGGTGTGTCCCACGACCGAATCCAGCGTCGCCAGCTTCGGCAGCCGCGGCGGCGTCACCGCGAGCCACTGCTTGGGTGTCAGATCGTTGGCGACGGCCACGATGCGCACGGCGTTGGTCCCGTCGGGGATGCGGTCCAGCGGAACCCGCATGTTCCGCCAGGACGGCGCGCCACCGATGTCCAGCGGTACGAACGAACCCAGCGGGCGCACGGTGCCGTCGGCGCCGCGGTCGCCGAATTCGACCGTCAGATCCTGGCCGTAGGTGAGGACACCGTCGGCATTCACCGATTTGATCCGGCCGGCCGCGGTCACCACCAGCAGCTTGTGGTCGGGATCGCGGCGGGCGTCGGCCACGTCCATCCGGTACCAGCCGGAGGTCAGATGGGCCTGCTGTTTGGCGCCGGTGGTGTAGCTGCCCAGGACCGGGGTCCGCGCCGGATCCAGTCCGAACGGCAGCGCGACGGAACTGCCGTTGACGCCCACCTGTTCGGTGGTACCGCCGCCGGTGCCCGCGGTGGTGGTGTTGGTTGTCTTGTTCGTGGAATCCGATTCGATCGAATTCGCCCCTCCGGTGGTGGTTTCCTCGGCATCGGCGGTCAGATCCTTGGCCACACCGTCGGGAGTGAACCCGGTCGAGTCGGCGCCCAGGGCATCGGCCGCGGAGCCCGAATAGGGCTGCAGCAGTGAATCGCGGGTGTCGGTTTCGGTGAGGACAGCGTCGGCCATCGAACACCGATGTCCGGCCAGTGCGCGGAAATTCGACTTCGCGATGGAATACCCCGGGTACTGCGTCACGGCGCCCTTGGCGAGCGAGGCGACCTCGAACAACACCAGTACCGCGGCGGCGATCGTCAGCGGCTGGACCGCCCAGGTGTCGAAACCGAAACGCCTGCGCTCCTGTGGTTTCCGATACGGCTCGCGGTAATACTGATAGGCCGCGAGCAGGATGCACAGTACCGCCAGCCCGAGGAACAGCGTCGACAATCCCTTCCCCGCCACCAGCGGGGCCTTGTCGTACCAGGGCACCCCGTAGCTGGAGACGTACCACCAGCCGTTGGATCCGGTGAAGGTGATGGCCAGCAGGAAGAAGACCGCGGACGCGAACAGCGAGCGGTTGTAGCGTGCGCGAATCCCGTTGACTCCGACCGCGACCGCCGTCAACGCGGCCAGCGATCCGGCCAGCCCGGCGTAGACACCGAAGTGATGGGTCCACTTGGTCGGGGTGAACATCATCAGGATCAGCGACATGAAGACGATGCCGAGAATGCGCGCCGACGGGCCCTTCGCGGTACCGGGGATGCGACCGTTCTTGCGCAGCATGACCAGGACACAGACCAGCAGGCACAGCAGCATGCCGAGAATGCCGAAGCGGCGGGCCAGCGAACCGTCCGGTGCGAGCATCAGCAGCGAGTCCCAGCGCGTGCGCTCGTCGAACCAGGCGACATTCGGCCCGATGATCTTGCGTACCCGGGTGGCCTCCATGACCGAGGCCAGCGTCTGATCCGCGAAGACCACCACCAGCACCAGCGCGCCCGCGGCCGCACCCGGGGCGAGCAGCGCACCGTAGCGCAGGATCGCGCGACCGGCGGAGCCACCGCCGCGAGCCCGGGCGATGATGTGCTGCAACACCGGTCGCGAACCGGCGATGAGAGCCGCGATACAGATCAGGCCGGTGGGTCCGGCGGCGAGTGAGAATGCGGCGATCAGCACCGCGATCGCCGCGGGCAACAGGCGTTTGGTGGCGATCGAGCGTTCGATCGAGCACCAGGTCAGCAGCGCGCCCAGGGCGATCAGCGGTTCGGGGCGCAGGCCGTTGTCGTAGGGCAGCCACGCGGCCAGGAACACCAGGCCCGCGGTCCAGCGCGCGACCCCGTCCCGGCGCACCCGGGAACCCAAGCGCGGCAGGACTTCCCGGCTGATCACCAACCAGCACGCCACCCCGGCCAGGAGCGCCGGCAGTCGCATCCACCAGCTGGCGTCGCTGACCCGGGTCATCCAGGCCAGCACCTCGTACGGCCAGCCGAAGGGCGCCTCGGCCACTCCGAACCAGCGGTAGTAGTTGGCCATGTAGCCCGAATGCCTCGAAGCGCGGGCCATGTTCAGGATGTAACCGTCATCGGAGGTGTTGGCGCCGATGAAATGCCAGATCACCAGCGTGCCCAGGACCACCGCGTCGGCGACGGTGAACCGCCACCAGTGCGCCGGCAGATAACGCCGCGCCCGCCGTCCGTCGGCGGTGTCGATCAGATGCAGGCAGATCAGCGACAGGATGGTGAACACGACCGCGCCGATGATGGCCGCCAGCTTCAGCGGGCTCGGGCTGGAAGAGAAGCGGGAATCGATGTCGGCGTGGACGTGCGCGTCACCGAGCTGCGCGCGATCGAGGTCGGTGAAGACGCCGACGACCTGGGGCCGCACATCCCCGCCGACGGTATTGGTGAACGCGGTGCCGTCTTTCCGGCTGACACCGGTGAATTCGCCCGTGGTGCCCTGTGCGGTCGAGGTGATGGTGAGCCGGGTGCACCCGCCGACCTCTGCCAGCGGCGCCGACAGCACCGGGATGTCGCGCAGCAGCACCGACAGCGTCCGCCCGCCCGGTTCGTCGACGACCTTGGCGATCAACCCCTTCGCCGACGCGCCCGGCGCATCCGCCGGGACCGTCGACAGCACCGTGCCGCTGGGCAGATCCCGGAACGCCGAACACGATATCGACGCATCCAGCTGCAACGGGACATAGGACACCAGCGGCGCGGTGACCGGAACCGATTGCGGCTGTGGCCAATCCATGCTCGTCCGGTCCTCTCGCACCGGCAGCAGCGGTGTGAGTACCGCGAGGACGACGGCGATCAGCCCCGACAGCAGGGCTGCCAGGCGGATGCGGGGAAACGCTGGAGAGTCTGCGCGCACCCAGCGATGCTAAGCCACCGCACTTCCCGAACCCGCTGGCACACCTGCGGAATCGGGTGCGGATGCTCGATATTCGCCGGTGACCGGTCAGCTCAGGGTGCGAACGTCCCAGACGACCACGCCGTCGACCACCTGTCCCGGGAAGCCGAGCAGTTGGTCGAGGGTGGCCCGGATCGCACCGCCGTGATCGCTGGGCGGCAGCACCACCACATCGGCGCGCCAGTAGGCGAGATCGGCCACCGCCTGGGTCCGGGCGCGGTCGTCGATCTCGGGAATCCGGTCGGTGCGCTGCGCCTTCATCAACAGGGCCGCGGTCGGCCGGTCGTCCGGGCCGTAACGGCCCTTCTTGTCCGCGGTCGGACCGACGAAGTAGCCACCGGCCAGCGGGAAGTCGAAGTCGGCGTCGACCTGCCATTTCAGCGGTCCGGCATCGAGCCGGGTCGGCGGTGGTGCGATCACCACCGAGCCGTCGTCGACGTACCGATCGACCGTGCCGTCGGTGAAGAATTGCGGGGTCGGCTCGCGATGGGTCACGGGCAGCACGGTCGGCACCAGCGGGACCAGGGCCAGCGCCATCGCGACGAACCAGATCACCGGTCGGATGTCGGCCGTCGAGGCGCGCGCGTAATCCAGCATTCGCTGGGTGGCCAGTGCCAGCACGACCGCGATGGCGGGGACGGCGGCCAGGGTGAACCGGGTTTCCAGCACGGTGTTCAGCAGCGGTACCTGGTCGAGCCAGTGCCACGGCAGCGTGATGCCGGTATCGGTCCGCTCGATGCGCAGCGACACACCCAGCGACAGGATGGTGAACGCGACGATGACCGCGGCGACCGCGCGCACCAGTCGATGTTCCGGTTCGCGCCGGCGCCACAACCATGCCGAGGTCCCCGCGACCAGTACCAGCAGCGGCCAGCCGAAGAAGGCGTTCTCCTCGGTCGGGTTGATCGCGATGTTGCGGCCCGGGGAGAAGAGGCCGCCGAGGGATTGGGACGGGAACTGGGGCAGGGCGGCGAGATCGTTGCCCATCGGACCGTGATCGATGGATCGGTAGCTCTGTGGTCCGAAGAACTGCCACCACAGCGGGATCGTGGTCAGAGCCACGGTGATCACCGCGCCGAGGGCGAGCGTCGGGATCAGCGCGCGCGCGACCCGCAGTCCCGTGCGCGGTGCGTGCAGGTAGTAGACGAGGGCGAACAGACCGAAGCCCAGCGCGAAGATCAGCAGCGGTTCCTCGCCGAGGGCGATCTGCAGGGCGACCAGCACCCCCAGCACGATCGCCTCCCGGATTCGCGGCAGCGTGGATCGGAAACCGGCCTCGACGTCGTCGGTGCCGTTCTCGTCTCCCCGGACCGCCCGGCGGGCCATCCGGATGATCAGCAGCGCGAGCATCGGCAGCAGCGCCAGCACGACGAAATTCGGATGTGCGCTGGCATGCGAGACCATCGCCGGGGCGAAACCGCAGAACAGACCACCGAGTGCGGCGGCGAATCGCGAGGTCACCAGCTCCCGGGAGAACAGCCAGTACCAGGCGAATCCGGTTCCGGCCAGGCCCAGGGTGAGGACCAGGACGAAGGTGACCGTGGGGCCGAACAGCAGTGTGACCGGTGTCAGCGGAATACCCACGCCGAACATGGCCGTGTTGGCCATCATGTTCACGCCATCCGGGAAGTTCTGCAGGACGGTGCCCAGCGGATTGTGCAGATGGGCCACCGAGTGTGCGGTCTCGGCGAAGAACCACTCCCACATCGACTGGTCCTGGCCGCTGTCGATCAGGTAGCCGTGGGTGGTGTCTCGCCACTGTCCGGACATCACGACGACGGCGCCGATCAGATGTAGCAGGCCGACCGCGACGTCTGCGCGTGCGGCGCCGATCCGCGGCAGCAGCGCGGCGATCCGATCGGCGGCCGGAGCCGACCGCCGTTCGTTCGTCGTCTCCGGAGCCGGCGCGGCGGCCGTGTCCACCGCGACCACACCGGACCTACCCGGGGCTGTCGACTCGTGCGGGTTCGTTTCCCCACCCTGTACCACTGATAAAACTCCTCGAGCCGACGACCAGCCACCCACCGTACTCATCGTCGTTGTGGACCGCACCCGCACGGACTGCGGTTATCCACAGGATTTTCGAAATTCCACAAACTTATCCACAGGCGATCGCGGTCGGCTCAATGGCGCACCACCAGCGTGAACGGCCCGAATTCGGTGCTCTGGAAGTGCGGATCGTCGAACAGGGAACCCGGGAATTCGACGGTATAGCGCCGCACATTGGGATCGTTGGGATAGACGTCCTCGGCCAATCGCAGCGTGTAGTTCTCTCCGCTGCGGCGGAAAAGGAAGGCGTCGGGGGCACGCCAGGGGGAGTGGTTCAGCGCATCGATCAGTTCGGCGGGAGTCTCGAGCTCGCTCCATCGCTCGATCTCGGCCGCACGGGCCGGGAAATCGGCGAGCGGATTGGCGTAGTGCGAGGTCAACGCCTGGAATCCGTAATAGGGGTAGTACGACAGAAAGCTGGTGTCGGCGGTCAGTACCACCGTCTGATCTCGCGGCCGCCCGGTCTGTTCGGTGAGGGCCCGGTCGATATCGCCGTAGTGCGACACCGCCGAGGGGTTGCGCTTGTCGGCCCGTTGACCATTGCCGTCGGTATCGGTGTAGGCGGTCGTGATCTCGGTGCCGAGAATGCTCGGAATGCTCTGCGCGAAGGCCAGCGCACCGAGCACCGCGACCACCGCGGTCACCGCCCGGAACCGGCGCGGTTCGTCGAGGGCCTGATAGATCGCCCGCGCACCCTCCACGAACCCGAAGGCACCGGCGGCGGCGAGCAGCACTTGCAGGATCGGCTCGAGCCGGAAGGCGAGGCCGGTCGTCCCCGCGGCGGCCACCAGCATCGAGCCCAGCGACCACAGATAGATCGCGACCACCGAGATTCCGAGTGCCTGAGCCCGCCGGGAACTGGCCACCCGTACCACCAGCCAGATGGTGCCGAGCAGACACAGGGCACCGAGCAGCGGTTCGGAGAAATCGAACATCGGGAACGGGAGATGCGAACCGGCCTCGGGCAGATAGTGCAGGGCCGAGTTGGAACTCGGGAGATTTCCGGTCAGCACCTCCGCGACATACGGGCCCCAGACGATCAGTGTCATCAGCCCGGCGACGACACCCATCACGATCAGGCGCTGC
Source organism: Nocardia sp. NPDC052254 (assembly GCF_040679495.1). Classification (NCBI taxonomy): domain Bacteria; kingdom Bacillati; phylum Actinomycetota; class Actinomycetes; order Mycobacteriales; family Nocardiaceae; genus Nocardia; species Nocardia sp. NPDC052254. The sequence continues at coordinate 286,396 of NZ_JBFAUW010000002.1, read as the reverse complement.
AGCACCGGCCACAGCAGCCGGAACAACCCCAGCCTCGGCGCCCGCGGCTGATGGACCGCGATCTCGTGCTGCTGCCACCACAGTGTCGCCCAGGCGACCAGTCCCATCAGCACGACGGTGAAGACCGCCACCGCGAAGAACAGGGTGTAGAACATTCCACTCAGACCGACGAACGCACCCGCACCGATGGTGGCGCCCCAGCCCGCCGCGGTCCGGCCGCCGGGCCCTGCGGGAGCCGATCCGGTATCGCCCCGCTCGGCATCGGCGCCGCTCGCGACCCGCGACCGGCTCTCGGCACCGAACTCCATCGGCCGGTAGAGCGCTCCCCAGGCCAGCACCATCGCCGGGGCGAACAGGATCACCAGCACCGCGCTGTAGGCCTCCGGCGAAGCGAATGCCACCATCACCGCGGTGGTCGTGGCCGCCACCGCGACCGCCCAATCCCAGCGGACCAGCTTGGACCACAGCACCAGCGCCAGCACCGAAGCCACCGCCAGCGAGACGATCGCGTACGGCTTGAACGCCTCCCAGCCGGCCAGGCCGAGGAGATTCGCGAACCGCCCGCCGATCCAGAACCAACCGGCCGGGTAGTACGCCGGAATGTCGGCGTAGGTCATATCGTGCAGCGCCGCGGTGTCGGTGAGCCGGGTCAGATATTCGGTGCGGAATTCCTGATCGACCGAGATGCCGAACAGATACAGCTTGGTGGCGGCCAGCGGCATCCCCAGCGTGATGGTCACGAAGGCCGAAATACCCGCCCACGACAACACTTTCGCCAGCCACGGCCAGCGCCGGCGCCGGATCAGCACGATCGAGACCACCAGCAGCACGGCGGCCCCCGCCTGCCCGACGGTGGTCAGTGCTCGAGTCACATTGGAAGAGTTGAACGCCGGCCATTCGACGACGGACATCGCGACGAGTCCGATCGCCGCCACGACCGCGGCCACCACCGCCCCGACGACAGCCTCCCCGAGCCCGCCCCCGACCTGCCGGACTAGTACGCGCACTGTGCCTCCGGATCCTCTACTCGCCGCATCTGCCCCGCGAGCCTACAAGCACCGCGCGGGCCCGACCGTGCCACACCGAGCACCTGTCCGGGACATGCGGCATGATTCGGACCGCACTCCGGCCACCGTCGGCGGCCGAGCTCGTGCCGGCCGACGTCCCGAGCATCGGAGGTGAACTCCGGTGCCGCATCCGCCGTTTCGACGAAGAAAGCCGGCGCCTCGGCGGCGCCGGCTCTCCGGACGGGGCATCACCCCGCACGAACACTCTGCTCAGATGGGCAGCTTGCGGAAGATCGCACGCGGGACATGGCGCAGGATCACCATGACCCAGCGGAACGCGCCCGGCGCCCAGACGATCTCCTTGCCCTTCTCCGACGCCGAAACCGCAAGCGCCGCAACGTCTTCCTTGTTCACCGTGAGCGGCGCCTCGGCGACGTGCGCGGAGAACTGGGTGCGCACCTGACCGGGGCGGACCACGGTGACGCGCGGGCCGTGCGGGCGCAACGCCTCGCCGAGGCCCAGGTAGAAGCCATCGAGTCCGGCCTTGGTCGAACCGTAGACGAAGTTGGCGCGCTTGACCCGCTCACCGGCCACCGAGGACATCACGATGATCCGGCCGAAGCCCTGTGCCTTCATCTTCTCGCCCGCGAGCACGCCGACCGATACACCCGCGGTGTAGTTGACCTCGGCGACGCGAACCGCCTTGGCCTGGTTCTGCCACAGTTCCTCGGCATCACCGTCGAGGGCGAAGGCGACGATCGCGACATCGATATCGCTGTCCGCCCAGGCCTCGTCGATCACCTTCGGGTGGCCGGCGGTATCGAGCGCGTCGAAGTCGATCACCTCGACCTTGGTCGCACCCGCGGCCTCGAGCTGGGCCACCGACTGCGCGCGTAGCGGATCGCCCGGCAGCGCCGCGAGGATGACCCGCGCCGGACCCTTCTTCAGATACTCCTGGCAGATCGCGAGACCGATCTCGGAAGTGCCGCCCAGCAGCAGAATGTTCTGCGGGTTGCCCACTGCGTTGATCATTTTGCGCACTCATCGCTCACTATTGCAGCTCCAGCCTTCTCGCCATATCGGACATGAAAACGCCTGTGGGATCGACACTCCGGCGGATCTTGATCCACTCGTCGATCCGGGGGTACATCTGGTGGAAGGTCTCCGCGGTGGTGCGGGAGTCCTTACCGGTGTAGAGCCGGCCGCCGAATTCCAGTACGCGCCGGTCCAATTCGGTGACGAATTCGTTCAGACCGGGTGCGATCGGGAAGTCCAGGCAGACGTTCCAGCCGGGCATCGGGAAACTCAGCGGCGCCTGATTGCCCTGCCCGAAGTACTTGAACACATTGAGGAACGAGTAACGTCCGCTGGCCTGGATGTCGATGAGGATCTGCTTGAACTCCTCGACGGCCTCCGGCGGCACCACGAACTGATACTGCAGGAATCCGCGGGAGCCGTAGGCGCGGTTCCACTCGCCGAGCATGTCCAGCGGGTGGTAGAACGCCGTCAGATCCTGCGGCTTCTGCCGGTAGGTCGCACCCTTGCGGTACCAGATCTCGGTCGCGAGGGTGAAGGTCTTGTTGTTGAGCAGACCGTTCGGGAAGACATCCGGGAACGTGAGGAACGTCTTGCCGGTGAATCCCAGCGGGTTCTTCTGCAACTTCTTCGGCAGCTGGTCCAGCTTGGCCAGCGATCCGCGCGAGATGACCGCGCGGCCCAGCTTCGGCATCGGACTCAGTGCGTCGAACCAGGCCGAGCTGTACTCGTAGTTGTCTTCGGAACCGTCGCTGTGGAAGGCGATGGTTTCGTCCAGACCCGAGGTCACATCGCCATCGGCGATGAAGTACGCGGTCTCGGTCGGCGTCATCTCGATGGTCGCCCGCAGGATGATGCCGGTGAGGCCACAGCCGCCGACGGTGGCCCAGAACAGCTTGGCGTTCTTCTTCGGCCCGATGGTCTGTACGGTGCCGTCCGCGGTGAGCAGCTGGATCGACCGCACGTGATTGCCGAAGCTGCCTGCGCTGTGGTGGTTCTTACCGTGGATATCGGAGCCGATCGCGCCGCCGACGGTGACCTGACGGGTGCCCGGCAGAACGGGAACCCACAGACCGAACGGAAGCGCCGCCTTCATCAGCTGATCGAGATTCACCCCCGCGTCGACATCGACCAGATGGGTGTCGCGGTCGATGCGGTGGATCTGGTTCAGCGCCGTCATGTCGACGACCAGGCCGCCGGCGTTCTGGGCGTTGTCACCGTAGGAACGCCCGAGGCCGCGGGCGATCACGCCGCGGCGCAGGTGCGGTGGCTTGGACTCGTTGTCCTCCGCGACCATGGCGACTGCTCGCGCGATCAGTTCCGGATCGCCGGTGGAGAGCACTTCGGCGGTGGTCGGTGCGGTACGGCCCCATCCGGTGAGGCGGCGGGTGTGCGTGGGCAGAGTCACGTTCTCGTCCGAGCCTTTGCTTGCCGGTGGCACCTCGCCGTCGCCCGCGGATTTCGCAGGACCCGCGGCGGTGGAGGTCTGAGCTTTCGTGGACATCGGCATAGAGGCTACATGGGCGGCGGGGATCCGGTTCCGCCCTGCGTGCGGTGCGGGGGTCGAGAGGTACTGTCATGCGCGTGAGCGCGGAACCCCACCTTCCCCTTCCGGTCGAATTACCGCTGGTAGACGAGCCGGCCGGTACCGATGTCGACCTGAAGACGCAGATCGTGCGGTTCGTGCTGACCGGTGGGCTCTCGGCGATCGTCGATTTCGGTCTCTACGTCCTGCTGATGGCGCTGGGTATGCCCCGTGACATCGCCAAGGCGTGCAGCTTCATCGTCGGCACCACCACGGCGTATCTGATCAACCGCCGCTGGACCTTCAAGGCGCCGCCCAGCCGGTCCCGCTTCGTCGCCGTGGTCATCCTCTACGCGGTGACCTTCGCCGCGCAGGTCGGGATCAACGCGGTGCTCAACGATCAGCTGCCGGACATGGCGGTGAACATCGCCGGTCATTCGGTGAAGGGCGCCGTACTCATCGCCTTCGTCATCGCACAGGGCGTTGCGACGGTGATCAACTTCGTGGTGCAGCGCGCGGTGATCTTCAAAATGCGCTGAGCCCGGCCGCCGGGGCTCAGACGGGTGTGATCGTCACCGGAATGCCGTTGAACACCGCGTTGCCCGACAGCAAGTCGATGCGTGAATCATCGGTCAGGGTATTGGCATTGACTCCGGCGTGCGCTCGCGCGACCGACTGTGAACTACCCGAATGTCCCCACCCGTGCGGCAGGCTCACCACTCCGGGCATGATCTTGTCGTTGGGTTCCACCGGGACCGTGAGCTTTCCGGCCGCGGATTCGATGGCGGCCTGTTCGCCCAGTCCCAGTCGTGCCACATCGTCGGGGTGGATGTGCAGTGTGCAGGTATTGGAACCGCCGACCAGCGCGGCGACGTTGTGCATCCAGCTGTTGTTCGAGCGCAGTTGCCGCCGGCCGATCAGCACCACATCCGGTTGCGCATCGGACAGTCCGGCGACCAGGCGGGCCGTATCGTCGAGCAGCTGCTGGGGCGCGAGTTCGACCCGGCGCGATGCGGTGCGCAGTACGCCGGGCAGTCGCGGCCGCAGGGCCCCCAGATCCACGCCGTGCGGATTGTCCAGCAGGACTTGGAGGTTCATTCCGTCCGGGGCGACCTCGACCGGTTCCCGGTCCGGATTCCACTCACCGTACGGGCCCAGCCGCAGCATCATGTCGATGCGCTGTTCGGTGCTGTTCGCGCCGATCAGCTCCCCGCGGCGGGCGTCGAGCCCGGCCTTGTGCAGGGTGCCCGCGATGATCAGCTCGTCCACCGCGGCCACCGGATCCGACTCCGGCTGGGGCTGCCCCGACAGCGAAAGTGCCAGGCGAGTGAGAATTTCGGATTCGGACGGCCGATCGTCGGCCGGCGGCAGCACCGGCGGTGAATAGCGCGCGTAGTTGTGCACCGCGAACTGCAGCAGCGCGAAATCGTAGTGCGGGGCCTGCAACGACCGCGGCGGCGGCAGGATCACATCGGCGTGCCGGGTGGTTTCGTTGAGGTAGCGATCCACGCTGACCATGAACTCCAGCCCCGCCAGCGCATCACCGAGCCTGGCTCCCGCCGGTGCCGACAGCACCGGATTCCCGGCGACGGTGACCAGCATCCGCACCTGCCCCTCGCCCGGGGTGATGATCTCGTCGGCGAGCGTGGCGATCGGGAATTCGCCCATGGCCTCGGGTAATTCGCGTACCCGGCTGTTCCAGCGGCCGAGCCGGAAGGGCCGGGTTCGCACGATGCCGAGCGCGGCGGCGGTGGCGAACATGGCCCCGCCGGGCCGGTCCAGATTGCCGGTGAGCGCGTTGATCACGTCGACCAGCCACTGGGTGAGCGTGCCGAATTCGGCGGTACATGTGCCGATGCGCGCGTACACCGCGGCACGGGGTGCCGCGGCCAGCTCCCGGGCCAGCCGCATCACCGTCGCCGCCGGAATGCCGGTGCGCGCCTGCACGGCCTCCGGGGTGAACGGGATCGCCGCCGAGCGGACCTGCTCCGCACCGTGAAAAGCGGTGCCCGAAACGATCCGATCGTCGGCCAGATCCTCGGCGAACAGCACGTGCACGATGCCGAACAGCAGATACGCATCGCTGCCGGGCCGGATGAACAGATGCTCGTCGGCGAGATCGGCGGTGCGGGTGCGGCGCGGATCGACGACGACCAACCGGCCGCCGCGTTTGCGCAGGGCCTTCAACCGTCCCGGATAATCCGGTGCCGTGCACAGTGATCCGTTGGATTCCAGCGGATTGGCGCCGAGCATCAGCAGATGATCGGTGCGATCGAGGTCGGGTACCGCGACGGTGAGCGGATCGCCGAACATCAGCCCGCTCGACACCTGCTTGGGCATCTGATCGGCGGTACTCGCCGAGAACAGATTGCGGGTGCTCAGCGCCCGGATCAGCGGCGGTACGTACAGCGCGCCGGCGACGGTGTGCGCATTCGGATTGCCGAGATACAGCGCCGCGGCCTGGCGGCCGTATTCCCCCAGTGCCGCGGGCGCGCGCTCGGCGATCAGTGCGAAGGCATCCGCCCAGCTCGCCGACCGCCAGGTGTCGGTGGCCCGGTCGCGGATGATCGGTTCGGCCAGCCGGTCGGGGTCGAAATCCAGGGCGCCCAGACTCGCGCCCTTGGGGCAGATGAAACCGCGGCTGAACGGATCGTCGCGATCACCGCGCACACGGGTCACCCGATCGTCGGCGTCGAGGGTGATCTCGAGTCCGCACACGGCCTCACACAGCGGGCAGGTGCGATATGCGGTTCGGCTATCGAGGGTGACGCTCGTCATGAATCCATCATCGCCGGAAACCGGATGCCGCGCCCGGAATCGTCGGCCGCGGCCGATGTGCGCCGGTGTCGCGGGGCTCCGGCTCATCGGCCGGATACGCGAAACCGCGAGAACCACCCTTGTGTTCTCGCGGTTTCGCGGTGTTCTCCCGCGTGTGCGGTGAGTCTGTTCAGCTGGCGATACGAGCGATCTGCGGCTTCTGGCCGGAGATCGTCGAACGCACGGCCGCGGCAATCGCGACGACCGGCGGCACCCAGCGGGCCTCGTTCGGGGCCACGCCCCAGCAAGCCTCGCCGGCCGAGAGCTGAGTGGGCGGCAACGGAATACCGGCCCCGTCGCTGTGGACGACCGCTCCCGCGGCACGCAGCGCCTCGAGCGCCCGCGTGGCCCTTTCGAGACCGGTGACCAAGTGGATCTCGCGGCGCTCGGCGCCGGGGATCTCGATCACGGGTCCGGTCAAGTTGTTGGCCCGCAGGAATCGGCGCACATCCGCGGCCAGTTCGCCGGCGACCTCGATGCCCGAAACCGTTGTATCGGTGATCAGGCAGATGCCGTTGGCCGTTTCAGCGACCGTCCATCCGCGCTGGATGTAGTCCTGCGCGGTAGCGGCCAGTGTCGCCGCCGAGACGGAAGTCGGAAACGTCGTACGCACTGTCTTCTCCATTCCCCGGGTAGATCTGGGTCCTGCGTCTGTGTTCATGGGACGTATCGGGGGTTGCTACCGACCGTGTTACAGGTTGGTCGATTTTTCTTCGGCCCCGTTGGATACGTCACACGGATGGGCGATGATGACCGACGCCTGTGACGCCCTCCAAACAATCATTCGCTCACCGTTGTGAACTTGTTACGACTACCACCTTTCCGCCCTCGGCTGTGAATCGATTGCGTTCTCCCTGTTGGTTGCCTGGTAGCTCGCTGGGAGGGCGCGGACCGCCGATGTGATCTGCGTCGCATATGGCCGGTGCGCCTGACGATTTCGCGCGATTGCCCGCTTGCGCTGTGCGGGAGAGGATTCGCGGTATGAGCGAAAATCCGCAGTTGCCCGAGGCCGAGAACGCCATCGGCGCATCCACGCGCGATGTCGCTGGGGGTGAACGGGATATGACCGAGGACGCCGCTGATCCCCCCGTCCAGCCCGCCGTACTCGGCCCCGCCCGGACCTCGCTGCGCCTGAGCTGGCGTGAATCGGCACAGCGCCGCTGGTCATCGTCCGATATCGACTCCGAGGACGAGCGACCCGAGCCCTTCGGCAGTCCGGGCGCCTTCCGTGCCTGGAGCGTGAGTGCGCTGCGGGCGCTGCTGGATGTGCAGTTCCGCACCTCGGCCACGCGCACCCTGCTGCCACTGGCCTACCTGCTCGGCCTGGCCTTCGCGATCGGCATCCCGCTGGTCCTGATCGGGGTGCTGTGGCAGTTGTCGGCGTTGCTGGGGGTGATCTTCGCGATCGTGGTCGCGGTGCCGCTGGGGGTGACCATCGCCGCGTCGGTGCGCCTGGTGCTGGAATTCCTCGTCAACGCGTCACGGCTGGCAACCCGGGTGGAGCACATCAATACGCTCGCCGACGATCTTTTCCGGGCGTTGTCCGATGTCGCGGAGCCGGTGAACCAGCTGTCGGAAGATGTTCGCGCCGTGCAGTTCTGGCGGTTCCGCAAGCGTCCGCCGCGCAAATAGCGCTGGTGTGCGGGCGGTCTGCGCCGGTGTCGGGTGCGGTTCGGTTGTGCAACAATCCGATCGAGCGTCGCGGTATCGAGTTCGGGTTTCCGCGAAGGTTTCTTCCGAGGGGGAAGTATGGCTTTACCGCAGGGGATCACCGGTTCGACGATGCCGCGGCGGCAGCTGGGACGCAGGCTTCGTGACCTGCGCAATCGCGCCCGGATGACCACTCGGGTGGCCGCACGGCGGCTGGAATGGTCGGAGGCCAAGATCTGGCGGATCGAGACCGGGCAGACCTCGCTGCGCAGTCTCGATGTGGAGGCCATGTGCAAGGTCTACGGTGCGGCCGACGGCGAAGCCGAACCGCTGGCCGCCCTGGCCCGTGAGACCAAGGCCCGGGGCTGGTGGTCGACCTACGGCGATGCCATCGGCGAGGGGTTCGACGTCTACATCGGCCTGGAGGAGGCCGCCACCGGGCTGTCGACCTTCGAGAACGAATTCGTGCCCGGCCTGCTGCAGACCGAGGACTACATGCGGGCGATGCTGGCGGCGGCGCGGCCGGCGTTGGCTCGGGTGGAGCTCGACCGGCGGGTCGAGGTGCGTCTGATGCGCCAGCAGTTGCTCACGCGTACGCCCGATCCGCTGCGGCTGACCGCGATCATCGGTGAATCGCTGCTGTGGCGCCGCATCGGCGACTCCGCTGTCACCGCTGGGCAATTGGCGCATCTGCGTCGCATGTGTGATCGCCCGAATATCGATATCCGCTTGGTGCCCACCAACTCCGGCTATCACGAGGGGATGGATTCCGGCCGGTTCGTCCTGCTGGAATTCGCCGCGCCGGCCGCGGCGGCCGACGAACCTCCGGTGGTCTACGTCGAAAACTTCGCCGGCTCGGCATATTTCGACAAGGACGATGACATCGAACGCTATCGGGCCGCCTTCGCGAACATCCGCGTGGCCTCGGTCGATGGTCGCATGGTGCTGGACGAGGCGATCGCCGCGGCCTGAGCCGGTCTCAGCGCAGGGTGCGCTGCAGGATCTCGCGATGGGTCGGGGCGGCCGCGTCGTGTACCGCTCGGCCCCGATCGGTGAGGCAGACGTAGATGGCGCGCCGATCCTCGGTGCAGAGGGTGCGGTCCACCAGGCCGTCTTTCTCCAGGCGGGCGACGGCACGTGACAGCGCGCTCTGGCTCAGATGGATGTCGCCCGCGAGATCGCTCATGCGGTAGCTGTCGCAGGAGGCGTCGACCAGGCGGTCCAGGGTTTCGAACTCGCTGAGCCCGATGTGGTGCTCGTGCTGGAGTTCCTTCTCCAGCGCGCAGGACACCGCCGCGTGGAGGGTGAGCAACTCGCGCCAGTCCTCGACCAGGGAATCGGCCCCGCCGAACTTCGATGCGGCCCCCGGGGGCACCTGCGGGCAGGAGGCCGGCGCCGCGGTGACCGTCGAGGTCTCGACATCCGCTGTCATGCCGCCATCTTAGTGCCCACGGTCTTTCCATGCAACCGCATTAAATGCTTGTGCATTAGATGCGCACGCATGTAATGTTCCGCGACATGACTTCCGCAGCAACACTTCCGGCCGCCTCGGTGGCCGATACTCGGTGGCCGATCCGGCTCTGGGGCATGCTCATCACGCTGTGCATCGTGCTGTTCCTCGACGGCCTGGACGTCTCGATGGTCGGCGTGGCGCTGCCGTCGATCGGTTCCGAACTCCATATCGACACCTCGACCCTGCAGTGGCTGGTCAGCGGTTATGTCCTCGGCTACGGCGGCCTGCTGCTGATCGGTGGTCGCACCGCGGATCTGCTGGGTCGGCGCAAGGTCTTCCTGATCGCGCTCGCCGTCTTCGCGGTCGCCTCCCTGGCCGGCGGCCTGGTCAGCTCCGGCCCGCTGCTGATCGCCACCCGTTTCGTCAAGGGCCTGGCCGCCGCCTTCACCGCGCCGACCGGCCTGTCGATCATCACCACCAACTTCGCCGAGGGGCCCGCGCGTAACAAGGCGCTGTCCATCTACACCGTGTTCGGTGCGGGCGGTTACTCCATGGGTCTGGTGTTCGGCGGCCTGATGACCGGATTCGGCTGGCGCTGGACCTTCCTGCTGCCGGTGCCGATCGCGCTGGCCGCCCTGATCGCCGCCGCCGTCCTGGTTCCGCGGGACAAGCCGGGTGATGCCGCCGAGGGCGGGCACGATCTGCTCGGTGCCCTCTTCTCCACCGCCGGCATGCTGCTGCTGGTCTACACGGTGGTTTCGGCCCCGGCCGCCGGATGGGGCTCGGCTCGCACCATCGGCTCGTTCGCCGCGGTGGTCGCGCTGTTCGTCGCGTTCGTCGCCGTGGAGAAGCGGGTCCGGCATCCGCTGGTCCGGCTGGGCATCCTGCGCAAGGCGTCGCTGGTGCGGGCCAGTCTGGTGATCATCGCGGTCGCCGGCTCGTACTTCAGCTGGCAATTCCTGGTCACCCTGTATCTGCAGGACAGTCTGGGCTGGTCGCCGCTGACCCTGGCGATGGCACTGCTGCCGGTGGGTGTGCTGGTTGCGCTGTCGTCGGTGTTCTCCGACAAGTTGGTCGACCGGTTCGGGACCGGGCCGATCATCGCGGTCACCACCGCCGTCATGGCGATCGGCTACCTGCTGTTCCTGCGGATCGACACCGCACCGTCCTATGTCGCGGTCATCCTGCCCGCGGTGCTGCTCATCGGAATCGGCTGGGTCGGCTTCCCGGCCATCAACATCCAGGCCACCAACGGCATCGATGACGACGAGCAGGGTCTGGCGGCAGGCGTGCTGCAGACCTCGATGCAGGTCGGTGCGGCAATTGTGCTGGCCATCACCACCGCGTTGATTTCCACGGGGCCGCACGGAGATTCACCGCAGGCCGTCCTCGACAGCTACCGGCCCGGCCTGATCTTCGCGGGCGTCGCCGCGATCATCGGCACCCTGATCGCGCTGACCCACTTCCTGCCCACGCGGCGCGTGCAGCAGGCGGTCGAGTCGCGGGAACCGGAACCCGAGGAACTCGCCGCGGCCTGACGGCCCGGTGTGAAAACGAATGCCACGCCCGGCGACCCACGCGCCGGGCGTGGCATTCGCGTTCGCCGGATCGGCCCGTCCGGATCAGCCCAGGCTCGCCAGCCGGGGTGCGGCGGCATCCTTCGCCGAGCGGACGAAGGTCAGCGGCCGACCGTCGGAACCCACCGTCGGCCAATCGATTCCGAGATCGGGGTCGAACGCGTCCAGATCCCGGTCGAATTCGGGGGCGTACTCCAGGGAGCAGAGGTAGGTCACCATCGAATCGTCGGCCAATGACAGCAGGGCGTGGCCGAGCCCCTCGGAGAGAAAGACCGAGCGACGCGTCACATCATCGATGACCACGCTGTCCCAGCGCCCGTAGGTGGGAGAGTCACGGCGTAGATCGACCACCACGTCCAGGAATGCGCCCCGCACGCAGGTCACGTATTTCGCTTGGCCGGGCGGATTTTCGGTGTAGTGGATACCGCGCAGCACTCCGGCCGCCGAGGTCGAGGTGTTGACCTGCAGCAGGTCCAGTGTCCGGCCGGTCGCCTTCTCGAATTCGGAGGCCTTGAACGTTTCGGCGAAGACTCCGCGATCGTCGCCGTGCAGTGCGGGCGTGAACTCCCACGCCCCCGGGATCGCCAGTTCTCTGATCCGCATGTCAGTCGTCCTGTTCGTCGCGGACCTCGTCCGCATTCGTGCCGTCGTTCTTTCCGCGGGTGAGCAGATCCATCAGATAGTGGCCGTATCCTGAGCGCACCAGTGGTTCGGCCAGCCGGGACAGCTGTTCGTCGTCGATGAAGCCCATTCGCCACGCCACCTCCTCGGGCGCGCCGATCTTGAGGCCCTGGCGTTCCTCGATGGTCCGCACGTAATTCGCGGCGTCCAGCAGGGAATCGAAGGTTCCGGTATCGAGCCACGCGGTGCCGCGTGCGAGGGTCTCCACTCGCAACCGGCCCTGTTCCAGATAGGTCCGGTTGATATCGGTGATCTCGTATTCACCGCGTGCGGACGGCCGCAGCCCCCGGGCGATCTCGACGACATCGTTGTCGTAGAAATACAGTCCCGGCACGGCGTAGTTCGATCGCGGCGACTTCGGCTTCTCCTCGATGGAAACAGCCTTGCCCCTGACGAATTCGATGACTCCGTAGGCCGTGGGATCCGAGACCCGGTAGGCGAAGACCGTGCCGCCGTCCAATCCGTCGAAGCGGCGCAGCCGGGTGCCGAGTCCGGGGCCGTGGAAAATGTTGTCGCCGAGCACCAGTGCCGCGCAGTCGGTGCCGATGTGATCGGCGCCGAGCACGAACGCGCGGGCCAGCCCATCGGGTTCGGGCTGCACCACGTAGTCGATCGACATGCCGAACTGGGTACCGTCACCGAGCAGCCGGCGGAACGCACCGGCATCCTCGGGAGTGGTGATCACCAGCACGTCGCGAATACCCGCCAGCATGAGGGTCGACAGCGGGTAGTAGACCATCGGCTTGTCGTACACCGGGACCAGCTGCTTGCTCACCCCGCGCGTGATCGGGTGCAACCGGGAACCGGTGCCACCGGCCAGAATGATTCCGCGCATGTATGGCAATCCTGCCAGCTGCCGCCCGCCCGGGCTCGGCGAGGTTCCGACTCGACCGCGAAACGATCACGGTGGTTTCAATTCGTCACGGTCGGGCGATCAAGTATTGCGTAGGTTACATATCCGTGGTGTTCTGAAATGCCACTGGGTGAGATGTCAGCGCCGACATCTCGGCTACCCGCACCGCTGGTAGCCCGGTGCCTCGGCGCGCCGAGACGGCAGGCAGGTGCGCTATGACGGCGATTCCGATCGGCGAGGCCGAATTCCAGCCAGGGCTCGAGCCCGGCGTTGTCGTGAATCCGGAGGGCCTGAGCCTGCATTCACAGGCCGTGCTGCTGACCTGCCGAAGTCTGGTCGGGCCGTTCATCCGGCGCTATCCGATCACTCCGATGACCATGCCGGTGGCCAGGGTGATGGTCGACCGCTTGGCGGCCCTGCGCCCGCGTGCCCAGGGAGTGGAACGCGAACAGGTCCGGATGAGTGGATTCCGTATGGAGATCATCCGGCCGGCCGGAGCCCGGCGCTCGCTGCGTGACGGCGCGGTGATGTACATGCACGGCGGCGGATTCTTCCTGTGCGGATTGGATTCGCATCGGCCGGTGGCTGCCAGTCTGGCGCGTCGCACCGGCCTGCCCGTGGTCAATGTCGACTATCGGCAGCTGCCCGGAACATCGATCGCCGGATCGGTGGAAGACTGCCTGACCGCATATCGCTGGCTGCTGCGCCACGGTGCGGATCCGGCGCGCATCGTCTTCGCCGGGGATTCCGCCGGTGGGTTCCTGAGCTTCGCGACGGCCCTGCGGGCGGCGCAGGCCGGGCTGCCGGCACCGGCCGGTCTGGTCGGGTTGTCGCCGTTGCTGGATTTGGACTACCGGCTCAAGGGCGAATACGTGAACGCCGGTCGCGACGCCTACATCCCGATGTCGGCCGTGCGGTCGATGGTGCGCTACGGCGCCGAGGCCGAACAGTCGCTGGATCCCGCTCTCTCACCGGTCAACGGATCGCTGACGGGGCTGCCGCCGGCCCTGCTGATCGTCGGTGAGGACGAATTACTGCGCTACGACTGCGAATTGATGGCTCGTCGGCTCACCGCCGCCGGGGTGCCGAACGCGCTGGAGTTGTGGCGCGGTCAGGTGCACGCCTTCATGAGCATTCTGCCGGGTATGCCGGAGAGCCGCGCCGCGCTGGCCCGGGTGGCGCGTTTCGTGCGGGCGCGGGTCGAGGCCGGGGCCACCGCCCGGACCGCGTGAACACCTGGAAACGGAAGTGACCCGCCCCCACCGACGGGTGGGGGCGGGTCGCTCCATCGAATTCCGGGGCCGGTCCGCTCCGGGGTTGTGACGGGCAACCCGCGGAGTTGTGCGGCCTGGGGAACTACTTGGCCGGGGCCGGGGGGTTGAACGGGGCGTTGACCGTCGCGAAGTACTGGATCGCGGCACCGATGGCGACCGGAGCCGTCACGAAGATCTGACCGGCCAGCACACCCAGGAAGCCGACGACCGAGGCACCGGCGACACAGCCGCCGAGCGGGCCGGCGCCGAACAGGGTCAGCAGCGCACCGGTCGCGACGGCACCGAGGGCAGCGCCCGCGACACAGCCGATGACCGCGCCACCGATACCACCGGCCAGGGTGCCGATGGTGGCGCCGGTGGCGATGGTGTCCTTCAGCCGGGTGAAGGCGGCGACCTCACGGTCGTAGGGGGTCTTCCACGGCGCGCTGTCCTCGAAGGGCAGGGCGACGGGCTTGTAGACCGCGTGCTGCAGGTCGAACTGCGGGGTCAGGGTGGCGGTGTTACCGGCGATGTCGGCGGCGATCGGGAACTCGAAGTCGTCGACCCGGAAGTTCAGGGGGGTGCCGGCGAGCACGGCGCCGTTGGCGGCCTTGATCTTGAATACACCGTCCTCGACATCCATCGAGCCGCCGTCGGTCTTGACGACCGCCTTGTCGTTGTCGACGACACTGGCCTTGTAGTAGACGCTGTCGGCAGCGGCGGGCGCGGCCGGGTCGGCCGAAGCGGTACCGGCGGCCACACCGATCGCGGCAACCAGCATGGCGGCCGTCGCGACGAATTTCCTCATCATCATTTTTGCGGAACCTCGACAGAGAGTGGTTCTGGGACAAGAGAAATAAAAAGGGATGCCAGCTAACGAGCGGTGAACCTGTTGTGTCCGTTCATTCAAATTCTGTTCACCGTCGGGTTCTTGCTCCTCGTCGGGTTGTGGAAACATGCAGTGTGCGTAGTGTTTTCAGATTTTCCGGAAATTAGAACAAATCGGACATTCGACATTTAATGTGATAGACATCACATTCGATCGAGGGGTGGACGTGACCCGATGGTGATTTTCGTCCCGTACCCGCGGGCGCGTTAAAGTGGCGACCGTGCGATTGCTCGTAACCGGCGGAGCCGGATTCATCGGCGCGAACTTCGTTCATCAGACCGTGGCGGACCGGCCCGACGTCCAAGTCACCGTCCTCGACGCGCTCACCTACGCCGGTAATCGGGACTCGCTGGCGCCGATCGCCGACCGCATCGAGTTCGTGCACGGCGATATCGCCGATTCCGGACTGGTCGATCGGCTGGTCGCCGGCGCCGACGCGGTGGTGCATTTCGCGGCCGAATCCCACAACGACAATTCACTGGCCCGCCCGTTTCCATTCGTGCAGACCAATATCGTCGGCACGTACACGCTGCTGGAATCGGTGCGGAAATACGATGTGCGGTATCACCACATCTCGACCGACGAGGTGTACGGCGATCTCGCGGCCGACGATCCCGCATTCACCGAGAGCACGCCATACCAGCCCTCCAGTCCCTATTCGGCCACCAAGGCGTCCAGCGATCTGCTGGTCCGGGCCTGGACGCGCTCGTTCGGTGTGCGGTCGACGATCTCGAACTGCAGCAATAATTACGGTCCGTATCAGCATGTGGAGAAATTCATTCCGCGCCAGATCACCAATCTGATCGACGGCGTGCGGCCGCGGCTCTACGGTGCGGGCCACCAGATCAGGGACTGGATCCACGTCACCGATCACAACCGCGCCGTCTGGGACATTCTCGACCGCGGCCGGATCGGGCAGACCTACCTGATCGGTGCCGAGGGTGAACTCGACAACCGCTCCGTGGTCGAGTTGCTGCTGACCGAATTCGGCAGGGCACCCGACGATTTCGATCATGTCACCGATCGCCCCGGACACGATCAGCGCTACGCCATCGACGCCACCCTGCTGCGCACCGAACTGGGCTGGCGGCCGCGGTACGGCGACTTCCGGGCCGGACTGGCCGCCACCATCGCCTGGTATCGCGAGAACGAGGCGTGGTGGCGGCCGCAGAAGGACCACACCGAGCGCGCCTACGTGGCCGCCGGTGAGAAGGTGCTCTAACCCCAGATCAGCACGTTGTACTTGATCGCGGCCGCGGACAGGGCGATCACGGTGGCGACCACCACGGTGATCGCCGGGCCGCGCACGGGGGTGATGCCGCGGGAATTGCTCAGCCGCAACGGCATCCACCGCAGCACGACCGCGAGTCCGGTGATGGCCAGCGGGACGAAGTAGCGGCCCTGTACGCCGTCGATCATCCAGTAGCCGACCGGCGTGAACGACATGTACAGCGTCACGTAGATCATGGCCACACTCGCCAGCACGGTCAGCGCGATGATCCAGGTGCGCAACCGATCTCCGGTCAGCCGATCCGCTATTCCCGCGCTCACGGCCAGCGCCAGCAGGCAGGCGAGCATGGACAGCGCGGGGACATCGATGTAGGCGAAGCCCAGTTCCCCGAAGAACTGATTGAACCAGCGCTCGTCGCGGAACCAGATGCTGTCGCCGAAGGTGTTCAGGAAATGCACCGGGTCGGAGAGGATTCCGTGCAACTGATCGCCCGGCCGCACCGAATGCCATTCCGCGGGCTTGCGCATCAGGCCCATACCGTCACCGGTGGGCGCCGCGATCTTCATCCAGACCGCGAACAACGCCGCACCCAGCGCCGCGAAACACCAGGGCAGCCAGCGCAGGATCCGGCCGAATCCGTACTGCCGCGCGGGAATCAGCACCACGAGCATGGCGAGGATGACGTAGGTCGGCTTGCTCAGTGGCAGCGCCAGGGTTGCCGCCAGTGCCGCGACGACCTCGGCCCGCGACAGCTTCGCATCGAGGAACACGCCCTTGACCACCAGGCAGGAGACCAGAACCGCCAGGGCGTTGGTGACGGTGTCGGCGGTGACCGTACCGGCCTGGAACAGCGCGATCGGCAGCACCGCCACCGTGAACGCCAGCCACTGGATCCGGAAGCCGCGCAGGGCACGCAAGGCGAAGGCCACGATGATCAGATAGGCGAGCAGGCCGGCCAGCCGGGTCACCAGGACGGTGTCACCGACATCGAGACCGATCGCCTCGGCCAGTCGAATACCCACGGCCGCAGGTACATACGGCACCGGCGAATAGGCCGCGGTATTGGTGAACCACATCTGCTTGGTGGCCGAAGTGGTCACCGGCGCCGAACCCAGGCGGCGGTAGGCCTCCTCGTCCGCGGCCAGCGGTGCCGGCTCGGCCGGATGCTGGTTGTAGTCGGTGAAGGCGTAGCTCATCATCCCGTCGATGCTCAACGGGATCTGTCCGCCGTAGGAGATACCGCGGTCGTCGGTGATCCGCTCGGGGGTGAAGCCGCCGTGCGCGACCTGATAGGAGCGGCCGAACTGGGTTATCTCGTCATGTCCCCAGAACGGCGGGGTGATGGCGGCGAAAACGATGCCGAAGACACCGGCGACCACCACGAAGGCCGCGGCGGCGAAGCCGAGGTGGCCTCCGATGCCGCGCCACAGGCGCTGGAGCGCGCCGGGTGTCTCGGTATCGGCCGAATCGCCGTCGGCGGCCGCGTCCGCCGATTCGGTGCTCGCGGTATCGGGTGCGGTGGACTTCTCGGGCCGCTCGGCCGCCGCGCCGGCGCCCGAGTCGTCGGCTGCCGGCTTCCCGGCGTCCTCGGCCTCCTTGTCGGCCTGGGTGGTCATCGGCGCGCCTGCTCGGCGGCTTCGTCCACCTCGGCGCCCACGGCCGAATATCGCAGGTACATCAGCCGGGCCGCCTCGTGCCGGGACCGGCGGATACCGTCCAGGATCAGCCCGGCGGTCCACGCCAGACTGCCGAGCAGCAACAGGGTGAATGCGAGGAACAGGGTGGGGAACCGCGGTACCGAGTGGATCTCGTAGAACTGGATGATGATCGGCACCGTCAGAATGACCGAGATCAGCCAGGCCACCGTGCCGAACAAGCCGTAGAACGCGACCGGGCGTTCGTGCCGAGCCAGGCCGAAGATCAGTCCGAGGATCTTGAAACCGTCGTGGTACGTGCGCAGTTTGGATTCACTGCCCTCCGGACGATCGCGGAATCCCACCCGGACCGAGGTCTGTGGTACCCGAAGGTGCAGAGTGTGCACGGTCAATTCGGTTTCGATCTCGAATTCGCGCGACACCGCGGGGAAACTCTTCACGAATCGGCGGGAGAAAACTCGATAGCCCGAGAGCATGTCCTCGACGTTCTCGCCGAACACCTTGCCGACCACGCCGTTCAGAACGCGGTTTCCGGACTCGTGTCCCGCGCGGTACGCCTGTGCGCCCTCGTCCTGCTTGCGTACGCCCAGGACGTGGTCGTAGGGGCCCGACACCAGCGCCTCGATCATCTTCGGGGCGGCGAAGGCGTCGTAGGTGTCGTCGCCGTCGATCATGAGATAGGCGTCGGCCTCGATATCGGCGAATGCGCGCCGGACCACGTTGCCCTTGCCCTTGACGGTCTCGGTGCGCACGATCGCACCGGCCTCTCTGGCGCGTTCGGCGGTGGCATCCGTACTGCGGTTGTCGTAGACGTAGACGACGATGCCCGGCACGGCAGCCTTGAGGTCCGTGACCACCTTGGCGACCGCGGCCTCCTCGTTGTGGCAGGGCACGATTGCGGCAATGCGAAGTTCGGTGGGGTTCACCCCGTCAATCCCTCATTTGATCGGCCGATGAAATACGGAACACCGGGAGGGTACAGGCCGCCATCCGGTGCCCGCCCGCTAACCCTCACTGTGTCGGCTGCGCGGGCGGTACCGGTACGGGGTGCGGTACCGTCGCCGGGTGGCCAGCAGTGAGACGGCGACCGAATCGGTCGATCGAACCGGCGATACCTGGCGGCGCAAGGCGATAACCGCGTTACGTCAGGGTGCGGCTTTTCTGGTGGTGGGTGCCATCGGATTTCTGGTCGATGCCGGGACCTACAATCTGCTCGTCTTCTGGGGTGGCCACGGTGTGATGTTCCAGCAGCCACTGGCGGCGAAGATCATCGCGATTCTGGTGGCCACCGTGGTCACCTATTTCGGCAACAAATGGTGGACGTTCGCGCACAAGAAGGGTGGCAGCCCGGGCCGCGAATATCTGCTGTACGCGTTGTTCAACGTGGTTGCCATCGGCTTACAGCTGGGGTGTCTCGGATTCTCCCGATATGTACTGCATCTGTCCTCCCCGCTGTCGGACAACATCTCCGGCACGGTGATCGGGCAGATCGTGGCGGTGATATTCCGCTATTGGGCCTATGACACTTTCGTCTTCGCCGAGTCACGCTCGGGCGACGATGTGCGGAACAACCGCACCGAGTCGGACCCCGCCGCGTGAGATGGACATAATGGTTATTGCTCGCACCGAGCTCGCACTTGACCGCGCCCGCGCCGGAACCGGCGCCATCGGACACTGTTTACGAGGGAATCCACCATGGATCAGTCGGCTGGCCAGGCCGTGACCGCAATCGAGAACGACCGGCGCGACGCCGAACCCACACCCGATATCGAGCCGATCGTGCATCGTGCGCCCGGCCGGCTGGTCCTGGCCCGCGGTATCTTCACCGGCCCCGCGCCCAAGATCAGCGATGAGCTGTACGCGGTGGTCAAGGGCAAATCGCACCGGGAGCGGATGTCGCTGCGGCTGGAGAAGGGCGCGCACGCCCACACCAACACCTATTTCGGCCGGTTCGCGGCCAGCTACTGGCAGCGCTGGACCACGGTCACCGAGGTCGAGGTCTCCCTGCGGGTCGCGGTCGGTGATCGGGCCCGCGTCCGGCTGGCCGCCTCCGACATCGCGGGTCATCGCCGGATCATCGATTCCGCCGATGTCGATTCCGACGGTGTGGTCGTGCTGCGAGCGCCGCTGGATCAATACGTCGACGGTGGTTCGCTGTGGCTCGAATTCGATGCTGTCGGAGGCGAACTCGCGATCAGTGAGCTGGCGTGGACGGCTCCGGCCCCGGAGCGGATTCGGCCCGTCGCCATCGCGATCTGCACATTCAACCGCGCCGAGGACTGCGCGCACACCATCGCGGCGCTGGCCTCCGACGGCGAGGTCCTGAACGCGCTCGACCGGGTCTACGTGGTCGATCAGGGCACCGACCTGGTCTCCGACCGGGAGCTGTTCCAGCAGACCGAGCCGCGTTTCGGCGACAAGTTGCGTTATATCCGGCAGCCGAACCTCGGTGGTGCGGGCGGCTTCACACGCGGGCTCTACGAGGTCTCGGCCGAGGACAGCTTCTCCGGCGCCGAGCACGCCGATGTGATCCTGATGGACGACGACATCCTGTGTGAACCGGAAACGGTGTTGCGGCTCAACGCATTCGCCAATCTCACCGTGGAACCGACCCTGGTCGGCGCGCAGATGCTGTTCCTGCTCAACCCGGACTATCTCAATGTCGGCGCCGAGGAAGTGCATCTGCACGAGTTGCGGCACGGCCAGAAGGTGCCCAAGGCGTTGCGCAACACGAGCATGCTCAAGCGCAACCAGGAGCGGCGCGTCGACGCCGGATACAACGCGTGGTGGACCTGCCTGATCCCGGCCGAGGTGATCGCCCGGATCGGTCTGCCGATGCCGATCTTCTTCCAGTGGGACGATGTCGAATACGGCGTCCGGGCCCGCGAGGCCGGTTTCGTGACCGTGACGCTGCCCAATGCCGCCGTCTGGCACGCCGACTTCTATTGGAAGGACTTCGACGACTGGGCGCGCTACTTCAGCATGCGCAATTCGCTCATCGTCAGCTCGATACACGCCGATCTGGATCCGAAAGCGGTGACCCGCAAGCTGTTCCGTGAGATCGCGGAATATCTGGTCGGAATGCAGTACGGCCTCGCGCACACCACGCTGCAGGGCATCGAGGACTTCCTGCAGGGGCCGAAGGTGCTGGCCGACGGCGGAATCGACGCGCTGGCCGCCGCCCGGACCAGCCGCGGCGACTACGGCGAGACCAAGAAGCACCCCGCCGCGACCGCCCCGGTCCGGCAGTCCGACATCCAGATGCGCCGTGCCGGTGGCGAGCCCAGTCGCCCGCTGCTGGTGCTGGTGAAGCGCGCCATCGCGCAATGGACCGGGCGCACCCAGCACGGCGTCGTGGGTGTCACCCGCGAGGATGCGCACTGGTGGCATCTCGCCCTGTTCGACCATGTCGTGGTGACCGACGCCTCCCAGTCCGGGGTGCGAATCCGGCAGCGGGACAAGGAGAAGGCTCGCGCTCTGCTGCTGCGTACCTGGCGGGTACTGCGCCGGCTGCGGCGTGATCTGCCGAAGGTGAGCGGACAGTACCGGGCCGCGCAATCCGATCTGATCAGCCGGGAGAACTGGGCCCGCCTGTACGGGATCTGAGCCGGATGTCGATCGGGCGGTACGGACTGTCGTCCGTACCGCCCGTATCCGTTGTCTACAGGAACAGATCCGTACTCAGCGGGCCGTCGCCGGGTACGACACGGTACTTGTCCAGATCGGTGATCCCGTGTGCGGCAAGGACATCGTCATCGATGAAGAAGTTGCCGGAGGTGTCCTTCGCGGACGAGGTGAGGACCAGATACGCGGCATCGGCGTAGATGTCGGGGGTACGCGAGGTCTGCACCATCTCCTCGCCGCCGAGCAGATTGCGGACCGCGGCGGTGGCGATGGTGGTGCGCGGCCACAGCGAGTTGACGCCGATTCCGTACTTGCGCAGTTCCTCGGCCAAACCCAGTGTGGTCAGCGACATTCCGTACTTGGCGATGGTGTAGCCCAGTGAGCTGCCCGCCCATTTCGGATCGAGGTTCAGCGGCGGCGACAGGGTCAGGATGTGTGGATTGCGCCCCGCCTGCGCGGATTCCCGCAGCGCCGGAATGCTGGTCTTGGACAGCAGGAAACTGCCGCGGCAGTTGATGTCCTGCATGAGGTCGTACTTCTTCATCGACAGCGTTTCGGTGGGCGACAGGTCGATGGCCGAGGCGTTGTTGACGACGATGTCGATCCCACCGAATCGGTCCACGGTCTGCGCGACCGCCGTGGCAACACCCTCGTCGTCGCGCACGTCGCCGACGAATTTCAGGACCTGCCCACCGGCGGCCTCGAGTTCGGCGGCCGCGGTGTGGATCGTGCCCGGCAGTTTCGGATGCGGCTGATCGGTCTTGGCGATGAGCGTGATGTTCGCACCGTCCGCGGCGGCTCGTTTGGCGATCTCGAGGCCGATGCCACGGCTGCCGCCCGACATGATCATGGTGCGGCCGGCCAGCGGTTTCCCGGCTTCGGTCATAATCCCTGCTCCCATCTGTGCGACCACCCCGGCTCCATGATCGGCGATCGGAACGGTGCCGGGTGTGGAACTACCCGAATTGCACAGTAGGCGAGACCCGCCAGACTATGCAACGGGTTGCATAGTCTGGCGGGTCGATGGCGACGAGGATCACGTTCGATCCCGGCGCCGATGGATGTGGCCGGTGCACGAGCAGTCGACGTTGGTATCCGCCCGTGGGCAGTGGGCGCGCGCGAGTTCGGTGGATGTCGCGATGACACACGCACTGCGATCCGATTCATCGGGATCACACGGGCCGGGACCCAGCCGGTATCGATCAGGCCGGTGTACGCGGCGGAAGAATTGGCGTCTCGCCGCGGGAATTTCCCTCGCCGGGCACCGAAGCCCGCGAGGGGATCAGTACCTGGGGAGGAGTGTGGAAATACCTGCGGCCGAACTCTTCTCGGCCAGCTGCCGGGTTCCGGTCGTGACGAATCGGTTATCGATGTACCGATGGTCGTTCACGTATTTCCACCTCCTCGACCCTTACCGATGTGTCGCCTCGGCGACCTGTGTCGCGTTCGCGACGGAATGAATACACCATGACAGCCCGGTCAACGGGCCGCAAGGCATTATTTTCGCGGGACCACCCGGTCAGATGGTGCAGGCGAGCAGCAACTGGAGCAGGATCAGTACGCCGACGACGCCCAGGCAAACATAGGAAACGACCGCCCCGGGCGCGGTCTGCGGTACCGGGCCGATCGCGCCGTTGATGAACGCGATGGCCGGCGACTTGTAGTACACGTGGGTGGTGTGCCCCTCGGCCACCGGCACCGTGATCTCGGCCGGGCCCATATCCCACAGCCACTTCGTGGCGATCCGCACATGATGCTGGCCCGGGCCCACCGGAACGTGGGTCTGCCCCCACTTCGCCATCGGTACCTCCATACCGTTGACGATGATCTTCGGGCCGGTCAGCGCGAGCATGAAACCCAGCGGGAAATACGACGCGTCGACCACGATGCCCTGCGGTCCCGGCTGTGGCTGGAACTGCGGTCCGTAGGCCCCGTACTGGCCCTGCGGCGCACCGTAGCCGACCGGCGCGCCACCCATCGGCGGCTGGCCCGGATACGGTTGTCCGCCATACGGATTGGCGGGTGGCTGCGGTGGCTGTGCACCCCAGCCCGGTTGGGAGGCGCTGTGTGGTTGCACGGGATGTGGTTGTGAACCGGCGTGCGGCTGCGCGGGCGGATAGCCCGGTGTGGCAACGGCCCCGTTACCCCCATACGGCGGTGGCGCACCGTACGGCGCGCCACCCTGCGGCGGTTGTGGTGCTCCGGGATAAGGCTGTGGCCCACTGGGTTGAAATGGTTGCCCATAGGGTGGCTGCCCACCGTAGGGGTTACTCACAGCCGAACCTCCTGATGTGAAATGCGCTGATCTAACCGGGTTTACGGAACTGCTCACGGCGCCCCAGACGCCGCAGTCGCAACCATTCTCGCAGACCGGCCGGATCTTTTTGCTGCACAAGGAAGAACCAGGAGAACCGCGCCCATTCCTGGGGCAGGAGTTTGCGCATCCCGGGCTGCGCCATCAAATAGCCACGGTTGCGATAGGTGAAATAACGTTTGACCGGATCGTCCGGATATTGGGTGTGCATCCGCCCGCCCAGAATCGGCTTGAATTCCGCCGAACCGTTCGGATGCAGATAGGCCGTCTGCAAACAGGTTCCGAACGGCAGCCCCGAACGGACCAACCGCCGATGTACCTCGACCTCGTCACCGCGCACGAACAGGCGCAGATCCGGAACGCCGATCACCTCGAGCGCCTCGGCGGATATCAAGGCGCCGTTGAACAGTGACGCGATACCGGGCAGGAAATCCTCGTCGCCGAGTTCGGAACGCAGCCGCCGCCACACCACACCGCGGCGCAGTGGAAATGCCAGCCGGTCCGGATCGTCGATATCGGCGACCACCGGCGAGACCTCCGAAAGGCCGTGCCGCTGCGCGCAATCGAGCAATTTCTCCAGCACGTCGGGGCCTTCGGGCCGGCCGTCGTCATCGGCCAGCCAGACCCAATCCGCGCCCATGGTCAGCGCGTGCAACATGCCCAGGGCGAAACCGCCCGCACCGCCGAGATTGTGTTCCGAACCCAGATAGGTGGATTCGATGGGCTGCTGCTTCACCAGTTCGCCGACATCGGACTCGTTCCCGTTGTCGATGACGATCAGATGATCGATCGGGCGGGTCTGGGAAGCCAGCACTTTCAGCGACTCGCTCAACAGTTCGCGGCGTTTGTGGGTCACGACCACCGCGATGATCCGGGCCGTTCCGCTGTCCGCGGGCGAGGCCGTCTGATCGACCATGTGCGTGTTCACGTCCTTCGGGTCTGCCGCCGTATCCGTTCCGCTCATGCGGATTTCTGCTCGAGTGCCAGCTCGCGCAGAATCTGCGCCACGTGGTCGCCGGCCTCCGGCCCCTCGTAGGCGCGCACCACATCCTCGATGTCACCCTGCATCCGCAGGGCGCCGTGGTCGATCCACATGGCGGTGTCACACAATTGGGCCAGGAATTCGTTGGAATGGCTGCAGAACACCAGAATTCCGGAGCGCGCCACAAGATCGCGCAGCCGATGGCGGGCCTTCTTCATGAATTCCGCATCGACCGCGCCGATCCCCTCGTCCAACAGCAGGATCTCGGGATCGATCGAGGTGACCACGCCCATCGCGAGCCGCACCCGCATGCCGGTCGAGTAGGTGCGCAGCGGCATGTTCAGGTACTCACCGAGTTCGGTGAAATCGGCGATCTCGTCGACCTTCGCCAGCATCTGCTTGCGGGTCTGCCCGAGGAACAGGCCACGAATGATGATGTTCTCGTATCCGGAGATCTCCGGATCCATTCCGACGCCGAGATCGAACACCGGCGCCACCCGCCCGCGCACCTGTGCGGTGCCGCGGGTCGGCTCGTAGATACCCGACAGCAGTCGCAGCAGTGTCGATTTACCGGCGCCGTTGTGGCCGACCAGGCCGACCCGGTCACCCTCCTTGAGTGACAGGGTGATGTCGCGCAATGCCTCGACCACCACCACATCGGACTGATTACGTCCGATGGAGCCGCCGGCCTTACCGAGGAACGCCTTCTTCAGCGACCGTGACTTGGCGTCGAAAATGGGAAACTCGACCCACGCGTCGCGGGTTTCGATGCTTACTCCGGTCATATCGCCCTTTACACCCAGTACGGGACGCGGGAACGGTATTGCTTCAACGCCAGAATCGCCAGCGCCCAGCCGATCACGGTGATCACACCCACCACCAGCCAGGACCGGGCGTGCACCACATCACCGAGCAACGGGGCGCGCACGATCTCCAGGTAGTGGTAGGTCGGATTCAACTCGACGAGTTTCGCCCGCTCGCTGACCGCGCCGCCCTGATCGTGCAGCGATTTGGTGGTCCACATGACCGGCGTCAGCACGAACAGCATCAACGTCATACTGCCGAGGATCGGGGCGATGTCGCGATAGCGCGTGGACAGGATGCCGAACACGATCGATATCCACGCCGAATTCAGGAACAGCAGTGCGATCGCGGGGACGGCGAGTACGACCGACCAGTCCAGATGCTTCCAGACGCTGAAGGCCAGCAACATCACCAGATAGATGACGATGTTGTGGGCAAAGAACAGGAATTGCCGCCAGACCAGTCGATAGACGTGCACGCTCAACGCCGAAGGCAGCTGTTTGATCAGCCCCTCGTTGGCGATGAACACATCCGAACCCTCGAGGATGCTGGCGTTGATCACGTTCCAGACGATCAGGCCGATCGTCACGTACGGCAGATAGGTCCACAGATCCTGATTCAGGATCGCGGCATACAGAATGCCCATCGCGGCGGCTTGGACGCCGGTGGCGATGGTGATCCAGAACGGTCCGATCACCGAGCGCCGATAGCGTTGCTTGATGTCCTGCCAGCCGAGCGACAACCACAACTCGCGCTGAGAGAATCCCTCGCGGAGGTCTTTGAACGCCCGCGGGAACGTTTGCGAATCCGACATCAGGGGCACCGTGGCGTCGGCCGGGCTGTGTTCGGCTGTCGCCGAATCGGCAGGGGCAGCTGCTGGCACAGTGCACGACTGTAGCGCAGAACAAATCCCCGCCGGTGGGGGCCGGGGGACATCGTGTTCAGAGGTACTGACCGCCCCCGGTGACCGAACCACCCTGACCACCGTCGCGCGGGACCTGCACACCCGGCGGCAGGGCGTGGCGCATCTGCTCGAGCTGGGCGCGGGCGGCCATCTGCTGGGCGAACAGCGCCGTCTGGATGCCGTGGAACAGGCCCTCCAGCCAGCCGACCAGCTGGGCCTGCGCGATCCGCAGCTCGGCATCGGAGGGGATCGAATCCTCGCCGAAGGGCAGCGCCAGGCGTTCGAGTTCATCGCGCAGCTCGGGGGACAGGCCCTGTTCCAGCTCGTGCACGGAGGTCTTGTGGATCTCCTTGAGCCGGGTCCGGCTGGCATCGTCGAGCGGTGCCGCCCGCACCTCCTCGAGCAACTGTTTGATCATGGTGCCGATGCGCATCACCTTCGCGGGCTGCTCGACCAAGTCGGCCAGCGATTCCTCGCCGCCGGTCTGCTCACCCTCGGCCCCGGTGCCGCCGTCGCCGACCACCTGTCCGGCGAACGGCGCCTCGCCCTGGGCGCCCGCCGGAATCACCAGCGGCCGTCCTTCGGGCCCGATCACCACGATGGAATCCGGTGCTCCGTCCGATTGCGTCATGGCATCCATGATGTCTGGTCTCGGCGCGCAGCGCTAAGTGAACGGTGCATCGCCCTGGTCGGAGAGCGGGTGCCCAACCGGGGTATGCCGTCCGGTTTCGCGCGGAAGTATTCTGTGGCGGTTCTCATCAGCCTCGAGTGTTGTTCGGTTTGGGAAAGTCGGGTGCCATGTCGCGTGATATTGCATTCGGTCGGCGCACGGTTCCGCCGACTCGCCTGCTGCCCTTAGAGTGGCCAGCATGACTTACGACGTCGCGAGGGTTCGGGGGTTGATACCGTCCCTGGGCGACGGCTGGATCCATCTGGACCCACAGGCAGGAATGCTGGTCCCGGATTCGGTATCGCGCGCCGTGTCAACGGGTTTCCGGACATCTGCTTTCTCGCACACGAATCGTCATGGCGCCGCGCGCCGCAGTGGTGCGATTCTGGATGCCGCCCGCGAAGCGGTCGCCGATCTCGTCGGCGGCGATCCGGCCGGTGTGGTTCTCGGACCGGACCGGGCGGTACTGCTGGCCTGGCTGGCCGAATCGCTGAGTTCGCGGCTCGGGCTGGGCACCGGCATCGTGCTGTCGCGACTGGACGACGAGGCGAATGTGGCGCCCTGGCTGCGCATCGCCAATCGTTACGGCGCCCACGTGCGCTGGGCCGAGGTGGAAATCGAGACCTGTGAGATGCCGGCCTGGCAGTTCGAGGAACTGATCGGCCCCACCGCTCGACTGGTGGCGGTGACCGCGGCCTCGCCGATCGTCGGATCGGCGCCCTCGGTCCGGGTGGCCGCGGATCGCGTGCACGAGGTGGGCGGGTTGATGGTCGCCGACTGTTTCGGTGCCGCGCCCTACGCGCTGATCGACATCGATGAGCTCAATGCCGATGTCATCGCGTTGTCCGCGCCCGCCTGGGGTGGTCCGCAGATCGGCGCGCTGGTCTTCCGCGACCCGGCGTTCCTGGACCGCATCCCGTCGATGTCGCTGAATCCGTATGCCAAGGGGGCCGAGCGGCTCGAGGTCGGCGGTCACCAGTACGCGCTGCTGGCCGGGTTGACGACCTCGATCGACTATCTCGCCGGGCTCGACGAACAGGCCGCCGGCACCCGCCGCGAGCGGCTCGAAGTGTCGATCACCTCGCTGCAGGACTATCACGACCAGCTGTTCGAGCATCTGATGGAGGTGCTCGAACATGTCCCGGATCTGACCGTGATCGGGCGTGCTTCCACCCGCATCCCGACGGTGAGCTTCACCATCGCCGGGCTGCAGGCCGAGAAGATCTCCGCCGAACTCGCCGACCACCGCATCGGCACCATCAGCGGTGTGCACGGCGGCAGCCGCCTGCTCGACGCGCTGGGTGTCAACGACGAGGGCGGCGCCGTCACCATCGGGCTGGCGCCGTACACGACGAAATTCGAGATCGAACAGCTGGGCCGTGCGCTGAACTCGCTGGAGAAGTAGCTCGCGGGAGCAGCGCCCGGCCCCGAATCTCCTAGGCCTGGTCCAGCCGGAGCAGTACCTTGCCCACCGTTTCCGGCGAATCCAGCAGTTCGTGCGCCCGCGCCGTCTCGGTGACCGGTACCTCGGCATGCACAATCGGCACCACTGTGCCCGCGGCGACCAGCGGCCACAGATGCCGCCGCAACTCCGCGACGATCTCGGCCTTGCTCGAACGTCCGGTCGCCGGACGTCGCCGCAGATTGGTGGCGTGAATGGTTCCGCGTTTACCGAGCAGCTCGGACAGAATCAGCTCGGCCTTGACCCCGCCCTGCATGCCGATCACGCAGATCTGACCGTCGTCGGCCAGCGCCGCCACATTGCGACCCAGATATGCCGCGCCCATATTGTCGAGAATGATGTCCGCGCCACCCATTTCGCCGATCACCTCGACGAAATCCTGTTCTCGATAATTGATTCCGGCATTCGCGCCCAATTCGGCACAGCGGTCGAGTTTGTATTGCGAGCCCGCGGTGACCGCGACGCGCGCACCCCGGCTCACCGCGACCTGAATGGCGTGCGTGCCGATACCACTGCCGCCACCGTGGATCAGCAGCAGCTGACCGGCGTGTAAACCGGCTCGCATCACCAGATTCGACCAGACGGTGGCCGCGACCTCCGGAAGTGCCGCCGCGGCCGCGACATCCAGCCCCTCGGGCACCGGCAGCACCTGGGTCGCCGCAACCACCACCCGCTGGGCATAGCCGCCACCCGACAACAGTGCGCAGACCGGGGTTCCGGGAGCCGGATCCCGCACTCCTTCGCCGACCTCGGCGACGACACCCGACACCTCGAGTCCCATGATGTCGCTCGCCCCCGGTGGGGGCGGATAGAAACCTTGGCGCTGCAACAGGTCCGCGCGATTGACGCCGGCCGCCAGCACATCGATCGCCACCTCGCCCGGACCGGGCGGCGGCAGATCCGGCACCTCCGACCAGCGGATCACCTCGGGCCCACCGAAACCATCCAATGTCACCGCGTACATGGCTTCGACTCTAGGTGCTCGCCGCGCCGGAACGGGTGCGGCTGCCGAACCCGCCGGGGCGCGTCCACGGCGGCAGTGCGCTGACCAGTAGACATAACGCCGATAGCGGACCAATAGAATGGCGCGCATGGCGTACGAACCGAATGGTCACCCGGCATCTCGGCCGCAGTGGCTCAGTTCGGCGCAGCAACGGGCATGGCGCGCGTTCATGGACGGACACCTGCGTCTGATGGTGGAACTCAACCGTCAGCTCCAGGACGACAGCGATATGAGCCTGCCCGAATACCGCATCCTGGTCATGCTTTCCGAGAGCCCCGGCGGTTCGCTGCGCATGAGTGATCTCGCGGACGGCGTGCTGTCGTCCCGTAGTCGCCTCACCCATCAGATCCGCCGGATGGAGGAACACGGGATGGTGCGCCGCACCAGCTGTGAGGAGGACGGCCGCGGGGTGCGGGCACACCTCACCGAGGAAGGACGGCGCCGGCTGCACGCCGCCGCGCCAGGTCACGTGACCGCCGTGCGCGGCGCCTTCATCGACCTGTTGAGCCCCGACGAGCTCACCGCCATCGGTGACGCCTTCGAACGAGTGGACACGAAGAACGATCCTCGCCGCACCTGACCCGTGCGATGATTTCGGAACCGATGCAATTGGGGGGCAGGACGTTTCGATGGCAACTATCCGAAAACACGGTGCCGCACCGATACTGATTCTCGTCCCGGCGGTGGCGGGGATGTACCTCACGGCCGGTTGCGGGCTCCCGGAGTCGCCGACCGCGGTCGGAACGACATCCACCACAACGAGTTTCGCGCCGGCCACGACTCCGCAACCACTGGCCCCGGCCACCTCGACGGCCGCCGCGACCACCACCGATTCCGGCGACTCCGAGTACGCGGCGGTCTGCGCCGACGCCGTCACCGGGGCGCGCGTCGAGGACACCGAATGTGACAGGGCCACCGAGACGTACACCGGTGACGACAACAGTGCCGCGGGGTATGCGGCCGCCGGTCTCGCGGGCGGTGTCGCCGGGGCCGCCATGTGGTACTACTTCTCGACCCGCAATCGCGTGGTGGCTCCGCCCATCGGTGCCCGTGTCGGGGGCGGCAGCTACACCACCCCCACCTCGTATTCCGGCCGCACGCCGGTGGTCTACCGCGCCGGCAGCGTCGACTCCCGCGGTGGCCGGGTCACCAGCGGCACCATCATGCGCGGTGGGCTGGGCTCACGCGATCACAGCGGCTCCTAGGAGATTCGCCCGGCCGCCGCCGATGATGCCCGGCACCGCGGGTGCCGCATCCGGAACTCGGGGTGGATCGGCACTTCATCGTGGGACTGTGCCACGAGCCCGGCCAGCCGAGGTGGTCAAGCGGTCTTGCCGCCGAGGACGTCCGGGACGCCGTCGAAAGAGCGTGTCATCGCAGGGCTTTGATGCGTTCGAGGTGGTTCTCGGTGACGGCCTGGTCCAATTGCTCGAGCTTCGTTCTCAGCTCGGACTTGTGCTCGTCCGATGTGTGCGGATCGTGCATGGCCTTTTCGATGGTCTTGCGCGCCTGCCTGATCAGCGACCGCTCACGGGTCCAGTCGCCCCACAGTTGGATCTGCGCGACGACCCCGCCGTAACCGACCGCGATGGCCGGGGCCGCGTACATCAGGATCAGGCCCGGCCAGGTATCGGCACCGAGATGCTGCGCGATGGAAATCAGGGCGGCACCACCGCCCGCACCGCCGATACCGGCATTCAGCTTGCTGGATTGGGTGTCGGTCGCCGGCCGGCGCTTCCGTTGCCTTGCTGCCGCACCGTTGGCCTGGGTCATTCGGGCCGCTCCGGAGCGGCCTTCTCCACTCCGGCCTCAATATCCGGATCCCTGGGGCCTTTTGTCACAAGCTCGGCGATCTGCATGGCGTCCCGGAGATTGGTGGAGTCCAGCACGATGATCCGATCGCCCTGGGTGACCTTCATCGTGGTTGTCGATCGCCGATACGACAGCCACGCCCGGAGGGAGCTGCTCAGCACTGTGGCCGTCCCGGCTGCCCCCACCGCTACGACAAGAACATCGAAGCCTCCACTCACCATTTCAGGGTAGGCGCAGACGTGCTACGCCGCAGGCGATTTCGCAGCAGCCGCGCACCGGGACCCGGGTCGGTCGCATTCGGCCGGAACACAGCTCGGTACTGCGGTCGGCATGGTGACCCCGCTACCGCGCAGCACGGTCCTCGCCGGTCGATGCCCGGCGGCGACGGAGCGTACGGAGCAACCCGGACCGAGGGTGGTCCGGCTGCCCAGACTGCCATCGATCAGGGTCGTAGGTCCCTTTCACCGCACTTGGGCAAGCGCGACGATGAAGGTGGTACGTCCGGCGCCGGAATTCCCGGTCCAACCCTCGAGAGGTTGACGACGAAAGGTTCGAACAATGAAGAGGAAGTACGCGAGAACCATCGCGTCCGTCGCTATGATCCTGTCGCTCGGCGCCGTGGCCGCGCCGATGGCATCCGCCGACAGTGTGTCCGACACGACGACGGCGCAGCCGATCGCAATCTGCATCACCATTCCATTCCCCGGATCGGCGTCATGGGTGTGGTGCTTCTGAATTCGTTCCGTGCGGCGGCATCCGAGCGGGCCCGAACGCGTGCCGGCCGCCGGAAAAGTCCTGGTCCACGCAGGCGCTGACCTTCACCGGTCAGCGCCTTCTCATCGATGCGGTGGGTGTGGGATTTGAACCCACGGTGGCGTGAACCACGACGGTTTTCAAGACCGTTCCCTTAGGCCGCTCGGGCAACCCACCTCGTTCCGGACGGGGCCGGAACGGTGTCTCAGCCTACTGGCGGGGGTTCTCCAGCGCCGAATCGGTGTCGACTCGCAGCGCGCCGGTGTGAATTTTCGACGCTTGGGCATACCTCTGGCAGGATGGCGGCCATGGATCGTCGCCGGATACGGCGTCGGCTGTCCGGCGCTGCCATCGCCGCACTTCTGCTGTGTGCGGCGATCTGTTCCGCGCCGCTGACAGTCGCCGCGCCCGCACCTCCGGCCGAGTCCGGTTCGGCGGAGGGACCGGCGCCCTCGGTGGACGATCAACCGGCGAGCACACCTGCCATCGATCACATCGATCGCGTCGACGATCGCCGGATGCGGGTTTTCGTGCACTCCCCGGCGATGGCCCGGACGTTGCCGGTCGATGTGCTACTACCCGCCGACCGCAGCCATCCGCGCCCGACGGTCTATCTGCTCGACGGTCGCAGCGCCGATGCCGACTACAACAATTGGATCGAACGTGGCGGCGCGGTGCAGTTCTTCGCCGACAAGGACGTCAACGTGGTGCTCACGCTCGGCGGCCCGGCGGGCTACTACACCGACTGGCAGCATCCGGATCCGGTGCTCGGCACCAACATGTGGGAGACCTTCCTCACCCGCGAACTGCCCCCACTGATCGACGCGACATTCGACGGCAACGGCCGCAACGCGCTCGAGGGGGTTTCCATGGGCGCCGAGGCCGCGATGATGCTCACCATGCGGCACCCGCAGTTGTACCGCGCGGTCGCGGCGCACAGTGGTTGTTACGCAATGGGTTCGGATGTCGGGCAGGCGCAGGCCCGCGCCGTGGTTCGCACCTATGGTGGCGATCCGGACAACATGTTCGGCAAGGAGACCGATCCGGACTGGCTGACCCACGACGTCATGATGCACGCCGACGATCTGCGCGGAAAGACGATCTTCCTGTCCGCCGGCTCGGGACTGCCCGGCCCCTACGACGGTCCCGGTAACCCCGAGTCCGCCACGGCGATCGGCTTCGGCGGACCGCTCGAGGCCGGTGCCAGTGCCTGCACCATGGCCTTGGCCGATCGCCTGGACCGCATGCGGATTCCGGCGACGGTGGATCTCTATCCGGTCGGGACGCATTCGTGGCCCTACTGGAAGGACCAGCTGCCGCGCGCCTGGCCGACACTGGCCGGCGCGCTGGGCGTCGGCTGACGCGTGCTCAGCCGGCGAAGCGTGCGACGGTGTCGGGCGCCGTCGCGAACGTGAGGAACAGATCGTTCTCGTGCGCATCACCCGCGGTGATCCGCACACCATCGGTTCCGTAGGGCCGAACCAGAACTCCGGCCTCGGCGCTGGCCGCGCCGAAGTCCGTACTGTCGGCACCGAGCGGCAGCCAGACGAAATTCGCCTCGGTCGGCGGCACCCGATAGCCGGCCGCCAGTAGCGCGTCCCGCATCCGGTTACGTTCGGCCACCACGTGATCGGTGCGATCGAGCAGTTCGGCCCGGGCCTGTAGGCACGCCATCGCGGCCGCCTGCGCCAGTCGGCTCACGCTGAACGGGATGTGCACCTTGAGCAGTGCGGTGATCGGGTCGGGATGGCCGACGGCATATCCGACGCGCAGCCCCGCCAGCCCGTACGCCTTCGAGAAGGTGCGCAGCACAATCACATTCGGGCGGTCACGGCCCAGTTCCACACCGTCGGCGGCATCGTCGGCGGGCAGCCGCAGATATTCGAAATAGGCCTCGTCGAGGACGACCATGACGTTTTCCGGAACGGCGTCGAGGAAGCGGACCAGATCCCGGCGGCCGTATGCGGTGCCGGTCGGATTGTTCGGGTTGCAGATGAAGATCAGTCGCGTCCGGTCGGTGATGGCGGCCGCCATCGCGTCCAGATCGTGGGCGTAGTCCTCGTTCAGCGGAACCGGCACAGCGGTCGCGTTGCCGACCTGGGTGACGATCGGGTAGGCCTCGAAGGAGCGCCACGCGAACATCACCTCATCCGCGGGGGACGAGCAGGTGATCTGCACGAGCTCCTGGCACAGCGCCACGCTGCCGCAGCCCACTGCGATATTCGCCACATCCACACCGTGGAACTCGGCGAGGGCTGCTCGAAGTTCGCCCGACGAGTTGTCCGGGTACCGGTTGATGAGTTCGGCGGCCTCCGCGATGGCCTTGGCGACGCTGGGCAGCGGCCCGAAGGTGGACTCGTTGCTGGCCAGTTTCACCGCACCTGGATGGCTGCGACCCGGGGCGTAGGCCGGGATGGACTCGAGGTCCGGACGAATACGAGCACTCACCGCACCAGCCTAATTCCTCGGTCTTCCGCGCCGTTCATCGCGCCTGCCGGGGCGGTCCGGGCGGCTATCGGCAGCGTGCGAACCGAGTGGGCGGTATGTCGAAATTTTCCTGTTAATGAGGTTTCTACATGCAACTTCTCCTGAATGTTATGCACGCGACTTAGCCTGGTTTCATGTCGGGTACCTATCGGGACGAGGCGCCACTGCGCGGCGGCGCACCGTCGGCGGCCGGTTCGCCGCTCGAGTCCACCGGCTCGGTGCCCATCACGGTCATCGAACCGGAGGGCAATGCTCGCGGCGGCATTGTCGTACTGCATGAATCCCGTCAGTTCGCCGATGTGTTGCTGGACATGATGAAGTCGCTGGCGGGCGAGGGCTGGATCATGGTGGCGCCCAATTTGTTCCACCGTTTCGATCGCCCCGGGCCCGGCGTTGTCGCCGACGGAGCGCAGCCGGGTGCGGTGGCCGCGACGGTGGAGCACGTCTTCGGCGCCGAGTTGTTCGCCGATTTCGACGCCTGTTTCGACTGGCTGGTGGGGCGCGGTGTCTTCGCCGACACCGTCGGCATCCTCGGTTTCGACCAGGCCGGAACCGCGGCCCTGCTGGTGGCGACGAACCGCCCGATCGGTGCCGCCGTGAGTGTCGCGGCTCCCGGAATCGCCGAACCGCTCACCACGGAAGCGACGGCATTACTGCAGGCAGCACCCCGTTTGCAGGCGCCCTGGTTGGGTTTGTACGGCGACGACGACCCCGCCACCCCGGCCGACGACGTCGAGCGATTGCGCGATGCCGCAGCCCGCGCCGCGGTCGCCACCCTGGTCGTGAGCTACCCCGGACTGCACCATCGCCCCGACCATCCCGGGTTCGAGATGAGCGATTTCGAGCAGCTCGCCGAGGAGGAGAAGCGGATGCTCATCGACGCGCAGACCCGAATCTTCGACTGGTTCGACAGCCACCTGCGCTGACCAGTCGTTTTGCGTCCTGGCGGGTTGCTCTGTACTCTTTCCTCTCGGCGGTTCGAAAGGACCGGCGCCCTCGAAAGAAGGCTCCAGGAGGCGTGCCAGAGCGGCCGAATGGGACTCACTGCTAATGAGTTGTCCCTTCACGGGGACCGGAGGTTCAAATCCTCTCGCCTCCGCCAAGTCCGGGTAACTGGGCACAACTGAACAGCAAGACCCTGCGCCCGTAGCTCAACGGATAGAGCATCTGACTACGGATCAGAAGGTTGGGAGTTCGAGTCTCTCCGGGCGCGCAGAAGGAAGCCCCCGAACTGCATCGGCAGATCGGGGGCTTCCTCTTTTCAAGATCACCGAGGCCAAATCCCTCACTTTCCCCTTGTGTTTCAGGCATGCCGGCGATGCGCGTCGAGACTCGGCTACGGTCATCGGGTCTCGACGGGCGGTGTGGTTGCCCAGCGGGCGAAGCTCAGCCGTGGGTGAACCGTCTCGACATCAGCGATCATCATCAGAGCGTTGAGTGTCATGCAGTCGAAATCCATTGTCGACGGCGCAATTACGGCTTCGGCCCCGGTCTCTCGTACCTGGTCGACCAGCGGTATCCGGCTCGTGTCGGGCGCCCAGACCAACCGATAGCCCAGTCGCTTCGCCAATCGCCGCACCTGAGCCATGCCCCATTCGAGTGCCGCCGACTCGGGGGCCACCCACCCGAGCGCGATCGGCCGGTCGCCGCTCATCGCTGGTCGTCCCTGCCGCGCCCCTGCCTGGGTGGGAGGCAGATCAGCGCAACCGTGAGGACTACCAAGGCTGCGATGAGCAGGATCAGAACCCAGTCGCAGTCATCCATCACATGGCCTCTTTCGGCTGGCTGGTGAGTGCGGCGGCAGCCTCCGCGATGTGTACCGCAGTCGTGGTGGCCGAAAGATGAACGATGACCGAGGTGGCAATAGGCCGTGCGCGAATGGCCGTGCCGAGTGATGCGAGTCGGGCTCGATGCGATGTGGACGGTCTCAACCGTCTATTGAGCGAGTGTCATAGATGGGAAGCAGAAGACGACCCGGACGGGCGGCTGTTGCCCCGAGCCAAGCGACACGATGACAAGGCTCTGGTCGTGGTGAAGTGGTAGCTCGGAGCAGGCGCGGACCTACCTACCGTCCGCGTGACGATGCTTCGGCGCTCTATCTCCGCACCCACGCCTGCGCCCGATCCGACAGGTTCCACCACGAAACGAACTGTGAATCTTCGGAACTCAGACTCCATCGCGCGGACAGGGCATCGAAGAAAGCATCGTCTCCGGTCTTTCCGCCTTTCGGTTCTCCGATGTAGACCAAGCGTTCACCGCCCTTTGCCTCGAATGCCGCGAGTGCTTCCGATGCCATCGGGTTTTCCCACCCCGGAGGCCAGCACAGGAACAGCACATCCGACGCGTCGACAGCTCGGGTTGCGTACTCGTCGAGATCGCCTACCGGCAGCCACACATCCGTCTGACCGGTTGCCTGGGCGAACGAGGGATTCTCGGTCCGGTCCGGAGGCTCGGAGTCGTACGCGGCGACGTGGACGCCGGAATGCGCGAGCTGTGCCGCCCAGTAACCGCGGCCCGCTCCGAGTTCCACCAAAGCACGACCGTTGCAGAACTGATCCAGCCACCCGATCGTCTCCGGCGATGGGATCGCATACGCGTAGGCGCCTTGCAGAATTGTCTCCGCGAACCCCAGTCGTGCACTGCCCCGCGCACGTCCGCCGTTCACGACCCGGCGTCCCTCATGCTCGAACACCGACGGAGCGACGATGTCCCAGTAGGGATTTGCGCTGACCGACCGCCCACCGGTCATGTAGTGAACCAACCTCAGATCGAACGCGGCATCCGCTCGGTCGTCTCCGGTCCCCGGCAGCATCGGCGCAGTGTCCAAATACTCCGCCACCTTGGGATATTCGGTCCGAAGGCGCTGTTCATCGCCCAACAACCCGGCCAGTTCTTCACGACGGTCCGCCGTCAGCGCAAGCTCAGCCATGCTCCAAGCCTGGCTTGGCACAGGCTGTTTCGGCGAGCAAATGCACTCACCTGCATGGGTCGTTGCCGAATTTGGCTATACAGGATCAAGGGCGGCGCTGGCGCGCCGCCGAGCGGCGCCGCGCAACGCTCGCTGAAGGAACGTCGCTCGCGGCGCGTCGGGCGCGTCGGTGCCGCTCTGGCGACGTGGTAAAACGTCGACCATTCCTATCTGGCCACTTTCATCAACGAGGTAGTGCTGAACGACGTTTGCCGTCCCCGACTTGCTCTCCCGCAGTCGAGTTCGAAGCCTCGATCCCCAGCCAGGTAGACGGCTCGTGTCACCTTTGCCGAATTCCCTTTGATCCGATCGACCGTTGAGCTGTGGGTGATTGCGCGACCTCCAGCCGCGTGCCGTGGTGGTACTTGGCACGTGGCTAATCGCTGAGAGAGAAGGACCGAACCTGAACACTGAAGATGGTTGTGCGACACGCGGGCGTTATCCGCAAATTTGTCACCGCGAGGCAGGATTTTTATCCTATCTGCCCTTCAGGAATGTATTTCTTCCTATGTTCGGTTCTTGTTCGTCGTTGTGGTGGCTGGACAACGCTGACTCAAAGCCGCTGGCACCCAGCACAGTCGACTAGCCGTGGTTACGGGTACCCGCTCGGGTTGTTCGACGGTCCCATTTGTGTAATGGCGGCGAGGTTTCCTGTACTGCCCTTTCGTTGCTGCATCAAATCTCGTCGCTCAGTGTCGAATGGCCGGTCGGCGTAGAGAAGCAGAGTGGGCTGGTTATTGAGGTAGTCCCGAACGACGATCCCACCCGCATGACTTCCGTCCGCACCTGTATAGCGGTGCTCAAGTAGGCGCAGCTTCGTCGCAAAACGCTCCCGAACCTCTCCGTAGCGCTCGTTCAGATGAACGTTGTTAATCAAGCATTGGGAGTATGCGAAGCATGCCATCGGGAACAGCAAGGCGGATGACAGCACATCCGCGAGCTGCAAGGCAACGTGTGCATCAGAGTGTCCAAACACAGGACTCTCGACCAGATGGCGGTATGGGTTTCCACCTGTCCGGAATCGCTCAGTGGTCATCCGATGAACGGACGGAACATTCTTGACCTTGGTACGTGCGTCCAAGACCATCGCGCCAACCGTATCTGCGGCCCTCAATTGCGCCTCGAACTGGCCTGCAATTCTGGCCACGATCTCGGCGTATGCCCATGGGCGCAGAGGGTCCTGGCCCTTCACATGAACCTCACCGACGATCTTTGCGTTGCTATCCTCCAGGATATCCAGCACGTTCGCGATCAACGAGAAGACCGCACGCCGACGGTTTCGGCTGCCATCGCGGACGTTCCTACGCAGGTCGCAACCTTTGATCTCGTATGTGATCAGGTCACTCAGCTTGACGGTTGGCTTGTCAAGCGCCGGATAGAACTTCTTCTTGAGTTGCAAGAAGTTATAGACCATTCCGTCAAGCCGCTGATGGTCGACGACCAAACCGGCAATGACAAGGACCGGCGGGTCGGTCGGCGTGCGCAACGCCTGCTCGTCGCCCGATTCGTCCAGATAGCACAGCAGCACTGGTTAATTTTTCCCGATCACAGGCCGAAAATACAACTAAGGCCACCCTCGTAAGGATGGCCTTAGGGTCTGTCGCACCGTGTGCGACGATTGCTTGTGCGTGGTCGATCATGTCAAGACAGGGGCGGGATTGCAAGCGCTACTCCTACCGCGCGTCGTAGGCCAGGCAAAAGGCCCGTTCATGACCTCCACTTTCGCGAAGCCTCTCCCTCCTCATGGCCCCAATCGTCTCGCGCCAGCCGTAGGCGCCGCGTATGGACACCGGAGGCGGTCCCTGACCGTTCGGCTTCGATAGCTGATGCCGTGAGTCTGACTCGGAGATGAGCATCTACTACTTTGGCTGTACAAACGTCCCCATACGGAGCCGGATCGCGGCACACTCTGTCGGATCATCGTGCTGAAATATTCTGCTGCACAGCGCCTCTGACGAACTCCCCCGTACAAGGGCGTACCAGCGGACCCATCACAAGGTTGGGAGTTCGAGTCTCTCCGGGCGCGCAGAAGGAACCCCCCGAACTGGAAGCAGTTCGGGGGCTTCTTCGTATCGCGATCACGGCGGCCGGATCCTCTGCATCCCCACCCGGGATGGCGACTGGCGCCGAGCATTCTCACCGCCGATATGTGTCGGTCGGAGTCGCTACGGTGTCGGTCTCTACCGGAAGGGGCTTGCACTGTGACCGTGCATCCAGACGTGGCGGCATTGCTCGCACTTGTTCCAGCGGATTTTCCGGGCGGGGAGGTTGTCGACTGGCCGGCGGCGGAAGCTGTGTTGGGGACGCGGCTGCCGGGTGATTACAAGTCCCTGTTGGATGTCTACGGGGTGGGAGATATCGGGGAGTTGGTGATCATCCCGCCGCTTCCTGTCGACATTCCGACCATGCAGGACACCCACATCGCGGCCGCGGCGGAACAACAGCGGTTCCTGTGGGACATGGACGGCGGTGTTCCGGGGCGATCACTCGGCAACGAAGTCGTGCTGCCGTGGGGGACCGGGATGAACGGAAACGAGCTGGCCTGGCTGATGGTCGGTGATGACCCG
Organism: Nocardia sp. NPDC052254; assembly: GCF_040679495.1. Classification (NCBI taxonomy): domain Bacteria; kingdom Bacillati; phylum Actinomycetota; class Actinomycetes; order Mycobacteriales; family Nocardiaceae; genus Nocardia; species Nocardia sp. NPDC052254. Next base: position 246,420 of record NZ_JBFAUW010000002.1, on the reverse strand, counting down.
GACGAGTGGCCGGTGGTGGCTTGGCGGCGCCACCACGACTTCGGTGAGTCCGCCTGGGCCGAGTTCGACTGCGGCATGGTCGCTTTCATCACGCGCATGATGCTCGGCCGATTCGGCAGCTGCCCGCTGGGGTACGAGGGGCTGTGGCGGCGTACGGAGCCGTTCGTGAGCTGGCGAGAGCAACGCAGGCGGATTGTGGCGGGGCTCGATCCGCTCACCGGTGAGCCGGATCCGTATGCCGACATGTACCCGATCGCCGACTGACCTCGGCGTGCCCCGCATCGCCGGGTGAGCGGATCGGTGCGGACGACTCGCTCGCCAGGGCTGAGAACGGTTCTCGGTGTGCGGGGTCTACCGTGTCCAGATGGCAAGAAGAGAAATTGCCGTGACAGTGACCGACGAGGACTGGATCTCCTTGCGGCATGCGGCAGACTGCGCGGGAATGGACATTTCCGAATATGTGGCCTGGGGGGTCCGGGTTCTCGCCATGCAGGCCCAGCCCGGCAGTGGCTCGCGGCAGCATCTACCGACCGGATCGAGAACCGCAGGTTCCGGCGACGCGGAGGGCGATGAGTCCGAAGCGTCGGCTTGGGTGGAGACGTTCACCAGCCGCCTGTCGGGGCATGTCGATCGACTCCCCATGGCGTGAGCCCATGATGGGCGCGTGACCTCCGGCCGCGTGTCTGGTCTCCCTTCGCGAGGCCTCGGCTCCCGGCTGTTCGCCGACAACGCTCTCATCGCGCCGGACGGGCGGAGCGATTCACTGCCCGGTGGCGCCCCGTGGTCCGGGCGAGAACATCCCGGCTTGGCTGGTGTTCGACCAGCGCTAGCGCAGTCGCTCCGCGCGTGCGCGCTTGCCCGGATGAACTGTGGGCGGTCGCGGCACCGTCGCCTCGCGGCAAGCCCCCTGTAGGTGTTTACCAACCGGAAACAGCGGCATCACACTGCCGAATCGGCCGAATCCTAAGTTTCGATCAGTTGATCGAAACTCTGTGGAAGGGATCCGGCTCGTGGCAGGTCTCACCTCATTCTCCGAAGTCCCCAACATCGACATCGCGCCGTTGTTCGGCGCCGATCCCGCCGCCAAGGCCGCGGTGGCGGGCGAACTGGCCGGTGCCGCAAGCGATATCGGATTCATGTACGTCTCGGGTACCGGGATCGACGAGCGGGTGTTCGCTGAACTGCTCGGCGCGGCGAAGCGGTTCTTCGCCGGTTCGCTGGAGACGAAGATGCGCACCTACATCGGCAACTCCACCAACCATCGCGGCTACGTTCCCGAAGGGGAAGAGGTCTTCGCGGGCATGTCCGCGGACCGCAAGGAGGCCTTCGATCTCTGCCGTGATCTGCCCGCCGACGATCCCGACTACCTCGCGGGCAACCCGTTGCTCGGCCCGAATCAGTGGCCGGACCTGCCGGGCTTCGAGGACGCGGTCGCGGATTACTATCAGCAGGTCTTCGACGTCGGCGTGGCCCTCATGCGAGCCTTCGCGGTCGCGATCGGCGAAGCCGAGGACTTCTTCGATCGCCATGTGACCAAGCCGCCGAGTCAACTGCGCCTGATCCACTACCCATTCGACGAGTCGGCCGAGGATCGCCCGGGCATCGGCGCCCACACCGACTACGAATGCCTCACGCTGCTGCGCGGTACCGCTCCCGGCCTCGAAGTGCTCAACGGTGCGGGCCGATGGATCGATGTACCGCCGGTGCCGGGCGCGTACGTGGTCAACATCGGTGACATGTTGGAGCTGTTGACGAATGGCCGATTCGTGGCGACCACACATCGCGTCCGCAAGGTCGCGCAGGAGCGCTACGCCTTTCCGCTGTTCTTCACCGTCGACTACGACACCGTCGTGGCTCCGCTGCCCGCATTCGTCGACGCCGATACCCCGGCCCGGCCCGCATTGCGCGCCGGCGAGCATCTGTTCGCGCAGACCGCGCAGAGTTTCCGCTATCTGCGCACCCGGATGGCGGACGGGACCCTCGTACTGCCCGAGGGGTCGGTCGAGCTCTCGTCATTCGGTCACACCGCTGTACAGCCCGCGTAAACCGTTCGAACACAGCCGGATTGGCAGCACATGAACATTCTCACCGAACTCACCGGTCCGTGGCCGCATCCCACCGTCGACGGCATCCCGGCCGAGGTGGGCGATCTCTACGGAATCTGGACACGATCACTCATCAGATGGCAGGGCGGCCCCGACGACACCACGACCACGGCGACGTGGTTGCAGTCCGACGGCTGGTACGCGGACCTGAGACAACCCGTCGGCCGCCCCGATTTCGACGGCGTGTCCTGCCTGCGTGATCTGCGGGCCGAACATCTGGAGTGGATGTTCACCCAGGAGGGGTTCGCCGGCCGTCTGACGCAATCACCGGTGACACCAGCACAATTCACCTGGGGACGGCTGGTCGACTGGGCACCGGCCGACGGCGTCGCCGATACCGGCACGCTGCACTTCGAGAACGCGATGATGGTCGAGCGCGGAATCGAGTTGCCCTATCTGGAGCATTGGCACCACGTGCGTGGCACCGATCGTGGTCCTCGGGCCGTCGCCACTCTCCGCGACCCGGACTCCGATGCGCGGGCGATCCTGCTCCGCGCCGGTGCGAGCTTCGCGTTCGCGCGCGCACGGACCGAACAGATATCGGTGTTGCCCACCCCTGACGAGGTTCGCCATCTCGACCTTGTCGCAGCCCAGGATCTCGCCGACTGCGAGATAGCCCTCGGCTCGATATCGCGCACAGGCTGGCTCATCGACGCGTCGAGTCTCCCTTTCCGGCAAGGGCATTCGTTCACCACCACCGGCGTGGGCGGCGAACTGCGCATCCACGACCTCGCGCCCGACGGTGCCCGATCGCGTTCGATCCGCTGGCAGATCGAGTCACTGGCCGGATCCCTCGCCGACCTCCGCACCGAATGAACTGACGCACATCAGGAGACAGCCATGACCGGCATCGACCTTCGCGACCCCGCCGCCGAAGCGCCGCAACGCACTCGTTTCGAAATAGAGCCCTTCGGCACCGAGCACATCCCGATCGAGGACCGGAAATCCTCACCGCGCAACCTGCGCACGATTCTGTTCGGCAGCAGCCTGACCTTCAGCGTCATCATCATGGGCTTTCTGCCCGTCACCCTGGGACTCGGCTGGTGGCAGGCAGCGTCCGCCGTGGTCGTCGGATCGGCGCTCGGTTCCGCGCTTCTCGCGCCGACCGGTGTCGTCGCACCTCGCACCGGGACCAACAATCCGGTGTCCAGCGGCGCCTTCTTCGGTGTCGGAGGCCGGTTGATCGGCACCCTGCTCGAGGCCGCCGCATCGCTGATCTTCGCCGCGCTGAGCATCTGGACCGGCGGTGCCGCACTGGTCGGCGCGCTCGACCGCATGTTCGCCGTGCACAGCGACATGATCGAGTTGATCTGCTACGGCGTCATTTCCGTCATCGTCACGGTGGTGTCGGTATTCGGTCACGGTTCGATGGTCGCGGTCCAGCGACTGATGATCCCGACCGCCGGAATCTGCCTGATCGCCGGATTGTTCGTCTACGGTGGCGATTTCGACCCGTCGTATTCCGGCGGCGGTTACGTATTGGGCTCGGCGCTGAACACCTGGGTCGCATCGATGTTGCTGATCGCGTCCACGATTTCGTCGCTCGGCCCATATTCCGGCGACTGGACCCGGCACATCTCACCGACCACACACAGCGACCGTTCGATCGTCCGCGCGTTGTTCTTCGGCGGACTGTTCGGCCTCGGCGGCCCCTTCATGTGGGGCACGTTCATCGGCGTCTGCTTCTACTCCACCGGGCTCACCGACGGGGACATGGTCGGTTGGCTGATGCGGACCGCGCCGCTCTGGTACGTCCCCGCTCTGGTATTCCTCGGCTTGGCCTCCGGCACCGCACAGGCGGTGATCAACACCTACGGCACCGGGCTCGACACCTCCTCGCTCATTCCGGCGCTGTCGCGCACCAGGGCGACACTGGTCGCCTGTCTGGCCGCCACCGCGCTGGTCTACCTCGGGCACTTCTACGACACGATCGAGCCCAGCGTCACGAATGTGCTGACCCTGCTGGCCAACTTCTCCGTGCCGTGGATCGTCATCCTCGTCATCGGTCACCTGCGCAACGGTCCTGTCTACGACACCGACGCGCTGCAGGTCTTCAACCGCCGTGAGACCGGTGGCCGGTACTGGTACACCGGCGGCGTCAATGCTGCCACCGTCGGCATCTGGGGGATCGCCGCCACGGTCGGAGTGCTGTTCGCCGGTAACACCTGGTTCACCGGCCCGGGTGCGCAGCTGCTCGACGGGCTCGATATCGGATTCGTCCTGGCCGGGTTGATCGCCGGCGCACTCTATCCACTGGTCGGCACGATCGCGCCGGCTCGCACGGAAGGGGTTGCCGCATAGTCGATGTGCCGATGGCGGTGGCCATCCACCCGGTCGAGTCGCGCCGGGTGGATGGCATGCTGGAACGAATGAGCACATCGCGGCCCGGGCGGCCTCGTCGCGTCGAACGGCGGCGTCCGGGTGATACACCGGAGGAGGAAATCCTCGATGCCGCCGCCGAGTTGTTCATCACCCGTGGGTTCGCCGGCACCTCGACCCGGCTGATCGCCACGGCGGTCGGTATCCAGCAGAGCACCATCTACCACTACTTCTCGACCAAAGAGGAGATTCTGGACAACCTGCTGACGCGCACCGTCGTCGCGCCGGCACGGCTGGCGGAGAGTCTGATGCGCGACCCCGAACGCGCGGCGGTCCGGCTCTACGCGATGGTGTGGTTCGACTGCCGGCAATTACTTGCTGCGCAGTGGAATCTCGGGGCGTTGTTCAATCTCCCGGAGAGCACCCGCACCAAATTTCCGCGGTTCGACGAGCGACGCGAATACCTGCGCGACTGCTATCGCGCCCTCTCGCTGGCGACCCGAAGCGAATCGAGTACTTCCGACTCCGCGCAGTGGTCGGCCACCGAGGTCGACATCGCGGCCGCGCTGCCTTTCCACTTCGTCGAAGCCGCCATTCAGATCCGATCCGACAGTCCGGGGCGGGTGGAGCGGATCGGTGCGGACGACCTCGCCACCGGTATCGCCGATGCCGCGCTCCGGGCGCTGGGACACAGCGGTGATCTCACACCTGTTCGAAAGGCGGCCCGGCAGGTGATCCGGCAGATCGAGGACTGATCGCCGGGTGTCGACGCGTGCGACGGATTCGTCGTCGTGGTGCTACACCGCGTCGGCGCTGAACGAGACGGGCCCGAATGTTCGCCGGGTGCCGGCAGATGATGGCTCGCCGTGCGAGCCGGTGACCCGCTCGCGACGGCGCGGGAGGTCAGGATGACCGATCCGGTCGACCGGTACCCCGACGATCCGGACCTACCTCATCGCGATGCGCGAATCGGCCCGGCGCCTGCCGACGATCCGGAACCCGCATCCACCGATCGAGGTCCGCTGACGCGTCCGGGCCGCGAGGGCCGATCGTCGGCGGATCTCACAACCAGGGCGGCAGGTTCGGCAGGAAACCCTTCAGTGCCACTCCGTCGTCGCGGCCGATCAGCCAGGCCAGCAGCTCGGCCGCCGGGCCGGAGATGGTGTCGGTGGGGTCGAGGCCGACCGTGGTGGTGAAATCGGTGTCGGTGGCGACGAGGGTGAAACTCGGAGGCGGGGGCTGGGCGGGGTCGTGGGTCATGGGTTTGGCGTCGGGTGGGCGGTGTGCCGAGGCCGTGTGGTCGAAGGATCTGGCGACCTCGGGAAGCAGCCGGGCGACGAAGGTGGCCGGCCAATCCTCCGGGAGATAGCCGATGTTCAGGTCGACACGGTGAATCTCTATCTCGCGCAGGCGAAGCCAGGGGATGAGCGCGGCGGGCAGTTCCTTGCCGGTGCGGGCGCGGACCCGGAATTCCCAGCGCTCCGGCGGCATCGCCCGGACCATTCCGCTGAAGCGGGTCGCGGAGGCGCGCAGATCGTCGAGTTGTTCGGCGATGGGCCGCGGCGCGCCCTCCTCGATATCGGAATCACGCAGGAGTTGGCTTGCGTACTGCGGTGTTTCGATACCCGTGCGCGCCCACAGCAGCAGATTCACCAGGCCGTCGGCATTGCGGGCCAGATGGGCCAGCAGATGGCCGCGGGTCCAGCCGGGGAGCAGTGACGGTTCGGCGATATCGCTGTCCTGCAATGCTTCCACCGCGCCGAGCAAGGATCTGGTGGCCGCGTCGACGGTCTCGATCAGATCGGCGGGGGCGGTCGGTTCCGGCACTTCGCTGGTCACGTGGCTGACCCTAACGCAGCGCCGGGAACGCGCGCTGGACGTACTCGATTGCCTTCGGATAACTGCACGCCGATGCGCCGGGCACGGAAATCGAGCGGCTCGCACTGGGGGCGGGGCCGGTGCGGACGCGTTCGCATTCTCAGCTTCTACCCATGTTCCGCACAAAGCTGTGCCAGCCCCCGGTGCCACCGTGGACATATGAACACACTTGTCGAAGTACTCGTGATCGGGAGCATCCTGGCAATCTTCGCGGCCATGGCCGTCGCGGGCGTCGTGGCGGAATCCGCACCGCGCTCGCTGGTCAGGGTGCGGAAGCGCTGACCCGTTCCGCCACCCAGATCTGCACCGCCAGGGCGATCAGCCACAGCGACATCGAGCCCACTTGAATGCGCTGCGCGATGCCCAGCGCGAAATTGCCGGCCAGATTGTCGGCGATCATCATCCAGGCCGTGGCCGTGGAACCGATGACCAGAATCCACAGCCCGCTGTGCCGCAGAATCGGCCAGCGCCGATAACGGAATGCGGCGACGCTGAACGCGATCATCGACACGAAGATCGAGATCACCGCCAGCGAGCTGGTCAGCGCGTGGATCTGGTGCAATTGCGGGAACAGACCGCTGTCCGACGGCGGGCACGGCGCCGAACAGGTGTGCAGCGGCCATTGCGCGTCGGCGATGGTGGCGGCTCCGAAACAGCCCAGCGCCACCCAGGCCACGACCCACAGCCGCCGGCGCGAGAAAACGAACAGTGCCGCCACCGCCGATACCACGATCAATGAACCGGAGACGGTGTCACCGAGATCGAACACCCAGCGATAGGGACGGCCCTCGGCGTCCAATTCGCTGAGGAACGAGGTGACGGGATTCAGGTGGATCGGCAGGACGAATTCCAGAATCCAGGACGAATAGCAGATCCCCGCGATGGCGACGGCCGCGGCGATCAGTGAACGCACGATCCGGAAGCGTCCGCGGGCGGGCGCATCCTTTCGCTCCATGACGGCGATCGGACCGGTGTCGTCCGTCGCCGGCTGGCGCGGTGTCATCGCGTCGGCTTCATGATTTGCTTTCGCTTCATCTCAGCGCCCTCGTCCCTGGTGAACATGGGCTCGTGGATCAGCACCTTCCTCACCATCATGGCTCATCGGCCGAAAAGCGCCGATTGCACCCGATCGGCGCCCGCCGTCACATTCTCGTGTTCCCATATCCGCACGACCACCCAGCCCGCGGCGATCAGACGAGTGTCGGTATCGCGGTCGCGAGCCACATTCCCGGCCAATTTCTCCGCCCACCATTGCGCGTTGTTCTTCGGATGGGTGGCATGTTCCGGGCAGCTGTGCCAGAAACATCCATCGACGTAAACAGCCACTTTCCGACGCGGAAACACCAGATCGGCGCGACGGCGCAAACCTTTCAGCGGCGCCCGGTCCACGAAATAGCGCAGTCCGCGGCGGTGCAGTTCGCTGCGTAACGCGATTTCCGGAGCCGTGCCGACCCGCCGCTGCCGCGACATCCGCGCACTCGTCGCTGTGTCTTTGGCCTTCGCTTCGCTGCGGCGGGGGTTTCGGCCCCCTGTGCCTCGATCTTTCATTCCTCCGGTCAGTCGCTGCGCTCCTTTTCTCCGTCGCTGCACAATCGAGGCGGGCCGAAACCTACCCGGGTCGAACGCATCCGAAATGTCGACCCGGCGGGCGGGATCGTGGGCGGACAGTCGGACCTCGGACACAACTTCTACAGCGTGCGAGGTGGTCCCGGTGTTCCCCCGTTGCCGAACTGTCACGCTGCCTCTTCGGGCAGGCCTCCCATGCGCTGCAGGTGGTTTTCCATATCCGCGATGAAGCCCGGGGGAAAGCGCAGCGATCCTCGCGCTGCGCGGCGCAGGAAGCCTGCGGTGGCGCGGGACGACAGCAGCCGGGAGTCGTCGAGGAACCAGCGCAGATCCTCGTAGGGGGCGTGGACCGGCCAGGTCGACAGCGGTACGCGATAGGCCCGGCCGGCGTGGCCCCAGGCGGCGGTGGGCCAGCGGTGGGCGGTCAAGGGTGTGAACGGTACGTCCATGTCGCCGTCGGGGGCGGCCAGGCGGCCACCGATCCAGGACGCCATCCGCACGCTCACCGCATTGCCGACCAGCTTCCACCGATGTCCTGGGCGGACGCCCGGTGCGGTGAGGGCGGGTTCGGTCCAATCGCGCGAAAAACCCTGCAACCGTTCGGCATCGGTGATGCCCGGCGTCACGATCTCGCCCGCGGGCAACCGGACCGCAGGCGGACTGGCGATACCCAGTCCGGAACCGCCCTTGAGAGTCGGCACCGCATTGACCGCCCAGCCCAGGCCGCGCACACCTTCGGTCCAGTAGAAACCGCACGGATCCGTGGCCGGATCGCCGAGTTCGCGCGGTCCGGCGTCGGTGCCGAACAGCACCGGCCGGGGATCCTCCGAGCGGGAGGCCAGCATCAGCACCCGCTGACGGCGCTGGGGCAGGCCGAACGCGCGAGCGTCGACCACCCGGTAGGCCCAGGTGTAGCCGAGGTCCTCCAGGGCGGTGGTGATGTGCCGCATGGCCTGCCCTCGGCCCAGCTGCAGCATGAACGGCACATTTTCGATCAGCAGCCAACGCGGCCCGCGTTTGCGGCGCACCAGGCGGAACACCTCGTCCACCAGGCCGGATCTGTCGCCGGTGATACCCGCCGTTCGGCCCGCCTGGGACAGGTCCTGGCAGGGGAAACCGGCCGCGACCAGTTCGGTGCGGGCGGGGAGCGCTCGTAACCGGGTGACGTCGGCATGCGATTCGACATCGGGGAAGCGGGCGGCCAGGACGGCGCGGGCACCGGGGTCGATCTCGCAGAGGAGTTCGGTGGTCCAGCCGTGCGCGCTCAGCCCCAGTTCCAGTCCGCCGATCCCGGCGAACAGCCCGACCATGCTGTGTTGGTGGCCTCCGCTGTGCTTCGGCGGGTTCCCGGCCCTCGTGGCCTCGATGGTTCCCCTCCTCCGCTCAGTCGCCGCGCTCCCTCGCTCCGTAGGTTCAGATCGAGCGGTCCGAGAACATCCACGGTGCACCGGTGTGAAATCTATACCGAGCCCGGCGCGCCTTCATCGGCGTGCGTGAACACGTTACTCGAGCGGCGGGCGGGAGCCGGTGATCAGCCCGGGTTTTCGGACCGGCCCCGGCCCCGCGCCCGGGTTGCCCCGGGCCGCGCGCGGACATCCGGCAGCACGAATCCCGCTCGGGGCAAGCGCTTCCGGCGACGGTGAACACGGGCCGAGAATCCGCCGGACCGAACCGGGGGCGGAAGGTACGAAAATCAGTTGGCTGGGATCTGTCGTGCTGGCAATCTGGAGAGTCCGACGTGTTCGCCGGTGCCCGGGCTCGGGCCGGTGGCCGGTGGCATTCCCGCGCAAAAGATCTGACGAAGGGGGACAGTTGTGTCCGTCGTGACGGCGGCGGCCGTATCCGATTCGGAGGGCGACAGAACCGGGGCGGACGCCGAGAACTTCCTGGCCGACGGCCGGGTCATGGGGGCTGGGTCGCTGCGGCGGCTGTGGCCGGAGATGCGGCCGTATCGGGTGGCGCTGTTCGCGAGCGCGGCGCTGCCGGCGGTCGGGATGCTCTGCGATATGGCGCTGCCGCTGGTGACCGCGCGGATCGTGGACGGACCCGTGGCGCATCGGGATTTCGCCGGGATCTGGTGGCCGATCGCGATGGTCGCGGTTCTGGCGCTGGTGAGCACGCTGACCTCGTGGTGGCGCCGGTATATCGTCGCGGCGCCGGCGAGCCGGCTCGAGGTGGCGCTGCGGGCCAAGTTGTTCGAACGGCTGCAGGTGCTGTCGGTGGGCGTACACGACGGGATGGAATCCGGTCAGCTCACCTCGCGTGCGATCACCGATATGTCCACGCTGCGGCGCTTTTTCGCATTCGTCGCGCCGATGCTGATGTCGCTGAGCGTGACCCTGAGTCTGGGTGTGGCGCTGCTGTTCGTACTCAGCTGGCAGATCGGCCTGGTCGAGCTGGTGATCGCGATTCCGCTGGTGGTGCTGGCCCGCCGATTCGAACAGGGCTACGGCGCGGCCTCGCGGGCCGCGCAGGACCAATCGGGCCATCTGGCGACCACCGTCGAGGAGTCGGCGCAGGGGATCCGAGTGCTGAAAGCCTTCGGGCGGGGACCGTGGTTCGGCCGTCGGTTCCGCGATCAGGCCGGTCAGCTCCAGGCCCTCGAGCTGGTCAAGGTCCGGCTGGCCGCGCGGTTGTGGACGGGGCTGAACACCCTGTCCGCACTCGGTATCGCGGCTGCGCTGGCGATCGGCGCCTACCTGCTCACCCAGCAGGCGATGACCGTCGGTGCACTGGTCGCCGGAATCACCCTGACCACCTATCTGCAGTGGCCGACCATGGGAGTGGGCTTCGGTCTCGCCGAAGCCAATCACGCCCGCACTGCCGCACAACGGTTCTGGGAGGTGATCGATACTCCGATCGATATCACCGATCCGCACCATCCGGTGGATCCACCCGATCCGCCGCGCGGTGAATTGCGTTTCGACCGGGTCCGTTTCCGCTTCCCCGATGCCGATCACGATCTCCTGCACGATATCTCGCTGCGGCTGCGCCCGGGGGAGACGATCGCGGTGGTCGGTGCCACCGGTAGCGGGAAGTCGGCACTGCTGGGACTGGTTCCACGGTTGTTCGACGTGGCCGGCGGATCGGTGACGATCGACGGGATCGATGTGCGATCGATGCGGTTGTCGTGCCTGCGATCCCAGGTGTCGGTGGCCTTCGAGGATCCGGTGCTGTTCTCCGCCAGTGTGCGGGAGAACATCACGCTCGGCTATCCGGATGCCACCGACGAGCAGGTCCGGGAGGCGCTGGAGGTGGCCTGTGCGGCGCAATTCGTCGAGGAGCTGCCGTGGGGGCTGCGGACCAGGATCGGTGAGCAGGGCCTGAGCCTGTCCGGCGGTCAGCGGCAGCGCCTGGCCCTGGCCCGCGCCGTACTGGACCGGCACGAGCATCCCGGCGGTCACGTCGTGGTGCTCGACGATCCGCTGTCGGCCCTGGATGTGAGCACCGAGGAGCAGGTGCAGCGGCGCCTGCGCACGGCCCTGGCCGGGGCGACCGTACTGCTGGTGGCGCACCGTCCGTCCACGGCGGCCTGGGCGGATCGGGTCGCGGTTCTCGACGAGGGCCGCATCATCGCCGACGGACCACACGAACGACTACTCGAAACCTGTTCGCGTTACCGGGAATTGATGGGAGGTGATCTCGATGTCGACACATCCGGGCACATCCGTGAACACGGTTCCGCCGGCGGAACCGGCCGCACCCACGAGCACGGCCGCACCCACGAGCACTGATCCCGCGCACGATGCCGCCGGCACCACACCCGGTCCGTCGGAATCGGAGTGGCGTGGTGTCGCCGCCGAGGACGGTGAGCAGACCGACTCCGTGAATCTGGCCCTGGCCGCACGATCGCGCCGGCTGCTGTGGTCGCTGGTCCGGCCGTACCGGCTCTCGGCGGCCCTGGCGCTGCTGCTGATCGTGGTCGACAATGCCGCGCTGGTGGCAACACCGCTGTTCGTCGCGCACGGTGTCGACACCGGTGTGGGGCAGGCCGTGGCCGGACATTGGCTGCCGTTGTCGCTGGCCGTCGGCGGGATCGTCGTCTGCACCGCGGTCGGCGGGGTGACGACCTTCCTGTTCCTGCGCATCTCCGGCCGGTTGAGTCAGCAGGTGCTGTTCGATCTGCGGATGCGGGTGTTCACGCATGTGCAGCGGCTGTCGATCGATTTCCACGAGACCTACACCTCGGGCAAGATCGTCGCCCGGCTCACCAGCGATCTGGAATCGCTCGAGGATCTGCTCGAGCGCGCACTCAACGACGCACTGAGCGCGATACTGTCGGTCGCCACCATCGCGGTGATCCTGGTCTGGCTCGATATTCCGCTGGCACTGGTGGTGCTGGCCGGATTCGTACCGCTGGTGTTCGTCACCCGCTGGGCGCAGCGACGCCAGCGCGCCGGGTATCGCCGCACCCGTACCGCGATCGCGAAGGTGGTCGTCCACTTCGTCGAGACCATGGGCGGAATCCGTGCGGTACAGGCGTTCCGGCGCGAGCGGCGCAACGAGATCCTGCTGTCGGATTCCGATGCCGAATATCGCGCCGCCAATGCCGGCGCGCTGTCCGGGATGGCGAGTTACATCGGCCTGGTGCGGCTGATCAGCAACACCACCAATGTCCTCATCCTGGTGGTGGGTGCGTGGCGAGTCATCAACGGGCACACCGAGATCGGCGTCCTGACGGCGTTTCTGCTGTATCTGCGCCAGTTCTACGGGCCCATCGACGAATTGGCCCAGGTGTTCAACTCGTATCAGTCCGCGGCCGCGGCGCTGGAGCGGATCTCGGGCGTTCTCGAGGAGCGGCCGAGCGTCACCGAGCCACGGGTGCCGCATCGGCTCGGCCGGGTGCGCGGTGAATTGCGCCTGGCCGAGGTCGATTTCGGCTATCCCGAGCGCGACGGTGCGCGGGCGCGCCCGGTCCTGCCGCGCTTCACGCTGACCGTTCCGGCGGGTCAGGTGGTGGCACTGGTCGGGGCGACCGGCGCGGGGAAGTCCACACTGGCCAAACTGATTTCGCGCTTCTACGACCCGTCCTCGGGCAGCGTGTCCCTGGACGGCACCGATCTGCGCGACATCGCCGATGCCGATCTGCGCCGGACGGTGGCGATGGTGACCCAGGAGTCGTATCTGTTCTCCGGTTCGGTGGCCGACAACATCCGGCTCGGCCGGCCCGAGGCCACCGACGCGGAGGTGCACGCCGCGGCGCGCGCGGTGGGGTTGTACGACTTCGCGATGTCGTTACCGGACGGTTTCGGCACCGATGTGCGCAAACGCGGTGGACGGTTGTCGGCCGGGCAACGCCAGCTGGTGGCGTTCGCCCGCGTGTTCCTCGCCGATCCGGCGGTGATCGTGCTCGACGAGGCGACCTCCAGCCTGGATATTCCGGGTGAGCGACAGGTTCAGCACGCACTCGAGACGGTGCTGCGCGGCCGGACCGCGGTGATCATCGCGCATCGGCTCTCGACGGTGGCCATCGCCGACCGGGTGCTGGTGATGGATGCCGGGCGCATCGTGGAGGACGGGACACCCGCCGAACTGATCGAATCGACCGGCCGGTTCGCGGCCCTGCACGCCGCCTGGCGCGAATCGCTGGTGTAGTACGGATGAACATCTCGTGCGCCGCGACCGAGCCGACGGCTCGATTGTCACTTACGGTGGAGGGGTGAGTAAGCCAGCCGAGGGCAAATCCGAGACCGCCCGGGCGAGCGACGGCGGTGTGGACGCGCCGCCTCGCTGGCCGGCCGTTCTCACCTGGCGTGCACACGACGCCGCCCGGATGGAATCGGTGCGGGTGGTTCTCACCGGAAACCGGATCCGCGCCTCCGGGCGCATCATCGGCGGTGACTGCGGCGAACATCCGGCATTCAGCGCGTCCTACGATCTGGTGACCGATGAGCTCGGGCGTACCAAACGGCTCTCGTTGCGCAGTACCGTCGCTTCCGGGGAGCGGCACGCCTCGATCGCGCGTGACGAGGAGAACTACTGGCTCGTCGATGCCGGCAACACTCATGTGCGGTCGATGTTCGGCGGCGCCCTGGATGTGGACGTGCTGCTCAGCCCGTTCTTCAACACCCTGCCGATCCGACGGTTCGGCCTCGCGCACATCACCGAGGACGTGCAGGTCCCGGTGGTCTATGTGCGGCTGCCGGATCTGCTGGTGGGCGAGGCGATCCTCACCTACAGCAGTGGGGCGGACGGCATCCACGTGCTGTCGCCGGTGTCGAGTGCGACCGTCACCGTCGATGACGACGGGTTCGTCCTGGACTATCCGGGCCTGGCCGAGCGGTTCTGAGGGCCGGTCGGTGACGCTGCGCAGCCCGCCGGTCGGCCGGACCCGGTGCGGGTGTCCCGCACATTTCTGATCAGTCCAGCGCCCGGATCACACCGCCGCGCTGTCCGGCCTCGCGCAGCCGTTCCAGCCAGTCCTCGTCACCCGGCCGGATATCGGTGATGTCCCAGCTTTGCAGGGTGTCGTAGCGGTCGCGTTCGCTGTAACCCGCATCGATGAGATCGCCCAGGGTGCCGTCGCTGCGCAAGCTGTCGCGGGCGGCGGTGAGCAGGCGCAGGGCATCGTCGAGTGCGCCGGTCAGCGCGGCCGCGTTGGGCTCGCAGATGGCGCGCACCAGATCCGGGGCGGTGGCCGCGACCCGGGTGCCGTCACGGAAGGATCCCGCGGCCAGGCCGAGGGCGAGATCGCCGCCCGCGGCGCCCGCGACCGCCAGCGCCTCGGCGAGCACATGTGGCAGATGCGAGATACGGGCCACCGCGCGATCGTGTTCGGCGGCGACCGCGGGCACCACCACCGCACCGCAGTCCAGCGCCAGCCGCGCCACCCGGATCCACGGTTCGGCACGGGTGCCGGGATCGACGCCCACGGCCCAGGCGGCATTCCGGAACAGGTCGGGAGACGATGCGGCCCAGCCGGATTCGGCGGTTCCGGCCATGGGGTGGCCGCCCACGTAGTACGCCCCCAGTTCCTGGCGGTGTACCTCCGCGCGCACCGGCTCCTTCACACTCACCACATCGGTCAGCGGGCAGCGGGGCGCGAAGGTTCGCACGTCCGCGAGCACCGTCTCGATGGCCGGCATCGGCACCGCCAGCACGATCAGCGCATTCTCGTCGGCGGCTCGGCCGAGTACCGCCGTGACGTCGGATCCGACATCGAATCCGTCGGCGCGGGCGGCCCGCACACCGGTCTCCGAGCGGTTGTAGGCCCAAGCCCGGTAGCCGGCCGCGGTGGTGGCGCGCAGCACCGATCCACCGATCAAACCCGTACCCAGAACGCACACCGAGGACTTCCGATCGACTGTCACCGAATCAGATTCGCATACGACTTCAACATTTCCGCCGAAGCCGACTACCGTTGCGGCCATGGCACAGCGCTCGAGCACGAACAGGGCCACGTCGGACGATTACGACGACGTGGAAGGGTTCGCCGTGGCGGTTGTCCGCGAGGACAGCACATGGAAATGCACCCCGCTCAGCGCCGAGGCGCTGAGCAGCCTGTCGACGGCCGAGGACGAGCTGCGCGCATTGCGCAGTACCGGCGCGGTCTTCGGTCTGCTGGACGTCGACGACGAATTCTTCATCGTCCTGCGGCCGGGCCCCACCGGTAGCCGCCTGCTGATCTCCGATGCGACGGCCGCGATCGACTACGACATCGCCGTCGAGGTACTCGAGGCACTGAATGTCGAGGTACCCGATATCGATCCCGACGAGCTCGACGACATCGAGCCGTGGGAAGAGGGCGATCTCGGCGTCCTGTCGGATCTGGGCCTGCCGGAGCCGGTCCTCAGTGTGATCCTCGCCGAAACCGATCTCTATCCGGACGAACAGCTCGGCATGGTCGCGCAGCGGCTGGGCTTCGCCGACGAATTCTCCGCGGCCCTGGACAAGCTGCCCCATTGAACCCGGCCTCTCCCGGGACCGCGGACGAACTACTGATCCGCACCGCACTCGCGGCGGCCGCGACCGCCGACCCGCGCGATGTGCCGGTCGGCGCGGTGGTTTTCGACGCGGCCGGCCGGGAGCTGGCGCGGGCGAGCAATGCCCGCGAGGCACTGGGCGATCCCACCGCGCACGCCGAGATCCTGGCGCTGCGCCGCGCGGCCGAGGTGGTGGGTGACGGCTGGCGACTCGAGGGCACCACCCTGGCCGTGACGCTGGAACCCTGCACGATGTGCGCGGGCGCGCTGGTCGCGGCCCGGGTCGGCCGCCTGGTCTTCGGTGCCTGGGAGCCCAAGACCGGCGCTGTCGGCTCGCTGTGGGATGTGGTCCGTGATCGCCGCCTCAATCACCGTCCCGAGGTCCGTGGCGGCGTGCTCGAAACCGAATGCGCCGCCGTTCTGGACGACTTTTTCCGCCTCCACCGGCCCTGACCACTCGATTTCGGTTTCGGCGGACCGGTCCGGTAAAGTCACCTGCGGTGGCGTGTCCGAGCGGCCTAAGGAGCACGCCTCGAAAGCGTGTGTGGGGTAACCCCCCACCGAGGGTTCAAATCCCTCCGCCACCGCCAGAGCTCCTCACCCGTCGCGGGTGGGGAGCTTTTTCGTTTTCCAGTCGTGCGGCGATGCCGGTCCGCGGCCGGGCGTGCCGACATCACCGTCCCGGTACGTTGGTGCGCGTGGAACTACGAATCTTCACCGAGCCCCAGCAGGGGGCTACCTACGATGATCTGCTGCGGGTTGCGAAGGTGACCGAGGAGGCGGGGTTCGATGCGTTCTTCCGGTCGGATCACTATCTGAAGATGGGCGGGGTGTCGGGTCTGCCGGGCCCGACCGACGCCTGGATCACGCTGGCCGGTCTGGCCCGCGAGACCTCGCGGATCCGGCTGGGCACCCTGGTCACCGCCGCCACCTTCCGGCATCCGTCGGTGCTCGCCATTTCGGTGGCCCAGGTCGATCAGATGTCCGGCGGGCGAATCGAACTCGGCCTCGGCGCCGGGTGGTTCGATGACGAACATCGCGCCTACGGCATCGAACTGCCGGAGATCCGCGAACGATTCGACCGCTACGCCGAACAGCTGGCGATCATCACCGGCCTGTGGAGCACCCCGCTCGACGACACCTTCTGCTTCACCGGCAAACACTATGAGCTGCAGTACAGTCCGGCCCTGCCCAAGCCGGTGCAGCAGCCCGGCCCGCCGGTGATCATCGGCGGTGCCGGTAAGAAGCGCACACCGGAACTGGCGGCCCGCTACGCCGCCGAGTTCAATCTGCCGTTCGCGCCCGCGGAAGCGGCTGCGGCGCAATTCGATCGGGTCGCCGCCGCGGCCCGCGACATCGGTCGCGACCCCGCCGAGATCGTGCGCTCGGCCGCGCAGGTGCTGTGCGTGGGCCGCGACGAGGCCGAGATCGCCCGCCGGGCCGAGGCGATCGGCCGTGAGGTCGACGAACTGCGCACCAACGGTCTGGCGGGCACGCCGTCCGAGGTGGCCGACAAGATCGGCCGCTACCGCGAGAAGACCGGGATCACCCGTCTCTACCTGCAGGTCCTGGACCTGTCCGATCTCGAGCATCTGGAGCTGGTCGCGGCGGAGGTCGCTCCGCAGCTCGGCTGAGGTCCGTTCCCCGGCCGGTCGCACCGGACCGGCCGGGGGCGGCTCAGCTCACTGTGACCGGACTCTTGGGCTCGTCCGGATCGTCGACCTGCAGATCCCGTAGCCGCGCGCCTTCCACATCGATGTCCGGCACGATCCTGCTGAGCCAGCGCGGCATCCACCACGCCGACTCACCCATCAGCACCAGCAGCGACGGGATCAGGACCATCCGGACCAGGAAGGCGTCGAACAGTACGCCCGCGGCCAGGGCGAAACCCATGGATTTGGCGGTCGCGTCCGATTCCAGCAGGAACGATCCGAAGACCGAGATCATGATGATCGCCGCCGAGGTCACCACGCGCGCACCGTGGTGATAACCCGAGATCATGGCCTGCTTCGGATCCTTGCCGTGCACATACTCCTCGCGCATCCGGGTGACCAGGAAGACCTGGTAGTCCATGGCGAGTCCGAAGACCAGGCCGATCAACATGATCGGCAGGAAGCTCACGATAGGTCTCGGTTCGGAGATCAGGCCGAGCGCACCCTCCTGGAATATCAGGACCGTGGCCCCGAAGGTGGCGGCCATGGACAGCAGGAATCCCAGTGCGGCGGTGAGTGGTACGAGCACCGAACGGAACACCGCGATCAGCAACAGGAACGCCGCACCCGCCACGATCGCCAGATAGGGCAGGATCTTGCTCAGCAGCGCATGGTCCACATCGGCGTAAATGGCCGTGGTGCCGGTGATTCCGTATTCGATGCCGTACCGGTCGTGCAGCTTCGCTTCGGCGTCGCGGGCATTGCGCACCAGATCTTTGGTGTCCTGTTCGTTGGGTCCGGTGGTCGGGACCGCGGTCATCAACGCGCCCTCGCCGTCACGGCTGAGCTGTGGCTGGGTCACGTAATCCATGCCGGGGTAGGCGGCCAGTTCGTCGTGCAGCGCGGTCAGTGCGGCCTGTTTGCGATCGGCGGGCACACCCGACAGATCCTCGACGATCTCCAGCTTGCCGTTGCTGCCCGCGCCGAACCCCTCGGTGCGCAGGTCGTAGGCCTTGCGGATGGTGGTGGTCTTGGGCTGACTGTCCTCACCCGGCAGGCCCAGATTCAGATGCAACGCCGGTGCGGCGAGCAGGCCGAGAATAACGACGCTCACGATCAGCGTCAGTACCGGCATCCGCCCGATCACCCGCGCGACCCGCATACCGTTGGTGACCGAGGAGTCGTCCTCGGGATCGTGCTGGGCGATCAGCGGAATCTTGGGTTTGAACAGGAATCTGCCGAACGCGCCCAGCAGTGCCGGCATCAGTGTGATGGCGGTGAGTACCGCGAACGCCGCGGCGATCGCACCGCCCAGACCCATGAAGGTCAGGAAGCGGATGTTCACGATCGCGAGTGCCACCAGGGCGATGATCACCGTCGCACCCGCGAAGACCACCGCGGACCCGGCGGTCCCCAACGCGGTTCCGGCGGCATTCTCCGGTGAACTCTGCACGGCGAGTTCGTGTTTGTAGCGCGAGACGATGAACAGCGCGTAGTCGATGGACAGCGCGATACCGATCATCGACGCCAGGAAGGTCGTGAAACTGGGCACGGACATGAAGGAGGTGCCCAGGAAGATCACCGAGGTGGCCGCGCCGAGGCCGACGATGGCGGTGATGATCGGCACGAAGGCCGCGACTATCGCACCGAAGGCCACGATCATCACCAGCAGTGCGACGCCCATACCGATCATTTCGGCCTGTCCGCTGGGCTGTTGCTGTTCCATTGCCAGCGAACCGCTCATCTCGACCTGCAGACCGGCGGCCCGCGCATCGTCACCGACCGCGAAGGCGGCCGTCCGATCGTCGTCGGTGATATCGGTGAATTTGGCGATCGTGAACGGAACCGTCAGCACCGCAACGGTATCGGGCTGTTCCCTGTTGAGTACGTTCAGCGGCGCGGCACTGCAGCGCGAGATGAAGTCGGGTGCGGTGCGGTCCCCGGTGAGGCAGCCCATCTGCTCGGTGGCCGTGACCGGATCGACCAGCGCAGTGGTGTGATCGACGATGTTCAGCGCATTCAATTTCCCGACCACGCCATCGAGTTGAGCTCGCTGGGATGCGTCGGTCAGTTTCTGTCCCGGTGCCGCCCCGAAGACATAGGTACCGGTGACGGCTTCGAAACTGAATGCCTCCGACATACCCGGAAAGTGTTTGTCCATGATCTCGGTGGCACGTTCCGAGGGCAGGTTCGGAATGGTGAAGTCATCGTTCATCGGCTTCTTCAGCTGGGTGCCCAGACCGGCGATGATCAGGAACAACACCAGCCAGACCGGCAGCACGAACCACTTGTGCCGAAAGGCGAATCTTCCCCACCGATACAGATAGACGGACACGATCACTCCTAGTGGTCGCGGGTCCCGAATCCATACGCGAACCGGGGCCGATCGCTGATCGAGCTGTGCGGTTGCCGAACTGGAGAACTCGCCTTCGAGTCTGCTGTCTGGTTGCTGCAAGATCAAGAACTCTGCCGGATCGAAATCTGGCGGGTCCGGATACGACTCGGGCCCCCACCCGGAATCCGGATGGGGGCCCGACGGCGCCGGCGATCAGCCGACCGGCACGGGTTCCTTCTCGGCCGCTTCGTCGCGGTTGCGCTGCTGCAGTTCGCGCAGCTTGGTGCCCTCGACGTCGATGTCCGGCAGGATCCGCTCCAGCCACTTCGGCATCCACCACGCCCACTTGCCCATCAGGACCAGCAGCGACGGGATCAGCACCATGCGGACCAGGAAGGCGTCGAACAGCACGCCCGCGGCCAGTGCGAAGCCCATGGACTTCGCGGTCACATCCGGCATCAGCACGAATCCGGCGAAGACCGAGATCATGATGATGGCGGCGGAGGTGACCACCCGGGCACCGTGGTGGTAGCCCGAGATCATGGCCTCCTTCGGCGACTTGCCGTGGACGTATTCCTCGCGCATGCGGGTCACCAGGAAGACCTGGTAGTCCATGGCCAGGCCGAAGACCAAGCCGATCAACATGATCGGCAGGAAGCTCACGATCGGATGCTGATCACCGATCAGGCCGAGCTTGTCCTGCTGGAAGATCAGCACGGTCGCGCCGAAGGTGGCCGCCATCGACAAGAGGAAGCCGAGGGCTGCCGTCAACGGCACCAGAATCGAGCGGAACACCAGCACCAGCAGCAGGAAGGCCGCGATCGCCACGATCGTCATATAGGGAACGATCTTGCCGAGCAGGGCATTCGACACATCGGAGTAGATCGCCGTGGTGCCGGTGATGCCGTACTCCATGCCGTACTTCGCGTTGAGCTCGGACTCCGCGTCCCTGGCGTGTTTCACCAGGTCCTGAGTGTCCTCGTTATTCGGCCCGTGCGTGGGCACGGCGGTCATCTGCGCACCGGTGCTGTTCGCGTAGTCCGCGGTCTTGGTCTTCGGGTCGACCTTGTTCGTGGCCGGCATGGTCACGAAGTCCATGCCCGGGTACCCGGCCAGCTTGTCGTGCAATGCCGTGACGGCTTCCTCGCGCTGCTCCGGCTTCACCTTCGTCAGGTCGGCGACGACCATCAGCGTGCCGTTGCTGCCCTCGCCGAAACCTTCGGTGCGCATGTCGTAGGCCTTGCGGACCGTGGTGGTCTTGGGCTGGCTGTCCTCACCGGGCAGGCCGAGGCTCAGATTCACCGCGGGTGCGGCGAGCAGGCCGAGCACGATCACGCTGGCGCCCAGCGTGAGCCACGGAGCCTTGGCGATGATCCGGGCGAAGCGCTTGCCGTTGGTGACGGCATCGTCGTCCTCGGTATCGGTGCGGGCGACGAGTGGCAGCTTCGGCTTGAACAGGAAGCGGCCGGTGGCACCCATCACCGCGGGCAGCAGCGTCAGCGCGACCAGGATCGCGAAGAAGGCCGCGAGCGCACCGCCCAGACCCATCCAGGTCAGGAAGCTCACGCCGACGATGCTCAGCCCGCACAGCGCGATGATCACGGTCATACCGGCGAACACCACCGCGGAGCCGGCGGTGCCGATGGCCACACCCGCCGCTTCCTCGGGCGAATCCTGGACGGCGAGTTCGTGTTTGTACCGCGAGACGATGAACAGCGCGTAGTCGATGGACAGCGCGATGCCGATCATCGAGGCCAGCACGGTGGTGAAGTTCGGGATGTCCGCGATGGAGGTACCCGCCATGATCAGCGCGCCGGCCATGCCGACGCCGACGATGCCGGTCACGATCGGCACGAACGCGGCCAGCAGTGCGCCGAAGGCCACCATCATGACGATGAAGGCCACGACGTAGCCGATCATCTCCGAGGCGCCGCCGGTCTCCATCTGCTGGGTGGCGATGCTGCCGCTGAGCTCCACCTGGAGCCCGGCCTGGCGGGCCTCGTCGGCGACGTTGTAGGCCTCTTCTTGCTGCGCCTCGGTGAGATCGGAGAAGGACTTGATCTTGAAAGGCACGGTGAAGTAGGCGACGGTGTCGGCATTGTTGTTCTTGCCGAGCACATTCAGCGGGGCCAGCCCGCACTTGGCGATGTAGTCGGGGTTGGTGCGATCACCCGAGGTGCAGCCCATCGCCGTCGTCGCGGTGACCGGATCGATCAGGGTGCCCGGATGCGCGGGGTCTGCTTTGATCTTGGTCTTGTCGACGATGTCGAGGTTGTTGATCTTCTGGACCAGCGCCTGCAGCGCCTTGTGGTTGTCCGGGTCGGTCAGCTTGCCGTGATCCGGCTTCGCCACGTAGGTGCCGGTCACCGCGTCGAACTTGAACGCTTCGGAGGCGCCCGGGAATTCCTTGTCCAGGATGTCGGTGGCCTTCTGCGACGGCAGCCCCGGCATGTTGAAGTTGTCCTGGCTCTGCGTCTTCAGCCCGACGCCGACAGCGCCGACGATCACGAAGATCAGCAACCAGACCGGTAACACGATCCATTTTCGGCGGAAGGCGAACTTCCCCCACCGATAGAGGTACACGGACACGCGGTATCTCCTAGCGATAGCTGATTTGCGGTGCTGAGTTCACGCTCCGTAGACAGCACTACTGCGGACGCCGCACTGCGATCCGCCTACATCGACGTGCTCTGCCTACCGTGCGGTAGGTAGACTACCGAATCGATAAGCGGAGGACCAACCTCGATTTTCGGGGCATGCCCTCCGCTTCCGTCGCTTGATGAGAGGATCGTCGCATGAGCGCCCGCAGTACCTCCGGATCAGTCGTCGCAGGTCAAAGCACCAAGGACGCGATTCGCGAGGCGGCGATCCGGCTGTTTTCCCACAAGGGCTTCGAGCAGACCAGCCTCCGGGAGGTCGCGGATGCGGTGGGAATCACAAAGGCGTCGCTCTACTATCACTACGCATCGAAGCTGGATCTGCTGCTGGCCATCATCGAGCCGATCTTCGACGACATGAACAGTGTCGTCGACGAACTCGACGGTGTGCCCTACAGTCCGCAGCGCTCGCGCGAGGTTCTCGAACACCAGTTGCGGACGATGCTGCGCCATCGCACCGCCGGGACGATGTGTGTGCGCGACACCGTGGCCATCGTCAATGCCATCGGCGACCGCTATCCCGATCTGCTCGACATGCACGGGCGGCTGTGTCACTGGCTGGCCGGGCCCGATCCCACCGATGAGACGCTGTTGCGGGCCAGTGCCGCACTGGAGGTGCTGAGCACGGTGTTGTGGTCGAAGGAACTGGTACCCGACGCGGCCGACGCCGAGATCGAACGGGTGCTGCTCGCCGCCGCGCTGACCGTGCTGACCGGGCCGCGCTAGTGCACGTCACGGCGAGGGTCGATCACGCGGTCCGCATTCTGCTGGAAATCGCTCGCGCTCAACCGGATGCGGTGAAGGCGGAGACGATCGCCACGGCGCAGGGGATCTCGCCGAAGATTCTGGAATCCATTGCCGCGGAACTGCGCCGGGCCGATCTGGTGGTCAGCCGGCGCGGTCCCGACGGCGGCTATCGGCTGGCGCGCCCGGCCGAGGGGATCAGTGTGGCCGATGTGATCCGCGCGGTCGAGGGGCCGCTGGCCTCGGTGCGCGGGCAACGGCCCGAGGACGTGGAGTACTCCGGTGTGGCCGCCCCGCTGCAGCGGGTGTGGATCGCGCTGCGGGTGAACATCCGTGCGGTACTGGAACAGGTGTCGATCGCGGACATCGCCCAGGACGAGCTGCCGGAGTTCATCACCGGGCTCACCGCCGATCCGGGCGCCTGGACACGGCGGCCGGCGCCGGTTGTCCCGGCATCCGGAAATTAGTCGAATCCGCTATCGGTGAGCACCCGACGGTGCCGGTCAGGGCGGTTTCGCCGACGGAAAAATGTGGCCGACAACGGCCCGGAATACCGGTAGCCTGCACCCATCATGTTGATCCGGTTGCTGCGCGCCTTTCTCGCCCCCTACCGCACCCAGTTGGTGGGGGTTGTTGTGCTGCAGCTCATCTCCGTCATCGCCATGCTCTATCTGCCCAGCCTGAACGCCGACATCATCGACAACGGCGTCACCAAGGGTGACATCGGCTACATCTGGACCACCGGTCTGTGGATGTTGCTGGTGTCGGGGGTACAGATCGTGGCCTCGGCGTTTTCGGTCTATCTGGGCGCACAGGCCGCGATGGGTGCGGGTCGGGAGATGCGCGCGGCACTGCTGCACCGGGTGGGCACCTTCTCGGCCCGTGAGGTCGGCATCTTCGGCGCGCCGTCGCTGATCACCCGCAACACCAACGATGTGCAGCAGGTTCAGCTGCTGATCGTGATGAGCGTGACCATCGTCGTGATGGCCCCGATCATGTGCGTGGGCGGCATCGTGATGGCGTTGCGCCAGGATCTGGGCCTGTCCTGGATCCTGCTGGTCGCCGTGCCGATTCTCGGGCTGACCATGGGGTTGATCATCACCCGCATGGTGCCCGGTTTCCGGCGCGTGCAGGAACGCATCGATGTGGTGAACCGGGTGCTGCGCGAGCAGATCACCGGTATCCGCGTGGTGCGGGCCTTCGTGCGGGAACGGCACGAGGTGGCGCGCTTCGGTGTCGCCAACGACGAGCTGACCTCGGCCTCGTTGTTCGTCGGCCGGTTGGCGGCGCTGATGTTCCCGGTCGTGATGCTGATCAGCAACCTGACAACGGTCGCGGTGATCTGGTTCGGCGGGCACGCCATCGACTCGGGTTCGATGCAGATCGGCTCGCTGACCGCGCTGCTGTCCTACATCATGCAGATTCTGATGGCGGTCATGATGGCCTCGTTCCTGGCGATGATCGCGCCGCGTGCGGCGGTCTCGGCCGAACGCATCGCCCAGGTGCTCGAGACCGATTCCTCGGTGGTGCCCCCGGCCGTGCCGAAGCCCTTCGCCGCAGATCCGGGCATCGTCGAGCTGAGCGGGGCGCAGTTCAAATTCCCGGGCGCCGACGAACCGGTGCTGCGCGACATCACCTTCCGGGTGGAACCCGGACAGACCACGGCGATCGTCGGCTCCACCGGATCGGGTAAGACCACGCTGGTCGATCTCATCCCGCGATTGATCGATTCGACCGAGGGGCAGGTCCGGGTCGGCGGTACCGAGGTACGAGAGCTCGATATGGATCTGCTGCGTTCCCAGATCGGCCTGGTACCGCAGAAGGCCTATCTGTTCTCCGGCACGGTCGCGGACAATCTGCGCTACGGCGATCCCGAGGCCACCGACGAACAGCTCTGGGAGGCACTGGAGATCGCGCAGGCGGCCGATTTCGTGCGCGAGATGCCCGAGGGCCTGCAGACCCCGGTCGCCCAGGGCGGCACCACGGTGTCGGGCGGGCAGCGGCAGCGGCTGGCCATTGCCCGAGCCCTGGTGAAGAAGCCCAAGATCTATCTGTTCGACGACTGCTTCTCCGCCCTCGATGTCGCGACCGATGCCCGGGTGCGCGACGCGCTGCGGCCGCACACTCGCGAGGCCGCGGTGATCACGGTGGCCCAGCGCATCTCGACCGTCCGCGATGCCGACCAGATCGTCGTCCTCGAGGACGGTGCCATGGTGGGCCTCGGCACCCACGAACAGCTGTTGCGCGAATGCGAGGAGTACCGGGAGATCGTGGAATCGCAGTTCAGTCCAGAGGAGGCGGCCCGATGAGCTATTTTCGCGTGGCCGCTGATCGGGCCAACCGGGTGCGGGTGTCCCGCAAGACACAGGGCGGCCCGATGAGCTATTGTCGCGTGGCCGCTGATCGGGCCAACCGGGTGCGGGTGTCCCGCAAGACACAGGAGGCGGCCCGATGAGGCCGGGGGCTCCTATGCCCGGTGCTCCGGGGCAGAAGGCCAAGTCGTTCGGACCCACGTTGAAGCGGCTGCTCGCGCGGCTGGCGCCGGACCGGATCTTCGTGGCCGTGATCTTCTTGCTGACGGTCGCGGCGGTCGTGATGAACACGCTCGGCCCGCAGATCCTCGGTAAGGCCACGAACCTCATCTTCGACGGTGTCATCAGCAAACAGTTCCGGTCCGACCTGACCAAGGATCAGGCGGTGGCCTCGCTGCGCGAGCAGGGCCAGGACCGGCTCGCGGGCATGCTCTCCTCGATGAACATCAATCCCGGTCACGGCGTCGATTTCGGCGCGGTGGGCCGGGTGCTGGTGCTGGTCCTGGTGCTCTACATTCTGGCCGCGTTGTTCAACTGGTTGCAGGCGTATCTGCTGGCCACCGTGATCAACCGGGCGGTGCAGCGGTTGCGCAGCGAGGTCGAGGACAAGATCCATCGGCTGCCGCTGAAGTATTTCGACACCAATGCCCGCGGCGATGTGCTGTCTCGCGTCACCAACGATGTCGACAATGTGGCGCAGAGCCTGCAGCAGACCATGAGTCAGCTGGTCATGTCGGTGCTGTCGGTGATCGGCATCCTGATCATGATGTTCTGGATCTCGTGGTTGCTGGCGCTGATCGCATTGCTCACGGTGCCGGCCGCGGTGATCGTCACCGCCCAGATCGCCAAGCGGTCCAAGCCGCATTTCATCGATCAGTGGAAGTACACCGGTCAGGTCAATGCCCAGGTCGAGGAGGCCTTCACCGGTCACGAGGTGATCACCGCCTTCGGCCGTGTGAACGAGGTCGGCGCCGAATTCGACAAGCGCAACGACAAGCTCTACCAGGCCAGTTTCAAGGCGCAGTTCATCTCCGGGCTGATCATGCCGGTGATGATGTTCATCGGGAACCTGAACTACGTGCTGATCGCCGTCGTCGGTGGTCTGCGGGTGGCCTCGGGCAATCTGTCGCTGGGTGAGGTGCAGGCGTTCATCCAGTACTCGCGCCAGTTCAGCCAGCCGCTGACGCAGATCGGCTCGATGATCAATCTGCTGCAGTCCGGTGTCGCCTCCGCGGAGCGGATCTTCGAGATCCTCGACGCGGAGGAGCAGATCCCCGACCCACGCGATCAGGACCCGCGTCCGATCGATCGCGGCCGGGTCGAATTCGACGCGGTGTCGTTCCGCTACGAGGCCGACAAGCCGATCATCGACGATCTGTCGCTGGTCGCCGAGCCCGGCCATGTGGTCGCCATCGTCGGCCCCACCGGTGCCGGTAAGACCACCCTGGTCAATCTGCTCGAGCGGTTCTACGAACTGGATTCCGGCGCGATCACCATCGACGGTGTCGACATCACCACCATCGGCCGCGACCGGCTGCGCTCGCGGATCGGCATGGTCCTGCAGGACACCTGGCTGTTCGGCGGCACGATTCGGGAGAACATCGCCTACGGCGATCCGGAAGCGACCGAGGAGGACATTCTCGCGGCCGCCCGCGCGGCCTATGTGGATCGCTTCGTGCACTCGCTGCCCCTGGGCTACGACACGGTGATCGACGAGGAGGGGTCCGGCGTCAGCGCGGGTGAGAAGCAGCTCATCACCATCGCCCGCGCCTTCCTGGCCAAACCCACCATCCTGATCCTGGACGAGGCCACCAGTTCGGTCGACACCCGCACCGAACTGCTGGTACAGCAGGCCATGGCGGCCTTGCGCCGCGATCGCACCAGTTTCGTCATCGCGCACCGGCTTTCGACCATCCGCGATGCGGATCTGATCGTGGTGATGGAAGCGGGGCACATCGTCGAACAGGGCACCCACGATCGCCTGCTCGCCGGCCGCGGCGCCTATTTCCGCCTCTACAACGCACAGTTCGCGGGTGCGGCGGTGGATCAGGATCTGGTCGACGAGGAAACCGTCGACGCCGTGTAGACGTCGCAGCGACGACGGCCCCGCCCCGGTATCCGGAGCGGGGCCGTCGTGTCGTCGGTGACCGGCCGGGACTCGGAGCATCGTGATCGCGGCCGCCTGGCAGGATGACGGCGTGTCCGATCCCACCCAGTTCGCCTTCACCATCGGTACCCGGCTGCCCGGTCGGCACGGCCGCACCGGGGTGATCAGCACACCGCACGGTGACGTCGCCACCCCGGCCTTCATCCCGGTCGGCACGAAGGCGACGGTCAAGGCGGTGCTACCGGAGACGATGGCCGAGATCGGGGCGCAGGCGCTGCTGGCCAACGCCTACCACCTGTATCTGCAGCCCGGTTCCGACATCGTCGACGAGGCCGGCGGGCTGGGCCGGTTCATGAACTGGCCCGGCCCCACCTTCACCGACAGCGGCGGGTTCCAGGTGATGTCGCTGGGCGTCGGTTTCAAGAAGGTGCTGGCGATGGAGGCGGTCGGGGTACAGAGCGATGAGGTGATCGCCAAGGGCAAGGAGCGCCTCGCCGTGGTCGACGACGACGGTGTCACCTTCCGCTCCCATCTGGACGGCTCGAAACATCGGTTCACTCCGGAGGTTTCGATGGGCATTCAGCACCGTCTCGGCGCCGATGTCATGTTCGCCTTCGACGAGCTGACCACCCTGTTCAACACCCGTGGTTATCAGGAGAAATCACTGCAGCGCACGCACGAGTGGGCGCAGCGCTGCATCGATGAGCACGAGCGCCTCACCGCGCGGCGATCGCACCGGCCGTACCAGGCGCTGTTCGCGGTGATCCAGGGCGCGCAATACGAGGATCTGCGCCGCAAGGCCTCTCGTGATCTGGATGCGATGCGAGGTATCGGAACGGGTTCGGCCTTTGATGGTTTCGGTATCGGCGGTGCGCTGGAGAAGGCCAATCTCGGCACCATCGTCGGCTGGTGCTGTGCCGAACTGCCGGAGGACAAACCGCGGCATCTGCTGGGTATCAGTGAGCCCGAGGATTTCTTCGTCGCCATCGAGAACGGGGCCGACACCTTCGATTGCGTCAACCCCTCCCGGGTGGCCCGCAATGCCGCGATCTATGTCCGCGCGGGCCGATTCAACATCAACACCAGTCGTTTCCGCCGCGATTTCACTCCGATCGACGACACCTGCGACTGCTACACCTGCGCCCACTACACCCGTGCCTACATCCATCACCTGTTCAAGGCGAAGGAGATGCTGGCCGCCACGCTGTGCACGATCCACAACGAGCGCTTCACGATTCGCCTGGTCGACGATATCCGCGCGAGTATCGACGGCGGGTACTACGACGAGTTCAAGACGGAGTTCCTCGGTCGCTGGCAGGGCCGGATCCGCTTCGAGTAGCGGAGCGGGACCGGCCCGCGAGCGGATTCCTAGCTGTGCAGCGCCGGCCTGTCCAACGGCGCGTAGCTGGGTTCCTTCTTCTTCAGATAGGCGATGACGCGGTAGCTGATCGGCATGACCAGCACCTCGCACAGGGTCTTCCACACGAACCCGACGATCACGTAGTTGATGAACGCGCCCCAGGTGTCGATCCCGATGGCGGTGGCCGCGATCGAGCAGAAGATCAGGGTGTCGCCGAATTCGCCCGCGACGGTGGAACCGAGCAGCCGGGCCCACAGATGCTTCTCCTTGGTGCGCTCCTTGATCAGCACCAGCGTCATCGAATTCAGGAACTGGCCCACCACGTAGCCGGCCAGTCCGGCGGCGACCAGCTGCGGAGTGGTACCGGCGACGGTGCGGAAGGCGTCCTGACCGTCGTAGAACTCGGCGGCCGGTAGGCCGATGGCGATCCAGAAGCACACCACCATCAGGATCAGCATGCCGAAGCCGTAGTAGATGGTCCGGCGGGCGGCCTTGAAGCCGTAGACCTCGCTCAGCACATCGCCGATCACGTAGGCCAGGGGGAACAGGAAGAAGGCACCGTCGGTGGTGATCGGCAGGATGTCGATGGGGCCGAGGGATATCTCGTGGCCGGTGAAGAACTGGACGCCTTTGGTGGCGCAGATGTTGGAGATCATCAGAGTGGCCGTGAACAGTGTCACGATCAATGTGAAGGGACTCCCCGCGGCCTGCGCGAATGCTGCGTGTTCGACCGCGGGGCGTCCAGACTCCCCGGTCGGTGTCGTTTCTCGTGTCTCGCTCACGACCAGTGCACAATACCGGCACCGACCCTCGGTGGAATAGGCTGTTCCAATGACGAATCCCGGCGATTCCGACGAATGGTGGAAACAGTACGGTGGGGAAGGCGTGTCGTCCGATTCGGGCGGCCAGCAGTCGGTACCGCCGCAGTCCTCGGCTCCGCAGCAGCCCCCGGCCACTCCGCCGCCGGCGGGTTATCACTCCGCACCCGGTCAGCCGATGCCGCATCAGCCGACGCAGCCCGGTCCGCCGCCGCCGTCCTATCCGAGTTATCCCCAGCCCCAACCACAACCACAGCCCTACGGTCAGCCCGCCTACGGCTATCCGAATGCGGCGCCATATCAGCCCTACGGATACGCGCAGCCGCAACAGGGGACCAACGGCCTGGCCATCGGCTCGCTGATCGCCTCGGTGCTGGGCCTGTGTACCTGTATCGGGTCGATCGTCGGGATCATCCTGGGTGTCATCGCGCTGAACCAGATCAAGGAGCGCGGCGGCCAGGGACGCGGAATGGCGATCGCCGGCATCTGCGTCGGTGCCCTCGGCATCGTGGTGGCCATCGTCTGGGTCATCATCAACATCGCGGTGTCGACCTGACCGGCAGCCGCGACCTCAGTGGTGGCGGAGTGGATTCGGATGCTCGGGGTCCAGAATCCACGCCGCGCGGGGCACCGACGCGGGGGTGAACTGGTCGAGCAGTGCGCGCGGCGTCTCGCCGTGGTAACCGAGCGATGCCGCCAGCAGCGCGAACACCTGCCGCGGTGTTTCACCGCGAGCCGTCCGGTCCCGCAGGGTCACCGCGCCGTCGCGTTTGGCGAGCCGGGCGCCGTCGGTGTTGAGCACCAGGGGGACGTGCGCGTAGCGGGGGACCGCGAGCCCCAGCTCGGTGGCGAGGTAGGCCTGCCGGGGGGAGGAGGGCAGCAGATCGTCACCGCGTACCACCTGATCGATACCCTGTGCGGCATCGTCGATCACGACGGCGAGGTTGTACGCCGCGGTCCCGTCGCCGCGGCGCAGGACGAAATCGTCGACCACGCCTCGATAACTGCCGTGGATCTCGTCGGCGATCTCGAATTCCGTTGTCCGTGAGCGCAAGCGCAGGGCCGGTGGCCGGCCCTGTGCGCGTCTGGCCGCCCGATCGGCGGTATCGAGATCGCGGCAGGTACCGGGATAGGCGCCCATCGGTCCGTGCGGCGCCGTGACGGCCTGCTGGATTTCCTTTCGCGTGCAATAACATTCATAGGTCATCCCGGCCGCGGTGAGCCGGTCGATCGCCTCGTCGTAGTACCGCGTGCGGTCCGACTGCCGGGCGACCGGGCCGTCCCAGTCGATTCCGATGGCGGCGAGATCGTCGAGCTGGCGCTGCTGTGCACCCGGCCGCACCCGGTCCAGATCCTCGATCCGGAGCCGGAAATTGCGGGCCGAGCAGCGCGCGAACAACCAGGCCAGCACCGCGGTACGCAAATTACCCAGATGCAGATCGCCGGACGGGCTGGGCGCGAAGCGGCCGGCGCCGGCGGTGTGCGGGATCATCCGCGCAACCGCGGGCACAGGGTGGCTTCGGGGATGGCCCGGCCGGCGTCGAGTTCGCTCAGCAGACCTCGAGCATGTGCGATGAGGCCGTTCGCGTCGATGTCGTACGGCGGCTCGGGGATGGTCCCCAAGCGACCGATCGCCCGCTCGAGCAGGGTGCGAGCACCCTTGGGATTCCCGCGCTGGATGTGTGTGAGGCCGACTGCGTACTGGGCCAGGCCCTGCCACAGCATCCTTTCCGCGAACGGGCCGTTCTTCCAGGCGGCCTCGAGGACCTCATGGGCGTTGAAGGCCAGACCCTCGTCGAGCAGGCGCTGGGCGTAGTCCAGGGTTTCGTCTGCGGGAAGGTCGAGATCATCCGGAATTCGGGCCACCCCCACACTTCCGGGCGGTAGCGGTCGCCCGAATCGGTCCCGAGGACGGGCATTTCGGGCGTGTCCGGTATCGTCGCGATCTCGTTCCAGCACAAACCCATGATCCACCCAGAGTGACCGCGTGGTTTATCGGGTGCCTTCCAGCCGGTCACCGGCAGTATTTCTATACGGACGGATTTGTTTACCGGATCGTTCTCCGGTCATTTGGCAATTTCTCCGCTAATAGTGAATGAAAATTCTCATGCACAATTCGAATGATTGAATCTCATACGATGTGCGCGATGTTTGTATCGTGCTGCTAGGGTGCTCTCCCGGGGGGACGCCCCGAGGGCCACCATGGCGGTGTGCGCCTCGTGAGTTGGTCGGTGAATTGTATAGTTTGTGCGCTGTGACCAGGCGCATCGTGGGAGCGCGCCCCGCTTCGGGGGTACGGTTCCCGCCGAGCGAAGAAGGCTTTTTGCGTTATCTACGATGGTTGAGGAGAGGCAGTGATGAAGGTTGATTTTGCTGGCGCGGTGTGGCGTAAGAGTAAATACAGCGGTCCCGATGGAAACTGCGTAGAAGTTGCTTTTCTGGGTGATGGCAATGTTGGGGTTCGTGATACGAAAGAGCGTGGTTGCGGCCCCATCCTCGCATTCGAACCCGGTGAGTGGGATGCGTTCGTATCGGGTGTGACGGCCGGGCGGTTCGGCACCGCCTGATCAGCGGCCGATCGAAGACGGCCCCGGGTCGGATGACCCGGGGCCTTGCTGTGCACCGGTCGATTCGATGTGCCGGTCAGTGCCGGGCGGGGGGCCCGCCGCGCAGCGCCGACATCCGGCGCTGCTCCTGATCGTGTTCGGCGGCGTCGAGTTGTTCGCGCTGCGCGGGCGGATCCGGCCGCAGGAAACTGCCGCTACCGGGCGAACCGGCCAGCCCCAGCCGATTGGCCTTCTTCGGCACCGCGGCACCCTGATATTCCAGCGGCACCGGCTTCCCCTTCGGATCCACCGGGCCCAGCGGCTGATGGATCTCGATGTACTCACCGTGCGGCAACCGGCGCAGGATCCCGGTCTCGATCCCGTGGGTGAGAACCGCCCGATCGGCACGCTGCAGCGCCAGGCACATCCGATGGGTCAGGAAATACGCCAGCGGTGGAACGGTCAGCATCGCGATCCGGAAGAACCAGGTCGTGGCATTGAGCGAGATCTGGAATTTCAGCGCGATGATGTCGTTGACGCAGGCCAGCGTCAGCACCAGATAGAACGCCAGCGCCATCGCGCCGATCGCGGTGCGTACCGGTACATCGCGCGGACGCTGCAGCAGATTGTGTGCCGCGCGATCGTGGCTCAGTCGTCTCTCGATCCACGGGTAGCCGATCAGCGCCGTGAACACCAGTGTCATCAGAACCACCACGCCGAAGGCCGCGGGCACGGTGTGCCCGAACAGATACAGCTCCCACGGCGGGAACAGGCGCAGGAAGCCGTCGGTCCACATCAGGTAGAAGTCGGGCTGGGTGCCGGCCGAGACCTGAGCCGGGTTGTAGGGGCCGAGATTCCAGATCGGATTGATCTGCGCGACCCCGCCCAGGATGGCGACCACCGCCAGCGTGAACATGAAGAACGCGCCCTGGTCCACAACGAACACCGGCACGATTCGCGTTCCCACCACGTTCTTCTCGGTGCGGGCCGGGCCGGGGAACTGGGTGTGTTTCTGGTACCAGACGATCGCGACGTGTGCTGCGATCAGCGCCAGCATGATGCCGGGGAACAGCAGTATGTGCGCGACGTAGAGACGCGACAGGATGATCGTGCCGGGGAAGTCGCCGCCGAACATCGGCCAGTGCAGCCAGGTGCCGATCAGCGGAATTCCCATGGTTATTCCCGCGAACGCGGCGCGCAGTCCGGTTCCCGACAGCAGGTCGTCGGGCAGTGAGTAACCGAAGAATCCCTCGAACATCGCCAGGATCAGCAGCAGACAGCCGACCACCCAGTTCCCCTCGCGAGGTTTGCGGAACGCGCCGGTGAAGAAGACGCGGCACAGATGCACGATGATCGATGCGGCGAAAAGCAGTGCGGCCCAGTGATGTACCTGCCGCACGAACAAGCCGCCGCGTACCTCGAATGACAGATTCAGTGCCGACTCGTAGGCGCGCGACATGGTTACACCGCGTAACGGCTGGTAAGAGCCGTGATAGACGACCTCGGTCATGGATGGGTCGAAGAACAGTGTCAGATAGACGCCCGACAGCAGCAGGATCACGAAACTGTAGAGCGCGATCTCGCCCAGCAGGAATGACCAGTGGGTCGGGAAGACCTTGTTGATGGACCGCTTCACGAAGCCGGCCGCCCGGTATCTCTGATCGATGGCGTCGGCTCGTCCGGCCGCGCGAAATTCTCGAACTGTCATGGTTGGCACCCCGCCCCGGGCATCGAGAGTTCGTTACTACTACAGAGCGTAGCACTAGCTATGACCTGCGTCGATAGCTTCGATGCAGGAATTTGTGGACAGCTGTGGATAGGGTCGGCGGGTGGAATGTCTGACGCCCCGGGATGCCACCGGGTTCTGGTTGTCGCGCCGGGCCCGCAACGATCTGTTCCTGCTGTACTGCTTCGACGACGCCGGATATTCGGACGACTGGTTGCGGGCGGCGGTGATCGAGCGCAGCGCGCGGATTCCGGATCTGCGGCTGCGGATCCGCGAACATCGATTCGCCTATCCCGACTGGGAGCCCAGCGATTTCGACGACTCACAAATAGTCGTGCACAACCTCGGTGAGCCGCTGTGGACGAATGTGGAAGCCGCGGTGGGGCAGCTGCTGGGCGACGGATTGCCCGCCGAACGATATGTGTGGCGGTTGCACCTGTTCCGCGGAATTCGCCAGGCACCGGGCGGGTCCGGCCCGGCAGTCGTTGTGGTGCTGCAACTTTCGCATGCGCTGGCGGATGGAAGACGGGCGGCCGCGATCGCTCGTGAACTGCTGACCGGATTGGGGGAGACCGGCCCGGACCTGGGGAGTTCTGTGGATGGTTCGGGATCGCGTCGTTTCGGCGAGATCGCCACCGAGGGGGCGGCGCTGCTCGGGCTCCCGTTCGGTCTCGCGCGCACGGTCGTTCGTGGTTTCGCCGCCGCACGTGCCGGATCGGAAATGGAGCGGCTCGCCGCCGCGGGTGAGATACCGGGGCCGGCACCGGATTTCGAGCCGACTCTCGTGAATCGCGGGCCTGCTCCCGCGCGCCGGAGCGTCCGGATGATCGTGGGTGAGCAGCTGCGCGTTCCCGGGCATACGGTCACGGTGGTCGCACTCACGGCCATCTCGGTCGCGATGAGCGGCTACCTCGGCGGCCGGGGTGAGCCCGCCGAGCGCCTCGGTGCACAGGTCTCGGTCGCGGGGCGGCCCCCGGCCGATCCTGCGGGCGGTCCGAAAACTCACCCACGCAACAACTATCGTGACGTCACCGTCGATCTCGCAGCGGCCGAGCCGGACCTGTGCCGCCGGGCCGGCCACATCGCCCGGGCTCTCGCCGAACGCCGCGCCCGTGCGACCCATCCGTTGCAGTCGGCCCGTGACCACGTCACCGCGGCACTGCCCGCCCCGGTCCTGCGTCGCGATCTCGCGAACTTCCCGCTCGACTCGATTCCGGCCCGAATATCGGGCCACACGGTACTTTCCAGTGTCGATCGCGGTCCGGCGGATCTCTCGATCGCGGGCGGCGCGGTCCGCTTCACCGCCGGCTTCCCCGCTCTCGGCGCGGTCATGCATCTGACCCACGGCCTGCACGGCCTCGGGCGGGCAGTCACGGTATCCATCCACGCCGATCCCCGGGTGCTGCCCGATGTGGACGAATACGCCCAGCTGTTGCGCGCGGCCCTGCGTGATGTCGCCGATCGGCTACGGGGATAACCGATTCCGGCGGGCCCGGTATCGCTCGTACCCGTCGGCGCGCTGCGCCTCAGCGTGCGAGGATCGCGATGAACGCACCGATGAACAACACGACCGCGATCGTGATCAAGGTGAGCCGGTACGTGGATTCCGGTTCCCCGGAACGTGATTCGAGATCTCGATCGAGGACCCGGCCGGTGCCGGCATCCGGTCCGACCGCGCGGCGAATATCCCCGAGGGCCCGCAGCGCGCCCGTGCCATCGGTGCGATCCAGCGCGGCGTGCAGCTCACGCACTTTTTGGTCGAGGTACGTATCGGTGTCGTCGGCGTAGCGCATCATGTATCCCTCCCCGGTCCGGTGGGCGCGTATCACCGACGGTGACCACACCGCTCTGCCATGTTGCTCCGGACCTGCTGCACGGTACCCGCGAACCTTCGAGCTACGCCGCGACGGGTGCGTGGGATGGTGTGACCGGGGCGTGGAAACGCGCGACGCCTGTGTCGTGAAGTGCCCAAGAGATTGTGGAAGAAGGTCGACACCTCTTTCCGTATTCAATATATAGCCGACAGGGGGGCTTGCGGCAAGGCCCCGGTCATGCCGCACACTATTGCGCCGTGGCCGCAACCAGCGGAAACGGGTGATCGTGTGGTAGCTGGGAAGGGACATATGTCTGATCAGGGGTACGAGGACGAACTGCGCTCCGAGGACAGCTATGTGGCCGGACTCTACGAGCGACTGGACGCCGAGCGGGCCCGGGCGCGGGCCGGTCACAAGGCCGCGCTGCGCGGTGGTGCGGCGCTCGTGGAGCGCGATGCGGAGGTGCGAGCGCTGGCCCGGGAAGTGCGGCGACTGGAGGTGGCCGACAACGGACTGTGCTTCGGCCGGCTCGACACGGTCGCGGGTGAGCCGTCCTATATCGGCCGCATCGGCCTGTTCGATCAGGCGAACGAATTCGAGCCGCTGCTGCTCGATTGGCGGGCGCCGGCGGCGCGGGCGTTCTATGTCGCCACCGCCGCCAACCCGGAGAACATGCGGCGGCGCAGGCAGTTCCGATCGCGTGGGCGACGGGTGGCGGAATTCACCGACGAGGTCTTCGGTCGTCCCGGTGCGGGGGAGCGCGGGGACGCGGCTCTGCTGGCGGCGGTGAACGCGCCCCGCGGTGCGGGAATGCGTGACATCGTCGCCACCATCCAGGCCGAACAGGACGAGATCATCCGGCTCGATCACCCCGGTGTGCTGGTGATCGAGGGCGGTCCGGGGACCGGTAAGACGGTCGTCGCACTGCATCGGGTCGCCTATCTGCTCTATACCCAGCGCAAGCAGATGGAGCGGCACGGGGTGCTCGTGGTCGGGCCGAATCCGGAGTTCCTGAATCACATCGGCCGGGTGCTGCCGTCACTGGGCGAGACCGACGTGGTGTTCACCACCACCGGTGACCTCGTACCGGGTCTGCACTGCACAGCCGACGACACCCCGGAGGCCGCCCGGCTCAAGGGCTCGCTCGCCATCCTGGGGGTGCTGGCGGCCGCGATCGCCGATCGGCAGCGCCTGCCGGAGCAGCCGATCACCGTCGAGCTGGCCGATGTCACCGCGCGCATCGATGCCGAGACGGCGGAATGGGCCAGATCGGAGGCCCGCGCCGGCGGACTGCCACACAACGAGGCGCGTGCGAAGTTCCGCGAGATCATCACCTATGTCCTCACCGAACGGTCGATCGCACGAATCGGCAAGGGCTGGCTCACCCGCGAGGATCGGGACGCGTGGGAGGACATGCGGTCCGACCTGACCGCGGAACTCGCGGACAGCGATCAGTTCGCCGCCGCCCTCGATCAGCTGTGGCCGATTCTCACCCCGCGCGAGCTGCTGGCCACGCTGTACTCCTCACGCGAGCGGTTGCGGGCGGCCGGTGCGGACCCGGCGTTGTGGCGAGAAGAAGGCGATGCCTGGACCGTGTCGGATGTGCCGTTGCTCGACGAGTTGGTCGACCTGCTGGGCCCGGACAAGCCGGCCGATCGGACCGCCGAGCGTGAACGAGCGGCCGAGGCGCAGTACGCCGCCGGGGTGCTGGACCTGATGACCGACCGCGCGGACATGATGGACGACGAGGACCATCTGTTCGCCACCGATCTGCTGTACGCCGAGGATCTGGCCGATCGCTTCACCGAGCGAGACACCCGCGAACTGGCTGAACGCGCTGCCGCGGACCGGGATTGGACCTACCGGCACGTCGTCGTCGACGAGGCGCAGGAACTGTCCGCGATGGATTGGCGGGTACTCATGCGCCGCTGTCCCGGACGTGCCTTCACGGTGGTCGGTGATCTGGCACAGCGCAGATCACCGGCCGGTGCGACATCGTGGGACACCGTATTCGAGCCGTATGTCCCGGGCCGCTGGCGCTACCGGACGCTGTCGGTGAACTATCGCACCCCCGCGGAGATCATGGCGGTCGCCGCGGCGGTGCTCGCCGATTTCGCACCTGGTGTGCAACCGCCGGAATCGGTTCGCGCCTGTGGTGTGCAGCCGTGGTCCCGGCGGGTCACAGCGGACGAAACGGCCGCTGCCATCGAAGATTTCGTCGCCGATGAGGCCGGACGCGAGGGGACCAGCATCGTGATCGGCCCGCCCGGTGTGCCCGGGACCGTCCCGGCCTCGGAAACGAAGGGACTGGAATTCGATGCGGTGCTCGTGGTGGAGCCGGAGCGCATCCTCGACACCGGCGGGCGCGGTGCGGCCGAACTCTACGTCGCCCTCACCCGCGCCACCCAGCGCCTCGGTGTCCTGCACACGGAACCGCTACCGCACGCCTTGGCGGGGCTCACCGAACTGGGTGTGGCGGCCGGAAACAGACAGCCCGCCTAGCGATTTCGCGGACCGGCCGACGGCGCCCGCCCGGTGCCGGCAGCGTACTGCCGGCACCGGGCACCCCTCGGGCGATATCGGCACCGCCTCAACCGGGCGGCCCGCATCCGCCGCGCATGATGAGGGCATGGGCCGGACACCACTGTGTCATCGGCAGGCGGCTGCGACCGTTCCCCGTGGTCAGCTCGAATTCCACCAACCCCAGCCAGGTTCCGTCGCCGGCCCGCGCCCAGGCGTGTAGCCGTCCCGGAATTCGCCCGGTCATATCCAGTCCGCCGGCCAGGACCCCGCCTGCCGCATCGCGCCCGGCCGGTGGATGTGTCGGGATCGCCGCCGCGATATCGACCAATACCGGCATGGGTGGGGCCACGACCCGGTGCAGGGCGTGCTCTCCTCTCTCCGGCCAGTGTTCGAACATGTGTTCGATCATAAACCAGAGTGCCGACAGATAGCTCGTGCGCGAGGAGTCGGTTTGCGTGTCGTCGTACGTCGGCGTGGCGGTGGCGGGAACCCCGAGTTCGGTGCCGCCGAACCTGTTTCGGCAACCGGGCCTCGCGGTGGAATCCTCGCCTCAGCGGGTGACCGCGATCTCCTGCTCGACGCGCGAGAGCTTCTCCGGGTTGCGCACCACGTACAGGCCCGTGATCAGGCCGTCGTCGACACGCACCGTCAGGACGTCGTCGATCTTCCCGTCGATCCGGACGATCAGTGCCGGGCGGCCGTTGATCTGGGCGGACTCCAACGCGGCGAGGGTGCGCAGGCGCGGCAGTCCGACCTTCAGGACCCGGGCCACCTGCTCGGCGCCCGCGATCGGCCGCGTCACCGCCTGGACCAGGCCGCCGCCGTCACCGAGCAGGACCACGTCCGGGGCCAGCATGTCGACCAGATGCTGCAGATCGCCGGTTTCGATGGCCCGCCGGAACGCCTCGATCGCCCGCTGTGACTCCTGCGCCGACACCACCTCGCGCGGCCGGCGCGCGGCGACATGGCCCCGGGCGCGGTGCGCGATCTGACGCACCGCGGCGGGCGTCTTGTCCACCGCCGCGGCGATCTCGTCGTAGTCCAGATCGAACACCTCGCGCAGCACGAACACCGCGCGCTCGGTCGGCGTGAGGGTCTCCAGCACCAGCAGCATCGCGGTCGAGACACTGTCGGCCAGCTCGACGTCTTCGGCGACATCCGGCGTCGTCAGCAGGGGTTCGGGCAGCCAGGGGCCGACATAGGACTCCTTGCGGCGGCCGAGGGTGCGCAACCGGGTCAGCGCCTGCCGGGTGGTGATGCGCACCAGGTACGCGCGCTGGTCGCGGATCTCGTCGAGATCGACGTCCACCCAGCGCAGCCAGGTCTCCTGCAGTACATCCTCCGCGTCGGCGGCCGAGCCGAGCATTTCGTAGGCGACGGTGAACAGCAGATTGCGGTGGGTGACGAACGCCGCGGTGGCGTCCTCTGTTTGCTCGCTCATGGGTTGCTCCTCGACGTCGACTCCGGCACATCACCAGACGCTCGGCGGCCCGGCCCTGTGACAGTCACCGTCGGTGATCTGAACCACAGCATAAGTCTGTCACGGGCATCGTTCCGGACGCGTCTGGTGTGCATCCAGCAAGTGACTACCGAGGATGGATCATGGAACCCCGTATCGACCTCACCACCGACGAATTCGGCGTCAAGTTCGGCAAGCGCTTCGGCAATGCCGCCATGCTGATCTTCCAGACGGGATTGCCCGCCGCGACAACAGAACTGGTCGCATTGCGCATCAGTCAGATCAACGGCTGTGGCTGGTGTATCGACCTGCACACCAAGGAAGCGGCCGCCGCCGGTGAAACCCCGGTGCGCCTGGCGCTCGTCGCCGCCTGGCGCGAGGCCATCGTGTTCACCGAGGCCGAGCGCGCTGCCCTGGCCCTGGCCGAGGAAGGCACCCGGATCGCCGACGCCCAGCCCGGCGTCTCCGACGACACCTGGGCCCGGGTCCGCGAGCACTACGACCAGGAACAGAGTTCCGCCCTGGTCTCGCTCGTCGCGCTGACGAACGCCGCCAATCGCCTCGGCGTCATCACCCACATGCGCGGCGGCGCCTACGAACCCGGTGCCATGGCCGCCGCCAACGGCTGACCGACGGAAAAGGCGATTGTCCGCGGCGGTTGCCGACCGTCGAGGTCTCAGCCCTCCGACACCAGCCGCCGTGTCGTCCGCCGGGCGAATTTCTCGACGGCCGCCGGAGTGACGGGCGTGAAGAAGTTGACGAGATTGCCGTCGGGGTCACGCAGCAGCAGCGACCGATTGCCCCAGGGCATCGTGGTGGGCTCGGTGACGAACTCGCCGACGAACTCGCGCAGATTCCGGTGTACGAGGTCCACGTCGTCGACGAGGAATTCGGTGATCACACTCTGGTTGTCCGCCGGCCGGGCCGATCCCGGAGCGAACAACCCGACGGTGCGAGCGCCCGCGATGGCGAGCGTGGCGGTGGGCATCTCGATCTCGGCGAATTCCTCGGTGGCCCACACCGCTCGCGTACCGGTGGCCCGCTCGTAGAACTCGACGAGGCGCGCCACGTCGGCGGTGATGATGCGGATCGAAACGAAATCCATGCTGTTCTCCTCTGCAGCCGTTGCCATTCCGGCAGGCTAGGAGCAATAGCGGACAGCGACGATCCGCGATCGGAAGCGGGCGAGAACCCGTCCCGATACGCGAAAACGCCCGCCACCGAATCGGTGGCGGGCGTTCCCGTTGGCGGAGGATAGGGGATTTGAACCCCTGAGGGCGTTAACCCAACCCGCGTTCCAGGCGAGCGCCATAGGCCACTAGGCGAATCCTCCGCAGAGCAATATACCGGGTAGACCCCGAAGAACGGAAAACGGTCCTATTTCCGCATCCCTGCCAGGGCTTTCTTCAACTGGTCCTTGCAGGTGGTGCCGACATCGTCGGTGCTGATCGTCTTGTCGGACTGGATCCGCAACTCGACCTTGGCCGAGACGTTGGAGTCCAGCGTCGCGCAGGTGTAGTCGAGGGTGACGAAGCTCGAGTAGTCCTGTTGATAGGCCGCGTAGTAGGCGGAGGTGCCGATGCCCGCGATATCGCCGGAGGTGCGTCCGCTACCGGTGGTCTTGGTGTCGGAGTTCTTCCAGGAGTTGTAATCGGGGTCGCCGTACTTGCTCTTGAAATCGGCCTCGAAGTCGAGGTCGGACCCGTTGCTGCCGTACTTGCCGGCCCCGTCGTAGCTTGCGCGGCAGGACAGATTGCCACCGCCGTAGCTGGCTTCGGGTGCGCGTTCGGTGTGCTCGGGTGTCTTGGCGGTGGGGGCCCACTTGCTCAGGACCGTCGCATCGACCAGCGAGCAGGCATTGGTGATGTTGGCCATCGAGTAGTTGCCGTCGACGCCGTCCTTCTTGGCGGTGGTGCCGCCGCCACCACTGTC
Source organism: Nocardia sp. NPDC052254 (assembly GCF_040679495.1). Taxonomy (NCBI): domain Bacteria; kingdom Bacillati; phylum Actinomycetota; class Actinomycetes; order Mycobacteriales; family Nocardiaceae; genus Nocardia; species Nocardia sp. NPDC052254. Next base: position 204,645 of record NZ_JBFAUW010000002.1, on the reverse strand, counting down.
GTCACCGCTCAGCGCGACCACTCCGATCACGATGCCGATCACGACGATCAGACCGACGACACCGCCGATGATCAGCGGTGTGTTGTTCTTTCGCGGCGGCTGCGGATAACCCGGTTGCTGCGGCGCGTAATGCGGCGCGTACTGCTGCTGCGGCGGGGGCTGCTGGGGATAGCCCGGTTGTGACGGCGGCTGCGGTGCCTGGGGCCACTGCCCGCCGCTGTGATACGCGTCGAATCCGGCGCCGAGCACGGTGGGATCGGTGCCGGTCACCGGCCCGGGACCGGGGTGACCACCCATGACCGTCGGATCGGTACCGGTGAGCGGCTGATCGGAAGTGGCCGGCGTCGACCACCAGTGCACGGTTTCGTTCGGCTGGTTTCCCTGCCCCGGTTGATCGGGCCCACCGTGCGGTGGGTTACTGCCTGTCACGTCTTTCCTCCGGTCCTGGCGCGGAAGCCCCCTCGAGAATGTTGCAGGTGATGGTATCGACTTCCGGCGTGCGAGTCTCGGGGGGTGACCGGGGCGTTATGGGAAGGACGGCACGAGGTGGCCGCCCGGATTCCCCGATCGCCGCGGATATGACTACACTGGCCGACGGATCCCGCGCGGCGCGCATCCTGTGAACTCCCCCAGGGCCGGAAGGCAGCAAGGGTCAACGGGCTCTGCCGGGTGCGCGGGGTCCTCCTATATTTCGGGGGAAACTCATCTGCCACGAGGCGCACTCGGCGAGTAACGTGGTCGGCTGGACCGGCGCCAGACGTGCTCGATCCATCTACCTGTACCTCGCTGCTTGAAAGGCTGCTCAGGATGCCCCGGCAAACGCAGATCGGTTTGATGAGCCATGCGGAACTCGTGTCCGAACACGAGACGCAGACCGCGAACTACGCGAAGCTCCGGACCGAGAAGCTCACGCTGGATCTGACGAGAGGTAAGCCCTCCCCGGAGCAACTCGACCTCTCCACCGATCTGCTGGCCCTGCCCGGCGCCGGCGACTACCGCGACGGCTCCGGCACCGACTGCCGCAATTACGGCGGCCTGCACGGACTTCCGGAACTGCGCGCCATCTTCGGTGAGCTGCTGGGGATTCCGGTGGAGAATCTGCTCGCCGGCAACAACGCCAGCCTGGAATTGATGCACGATGTGATCGTGTTCGCGATGCTGCACGGCACCGCCGACTCGCCGCGCCGCTGGGCCGACGAGCCGATCAAATTCCTGTGCCCCAGCCCGGGATACGACCGCCACTTCGCCATCACCGAGTCCCTCGGGGTGGAGATGATCCCGATCGCCATCGGTCACGACGGCCCGGATGTGCACGCGATCGCGGAACTGGTCGCCGCCGATCCACAGATCAAGGGTCTGTGGGCGGTGCCAAACTACTCCAACCCGACGGGTGTGGTCTTCTCCGAAGAGGTTGTGCGCGAGCTGGTTTCGATGCCCACCGCGGCCCCGGACTTCCGGCTGTTCTGGGACAATGCCTATGCGGTGCATCCGCTCACCGATACCGCCGCCCCGGTGATCGACGTTCTCGGCCTGGCCGCCGCGGCCGGAAATCCGCACCGGCCCTTCGTTTTCGCCTCCACCTCGAAGATCACCTTCGCCGGTTCCGGTGTCAGCTTCTTCGGCGCCTCTGCCGAGAATCTGACCTGGTACCTGAAATACGCGGCCAAGAAGAGCATCGGCCCGGACAAGGTGAACCAGCTGCGGCATCTGCGCTTCTTCGGTGATGCCGAGGGCGTGCGCCGGCACATGCAGGCGCATCGGGCGCTGCTGGAGCCGAAATTCGCACTGGTGCTGCGGATTCTCGAGGATCGCCTGGGTGCGACGAAGATCGCCTCCTGGACCGAGCCCAAGGGCGGCTACTTCATCAGCCTCGATGTGCTCGAGGGCACGGCCGCGCAGGTGGTCGCGCTGGCGAAGGCGGCGGGTATCGCGCTGACGCCGGCGGGGTCGGCCTTCCCGTACGGAAAAGACCCGGAGGACAAGAACATCCGCATCGCTCCGAGCTTCCCCTCGCTCGGCGATCTGGAACAGGCGATGGAGGGGCTGGCCACCTGCGTGCTGCTGGCCGCCACCGAGAAACTCCTGGAGAAGTAGGAAGAAAACCGGGACGCCGCTCCGGAGAGCGGCGTCCCGGTTCGGGGGCGGAAATCTACTGCGGTTTGTGGGCGAGTACCGCGAACATCGTCACCGACAGGTGGATGTCACCGCTGCGCGCCCCGGCCTCCAGTTCGGCGAGCAGTTCCTGCCGTTGCGGCTCGGTGATCGCCCCGCGTGCCACCGCCATCGCGGAGATCCGCGCCACCAGCGCACCCGCGCCGACCGTCGAGTCCTGGACCAGCGCGTGCGAGCCGATATCGTCGACGACCAGTCCGGCCCCGGTGAGCAGTCCGGGCAGCCGCCGCCCGGAGAACGGATTGGTGGTGTTGGAGATCAGCGTCTCGATGACCTCGCGCACCACCCCGCGGTCGCCCGGGTGCACCAGCGCGGTGCCCCAGTCGCTGTCCATGACCACCACGCGCCCGCCGGGTTTCAGCACCCGCGCGATCTCGCCGGCCGCCCGGGCCGGTGCGGTCAGGTGCTGGAAGACCCGCTCGCACAGCGCGGCATCGAAGGTGCCGGCGCCGAAGGGGAGTCCGTAGGCATCACCGGTGACGAACCGTGCCGTCGAATTCTGCTGGGCCGCACTGCGTTCCGAGGCTGCCAGCAGATTGGGATCGGGTTCGACGCCGACCGCGTCACCGGTCGGTCCGACCCGGTCGGCGAATACCAGTGCCTCCGACCCGGTTCCGGAACCGATATCGACCGCACTCTCGCCGGGCGCGATCGCCAGGGCGTCGTGCGCCCAGCTGCGAAGGTCACGAATTCCGGGCAGGGCGGCCTGCAGATCGTTGACATCGATGAGTTGGTCGCGGCCCGCCTGATCGAAACGGTCCGGCCTCAGCCCCGAGGGTGAGGAATTGTCTGCCGAGGAGCTGTGTGTGGGCGCCATATCTTCCACCGTGGGTGTTGCCAAAGTGTCGGGCATGGCAGTGACCCTAGCCGCATCTGCCATGATCGATGCATGGTGAGCCGCAAATTGTGCCTGGCGCAGGAGCCGGAGGCGGACGACCTCCTGTCGACCGACGATTTCGCCCTGCTGACCGGGATGTTGCTGGATCAGCAGTTTCCGCTCGAACACGCCTTCCGCGGTCCGAAGAAGATCGCCGATCGGATGAACGGGTTCGATATCCACCGGATCGCGGAGGCCGATCCACAGGAATTCGAGGAATTGGGCGCGACCCCGCCGGCCATTCACCGCTACGGCCGTTCGATGGCGCGGCGCACCCAGGACCTGGCCCGTTACGTCGTCGAGCACTACGACGGCACAACCTCGGAGATTTGGACCCGCGACGATCCGGACGGTAAGGAAGTGCTGCGCCGACTGAAGGAACTGCCGGGTTACGGGGATCAGAAGGCGCGAATCTTCGTGGCGCTGCTCGGTAAACAGCTCGGGGTGCGCCCGCCGGGCTGGGAAAAGGCCGCAGGGGCCTACTCCGAGAAGAATTCGCGTCGCTCCGCCGCCGATATCGTCGACAACGAATCGCTGCTGGAGGTGCGGGCCTTCAAGAAGCAGATGAAGGCCGCGGCCAAGGCGGCCGAGGCGAAATAGCCGCGGCGGCTCACTGCGCCGCGTATCCGCCGTCGACCAGGTGATAGCTGCCGGTGATGAAGGTGGCCGCATCGCTGACCAGGAATGCCACCAGGCCCGCCACCTCTTCCGGCGTACCCAATCGGCCCATCGCGTGTTTCTGGGCGAGGAAGTCCTGGGCGTCGGCATCCATATTCGCGCCCAGTAGCGGGGTGTGGATGAAACCCGGTCCGACGGCGGTGACCCGTACCCCCTGCGTCGCGTATTCGAGTGCGGCGTTCTTGGTCAGGCCGAGCAGTGCGTGTTTGGTGGTGACATATGCGGAGGAATTCGCGAATCCGACGCTGCCGAGTACCGACGCCATGTTCACGATCGCCCCGCCGCCCGCCGCCGCGACGGCCGGAAGTTGTTCGCGCAGTGCGTAGAACACGCCATCCAGATTCACCGACAGGACTTTGCGCCAGCTGTCGATCGAATACTCACCGATCGGCACGCTCTCACCGCCGACCCCGGCATTGTTGACCGCGATACGCAAGGGGCCGAGCTCCTGGGCGGCGGCCACGCTACGTTGCACGGTTGCCGGATCGGAGGCGTCTCCGGCGAAGGAAGCCGCCTGTCCGCCCGCGGCCCGGATCTCTTCGGTCACGGACTTCGCATTGCCTTCGTCGAGATCGAACACCAGCACCGCGGCACCACTGCGCGCGAGTTCGTGGGCGACCGCCTTTCCGATTCCCGACCCTCCGCCACTGACTATTGCCGAACGGTAGCCAACGTCGTAAACGGCCATGATCCGCACCCTCTCCGAGACGTAGTTCTGCCCTTATGTGGGATTTCTGTCGTCGGCGTGAGTGTAGCTATGCATTAGCTAGTAGACGTGGTTTGTGGTGAATCGGAGATTGATCAGATGCGGTCCGCTGCCTTCTCGAACCAGTTGCCGCGCATCTCGATGAACTCGCGGCCGTAGTCCATCACCAGCGCGCCGTAGTGGGACAGGTCGTCGTCGTCCCAGTCGATGCTCGCTTCCAGTGTGTCGATCTCGGCCAGCCGGCCTTTCAGGGCCGTGGCGCACTTGCGCAGGAAGGCGCGGCGCTCCTCGGGCTCGACGGTGCCGAGCAGGAATACGCGCAGCATCGTCTCGTCGCGGCGCGTAGGAGCGGGATCGGCCTCGATCATCCAGTGCCGCAGCTCTTTCCGGCCGGTCGCGGTGATCGCGTACACCTTGCGCCCGCGCGCACCCTCCTCGACGACCTCGATCATCCCGTCGTTGGTGAGTTTGCCGAGTTCCCCGTACAGCTGACTCTGGGTGGCCTGCCAGACGTTGCCGAGTGAGATCTCGAACATCTTCAGCAGGTCGTATCCGCTGGCCGGGCCGCGGTCGGCCAGTAGTCCCAGGGCAGCGAATCGAAGGCTCATATCCCGAACTTAACATGTCTACTCTGACATTTCACTATTGACATGTTGAAGTAGGAACCTCTAACTTCGACATGTCAAAAGTGACACATCAGGTCGACGAGAGGTCGAGACCGTGTTGAAGTACTACGCCCGCAGCTTTCTGCCCTGGATCGTGCTCGCCGTGGCGAGCGGAGTGGACAATCGCGTCGGCGCCCTGGGCGGGTTGCTCACGTCGCTGGTTCTGCTCGCCGCCGACCGTCGGGCGGGGCGCCAGGTCGACGAGGTCATTCTGGATCTGTCCACCGCCGGCTTCATGGCGGTCTTCGCCGCCTGGGCGCTCGCCGCGCCGGATTCACCGGTGCTCGACTACGGCGCGGCGCTGGCCATGGTGTGGCTCGCCGCGACGGCATGGCTGAGCCTGGCATTGCGGCGGCCGTTCACCCTCGGCATCGCGCGCCGGTCGGTGAGTGCGGACATCGCCCGGCTACCGGCATTCATCCGGATCAATGTGGTGGTCACGACGGTGTGGGCGGTGGGCTTCACCTGTGAGGCGGTGGCATTGACCCTGGTTCAGCACAACGCTCCGCACAATGTCGCGGCGATGGTCGTCTGCAAGGTCGGCATCGTCGGCGCGGCCGCTCTGTTCACCGCTCGCTATCCCGAATACGCCCGGCGGCGCGCGGTCGCCGCGGCCGACACCCTGGAGGAAATCGCATGACCGACTCGACGACCGCACCGTGGCTGACCGGCCTGTTCGCACCGGTGACCGATGAGATCGACGCGTACGACCTGCCGGTCGAGGGTGCCCTGCCACCCGAGCTGAGCGGCCGCTACTTCCGCAACGGGCCCAATCCGAAACCCGGGCAGACCAGTGGGCACTGGTTCGTCGGTGACGGCATGGTCCACGGGGTGCGGCTGCGAGACGGGCGCGCGGAGTGGTACCGGAACCGGTGGGTGCGGACCAGTAGGTTCACCGACGACGCGGAGTTCCGCCGGGCGGACGGCACCCGCGATCGGGCCGCGGTGTCGGCGAATACCCACGTGATCGCTCATGCCGATCGCATCATGGCCCTGGTCGAGAGTGGCCTTCCCCATGAGCTCACTCCCGAACTGGCCACGGTCGGGCCGATCGATTTCGGCGGCCGCCTCACCACCGCGATGACCGCACATCCCAAGCGCGATCCGCGGACCGGCGAATTGCTGTTCTTCGGTTACGGATTCGCACCCCCGTATCTGACCTATCACCGCCTGTCCGCCACGGGCGAGCTGGTGGAGAGCCGGGTGGTCGAGGTGGGTGGTCCGACGATGATGCACGATTTCGCGATCACCGAGCACCATGTGGTCTGGCTGGATCTGCCCGTGGTGTTCGATCGGGAATCAGTGGGCGGTATGCCCTATCGCTGGGATCCGGCCTACCCCGCCCGCCTGGGTGTGATGCCGCGGGCGGGTGGTGCGGTGCGGTGGTTCGACATCGATCCCTGCTACGTCTTTCATGTGGGCAATGCCTTCGAGGACGCCGAGGGCCGGATCGTGCTCGACGCGGTGCGCTATGCCCCGGAGGATTTCGCCGCGATCTGGTCGGGAATAGGCGGTGGCGGTGGCGCCGGGGGCGGAACGGGCGCGGGCCGGCTGCATCGATGGGTGCTCGACATGAGGAACGGTATCGTCTCCGAAACGTATTGTGACGACCGCGATGTCGAATTTCCCACGCACGACGAGGAACGCACCGGACGGCCGTCCCGGTTCCTGTATGCCGTCGGCGACTCGTCGATCGTGAAATACGATGTCGGGCAAGGTGGTTCGACAGTGCACGACACCGGCGCCGAATTCGCTCCCGGCGAGGCGGTTTTCGTACCGGCGGCGGATGCGCACGGCGAGGACGAGGGCTGGCTGCTCACGATCGTGTCCGAACGTGGCGGACACGGATCGGAACTGCTGGTTCTCGACGCCACCGATCTGTCCCGCACCGCCTCGGTGCGGCTGCCCAGACGGGTGCCGGCCGGATTCCACGGCAGCTGGATCGCGGACAGCAGGGTGTGATCGATCGAGAAAGCGTCGGGCCCGGCAACTCGCCGGGCCCGACGCATTTCAGCTGCTGCTCGCCACCGCTGTCGCGAACGGCGTGGTGGCGACGCGATTCTCGCGATGTGCGGGCGGCGTCCACAGTCCGCGCCGCTCGAGGATCGGCAGCACGCCCTCGCCGAACCAGTACGCCTCCTCCACATGCGGATAGCCGGACAGGATGAACTGGTTGATACCCAGGCGGGAGTACTCGATCAGTCGCTCGGCGACCTCCTCGTGCGAGCCGACCAGTGCGGTGCCCGCGCCGCCGCGGACCAGTCCCACACCTGCCCACAGATTCGGCGCGATCTCGAGCCGATCGGTGCTGCCGCCGTGCAGTTCCAGCATCCGGCGCTGGCCCTCGGATTCGCTCTTGGCCAGATTCGCCTGCACCCGTTCGACATCCGCGGGATCCACCGCGGCGAGCAGCCGATCGGCCTCGGCCCATGCCTGCTCCGAGGTATCGCGCGAGATGACGTGGATACGCAGGCCGTAGTCGAGAACGCGGCCCTGATCGACGGCGAGTTTGCGAATCCACTCCAGCTTCTTGCTCACCGCGAACAGCGGCTCACCCCAGGTGAGGTAGGTGTCGGCATAGTTCGCGGCGACCGGTCCCGCGGCCGCCGAGGAACCACCGAAGAACACCGGCGGCAGCGGATCGGGGCGATTGTTCAGCTGGGCGTTGCGAACCTGAATGTGCTTGCCCTCGAAGGTGACCGGCTCGTCGGACCGCCAGAGTTCGCGCACCACGTGCAGGAACTCACCGGTGCGCTCGTAGCGCTGCTCCTTGTCCAGGAAATCGCCGTAGGCCTGCTGTTCGTGTGGTTCGCCGCCGGTGACCACGTTCAGCAGGAGCCGCCCGCGCGAATGTCGCTGGAAGGTACCTGCCATCTGCGCGGCCAGCGTCGGGCTCACCACGCCGGGGCGGAAGGCGACCAGGAACTTCAGCGTCTCGGTGGTCTCCACGAGCATGGCGGTGGTGAGCCAGGCATCCTCACACCAGGCACCGGTCGGAGTCAGCACTCCTTCGAAGCCGTTCTCCTCGGCCGCGCCCGCGATCTGGTTCAGGTACCGCAGTGATGCTGGGCGATCGCCCGACATCGACGTGCCGTGACCACCTGCGACCAGATTGCGGGAATCTCCGTAGGTGGGCAGAAACCAGTGGAACGACAAGCTCATTCGAACAGATCCTTCGCCGAATCGTGGGTGGGTCGGTGTCGACTGCCCGCTGGCGGGAAATCGCGATCGCCATGCGGTAGCCTGCGCCCCCGATGGGGGCAGTTGTCGCACGCCGGCAATCCGGCTCGATGATGCCCGACGGAAGCAGGAGAGTCACCGGTTGAAATCGGGCTGGTTCTTACCCTGGTTCGCTCGCATCGCATGTCCTGAAACTGTCCGGTGCCGTGTGTCGTGCCGGACACGGCAACCTGTGCTGCCGGTGTACCGGTAGCCGGAGAATTGAGGATTCAGTAGTGCAGATGAGGAAATTCGCCGTACTCACAGCCCTGGTAGCCACCACCCTGGGGTCTCTGGCGGGGACCGTGAACGCCGCCCCCACCGCCGAGCCCGAGTCCGTGAGCTATCACGCCTCGACGACCGACAAGGGGGCGGTCATCTCGACCGACTCCGGTTCGATGGTTGCCGACAATGGCGTCTTCCGGATCGTGGCGGCGGACGGAACCACCGTTGCCGGAACGGAATTGAAGTTCCGGGTGGACGATTTCGAGTTCCCGATCGCCGCCGACATCGCGGGCAACACGGCGACCTTGACCCCGCAGTTCGATCTGCAGCACGCGGTCTACAAGCCGGTCGCCCTGCCCTTCGAGGACAGCGCGCCGTGGAAGACGCCGTACGAGCGTGAGGTCGCCGCCTTCACCCGCTTGAAGGACACCGTGGCCACGGGCGCCACCATCGGCACCGTGGTCGGTGGTCTCGGTGGCGCGGCGATCGGCTGTGTCGCGGGCGCTGCCCTCGGTGCCGTCGCGACCGGTGCGCTGCTGACCCTGTTCGGCGCCGGTCCGCTGGGTGGTTGCATCGCGGGTGCCGCCGCGGTCGGTTTCCTGGGTGTGCTGGCCGGTCAGATCTTCGTGACCGCTCCGGTCGCCATCGGCGCCCTGGTGCAGTACTTCACGACCATCAACGAGCCGTTCAACCCGCCCGCCTCGGCCAAGTGAACCGGATATCGGTCCACTCCTGAAACGGTAATTAATAATCAGGCCGAATTGAATACGCCTCCACGTCTTCGAACGTGGGGGCGTTTTTTTAATTTGTGAGATTCTATTCGACCATGAAGTTCACCTATTCGAATCCAACTGGTTATTAACCTCGTTGCGTCCTCGTTCACCGCACATCCTGGTCGAGGCAGTTACAGCAGCCGACGATGAGGGACAGAGCAGTGAAGATGAGGAATTTTGCCGTAGCCACGGCAACGGCGGTCACGGCGCTGACCGTGACCGCCGGGACAGTACAGGCCGATCCTGGTGCGGAATCGGATGCGGTGAACTACCGCGCGACAACGACGGAGAAGTCCACGATCATTTCGACCGACGCGGGATCTCTGGATGCGGAGAATGGCGTCTTCCGCATCAAGGCGGGTGACGGAACGACAGTGGCCGGAACGGAATTGACGTTCCGGGTCGACGATTTCGAATTTCCGATCGCCGCCGATATCTCGGGGCGGAATGCGACGTTGACACCGCAATTCGATCTGGCGCATGCGTTGTACAAGCCGGTGGATCTGCCCTATCAGGACAGTGCGCCGTGGAAGACGCCCTACGACCGTGAACAGGCCGCGTGGACCCGGCTCACCAGCACACTCACCGCGGGCGCGACGGTCGGCACATTGGTCGGCGGATTGACCGGTGGTGCGGTGGGCTGCCTGCTCGGTGGTATCGCCGGCGCGACCGTCGCCGCGGCCGCCATCGTCGGCCTGTTCGGCGGCTTCCTGCCCGCGGCCCTGGTCGGCTGCTTGGGCGGCATCGTCGCGGTGGGGGCGCTGGGCACGCTGGCCGGTCAGCTGCTGGTCACCGCCCCGGTCGCGGTGATCGCGGCCATCCAGTACTTCACCACCAACAATGCCCCGTTCAACCCGCCGGCTCCGGCCAAGTAGGGGAGAGCGGAATCGGGGCGGGTATCCCGGTCGATCGACACCGACCGGGCTACCCGCCCCGTGGCCGTCTCAGCGCCGGACGGGCGTGCCGAACATCTCGATCACGGCGATCGAGGCCGCCTGCGCGACCGTGGCATCGTCGTACTCGGCATCCGGCCGATCCCGGGTGGACAGCACGACGAGCACGATCGGCGATCGCCCGGGCGGCCACAGCACCGCGATGTCGTTGCGAGTGCCGTAGGAACCACTGCCCGACTTGTCACCGACATCCCAGCCCGCGGGTGCGATCGACCGGATCAGCGTGTCCCCGGTGGTGTTCGCGCGGAGCAGCCCGACCAGGATTCTGCGGTTCTCCTGTGTGACAGAGGTATCCAAGGCGAAGTGGCGCAGGTCCGTACCGAGTGCTCGTGGCGTGCTGGTGTCCCGGATGTCGCCGGGTGTCGTCTGGTTGAGGTCGGGCTCGATCCGATCCATCGACGTGACCTCGTCACCGATGCCGCGCAGACGCTCCTGCAGCCACTTCGGGCCGCCGACGGTGGAGAACAGCAGATTGCCGGCCGTGTTGTCGCTGTATCGCACTGCGGCATCGAGAATCTCGCGCACCGTCATACCGTCGTCGACGTGCTGTTCGGTGATCGGCGAATGCGCGACCAATTGGTCGCGGGAGTAGTGGATCCTGCCGTCGAGCGCCTCCTGAGGCACCTGGTCCAGCACCGCTCCCGCCGCCAGCACCTTGTAGGTCGATGCGAACGGGAAGCGTTCGTCGGCCCGGTAGCCACGCGTGCGCCCGGTGCCGGTGTCGATCGCGTAGACGCCGATCCGGCCGCCGAATCCTGTTTCGAGAGTGTGCAGTTCGTCCTGGGTCTGGGTGCCGAACTGCTCCGGTATGGCTGGGACGGCCGAGGTGGCGGCGGTGTCGGCGGACCGGTCCTGGGTGCAGGCGTCCAGTGGTACCACGGCCGCGGTGGCGACCATCACCAGGCCGATGTGCCGAGTCACGGATCGTCGGCGGGCGGCTCGGTTCGTACGCGGGGACAATCGTGGCTCCATTCTGTGCGATCGGTGGCGGGCTTCGGCCCGCAGTTACGATCTCGCTGCGTGTAACCGGTGAGCGGAGACCGAAGTCGCGTCATCGTCGGGGCATGGTCTCCTCAGCATCCCAGCGGATCTCCGATCGCGATCTCGACGACATCTTCCGTCCGGTCTTCGACCGTATCGCCCCGGGAGCGGTCACGCGCGAGATCGACCGCAGGATCGCCTACGAGGAAGTCGAATGGTTGCGGCAGGCGGGATTCGGCGCACTGCGCGTCCCGGCCGAATACGGGGGCTTCGGCGTCAGCGTGCGCCAGCTGTTCCGATTGCTGATCGACCTGGCCGCCGCGGAATCGAATCTGCCGCAGGCCCTGCGGGTGCACTTCTCCTTCGTCGAGGATCAGCTGCTCGCCGACCCCGGTCCCGCGCGGGAACACTGGTTGCGGGCCGCGGGGGCGGGTGCGCTGGTGGGTAACGCGATCACCGAACCGGGGGTGGGCGCCGTCGACCGTTATCGCACTCGGCTGACGCCCAGGGGAGACGGCTGGCTGCTCAACGGCACCAAGTACTACAGCACCGGATCGTTGTACGCCGACCACATCCTGGTCGCGGCCGATCGCGACGGTGAACGCCTGTCGGTACTCGTCGACGCCACCGCCACCGGTGTGCGCCGCAGTGACGACTGGGACGGCTTCGGACAGCGGCTCACCGCCAGTGGTACAACGGAATTCACCGATGTGGAGGTGTCCGCGGACCGCATCCTCGGCCCCGGATACGGCGGTCCGGGGGCCACCTACGCCACCTCGTATCTGCAGCTCGTCCAGCTGGCGGTGCTGGCCGGAATCGCCCAGCGCGCGGAATCCGATGTCCGGGAGTGGGTTGCCCAGCGCACCCGCAGCTATACCCACTCGGCGGCCGATCTGCCGCGCCGGGATCCCTTGGTGCAGCAGGTGATCGGGAAACTATCGGCTGCCGCGTTCAGTGCGCGGTCGTCGGTCTTGACCGTGGCAGACCTGCTCGACGAGGTACTGGATGCGGGCGCGTCCGACGAGGCCGCCCTCGACGCGGTCGAATTGGCCGCGGCCCAGGCACAACTCGCCGTGATCGACACCGTGCTGACCGCGACCACCGACCTGTTCGAAGTGGGCGGTGCGTCCATCACCTCCGAAGATCTTCGGCTGGACCGGCATTGGCGCAATGCCCGCACCATCTCGGTGCACAATCCGGCCATCCAGAAGGCCCGCGCGATCGGCGATCATCTGCTCAACGGCGCACCGCTCCCGTTCGCCTGGAGCGCGGGCAGCCGGCAGGCACAGCGGTGACCCGCCGCATCCGGCTCAACGCATTCGACATGAATTGCGTTGCGCACCAATCTCCGGGCCTGTGGCGCCATCCCGCGGACCAGTCGCATCGCTACAAGGAGATCGGCTACTGGACCGAGCTGGCGAAGCTGCTCGAACGCGGTCGCTTCGACGGCATCTTCATCGCCGATGTACTGGGCATCTACGACGTGTACGGCGGTGACGACACCGCCGCGCTGCGCCAGGGCGCGCAGGTCCCGGTCGCCGATCCGCTGTTGCTGGTCTCGGCGATGGCCGCCGTCACCGAACATCTCGGTTTCGGGGTCACCACCGGCACCGGTTTCGAACATCCCTTCCCGTTCGCGCGCCGCCTGTCCACCCTCGACCACCTGACCAACGGGCGGTTGGGCTGGAACGTGGTGACCGGCTATCTGCCCTCGGCCGCGGCGAACATGGGCGACGCCGAACACCTGGACCACGACGAACGCTACAACCAGGCCGACGAATACCTCGAGGTGCTCTACAAACTCTGGGAGGGTTCGTGGGAGGACGACGCGGTGGTCCGCGACCGCGATCGGGGAGTGTATGTGGACCCGTCGAAGGTCCATCACATCGGACATTCCGGTGCGCATTTCAGCGTGCCCGGTATCCATCTGTCCGAGCCGTCGCCTCAGCGGACACCGGTGATCTATCAGGCGGGCGCCTCACCGCGCGGTATCGCGTTCGCGGCGGGCAATGCGGAGGCCATCTTCGTCGCGGCGCCGTCCAAACGGGTACTCGCGCAGACGGTCACCCGGGTCCGCGACGCACTCGAGGCAGCGGGGCGGGATCGGTATGCCGCCCGGATCTACGCCCTGGCCACCATCATCACCGACGCGACCGACGAGGCCGCCCGCCGCAAATACGACGAGTACCGCTCCTACGCCAGTGTCGAGGGCGGGCTGGTGTTCATGTCCGGCTGGATGGGTATCGACCTGTCGCAGTACGACCTGGACGCTCCGATCGGCGATGTGCGGAGCAATGCCATTCTCTCGGCGGTGGCCGCGTTCCAGGAATTCGACGACGACGGCCGCGAGTGGACCGTGCGCGATATCGCCGCCTGGGCCGGAATCGGCGGTATGGGACCGGTTTTCGTGGGTTCGGGCGCGACGATCGCGGATCGGCTGCAGGAGTGGGTCGACGACACCGATATCGACGGTTACAACGTCGCCTACGCGATCACTCCGGGCACTTTCGAAGATGTGGTGGAGCATGTGATTCCGGAGCTGACCGCGCGCGGCGCCTATCCGCGCGAGTACGTGCCCGGCACACTGCGCAATGCGCTGTTCGGGGCCGGGGACCGGCTGCCGGACGAGCATCGTGGTGCGAGCTACCGGCTCGGCGGGACGGGATCGACCGCGTTGCCGGAGGAGCGCGTGCGACCGGTGGTGGGTACCCCCTGACACGCCCGGCGGCCGACATCGATTCCGGGTGATCGCAACTGTCAACGAAAGCCGTTGGCAGGCGCACTATTTCGGTATGACCACCCAGAATACGAATCGTACCGCCGCCATCGTCGGTGCCGGCCTCGCCGGTGTCGCCGCCGCACTCGGACTGCAACGAGCGGGTTTCGCCGTCACGATCTACAGCGATCGTGACCAGCGTGGCCTGCGCGACGATATTCCGGCCACCGGCACCGCGCTGATCTTCGGTGAGGCTCAGGCCGCCGAGGCCGCACTCGGCCTGGACACCTATGTGGACCGGGCGCCGAATCACACGGGTTTGAGTGTGCGCATCGCCGGGCCGGGGCCCGAACACCCCGAATTGATCGGATTCGACGGTCATTTCGACGGTTTCGTCGGCCTGGCCGTCGACACCCGGTTGAAGGTGGACGAGCGGCTGACCACCTTCCTCGAGCGCGGCGGCGACTTCGTGGTCGAGGCGGTGACACCCGAGCGTCTCGACACCCTCGCCGCCGACAACGATCTGGTGCTGGTGGCGACCGGACGCGGCGGCCTGTCGGATCTGTTCCCGATCGATACCGACCGCACCGTGTACGACGAACCGCAGCGCCGTCTGCTGACGGTCACCGTGACCGGATTGGGTTATGGCGAGGATGTTTTCGCGCATCGGAGCGGTTCCGGTGGCAAGCACAGTGGGTTCTCCATCTTCGCCGATCAGGGTGAGGCCTGGTGGGGCCCGTATCTGCACAAGGACGCGGGGCCGAGCTGGGCGTTCCTGGGATGGGCGCGGCCCGGCAGTGACTGGGAGAAGCGTTTCGCCGAGGCGGATTCCGCGGAATCGGCACATCGCGTGGTGACCGAGCTCTACCGCGACTACATCGACTGGGATCTGCCGGAAGTGCTCGCCACCCGGGTGATCGGGCAGGACCCGCACTCCTGGCTCAAGGGCGCGGTGCGCCCGGTGGTGCGCAAGGGCGTGGGTCTCACCGTGGGCGGACATGCCGTGGCGGCGCTGGGCGATACCGCGGTCGCCTACGATCCGATCGCCGGTCAGGGCGCGCAGAGCGGGATCATCCAGGCGCAGCGGCTGGTCGATGCCGCGGCGGCGCACGACGGTCCGTTCGACGCCGCCTGGATCGAACAGCAGTACGCGGATTTCCTGGCCGCGCGCTCGGATGCCGCGGCCAAGGTCACCCGCCTGTTCCTGAAGGATCCCGAGCTGGCCGAGATCACCGATCGGTTCTTCGCCGCCGCGGCCGTCGACCAGGGCGTGGCCTCGGCGCTGGTCAGCACGCTGCACCAGCCGCAGCCGCTGGTCGGGATCGGCGATCTGGCCGCGGCCGACGGCCTGATCGGCGCCATCACCGGCGGTGACGCCGAGGAACTGCTGGGCCGGTTCGAGCCCGCGGGCCGGTTCCAGCGATCGAACTACGCGGCAGTCGCCCCGGCGCGGTAGCGCCCCGGTGACCTGCGATCCGATCCGGCCGATTCAAACCCTCGTCCGGAGTGGAAGCCGCTGGTGAAGTGGTCGGTGCGCCGGGCGCACGGTTGCCGCGCCCGGCGCACCGACCACAGCTTCTTCGACACCACAGGAGCACTGATGGCCGACAATCGCGCAGCTGGTCGTCG
>NZ_JBFAUW010000002.1:0-188952 GCF_040679495.1 Nocardia sp. NPDC052254 | reverse complement strand
GGTGCGACCGGGTGCGGGTGTCCCGCAGAACACAGGAGCACTGATGGCCGACAATCGCGCAGCTGGTCGTCGGTGCGACCGGGTGCGGGTGTCCCGCAGAACACAGGAGCACTGATGGCCGACAATCGCGCAGCTGGTCGTCGGTGCGACCGGGTGCGGGTGTCCCGTAGAGCACAGGAGTTTCGATGACCACGGAGAAGATCGCCGAGCGTACGCAATTCGCGTACTGGGTGCCCAATGTCAGCGGCGGGCTGGTGACCAGCACCATCGATCAGCGCACGGGCTGGGATTTCGAATACAACAAGAAGCTGGCTCGCACCGCGGAGGACAACGGCTTCGACTATGCCCTGTCCCAGGTGCGCTACACCGCGTCCTATGGTGCGGAGTACCAGCACGAGTCGACCTCGTTCAGTCTCGCTCTGCTGGGCGCCACCGAGCGGTTGAAGGTCATCGCCGCCGTGCATCCCGGGTTGTGGCATCCGGCGGTGCTGGCGAAATTCGGTGTGACCGCCGATCATCTGTCCGGCGGGCGGTTCGCGATCAATGTGGTCTCCGGTTGGTTCGGCGGGGAGTTCACCGCCCTCGGGGAGCCGTGGCTCGAGCACGACGAGCGCTACCGGCGCAGCGCCGAATTCCTCGAGGTCGTCCGCAAGCTGTGGACCGAGGACGAGGTGAACTTCGCCGGTGACTTCTACCGGATTCGCGATCTGACCCTGAAGCCGAAGCCGCTGAACACACCCGAGCGTCCGAATCCCGAACTGTTCCAGGGCGGTAATTCCACCGCGGCCCGCCGCAATGGTGGCCGGCACGCCGACTGGTACTTCTCCAACGGCAAGGATTTCGACGGGGTCACCGAACAGCTCGCGGATGTGCGCGCGGTCGCCCGGGAGAGCAACCGCGAGGTGAAATTCGGCCTCAATGGCTTCATCATCGCCCGCGACACCGAGGCCGAGGCCCGCGACACCCTGCGCGAGATCATCGAGAAGGCGAACAAGCCCGCGGTCGAGGGCTTCCGCGATGCCGTGCGGCAGGCGGGTGCCTCGACCCGGGACGGCAAGGGGATGTGGGCGGATTCCAGCTTCGAGGATCTGGTCCAGTACAACGATGGTTTTCGCAGTCAGCTCATCGGCACACCGGAGCAGATCGCCGAGCGCATCGTCGCCTATCGCGATCTCGGTGTGGATCTGATCCTGGCGGGCTTCCTGCATTTCCAGGAGGAGATCGAATATTTCGGCGCGAAGGTCTTGCCCCTGGTGCGGGAGCTGGAGGCGCAGCGCGACCCGGAACTGGCGGCGAGTCGATGACAGCCGTTGCCGCCCAGCGGATCACCTCGGCCGAGCAGGCTCGCGAGACCGCGGCCGCCCTGGCGGCGGAGTTCGCGGTCGACGCCGCCCGGCGCGACCGCGATCGCGAACTTCCGTACCGCGAGATCGACCGGCTCTCGGCGAGTGGCCTGCTGGCCGTCACGGTGCCGGCCGAATTCGGTGGTGCGGATCTGGCGCCCGGCGAGGTGGCCGAGGTGGTCCGGTTGCTGGCGGCGGCGGACCCGAATATCGCCCAGATACCGCACTCTCATTTCGTCTATCTGAATCTGTTGCGGCTGGCCGGAACTCGCGATCAGCGCGAGCACCACTTCGGCCGGGTGCTGGCGGGCGCCCGCATCGCGAATGCCCAGTCCGAACGCACCGGGGCGACGGTCGCCGAGATCGCCACCACCCTGCGACCCGACGGCCCGCCCGGTGACGACGCGAAGTTCCGGATCGACGGCACCAAGTTCTATTGCACCGGTTCGCTTTTCGCTGATGTGCTGGCCGTACTGACCAGGCTGGACGACCCCCGCGAGAGCAGTGGCCTGTCCCCGGGGGACTACATCGCGTTCCTGCCCGCCGACACCGCCGGCGTCGAGACGGTCGACGACTGGGACGGAATCGGCCAGCGCACCACCGGCAGTGGCACCGTGACCCTCACCGGTGTCCGGGTCCGGCGTGATCAGCTGATCGCCCGGGCGGCCGCGGTGAACGCACCCACCGGCTACGGCGCCTTCGCCCAGCTGTTGCATGTGGCCATCGACGCGGGCATCGCGCGCGGTGCACTCGATGCGGCCGCGGATTTCGTCCGCACCCGCAGCCGGCCGTGGTTCGAGGCCGGTGTGTCGCGTGCGGCCGACGATCCACTGCTCGTCCAGCGCATCGGCGAACTGGCCGTCACGGTCGCCACGGCCGAGGCGACCTTCGAGGCGGCGGGCCGGGCGGTGGATCGGGTCGTCGCGGACCCGGCCGCGGAGCCGGCGGCCGCGGCGTCCGTCGCGGTGGCCACCGCGAAGATCACCGCCGACCGTGCCGCCAACGAGGTTTCCGCCGCGTTGTTCGAGGTCAGCGGAACAAGAAGTGCGGCAGCCGATCTGAACCTCGACCGGTTCTGGCGCAATGCCCGCACGCACACCCTGCACGACCCCGTGCGGTGGAAGTACCAGCACATCGGGCGTGCCGTCCTCGACGGCGCCCCGCCCCCGCTGCACGGCGTCATCTGATCCGGCGGCAGAGCTCATCGAGGTGCATCATGTCCGAACTGACCGACATCCCGTCCGACAGCGCCGGTCTACGTCGCGCCTTCGCGCATTTCCCGAGCGCGGTGGTCGCCGTGTGCGCCGAAACAGCCGGTGCGCCGGCGGGGTTGGTGGTGAGTACATTCGTACCGGTCTCCCTCGATCCGCCGCTGGTGTCGTTCTGCGTCCAGAACAGCTCGTCCACCTGGCCGAAACTGCTGGGCGCACAACATCTCGGCCTGAGTCTGCTCAGTGCCGATCAGGACGGCGCCGCCAAGAACATGAGTAGGCGCGAGGGCGATCGGTTCCGCGATCTCGAGTTGCGGCGCGGTGCGGACGGCGCGATCTTCGTGGACGGCGCCGTGGCGTGGCTGGAGGGCGCTGTGCACACTCAGGTGGCCGCGGGTGACCATCAGGTCGTCCTGGTGCGAATCACCCGCCTGGCGACCCGGTCGCAGGACGAGCCGCTGGTCTTCCACGGCAGTAGGTTCCGGCGCCTGCACCCCGGCGCCGATCCGGTGCCGGACGGTGTTGCCCCGTCAGCCGAAGTCGCGTAGACCGTCCGAACCGCCGGGTCGTGACGGCCGGAAACACAACCGCCGCCGCGGCCCCGGATCGGGGCTGGTGTGGTCGAGTACCGACGCGGCGAGCCCGCGCGCCCGGATGCCGGCCCGGTCCATGTCCTGGCTCAGCGCGTCCAGGTGGATCAGCGTGTGCTGCAACAGCAGTGGTCCGATGTCGACGGATTCGGTACAGGCCCCGTGGTAGGCCCGCACCGCACGCGGATCCTCGGTGAGCGCTGCGATGCCACCCAGCCGTACGCGCTGGGTCAGCCCGGCCCACACCCGTTCGTCCTCGGCACTGTCGCTGTCCCGCCAGCCACCGCGGTAGTCGAGATCGCGAATGATCGCGTCGGCGGGTTTCCCGACCCGGGTCTCACCGACCACCGCCCACAGGGCCAGCAGCCAGCTCAACGCCCGCAGCACGGTTTCGGGCTGCCGGCGGTGCAGGGCATGGATGTCCGACCAGGCGTCGTACTGGGTGAGCAGATTGGCCCATTCGAAGACGAGTCGCTCGACCCGGCGCAGCAGCGACTCGGGGAGATCCTGCTCATCCGGCCGCACGATCGCCACGGCGCGCCCGGAAACCAGATCTCGCAGCCCGACCATATCGGTCTCGGCTGTCTCGACCCATCTGTACGGTTCCCCGGCCACTCTTCGGATTGAGCCACGAATTCGCCGGTGGTGCAAGCAGAAAGCCCGTGTCGTCCGGAAACGGTGTGCCGGGGCGTCGCGGTCGCCCCGGCACACCGGCCGGATCAGGGCTGGCCGCTGACGACCGCGGTGAGCGCGTCCATGAACGGCTGCCCGCCCATGGCGTACCCGCCGCCGATCGCACCGATCACCAGGCCGATCGGCCCGGTGATGATGCTGAGGAAACCGAATCCCAGCACAGTGCCGATGAGGCCACCGAGCACGCCGCCGACGACCATGCCGACGACGTTCTGGTTGACCTCGTTGCTCAGCCGCGTCATCGAATCGATCGGCTGCATCTCGCCGACCTCTTTGGCGTCGGCCTTGGGCTCGAGCACGATCTTGTGACCGTCCTCGCTGATGTTCTGCGCGACGTGCATGGTCTTCCCGGAGACCTTGTACGACAGCGGCACCGTGACGAGGGAGGTGCCGTTGTCGGACTTCAGGTCGACGGCCGTGGCGTCGTGGTTGACTTCGAATCGTCCGTGATCGACGACAGTGGTCAGCACCCGCGAAAAGTCGCTGAGCACAGCGTGATAGCCGACTCCACGATCGATTCCGGATGCGGTGATCTCTTTGGCGGGGGCCGGGGAGGCGGCCGGGGGACTGGCGTTCACGATTCCCGCGCTCATCCCGACCGCGGCCGCTGCCATGATCGAGGTTACGGCGAACGTGCCGAACTTCATTCGAGATTCCTTCTCACGAGACTTCCGGCCGTGCGGTCCGGACGGAATGTGACACTAACGCGTCGAACGCTAATTGCCAGACTCGGTAATTCTCGAACCTGTACTCGGGCATTGTTGTGTAATCGTGATGAAGTAATTGTCTGAAAATGAAAGATTTCTATTTTCGCATCGGCCGTGTCGACGCGGAACCCCGGATGGTGTATGCATTTCGAGGGTCTTCAAAAACGCATGTGTTCTTCGATCATCTCCGGGGTGGTTCGAAGTGTTACCACTCTGGAGGACGAGTACGTGTCGCGCCGACGTGTTCAAGCCGGTGTCACCCTCACGGGTTTCGTGATCGCTGCCGCCTTGTCGGCGGCCTGTCTGATCGCCGCCGTGCTGTCGTTCACGGCGAACGACCACGATTCCGGCCAAACCCATGCCGCGGCAACGTCGTTGTCCAGCACGGCCGCACCCAGTGCCACGGGCGCCCCGATAGCCGCCGAACCGTCCGGGGACGCGACCGCGACCCCGGCGGCGCCGGAGGAACCACTGATCCTGAACAAGGGGGCGGACGAGAAGCATCCGGGCGAGACCGTCGCCGTGGGTGACTGTGTCGCCGCGGTCGTCGCGGCACCCGACGGCGGTGCGCCCGTGCAGAAGTCGGCCTGCAGCGGCACGGATTCGCGCTACAAGGTGACCGCGAAGGTCACCGAGGGTGCGCACTGCCCGGGCGATGCGGATCGCTCGGTCGGCGAAACGCTGCCCGGCGGTGCCAAAGACACCGTCTGCCTGGACTACAACTGGGTCGCCGGTAATTGCATGAGCGTCGCCGACAGCCCGAAGCCGGTCGACTGTGCCGCCACCGCGCCCGGCCGGGTCCGGGTGGTGGAGATCAAGTACGGCACCACCGATGTCAACAGCTGCACCGGCGGCGATCGTGGATTCGTCTACAACGAACGGCGTTTCGTGGTCTGCGTGGCGAATTTCTGAGTGTTCATCCGGCGGTGGTCCCCGGCGGCGGCAGCAGTGTGGCGAACCGGCGGTTCGCGAGGCGCGCCACCAGTTCGTAGGGCCAGGCGAATTTGCGGGCGAACCAGTAGCCGATTCGGATATCCGGTGAGGTGTGCACCAGATACCGGTTGCGCCGGACCCCGGCGAGGATCTGCCCGGCGACCTTCTCCGGAGTGACCGCGTATCCCTCGAACAGGTTCACCATGCGCCGCACCTTCGGATCGTCGCGATCGACCCCCGCGATCCGGACGGTACCCACCAGTGGCGTCCGGACGGCGCCGGGAACCACCAGGCTCACGCCGATGTCGTGGCGCTCCAGGTCGAACCGCAATACCTCGGAGACACCGCGCAATCCGAATTTGGCGGCGCTGTAGGCGGCATGCCACGGCAATGCGAGCAGTCCCGCGGCGGAGGAGACGTTGACCAGATGTCCGCCGCGGCCGGCTCGAACCATCGGCGGGACGAAATTCTCGATGATGTGGATCGGGCCCATCAGATTCACATCGACCATCGACTTCCAGTCCCGATGCTCGAGGTTCTCCACCGTGCCCCAGGTGGCGACACCGGCGACATTCATGACCACATCCAGGCTCCCGTGCTCCCGGTGGATCTCCGCCGCCCACGCGGTGACGGCCTCGTAATCGGAAATATCCAGGGCCCGGAACGCGAGCACCTCGCCACCGGCGTCGCGGATCCGTGCCGCGGTGTCGGCCAGGCCGGTGGCGTCGATATCGGTCAGGATCAGGCGCATGCCCTGCTCGGCGGCCGCCGTCGCGGTCGCTCGGCCGATTCCGCTCGCCGCGCCGGTGATCAGGCATTTCCGGCCGGTCAGAACTTTCATCGTGGGTCTCCCATAGTTTGCGAACACTATTGTTCACAATAGCGGTGAAGCCGCTGGATTCGTTAACGACGACGGTAGGACTCGGCCGCCCCGACCGCTGTGGCCGGAGCCGTCGGCGGAGCCGGGCAGCTGCGGGCCGTTTGATAAAGTCAGCTGACCAGAAGTGTCGGGGGCGAGCAATCGGGCGCCGGAACGTGCCGAAGCTCCGCGGGGGAAGGGTCGGTCGCGATGTCTTATCCGATGTACGGAATTCCGGACTTCTCGCTGCCCACGATCGGCAGCCAGATCGGTCACGGCCTGACCAGCCTGATCGCCGGCGAGGGTATCCCGAACGCCAGGAGCGCGGCCGACGTTCAAGGCATGTACAACGGCTTTCGCGACGGCGTCCGGTCCGAGGTGTCCAAGATCGGATTCGAGGGTGAGTTCCGGCCGCCCTCGGTGCACGACACCGACAATTTCGAACGGCACGATCTCGCGACGCTGCGCGCGAAGGTCGACAAGATCGATCTGACGGCGGTCGCGGGTCTGAAAAATGCCTGGAGCGTGATCGGGACTCAGGAAACGACCTCGTTGTCCACATTCCAGCAAGCGATGACCAAGGCCACCGACGAGAACGTCTGGCGTGGTGAGGCGAGCAAGGCCGCCGCACAGGCGGTCACCGACTACACGACCAAGTCCTCGCAGGTGGCCAAGGCCGCGGAGCTCACCGGGAACAAGCTGGACGAGCTGTCCACCGGTCTGACGCCCACGAAAGATCTTGTGCCGCATGTGCCCGAGCACCGGTCGGGAGTCGGCAATTTCCGGCATTGGCTCGCCGGTCGAGGCTGGAAGAACGACGATACGGCCTATCACAACGCCTACGCCGAGGCCAAGCGTGTGCTGTCCACCGTCTACGCCCCCGTTGTGCATGAAAGCGACGCCGGCGTGCCGGTGATTCCCAAGCCGAACCAGCCGCCGAACGGTCCGGGTGACCAGCCGCCACCGTCGACAGTGGTGCCTCCCGATGGCAGCAGGGTGCCCGGCCAGGTGGACCCCGGCGGCACCGACAACTCGCCGAACCAGAATCCCGACGAGCAGAATTCCGTTGACGAGGGGCCGAATTCGCCGTCGGACCCGTCCGCTTCGAGTGAGCCCAGCAGCTCGCCGAACGCGGGCGATCGAAGTCCGGCCGACCCCGCGGCGGCCACCACGGCCGCGGGATTCGACCCGAGTTCGCTCGCGAAGACCGGTACCGGTTCGTCCGTTCCCGGCGGGCTCGGCGGCGGTACACCCGGGTCGCCCGGGCAGGGCAATGCCGTTCCGGGGGTGGCGGGCCTCGCCGCCGATGCGGGCAATGCCGGTCGTGCGGCCGCGGCCGCTGGTAAGTCCGGAACCAGTGGTGTGCCCGGCATGGGTGGTATGGGCCGCGGTAAGGGCGACAAGGAAGACGAGCGCACGAAGACGGCTCCCGACTACCTGATCAACCAGGAGAACGGCGATGAGCTGACCGGTATCCCGGCTCTTCCGAAGAGCGTTCCCCCGGTCATCGGTGGATGACGGCTGCGAGCGGGGTCGAGGCGATGAACACGAGTAGACAGTGGCGGTTCGCCGCCACCGAATTCCGCGTGTTGTGGGATTGCACCGGCCGGGACGTACTGCCATACCCCCTCGCTCACCGCTTCATCGCCGAGGACACGCTCGAGGATGTGAACCGAACTCGCAAGCGAGTCGCCGAAAAGCTACTGCCGCAGGTGGATACGGATCTCGAACGCGCGATCCAGATACTGCTGGCCCCGGAGGTCCGGGTCGAGATCGCCGGTTTCCGAGGACGTCGCCGCGAGTACAAGATCCGCATCCACGCGGCGGTCCACGATGGCGAGGGCGTGATCGCGGTCCAGGACCCCGGACCGGAGGACAGCATCGGCGGCACCGTGCATCTCTCATTTCTCGGAGTCGATCGGGTGGCCGCCGCGATGATCGCGGCCCTTCCCGACTGTGCTGCGGGACAAGGGAAGCCACTGACCATTCCGGTCGAAGATCTGGACGCGCCGATACCGCATGTGCGTGATTCCTGGGTGGTGAGCCCGAAGGAACAGCTGACGCGTTTCATGAGCCGGCCCACCACCGCGACCATCCACATCGCCGCCTATCCCTGGGGGAGTCCTGACAACCGGCATATCAAGGGCCGCAAGGATTTCCAGATCATCGATTTTGCCGACGACGGGCGCTACGCATGTTTCGGCGACCGGGTCGCCAAGGTCAAGCCGACCGATTCGGCGAAGATGACCGCGCAGGTGCGCGACATGATCACCCGCACCATCGCCGAGGTCCGCAAGGGCGACCACCCGAAGCCCTGAGCATGGGCCGACTGCCGGATACCGCCTGTTCACCGGTCCAGCCATAGCTCGATCCGATCGAGGGAAGCCGCGGCGTGAACGGGCGTTCCGTCCTCGGCGTCCACGAGCATCCAGGTTTCGGGTCGTGTGCGATCGCGTAGCAGCCGGTAACCCGCCCGGTCGGCGCGATCGCTCAGGCCGCGGAGCCGCTCCGATGTCACATCCATTGTGATTCAACACCTTTCGAATCGGCAGAATCCGGGATCGCCTCCGGTTCCGGCAGCGCCAGATCGGCGAGCCGTTGGAGCACCTCGCGCAGTGTGTGTGGTGTCGGCGTCACCTCCGGCTGGGGTGCCTCGTCCAGGACCGGAAATGCCAGGTCGCGTTCGGCCGCCCGCTGCCGGGGCGGCACCGATTGCGGCGCGAGCTTGCCCGCGTGCACAAGTGTCTGATGGGCTGCGGCCTTCCAGGAACATCCGTGAATCCGGCAGTTCCGATGCCGCCGCATCTGTTCGTGCGCCAGTTCGATTTCGGCATACCCGCACACGTGCGGCGGTGCTACGATCGGGCTGTCGCTGTGTGGGGATGTTCTCGTATTCCAAAATTCTGTATCTAGTTCTGTCACTTCCGAATTCGTCATCGTCTCGAACCTTCGTCGTGTGGTCGACCCGATGACCGAGGCTGCTGAGAGCCACCAAGCGTTTCGCCTCAGTGCGATTCGGTGGTGTCCCGGTCCGTCGCCGCTCGCTGTGCCGAGAGAGGTTGTGCGGCTGAATGTTCCGGGCCTTCCCGGTCATCGGGCTGCACCAAGTACACACCAACGAAGCGCTGATGGACCAGCGAAACAGGGTGAGTTCCGGCAGATCACCGGGCGTCCAGTATCGGGCGGTCCAGCAGATATGGGTCCGTACTGGACCACACTCGAGAGGGAGGCTAGTTATGGCAGGTGGGACCACCCTTCCCCGGCGCGCGCTCGGCCGCCGAATGCGTGAACTGCGGGCAGCGGCGCAGAAGAGTCAATTGGCCGCGGGGCTGGCTATCGACGTGTCTAAGCAGGGGATCGGCCGCCTGGAGGAGGGGCGGCCGGTGCGGATCAGCCGGGTACAGTTCCGTGAGCTCTTGGGCTTCTATGACGCTGACGAGGATGTCAAAGCTGAAGTGCTGGGCTTGCTTCAAGAAATCAGGGCCGCGAGAGGTGATGACTCGAATTTCTGGTGGCGACCCTTCGCCGACGTGATAAATCCGAACTTCAATCACTTCATTAGCCTCGAGTCGGCGGCCTCGCGGATTACCAGCTATCGGCTCACTCTTGTACCCGGACTGCTACAGACACGGGCATATCGTCGATGGATCGTAGAAGCCTCGGATCCGACGCTGTCCAGATCGGAGGTCGACCATCACGTGGAGGTGGTGGCCGGACGGAAGCGCAAGTTGTCGGAACCGGGCTTTTCGTTCGAAGTGCTGCTTTCGGAGTGCGTATTTCGTCACCAGCTCGGTGGACCGGAGGTCATGCTCGAGCAGTTGCGGCATCTGGCCGAGGTCGCACGCCTGCCGAACGTATCGATCCGGGCGATCCCATTCGATGCCGGTACCCATCCCGGGCTGGTCCTCGGATCTTTCGTACTGGTCGAGTTTCCGCCGTTGCATCCTGGCCGTATACCGGAGGCGCCGTTGATATTTACGGAGGGTTTCACGGGAGGACTGTTCGTCGAGAACGACGATGTGGTCAGTACCTATAGAAGCTCACTGGATGAACTCCGCACGTTCGCCTCCAGTGCGGAGGACACCATACGATTGATCGAGACGATCGCCGACGGGTACGACTCCACCCGCCGGATGGTGTAGGTCGCACCGGCTCAAAGGGGATCGTCTATCGCTGCTGGGTGCATGGCATATTCGGCGACGGAGCGACCGGCGTTCGCGAATCGAAGCCGCAACGGCCGCGCGTCGATTCTCTCGTCGGATGGCGATCGATGATGCGGGCAGCTGCCGATAGCGACATCGACCATGGGCAGGCCGGTACATGCATTCACTGCTGCAGGAGGTTGGCATGTCTGGTCCATGTGATGGATCGTGGGCTCGAATCTGTTTCACTACAAGGCCATTCGTGTCCCCGCCCAGGGTGCGAAGCAGCAAGCTGCTGGTTGTAGAGATGAGTGGCGTACTGGTTTACGAGCGGCAGTGGAATTAGCGGCGACGATTAGATCGATGCCCCGTCATCGCGTTCCGCGGTTTGTGTTGTCGCGATAATGCTATCGGTCGCCAGATCGCCTGCGGGCACTAAGTCTTAGCCGGGTTCTGCTCGATGATCCCGGTGAGCGTTGATGCATTCGTGAAGTCCTGGCCGCTCAGCCGCGCGAGCGAAATTGCCATGACCTCTCGCATGTTCTTTACGGTCTCGACATGGTCGGCGATGATCTTCTCGATGCTGTTGTCATCGCCAGTGGCCTGAAGTTTGAACTGCCCCTCCAACATATGACCCATATCGAAATCGCCGAAGCCTGAGACCGCCTTGACCTGATCGACGTAGACTTTGAGATCCTCGATGTCTTCCAGACGCTTGTTGCACGCTGCCAAGCATTCGCGAGCTGTCTGCTCGTCGTCGAGGTAGAGATCCCCGGATCTTGCCTCGCCTACCCGCTGCTGCCAGGTACCAACGTCGTTGGCTGCCATTGTTACCCCTTGTTACTGCGGAATTGACGGCACGATCGCCTCGCCGATGGTTGCCAGTGTCGGGCACGGGTCGATCGGGACATCATCTGAGATGCGCCCAATTACCTGGACCTGCACTGTTCCCTTCGTCGTCTGAAATGCCACGTCGCAGTTGCGGTCAGATCCCTGCTCGTGGAATTCGGTGCCTTGCCGACCTGCCATGGTGATGGGCTGCTGGTTGACATTGCCGTCCTTGTGGGCGATCTCTTCCGCAGAGTGCTTGGCGGTCGCATAGACCGAGACCGAGTACTTCTTGCCTTTCCAGGCGCAAATATTCCAGCCGCCTTGGACCGCCCCGCCGATCCCGGACTTCTTCGTGCTCGGGTCGACCTGTGCGGCTGTCAATGCGGAGTCCGGAATCTGTGTGCACGGATCCCACAGTTCAGCGGCCGCGTCGGTGGTCGTGGCCGGCGACCCCTCGGTAGTGGAACCGCACCCGGCCGTCATCGCCAGTACCGCCCCGATGGCGAGCGCCGCCCCTGTCACTCGTCGCTGCACCCGACAACCTCCCGCTGGACTATTGCAACCGCTACGAACTATAGGACGTACCGGATGCCTGCACCGTTCCCCACCATCCGATCCCCGCGCTGACCGGTGCAGACCTCATCAGTCCGGGTCCTCACCTGCCTGACCTGGAGCGAGATGCCGAACACTGGCGGTCTTGGAAATGGCGGTGATGCCGGGCGCCGACAGCCGTGCCCATGGGCATCATCCGAGTCGGAGACTCCGGCCGGGGTGTTGAATCTGCGACGGGGTGGGCCGGGGAACCGGCAACACCGAACTGGTGATCAACTGTCCAGCGGCGCGGCAGGTCATTTGTATCGAAAGTTGTTCTGTATCAACATGATACGTCGATTGTGTGGTTGGCCTGTGCGATGCGGAGAGTGTCGGAGGTATCGATTACGTTGCGGTGCATGCCCTCTGCGCCACATGAAGTGGTGATCGACATGTTCTCCGAACAGCCGGCACTGGTTGCGGCGCTGCTGACCGCGCTCGGCTGCTCGCTGCCGGAGTACGAATCGGTGGAATCGCAATCGGAGAAGGCCACCGTGCTCGCACCCACCGAGTATTACGCCGACGCGGTACTCGCCTTCCATCAGGACGACACACCCGTCCTCGGTGTGGTCGTGGAAGTCCAGTTACGTCGCGATCCGGACAAGGTATGGTCCTGGCCGGTCTACATCGCGTCACTGCGTGCGCGGATGAAATGCCCTGTTCTGCTGCTGATCATCTGCCCCGACAGGCGGACGGCGCGCTGGGCCGCCCAGCCGTTGGAGCTCGGATTTGGCAATCCACCCACGGCGCTGTGCCCACTGGTACTGGATCCCGATGCGGTGCCTGTGGTCGTAGACCCGGAGCAAGCTGTCGAACTTCCCGAACTGGCGGTCCTGTCCGCCGTCGCGCACCCCACCCACCCGCAGCATGAAAATATCTGGAAAGCCCTGGTAGCAGCCCTGGGAGCGATCGGCAGCGACCCTGCCATGCGATATTATGACTTGGTCTTGACGATGCTGCCCGCAGCTGTCAGACCCGAATGGGAGGCATTCATGTCCGCCGATTTGCGCAACTACGAGTTCCGCAGCGACTTCGCGCGCCGCTATATCGCTGAAGGCAGGCAGCAAGGCAGGGCTGAGGGTGAGGCGCGGGGCGAAGCGAAGTTTGTGCTGAGAGTTCTCGAGACGCGGGGTGTCCCTGTATCCGATCGTGTGCGTGAAGCCATTGTCGAATGCACCGATCACGAGCAATTGGACAAGTGGCTCCGTCTCGCTCTGGAAGTGAGCCGCGCGGAGGACTTGCTCGGCTGAACCGGTGAAAGTTGTGCCGGTGCCGTTGACGGACCGTACTTACAGCGGACAGTTTCTGGTTCGTACGTCGGCGGATATGCATCGACGACTGACCATCGAAGCCACGGAGCGTGGTATCAGTGTCAACAAGTGGGTCAACGAGAAGTTGGCCAGTGCTTGAGATCCGCTGAGCTCTCGGAGAACTCCTCGGAGGCGAGGTCGGCTGCCCGGTTCAGTGCCCCGGGGCCCAGTCCGCCGGGAACGCGCGGTAGGTGCCGAGGGGGAGGCGGGCGTCGTAGACCATCTCGCCGGATGGGGTGAACTCCGAAATGTGCGGCGCCATACCCCAGCCGACGAGGGTGTTCCCGTTCGGAACCGGCTGGGCGTCGCCCATGGCGAAGGCGACGAGATTGTCGGGGTGGGTTTGGTTGCGTACCAATGTGGCTCGATGGGTGGCCTGGTCGAGGTGGATCCACTGGACGCTCGACAGGCCCTTGGTTTCGAAGCCGCTCGAGTTGTTGTTGAACAGCCGCAGGGTGTCGGGGTCGGCGAATTCGGCGTCGTGCTGGAATGCGAATTCCACACCGGGGCCGAGTTCGAAACTGGAATTCTTACCGCCGAGCTGCCACTTGATCGCGCCGGTGTGGATGTCGACGTCGTAGATCGTGGAGGTGTCGCGCATCGAGATCACCAGATTCCCTTGGGGATCCAGGGCGATCGAATTCATGTGGTACGGGTCGTAGGCATCGCTGCCGGGGAGTTTGCCGGGGGCGGTGGTATCGGTCAGCGGGACATGTTCGGCCGCGCTCCAGCGCATCAGTACGCGCTTGCTGGCCACGTCGACCACGGAGGCGACCGTGTCGAACATCTTGCCGTTCGCGGGGCCGCCGATCGCGGACAGGTCCGCGTCGATCTCTCGATAGGAGGTGATCAGCGCGCGGCCGTCGGGGGTGAGGCGGAATTCGTGCACATCGGTGGAATCGCCACCGGCGTCGAGGGTTTCGAACACCGTGCCGTGCTCGTCGGCGATGTAATCGGTACCGGACCCGTGCCCGCCGACGGTATCGCCCTGCCACCAGGTCAGCACCCGCTTGCCCTGATAGGTCTGGGTGCGGAAGTTCGACACGTCCTGCCCGGCCGGTGGCGTGTAGCGCCAGACCTCGCGCCCGGACTTGTCCACCACGATATTCGCCGGCGCGGTCGCGGGAATCCCGGCCAGCGCCCGGCCCGCACCAGGCACCAGCGCCGCCGCGCTGACCCCGTTGCTGTAGTAGATGTAGCCAGGCGCGGCGGCCGGTGTGTTCACATCCACGGTGTAGCTGGGGGCGCCGACCGGGAAGGTGGGTAGCGGCGCGGCGCTCGCGGCGAACGGGATCGATGCGGCGCCGATCCCGACCGATGTCGCGAGAGCGGCCGCGGCGATGTAGCGACGACTGGACACCCGTGCCATATGCATTCCTTAGCCAAGTTAAGTAACAGCTGCGGAGAGGAGGCTAGCGTTGCTTTCTGAGGGGATTATGAACAGCGCCGACGCCTGCCATGCCGCCGGGGCGCCTTCTGATGGCGATTATCGTACATTTCCCGGCGGTTTTAGTTAACGCTAAGGCAATAGCGTTAACTATGATGGCCGTATGGTCGACGCTTCTGCCGACGGTCGGTGGCCGCCTGTCACGTACGAGGAGCGCCCGTGGTCGGTTCGGGACACGTCCGCCTCGCGGACCCAGTTGCGCAAACATGCTGGTCCGTACTCCGCGGCAGTTGTGCCGGCGATTGCGGGACGGGACCTGACGGCCCCCATTGAGCTGCTCACCGAGGCGGAGGAAGCGGCCGCGGAACTGGCCCGGTTCGATGCTCGTGTTTCCGCGGAGCTCGGCGGAGATTGCGAACTCGGGCCCATGAGTTCGATCCTTCTGCGAACCGAGAGTGCCGCGTCGTCGCAGATCGAAAACCTCACAGTCGGTGCACGTCAGCTCGCACTCGCGGAACTCGGCGAACACTCCGACCGCAATGCACAGATCGTCGCGGCGAATGTGCGGGCCATGGAAGCGGCACTGGAGCTCGGCCGTGAGATCACTGCTGACACGCTGCTGTCGACGCATCACGCCTTGTTGAGCGACTCGGATCCGGACCACGCCGGTCGCTGGCGCGACCAACAGGTCTGGATCGGCGGCGGAAACGTCGGCCCGCATCGCGCCGACTTCGTACCGCCTCATCAGGACCGGGTCGTCGCGGCCATGGACGACCTGTTTCGATTCATCCAACGTGATGACCTTCCGGCGGTCGTGCACGCAGCCCTCGCTCATGCTCAGTTCGAGACAATCCACCCGTTCACCGACGGAAACGGACGGACCGGCCGGGCTCTCGTGCATGCGATGCTGGGCAGCAAGGGGCTCACTCGTCATGTGACAGTGCCGATTTCGGCCGGACTGCTGGTCGATACCGCGGCATATTTCGATGCGCTGACGAGCTATCGAGCCGGTGCTGTGGAGCCGATCCTTCGGCAGTTCGT
Organism: Nocardia sp. NPDC052254; assembly: GCF_040679495.1. Taxonomy (NCBI): domain Bacteria; kingdom Bacillati; phylum Actinomycetota; class Actinomycetes; order Mycobacteriales; family Nocardiaceae; genus Nocardia; species Nocardia sp. NPDC052254. The sequence goes on along the minus strand of NZ_JBFAUW010000002.1, from coordinate 173,314 downwards.
CGATGCCACATTCTTTGCGATGGGAAATGGTGGCCGGCTGGTCGAGCGCCTGCGAGCGATCCGCGCCGGATATCGTGAGATCACCACCGCTCGTGCGGATTCTGCAGTCTGGCCGATGATCGACGCGTTGATCGCGCAGCCTATCGTCAACAGTTCCTATCTGATGCGCACTGTTGGCATCAGTGCAGTGGCAGCGCATCGAGCGGTCGATCGTCTGGTCGAGGCGGGCGTACTGCGTGAGGTGACCCGGCAGGTGCGCAACCGGGTGTGGCAGGCCGACGAAGTCATCGAGGCCCTCGACGACTTCACGGCCGGGATTCGCCGCGTGCGGGGCTGACACTCAGACTGTTTCCAGCGTGCGGCGGGCATAGGCGCGGACGTCGGCGTCCGTGTCGTCCAGTACTACCCGCAGGACTTCGCGGACCTCGGTGTCGCCGGGCCAATTGCCGAGGGTGAGGACTGCGGCCTTGCGTACATCCGGATGTGGATCGGCCAGGACCGGCGCCAGGGCTTCGGCGGCGGCCGCCGGGCCCAGACCGGTCCAGCCACGAGCACCGCCCTCGCGCACCTGCCAGGCCGAATCCCGCAGAGCCGCAGTGAGAATCGCGGAATCGGAATCGTCGCCGAGGGTGGCGAAGGCCGCGAGTGCGGCGGCCCGGACCAGCGGATCCCGATCGGCGGCCAGACTCCGGACCGTTTCCGCGCCCCCGGCGCCCACCTCGGCCAGACCGCGCGCGACCGCGACTCGGACCTCCCGGTTCTCGTCGAATGCGACGGCGGTCAGCGTGGACCAATCGTTCACCGAGACCAGGGCGCGCACGCCCTCGATGCGGACCCGGTGGTCGCTGTCGACCGCGGCCTTGCCGAACAGGTCCGTGGACCCCCGGCGCTGCGCCCGCAGCAGATCCACCACCGCGGCCCGGACCAGCGCATCGGGGGATTCGGCGTGGTCGACCAGATCGTCAGCCGGGGGCAGGATCTCGATCAATTCCCGCAGACCCGACACCGCCGCGGCCCGGACAGCGGCCTCGGAGTCGCCCAGCGCGTCGATCAGCGCCGCGGCGAATCCCTCCGGGGTGCCCTCGGTGAGGACCGACAGCGCCGTTGCGCGCACCTGGGGGTCCGCATCGTCGAGATAGGCCCGGAGTTCGGCGACTGTCGGCGCATCCAGGCTCAGCAGCAGCGCGATGCGCGGCGCCGCGGCGTTCGCGGCGGGTGCGGGAACGGTGATGCCGGAGCGCGGTGAGCCGGTGGTCGTGTCGCCGGTGCGCGGCGGGCCGGCGATCAGCTCCGGCTGTGTCACCGCGACCGGCTCCACCTCCGAAGGTACGTCCTCCCATTCGGGAACCGGAACGAAATACGGCGCTACCGGGCGTTTCAGGAATTCCATCGCACCGTCGGCGCCCTTGCGCAGGTTGAGATGGAAACGCCAGTCCTGGTCGTCGCGCTCGGGCAGATCGGCACGATCGTGATACAGACCCCAGCGCGATTCGGTGCGGGTCAGCGAGGACCGCGCCGCCATCTCGGCGCAGTCCCGGATGAAATCGACTTCGGCGCATCGCATCAGCTCGTGCGGTGTGGCCGCCCCCATCTCCGAGATCTCCGTCCGCATCCGTTCGAAGGTCTCCACCGCCAGCGACAGCTTCGTCTGCGTCTTCGGCGGTGCCACATAGTCGTTGACGAAGCGGCGGAGTTTGTATTCCACCTGCTGTTGCGGAGGTCCGTCCGGATGCCGCAGGGGCCGGTAGATCAGCGCGTGCGCGGCGGCCAGCTGATCGGACGGAAGATCCTGTGGCGCGGCGACTTCCGCGAGAGTGGAGGACGCGTGCTCACCGGCCAGATCGCCGTATACGAACGCGCCGATCATGTAGTTGTGCGGTACGCAGGCCAGGTCCCCGGCCGCGTACAGTCCGGGAACAGTGGTGCGGGCATGTTCGTCCACCCAGACACCGGATGCGGAATGCCCGCTGCACAAACCGATTTCGGAGATGTGCATCTCGATGTCGTGGGTGCGGTAGTCGTGGCCGCGATTGGCGTGGAAACGTTCCCGGGTCGGTCGCTCGGTGGTGTGCAGAATGCCCTCCAGCGCGGAGAGCGTTTCCTCCGGCAGATGGGACACCCGCAGATAGATGGGTCCGCGGGCGGATTCGATCTCCCGCGACACCTCGGCCATCATCTGCCCGGACCAGTAATCGGAGTCCACGAATCGCTCACCGGCCGCATTGACCTGATAGCCGCCGAAGGGATTGGCGACATAGGCGCAGGCCGGGCCGTTGTAATCCTTGATCAGCGGATTGATCTGGAAGCACTCGATCCCGGACAGTTCGGCACCCGCGTGGTACGCCATCGCATACCCGTCACCGGCATTGGTCGGATTCTCGTAGGTGCCGTACAGATATCCCGACGCGGGCAGCCCCAGCCGCCCGCACGGACCGGTCGCCAGGATCACCGACTTGGCACCGACGGCCACGAATTCCCCGGTACGCGTGTTCAGCGCGGCCGCACCCACCGCCCGCCCGTTGTCGGTGAGCACCCGCACCGGCATGAGCCGATTCTCGATCCGGATCCGCTCACGCATCTTGCGTTGCCGCAGTACGCGATACAACGCCTTCTTGACGTCCTTGCCCTCGGGCATCGGCAGCACATAGGAACCCGAGCGGTGCACGCGCCGGACCGCGTATTCGCCGTAGGCGTCCTTCTCGAACTTCACGCCGTAGCGTTCCAGCCGCTGCACCATGGCGAAGCCGCGCGTCGCGGTCTGATACACCGTGCGCTGGTTGACGATTCCGTCATTGGCCCGGGTGATCTCGGCGACGTAGTCCTCCGGCTCGGCCTTACCCGGAATCACCGCGTTGTTCACCCCGTCCATCCCCATGGCCAGGGCGCCGGAGTGCCGGACGTGCGCCTTCTCCAGCAGCAGTACGTTCGCGCCGTTCTCCGCGGCGGTGAGTGCCGCCATCGTTCCGGCGGTACCGCCGCCGATGACCAGCACATCGCAGTCCAGCCGGACGGTATCGGACAGCTCGGGGATATTCATCAGCACACTCCACAGACGAGTAGTCGGGGCCGACCGCGCACTCGACGGTGGCGACTCGTACGGCCCTCAGACAGCGGCGGGTTCGTTCGAATGATTCAGGGCGGCAAGTATTTCGGCTCGCTGCGTGCTGCGGTCGACGTCCTTGACGCGCGGTTGCGGCACCCGCACCAGCGTGCGCAGTGCCCGGTCGGTACCGCCGAGCACCGCCACCCGATCCCCGAGTGTCAGCGCCTCGTCCACATCGTGGGTGACGAACACGACCGTCGTGGGATGGGTCTGCCAGGTCTGGATCAGCAAGCGCTGCATCGTGATCCGAGTCGGGGTGTCGAGCGCGCCGAACGGCTCGTCCATCAGTACCGCCCGCGGCGCCCCGGCCAGTCCGCGCGCGAGCTGCACCCGCTGGCGCATACCGCCGGACAGACTCTTGGGCAGGTAGCCGCCGAAGCCGGTGAGACCGACCTCGGTGATCCAGCGCTCGGCCTGAGCTCGTCGACTGTGCCGGGGTTCACCCCGTAGTTTCAGCGCCAGTTCGATATTGGATCGCACGCTGCGCCAGGGCAGCAGCGCGTTGTCCTGGAAGACCATCGCCCGATCACGGGACGGTCCGGTGATCTCGGCCCCGTCGGCGAGTGCTCGCCCCGCCCGGGGCGCCAGCAGACCGGCCAGCGTCCGCAGCACCGTCGACTTGCCGCACCCGGACGGTCCGGTGAGCACGAGGATCTCGCCGGCGTGGATGTCGAGTGTCAGATCATCGAGTACGGGCGCTCCGCCGTACCGCAGCTCGACCGCGTCGAGCCGGAGATCCATGGCGGTGCCGGTCATTTCGTCGCCTCCTGCGCGCGCGGCAGCCAGCGAGTGGCGCGCCGCCCCAGCAATTCGATGGCCGCCGAGGTGGCGAAGCCCAGCACACCGATGGTGATGATCCCGACGAAGACGCTCGGATAGTCGACGATGGTGTAGGCCTGCCACGTTCGATAGCCGACACCGAGCCGCCCGGAGATCATCTCCGCCGAGACCACGCAGATCCAGGCCACGCCGATGCCGACGGACAGTCCACTGAAGACACCGGGCAGACTGCCCGGCAGCACCACTCGCACCAGGACGTCCCAGCGGCTTCCGCCCAGCGTGCGCACCGATTCCTCCCAGATGGTCGGCAGTGCGCGCACCGCGTGCCGGGTGCTGACCATGATCGGGAAGTAGGCGGCCAGAAAGGTGATGAAGACGATGCCGGCCTCGTCGGTGGGGAACAGCAGGATCGCGACCGGAACGATCGCGATCGCCGGAATGGGCCGGGCGAGCTCGGTCAGCGGCCCGAAGATGTCGGCGAACCACCGGGAGCGGCCCAGCGCGACACCGGTCGCGACGCCGAGCACCGCGGCCAGCCCGAATCCGCTGAGGATGCGGATCAGGGATTGACCGAGGTCGAGCCAATAGGTGTCGGTCTGTACCTGCAGGCGCAGCGTGTGCAGGATCCGGGTGACGGTCGGCAGAGTGTCGAAGCGCACCCACAATCGAATGTGATTGGCGGTCAGCAACTGCCACGCCACCAGCGCGGCGAGCACCGAGGCCACCCGCACCAGGCGGGAACCCCAGATCCGGGCGACGGCGCCGCGGTCGGCGGTGGTCGCGGGGGCCGCGTCCGCCGGTGCGACCGCGGCCTCGATCGAGAGGGTGGTGGCGCTCACGACCGCACCTCACCCAGGGCCTGGTCGTAGGTCACCGCGACCGTGCCGGGATGAGCACTCTGGTACCGCTGCACCGCGCTCGGAGTGATGAAGGGCAGATAGGTGTCGCCTTCGCGCACCCACAGCGCCTTGTCCGCGAACCAGCGGGTGCCCAGTTCCGCATCCGGCACGTACGCCGCGCGGATCTTCCTGCCCCCGGCGCGCGCCGCCTTCACCGCCCGCAGCAGATCGGTCGGGCTCGTCGCGGGCTGCGCGGCAGGCTGCCCGTCGAACCAGATCTCACCGGCCAGCGCCGGATCGGCGGCGGCCTTGCCGGTGCTCGGATCGGTTCCGGTGATCGGCGCCGGGTTGGCGAAATTCGCCACTGCCGCATCGTAATTCGCGCCGCGCTCGCCGAATGCCTTGCGTAGTGGCATATCGTCGACGAACGTGTCGATATCGAAGTCGGCGAAGTCCCCGATCGACTTCAGATAGGGCACATCGCCCTTGAACGCCTGGATCAGTTGCGACTTCAGCGGTGTGTCGAACGAGGTTCCCCCGGGTCCGTTGTAGAGGTAGACGACCTCCGCCGGCAGTCCCGAGTTGTCAGCGACCAGCTGCGCGGCCTCGAGCGGTTTGTCGTGCAGGAAGTCGGTGGCGTCCAGTTGCGCCTGCAGGAATGCATCGAGCACCTCGGGATGTTGGGCGGAGTAGGCGCGGCGGGCGACCACGCCGTGGAAGGTCGGCACGTTCAGTTCGGCGCCGTCGTAGAGCAGTTTCGCCTTGTTCTGGAAAACCAGCAGGCCCGGCCAGGCCACGAATTGCGACAGTGCCTGCACCTGACCGGATTCCAGCGCGGACGCGCCGATCTGCGGTTGCTGATTGAGAACGTCCACCCCGTGCGCGGGGTCGAGGTGCGCGCGGCTCAGGGCTTGGCGCAGCGTGCCGTCGCCGGCGGATCCGACGCTGGCCGACACCTTCTTCCCGGCCAGATCCGACAGCGTCGTCGCGGTCGAATTCGGCGCGGTGACCACCATGTTCAGTGATCCACGCGGCTGGTAGCCGGTGATCGAGACCAGTTCGGTGGCCGATCGCTCACTGGCGGAGGTACGGGATCCGTTGATCAGCAACGGATAGTCGCCCATCGAGCCGATATCGATCTTCTCTGCCACCATCTGCGCCGTGATCGGTGCACCGGTGTCGTAGTCCTGCCATTCGACCTGATACTTCGGGCCGCCCTTCGCGGTCAGATCGGACAGCCGCTGCTCCAGAAACCCCTTGGCGCGCAGCAGAGTTCCGGCGGTGACGGTGTTGATGGTCTTGGACTGGTAACCGATGACGACCTTCACGGTGTCGCCGGAGCCGGTCTGTTCGAGCGAGCAGCCGGCGGCGAGAGTTGCGATGAGAGCGGCTGCGGCCGCGATGCGGGCACGACGGAACTTCATGGACATTCCTAGAAATAGGGCTGAGACGATCTGTGGTGGCTCGCGGCCACTGACACCGTTGCGCGATCAGCGCAACAGGTACGGCATGTTCACGGTGACGGCGCCGGTGGGACAGCGCGCCGCGCACGGGCCGCAGTACCAGCACTCGTCGACGTGCATGAATGCCTTGCCGTTGTCCGGGTTGATCGCCAGCGAATCCAGTGGGCAGATCTCCACGCACAGCGTGCATCCTTCGATGCACAGCGATTCATCGATGGTTACCGGGACATCAGCCCGCTGATTGACCGACGCCATGACGGCTCAGCCTCCAATCGTTGCCTTCGGTGGTGCGAATCAAGCTGTTGCGCAGTGTGATCCGATCGCCACGCATGCGGATGTATTCCAGATCCACCGGCCGTCCGTCGGCCAGATGGGTCAGTCGTTCCAGCAGCAGCAGTGCGCTGCCCTCCGGCGTCTGCAGAGTGGCGGCACTGTGCACATCGGCGGGGATGGCCTCCACCGCGAGATCGGCCGAGCCCAGCGATTGCCCGCTGATCCGTTCGATGAGCGCGAAGATGTCCTCCGATCGCAGATCACAGTCCAGGACCTGGGCACCGATATCCGGTGCCAGATAGGTGTGGTCCAGGCTCAGCGGCAGGTCGCCGAGGTAGCGCAGGCGCTCCAGATAGACCGCGGACTCCCCGGGTTCGAGGCCGAGTCGATTCGCGACCGCCGGTGGCGGGACCAGCCGCACCGCGGCGCGCACCTCGTTGCGGACCTCGCCGTGTCCACGCAGTGTTTCCTTCAGTCCGCGCAGGCTGTCCAGATCGTGATCGTATTTGCGTTGCGCCACATAGGTCCCCACCCGCGGCACCCGGCCGATCAGGCCCTCGTCGCGCAGCAGTGCCAGCGCCTCGCGAACCGCATTGCGCGATACCGCGAACTCCGCGGCCAGTTCGGTCTCGGCCGGGAGTGGATCGGGGCACCGCCCGCTGTGGATCTGCTGGCGCAGCACATCGGCGACCTGTCGGGCGCGATCGGCCTTGCGGATCGACCGGGCGCCGTCCGGGTGTTCGCCGCCGGAGCCGGGATGCGCGCTGCCGGAGGTCGGATGCGGTCCCTCGGCGCGCTGTCGCAGCGGTACCGGATCTGCCGTCATCTCTACCTCCTCACGCTCGTGACCAGCGGTTTCCGAGAATAATGGGGAGGCAGGAGACAACGGCCCGACTGCGCCGGTGGGAAGGGTGATCGATATCGCTTCACGCCGCCCGGGGAGCGGCCGGACCTGCCGTAACGGCGGTGTCGGCGGCCAATCCGCCACCTGTCGTCCCACCGGCGCAGATTGGAATCAGGGTGAGTGCAATGGCAAGCAGGACATTCCCTGGCGGATATCGGAATCGAGATGTTACCGTTTGATACATGTCCAACAGCCGCTCGAATCGCGCACGGGTCACCTATGTGACCGTGGCGCTCGGTGTGCGGCTGCCGCGGCAGCGGGAACTTTGTTGTTCCCGGCCGCGCAGCTGAGACCGCTCCAGTCGTCTGTCTCTCGACCCTTCCCGGGCCCTTCTCACTGCCTTGTTGCCGATGTAAGACCTATCCTCGCGGGCAGTAGCAGACTTGTCCCCGCAGGACCGTGGACAAGGACTCCGCCCCATGACGAGCCCCACTCTCGAACGCCGTTCCTCCAGTACTCGGCCGGTACGCAGTGTGCCGCGGCCGGTGGTACCACCCGAGTTGCGGATCACCGACAATCCGGCCGCCGCCGTACTGCGCGCCGCCACTCGTGGCCCCATCTTCCGCGACAATGCCGCGCAGACAACGGGTTTGAGCATCGCCACAGTGAATCGCCAAGTGTCAGCGCTACTTTCGTCCGGCTTACTGCGAGAGCGCGCCGACCTCACGGCATCCGGCGCGGTGGGCCGTCCGCGAGTGCCGTTCGAGATCGATACCGATCGCTTCGCCACCCTCGGTGTCCACATCGGTGCGAATCTGACCCGCATCGTGGCCGCCGATCTCTCCGGCCGCATTCTGGGCGGCCTCGAGATCGCCACCCCGCAGGCCGCCCAGGAAGCGGCCATCACCATCATCGCCCGCAGCGCGAAGGCGTTCCTCGATCGGCTCCCGCGCCGCCGCCCGCTGTGGGTCGGTGTCGCCTTGGCCGGCCGGGTCGATCCCGTGGCCGGCGTCGTGGATCATCCCCGGCTGGATTGGCAGTCGGCGCCGGTGGGCCCGATCTTCGCCACCGTGCTCGACCTGCCGGTGTCGGTGGCCGCCCATGTGGAGGCCATGGCCGCCGCGGAGCTGCTGCTCAGCACGGGTGCGCCGGAGCGTACGGGGGACCGGCCGGGCAGCAGCCTCTACATCTACGGCCGTGAGACGGTCGGCGTCGCGGTCACCCTGCACGACCGGGTGTACACCCCGGCCAACGGTCCGGGTTCGATCGCGCATCTGCCGACCGGATCCGATATCGATTGCTCGTGCGGCCGGCGTGGTTGCTTGGAGGCCTCCGTCGGTGAGGCCGCGGTGCTGGCCCGGGCCGTGCGGGCCGGGATCGTGCCCAAGCGGGAGGCGCCGCGCAAGCCGATGATCGCGGAGCTGTACCGCGCCGCCGAACAGGGGTCGGTGCCGGCCCGGGACATTCTCGTCGAGCGCGCCGAAATCCTGGGCCGCACAGCGGCTCTCGTGCGCGACATGTTCAATCCGGACCGGATCGTGCTGGGCGGCCAGGCCTTCACCGGCTACCGTCCGGGGCTCGAACGGGTGGTGCAGGCCTTCGGTCAGGCCACCGCCCTGGCGCCCGCGGACCTGCGGATCAGCCGCTTCGGCGGGCGGGTGCAGGAACATGCCGCAGCGGTCACCTCACTGAGTGTCTGCTACGCCGATCCGCTGTCGGCGCTGCGCCGGGCCACCCGCGCCGCGCGGTAGTCCGGTTCCGGGCCGAGTGGCGGCCCGCAAAGGCGTCACGTAACACGAAAGCTGTTGTGGCGCTTGATCACGGCACGACGCGGCCGTGGTCCGGGCCGATCGCGCCTCCGCGGACGGGCGGCGGGATACGAGAACGGTCGTCGCGCATCGCGACCACCGGCGTATCCCGCCGATGCGGTCAGCCGGCCGCCGTCCCGAACAGGCCCTCCAGCGCGGTGATGAAATACGGGAAATGCCCGGCGAATCGGTGCAGATTGCGATCGCGTTCGAAGCCGCCGAACCAGTACAGCCCCGCCTGCCGGTCGGCCGAGAGATCCACATCGCGGAAGGTGCGGATCCAGTTGTCGGTCCGGCCGCCGATGATCGTGAACGGCAGTGCTCGGGAGAACACCAATTCGCGATCGGCGGGCGCGATCTGATCGGGATGCTGTGTGTCCAGCCCGTTCTGCAGTTCCTTCACCTGGGCGGCGAGTGCCCGGCCCGCCGCTGTGCGAATCGGCAGATAGCGGCCGAGTAGCAGCATGGCCGCGCCGCCGAGCCCGATGGCCACACCGACCAGGGCGTATCCGCCCGACACCGCGAGCCCGATGGTCGCGCCCACACCGATCACCAGCAGGGCGACGCCGATCCAGAAGGCCAGCCCGCGCCGATTGTGGTCGACCAGGGTGCCACGCTCGATGGCATCGCTACGCAGTGCGGCCCGCGCCGGATCCGCGGCGACCCGGCCCGGTGCGCGCAGTTCGGAGACGAGTACCGATTCGGCGCCCTCGGGCAACAGCGTCGTGTAGACGTGCTTCTCGTAGTCGCGCAATTGATCGTCGGCCGGATTGACCCGGGTGATCCGCCAGTCCGATTCGCTCACCGGCGTGACCCACAGATACCGGCGGACCGCCAGATCCACGACCGTGGCCGCGATGTCCACGGCATCGGCGGTGCCGTCGATGAGCACACCCGCCTCACCCGGCAGCATGCCGTCCGGTGAGACGAATTCGGTGTTCTTCCCGTTGCGCCGCAGCGGATCCAGTGTTTTCGAGGTGGCCAGTGCGTCGGCGTCCTGCCGGCGCGCCCAGGCCAGGTAGCCGCCGAAGGCCGCCAGTGCCAGCAGCAGTACGCCGAATGCGATCAGCACCGGAGCGGTGACCGCGAACGCGCCCGAACCCTTGCCGTCGCGGACATCGGCATTGGGCTTCACGGTTCCCGGCGGCAGCTGCAGCGTGACATCGAGAATATCGCCCTTGTGCAGGTTGTCCTCGTGCATGACGAGCACTCCGTCGGGTTCGACCCGAGCGTCCTTGCACTTGCGAGCATTGCCGGCCGCGCCGACATTGCAGTCCGCGATGCCCATCTGATAGCTCGGGCTGATCACCGATCCGTCGAACGAGGAGACGTCGGTATTGAGCGCTCCCGACCAGCGGAACAACTGTGAACCCGGAGCATCGCTGACCGCGCCGTGCACGGTGTATTTGAACGATGATTCGCCCGGCGGCGCCTCCACGCTGAACAAGTCCCCCGACACCTTGGCCGATCCCGGACCCGTGCTCGATATATCGGTCACGCTGAAGCGACGCTCCCCGTCGTCGCCGAGCCCCACCCGCAGCGGCACCACCATCCGGAACTGCCCACCCTCGGGAACTTTGACCGTTTCCGCGACCTCCAGCAGCCCTTCGTCGCTCAATTTGACGTCCGCGGTGATGGCAACACCAGCGGGTTCCTGTGCTCGTGCGAGCGGTGCTGTGGCGAACAGCCCCGTCGCGATCAACAACAGAGCGCCGAGCGCGCCCCCCCGAAAGTTCAGCATGGGGCCCAAGCTTAGCGGTGGGAGCGATTACCGCATCTTGCTATTCTGCCTCAGCGGCCTCGATGATGTGGATGGACAAGGGGGAGTGGGGGAGTGAGTCGACCACCCTATGGGCGCGGTCCCGATCAGCCTGGTGGACGGCCTGTTCCAGGCTACGGTCCACCCCCCGGTCACCCCGGCCGACCTGCCGGTCCGCCACCCGGTTACGCACCACCGCCGGGTTACGGTCCACCTCCTGGATACCCGCCGCCGCCGGGTTACGGTCCACCGCCGGGATACGGTGCGCCGCCCGGATATCGGCCCGCCCCCGGATACGGAGCACCGCCCCCCGGCCACCGGTCACCGATGCCGCCACCCCAGCCCTACGGTCCCGCCGGTCGGCGTCCCCCGCCACGAAAGCGCGGCGGTGGCGGATTCGCCGCGCTGATCGTGGTGGTGCTGTTGTTCGTGACCTCCGGACTGATTCGCGTCGCGGTCCGCTCCGGATTCGACACCGCCGGCCATTCCGGTGATCACGCGAGCTACACCTACGCGCCCAAACCCGGACCGGAATCCGGCGGTGTGGCCGAGACCTCGGCGAATCCGCTACTGGCGGACCCGGGTTCGCCGTTGAGCCCGGCGCAGTGTCCCTACGCTCCCTGGAGTACCCAGGTCGATGCCGCGCGCAAGTTCTTCGAAAGCGCCGCGAGCTGTCTGGCCGAGGCGTGGCAGCCGGTGCTGCGGCAGGCCAAGCTCCCGTTCACCGCGCCGAAGCTGCTCGTCACCGCGTCGACCTCGGGGATCACCACGCCCTGCAGCGGTTCCTCGAGCAACTTCGCGGCCTTCTACTGCGGTGCCGATCAGACCATCTACATGCCGATCAGCCAGCTGCAGACCGATATGTTCGGCGATCACTGGGAGGTCTACCTCTCGGTATTCGCGCACGAGTACGGCCACCACATCCAGGCGCTGTCGGGAATCCTCGGTGCGGCCAATCAGCAACGCCGCCAGAACGGCCTGTACAGCACCGCCGGGCTCGAGTCCTCTCGACGAGTCGAATTGCAGGCCAACTGTTTCGACGGCATGTATTTCGCCTCGACCGCCGGTGGGAAATCGGTGACACCGATCCAGGCGGAGAACGCCCGCAAGGACGCCTACGGCCGCGGTGACTCCGGCGCGGACATGCGCGATCACGGCACCACCGAGCACGCCGGTGACTGGTGGAGTACCGGATTCGACAAGAACGCGACCGCGCAGTGCAACACCTTCACCGCGCCGTCGGGACAGGTGAGTTGATTCGATGACACAGCCGCCAGGGTTTCCGCCGCCGGGGCGAGGCCCGTACGGCCCGCCGCCGGGCCACCGTCCGCCACCCGGTTACGGTCCACCCCCCGGTTACGGTCCACCGCCGGGCTACGGTCCGCGTCCGCCCTACGGTGCGCCGTTGCCGCCGCCGGGTGTGTATCCGATGGGGCCGCACGGGGTTCGGCCGCTGCCGCCGCCCGGCTACTATCCGCCCCCGCGTCGTGGCGGTGGCGGCGGGGCCGCCGGTGCGGTATTCGCGGTACTGCTGGTTTTCGTGGTCGTCGGCGGCCTGGTCGCCTTCGCCACCATGGGCGGGCACGACAATTCCTCCTCGTCGTATGCGACCTCCACGCCGAGTTTCACCTATACGACGCCGAGTTGGTCCTCGACCACCGAATCCGGTTCGGAGACCACTTCGTCCGCGCCGACCACGACTCGTTCGGCCTACCGGACCACGACGGCGGTGACGACGACGAAACCCGCGGGCCCGCAACCGGTCGCGGCCACCGCGACGAATCCATTGTTCAGCGACCAGAACTCCGGACTGGTCAATGTCTCCTGCGATTATCCGCAGTGGGGTGCCGACGTCGCGGCCGCGACGGCCTTCTTCCAGGCCGCCAAATCCTGTCTGGACCGGATGTGGCAGCCGTTGCTGGCCTCGCAGAATCTGCCGTTCTCCAGCCCGACGGTGAGTGTTCCGGCCAGCGGCGCGGATGCCGTATCGCCGTGCACCAGTAGCGGCGGCAGTTACGCCGCCTTCTACTGTTCGACCAACAACACGATCTACATGCCACTCGATCACATCCAGACGAGATGTACGGCGATCGCTGGTATGTCTATCTCGCCGTTTTCGCGCACGAGTACGGCCACCATGTCCAGGCGATCTCGGGCATCTCGCAGAAGTCGAGCCGGGACCGATACAACGCGGGTGTCAGTTCGGCCACCGGACTGGAACTTTCGCGCCGGCTCGAGCTCGAGGCCCAGTGCTTCGGCGGAATGTTCTTCGGCTCGTCGCTGTTCGTCGGCACGATCACCAACGATCAGGGTTACTTCGTGAAGCAGGACAACTACGACCGCGGCGACGACCATTCCGATGTCCGCGACCACGGAGCGAATCAGCACTACGGCGCGTGGTACGCCCAGGGCGAGGAGCACAACCGCACCTGGATGTGCAACACCTGGAACTCACCGTCGGATGCCGTGTCCTGAGCGAGTGGTTACTGCTGCTCCCGCAGTCGCGCCACCCAGCGGGCGCCCTCGTCGGGATCCGGTGTGGCACCGCCGATGACATCGAGCACCGCGCGTCCGAGGCAGGCCGCCGCCATCACCCGATCGGCGATCTCCTCGGGATCTCCCCAGGGCAGATAGGGTTTGGCGATCATCAGCGATACGACCCCGTGCACGGTCGACCAGAGTTCGAGCACCACCGGCATCGGATCGCCGGGCGCGATCAGCCCGGCATCCATCGAGTCCCGGACGGTGTGCGAAAACCGCTGGAAGGCACCACTTCCGAGCACCTGATCGACCGTACTCGGGCCCGAGCCGACGGCACCGGTCGCGACCCGGTACTGCCCGGGATGGCGCAGCGCGAATCGCACGTAGGCCATCCCCTGCTCCCGCATCCGGGTGAGGGGTGAGTCCGCGGGATTCGTCGCGGCCGCCATCGCCTCGTCGAGTTCGGTGAAGACCTCGGCGACCGCGGCATCGATGAGATCGTGTTTGTCGGCGAAGTGCCGGTAGATCGACGGCGCGGTGACTCCCACCAGCTTGCCGACCTCACGGATCGAGACCGAATCGGCGTTCCCGGTGCGCGCCAGCAACTCGCGCGTCGCGGCCAGGATCTCCGATCGCAATTCGGTACCGGAGCCGCGCGCGGAGCGCTGCCGTCGCGGGTGCATCAGTTCCGCCCGATGGGTTCCGGTTCGGCGACGACCGGTGCCGGTGGCTGTTCGGAGAATCCGAACCGCTCGTGCCAGCGTGCCAGCGGGGCCGGTGCCCACCAATTCAGCCGACCCATCAGCCGCATCAGCGCGGGCACCAGGAACATGCGGATGACGGTGGCGTCGGCGAGCACGGTGATGGTCAGCCCCAGCCCGAACATCTGCATGAAGGACACCTTCGAGGTGATCATGGCACCCAGCACGATGGCCATGAGCAAGGCGGCCGCGGTGACGATCCGCCCGGTCCGGGCCACCCCGATGGCCACCGAATGTTCATTGGCCGCCGCCGACCGGTCCGAGGCCAGCCAGGCTTCCCGGATGCGCGAGAGCAGGAACACCTCGTAGTCCATGGACATGCCGAATGCGAGGCAGAACATCAGAATCGGCATGGTGGGTACCAGGAAACCGGTGGGCGCGAAACCGAGGAGGTCCGCGAAATGCCCGTCCTGGTAGATCCACACCATCATGCCGAACATGGCGGTCAGCGACAGCGAGTTGATCACCACGGCCTTCAGCGGCAGGACGACACTGCCGGTGAACAGGAACAACACCACGAAGGTCGCCAGCACGATCAAGGCGATGGCCAGCGGTAGTTTCGCGCCGAGTGCGTGCAGCGAGTCGACATTCATCGCCGCCACGCCACCGAACAGTGCGGGCACCGGAGCGGGGACGTCCCGCAATTGCTGCAATTGATCCTTGGCCGTCTGTGAAAAGGGATCGAACGATGTTGTCACGGTGAGGTATTGGCCGGTGTCATTGGCCATCGCGGGTGCCGCGCCGCCCGCGGAAGCGCCCGTCATGTAGGTACCGGCACTGGACAGCACCGCGCCCACACCGTCGACCTTCGACAGGGCCGCGGCGTAGCCGGCGACCGTCGCGGGATCGCGCGGGGCGTCCGGCAGCACGATCGTGACCGCGGTTCCGAAATTCACGACCGGGTACTGCGAGCGCAGCTCGTCTCCCACCTGCCGGCTGGTCGACGCGCTCGGCAGTACGCGGTCGTCGGGGTAGCCGAATTTCACGCCGAGGAACGGCGCACCCACTGCGAGCAGAACCGCGATGATCGCGATCGATACCGGTAGCGCCCGCCGCATCACCCACGTCACCGTGCGGTACCAGGCGGTTTCCTCCTCCGGGCGCGGTACGGGTTCCGGCCGCCGCAGGAGTTTTCGCGCCGCCACCCGCAGATTCCACGCATCGATGCGGTCACCGAGCAACACCAGTACGGCGGGCAAAATCACGATGGAGGCAAAGGCGGCGGTCGCCACCACCGCTACTCCGGCATAGGCGAACGACTTCAGGAAGTAGAGGTCGAAGACGGTGAGCACGGCCAGCGCCAAGGCGACGGTGAGCGCCGAGAACAACACCGTCCGCCCGGCGGTCTGCACCGCTCGCACCGCGGCGTCCGGATGGGTCGCGCCGGCGGCCAGTTCCTCGCGATATCTACTGACGATGAACAGGCTGTAGTCGATCGCCAGCGCCAATCCCAGCGCGGTCGTCATATTCAGCGCGTAGATGGAGACATCGGTGAACAGCGTGAAACCGCGAAGGAGCGCCAGTGTGCACAGGATCGCGAAGATGCCGACCGCCAACGGCAGCGAAGCGGCGACGACACTGCCGAACACCAGGATCAGCACGATCGCCGTCAGCGGTATGGCGATTCCCTCGGCCAGCGCGAGATCCTTGGTGACCTGGTCGTTGACATCGTGAAAGATCGCGGCGGCCCCACCGGCTCGCACCGTGATGCCCGGCGGCGTATCGCCCAGCGTGGCCTCGATATCGCCGGCGGTCCGCTGTGCCTTGTCGTCGCCTCCGGTCAGATACGCCATGATCAGCGCGCTCTTACCATCGGTGCCGCGCAGGGCGCCGGCCATCTGCGGCGGGCTCGTCCAGTAGGAACGCACCCCGATGGTGTCCGGACGTGCGCCGAGCCGGTCGGTCACCTCGGCGGCCACGGCGCGTGCCGCCTTCGAATTCACCCCCTCCTCGGAGTGCACCACCAGCACCAGATTGGGTTCGGCGCCGCCGAAACTGTCGGCCACGATTTTCGACGCCCGGGTGGATTCCGCACTGTCGGAGGTGAATCCACCGGCGTGCAGATGCGCGGTGACGGTGGCGCCGAACCCAGCGCAGAGCAATGCCAGAGCCAGTGCGGCGAGCAGCGCCCGTTTCGGATGGCGGGTGGTGAGCCGTGCGATTCGGGTCAGCATGAACGCTCCTCGGTGCGGCCGGCCTTGGGGGTAACGGTGTTAGCGTAACGCTGTTACCCAAGCTCGGCGCAAGAGCGCCCGCGGATCCGGCTCAGTGATCCACGTCACCGGAGGGGCGGTTCCCGCTGTGCGGATGATGACCGAAGATCCCGCGCGGCGCGTGCCCGTGCACGCCCTCGACGTAGGCGGTCTCCGCATGCAGTGCGAAGTCGATACCGCCGACCTCGTCCTCCTTGCTGACCCGGAAGCCCATCAACCGATCGATCGCCTTGCCGAGCAGATACGACACCCCGAAGGCCCACGCCGCGACCACGACCACGCCGACCGCCTGCTTACCGAGCTGACCGAGCCCGCCGCCGTACAGCAGGCCGCGCGGACCGCCGGTCATCACCCGATTGGCGAGCAGTCCGATCAGCAGGGTGCCGACCACACCGCCGGTGAAGTGCACACCCACCACATCGAGCGAATCGTCGTAGCCGGCCTTGAATTTCCAGCCGACCGCGAACGAACAGACCACCCCGGCCGCCAGGCCCACGATCACCGCACCCAGCGAGTTCACCGAACCGCAGGACGGCGTGATCGCGACCAGTCCGGCCACCGCGCCCGAGGCGGCACCGAAGGTGGTCGGACGCCCGTCGCGCATCTGCTCCACGATCAACCAGCCGAGCATGCCCAGACAGCCCGCGACCAGCGTGTTCAGGAAGACCGCGGCCGCGATACCGTCGGCGTGGAATGCCGACCCGGCATTGAAGCCGAACCAGCCGAACCACAGCAGGCCCGCGCCCAGCAACACGAACGGCAGGTTGTGCGGCCGCATCGCGTCGACCTTGAATCCGATGCGCGGCCCCAGGACCAGAGCCAGGGCAAGAGCCGATGCGCCGGAAGCGATTTCGACGACGAGCCCACCGGCGAAATCGAGGGTGCCGAAGGAGGCCAGCCAGCCGTTCGGCCCCCAGACCCAATGTGCGATCGGTGCGAAAACCACGAGCGCCCAGAGCGGAACGAACACCATCCACGCCGAGAATTTCGCGCGATCGGCGATCGCACCGCTGATGAGTGCGACGGTGAGGATCGCGAAGGCCAGCTCGAAGGTCGCGTACAGCAGCTCCGGGATACCGCTGCGCACGGTTCCGGGCTCGATGCCGGCCATCGCGAAGTGTTCGAGATTACCGATCAGCCCGCCGCCGGCGTCGTCACCGAAGGCCAGGGTGTAGCCGAACAACAGCCATACCACCGTCACCAGCGGGATCGAGATGAAGCTCATCATCAGCATGTTCAGCACGCCCGTCGTGCGCACCATGCCGCCGTAGAAGATTGCCAGGCCGGGGGTCATGAGGAGGACCAGCGCGGTGCTGGCCAACAGCCACGCCGTTGCGGCGGGGTCGATGGTCGAGGGCACGGACAACTCCTTTTCCACACGCGATCGCGTGGCAAGAAAAGTACCGAACCGTCGGGAACCGCCCGGAGACCGCGTCTGATACTTCCGTCCGGATCAATTCCCGCCGCGTTTGCGGGCCTGCCGTGCCAGTGCGCGCCGGCCGCGCGCGCCCGGAACCGGAAGTTCGTCCTCGACGTCCAGCCACTCCGCTGTCACCAGCCATTGCTGCTGGGCGCGCGCGTCGGCGGTGTCGTTGAACACCCGGCGGCCGCGATCGTCGCGGAGATCGTGGGCCAGCACCGACCAGCGTGGCGGCCGTTCGTGTTCGGCGCGGTAGCCGTCGGTGAAGCCGGCCACCAGCGTGCCGAGGATGTTCACCGGCCGCAGCGACACCCGGTTACCGAATTTCGCCGCGTGGTACCGGCGCCCGGCGCACAGGGAACGCGGTGCGGGGTTGAAGGCGATCCAGCCCGATCGCTGCGCCCGCTCGACCAGCCACAGATGCTTGACCGCGGTGGGAGCGACATCTCCGACACGGGTGCGGATGAGCTCCCGAACGGATTCGGACTGCAGGACATCGCGGCGGGTGGGACCGATTTCGTGTGTGCGCCAATATTCTTCGGTGAGTTCGGCGAGTACCTGACCGAATTCGTCGATGCTGCGTTGAGCCCGTCGCCCCAGCCGTTCGATGCGCGCGGCCTCGGCGCGGGTGCCGTTCTGGGTGATCAGGGTTTCAATGGCGGGCAGGGTCGGTACCTGGCCGCGATCCAGTAATTCGAGAATGGCGCCCGCGGTGGCCGGATCGGCCGCGGCGGCGACCGGCAGCGAATCCCGGTTGCGAGCGAAATCGCGCGGACTGATGGCGCGGCTGAGCAGGTCGGCGGCAGCTCGGTTGCCCGCAAAGTCGGTCTGCGAGAGCCAGGCGGCGGCGATGTCGTCACCCGACGGCATTGTCGTCATGACTTGCGAATTACCTCCGAAACGGGTGGCACGGCGAAGCCTGTCCCAGTGAGCTTGCCGGTTGTGGCCCCGGTCGGGATGAGGGACCGACCGGGAACACCAACCTGATGAAGGTTTGGCTACCGAAGTTGCCGAAATCAACGGTAGTCAGCCCATTGCGCCGGAAGCCAATCCATTGACGCAATCGTTACTTCCATAAAAAAGCGCGTAAACCGGGGAATGGGTCCGGAATTATTCGCGGAAGAGAAGTCCGGGGACGAAATTTGTGGGCTGCATCGGCGGAATCGAATTGCACAGCAGGAACACTCGGCGTCTTGGTCTGTTGTGTGCGCGATGATCGATTGACCGGGATGGTTGTGATATGTATCACGGTTTATTTTCCAGATCATCATATCCTGAGCGCGGGCCGGGTACGGGGTGCGCGAATGGTTTCGTGTCGGCGGTCGCCGGTACCCTCGGGCCGTGGCTCTGTACCGGAAGTATCGACCGGCAACCTTCGCCGAGGTAGTGGGGCAGGAGCACGTCACCGATCCGCTGAGCACCGCGCTCGACACCGGCCGGATCAGTCATGCCTATCTGTTCTCCGGCCCGCGAGGTTGTGGCAAGACGTCCTCCGCGCGCATCCTGGCGCGCTCGCTCAACTGTGTCGAGGGGCCGACCTCGCGACCGTGTGGGGTGTGCTCGTCCTGTGTGGCGCTGGCGCCCGGCGGGTCCGGGAATCTCGACGTGATCGAACTCGACGCCGCCAGTCACGGTGGCGTGGACGATACGCGCGAGCTGCGTGATCGCGCCTTCTACGCCCCCGCGGAATCGCGCTATCGGGTGTTCATCGTCGACGAGGCGCACATGGTCACGACGGCCGGTTTCAATGCGCTGCTCAAGATCGTCGAGGAACCGCCGGCCCATCTGATCTTCATCTTCGCGACCACGGAGCCGGAGAAGGTGCTGCCGACGATTCGCTCGCGCACCCACCACTATCCGTTCCGGCTGCTGCCCCCCGCCACCATGCGCGGGCTGCTCGGCACGATCTGCGATCAGGAGCAGGTCCAGGTCGAGGAATCGGTATATCCGCTGGTGATCAGGGCCGGTGGCGGTTCGCCTCGCGACAGTCTCAGCGTGCTCGACCAGTTGCTGGCCGGTGCCGGTCCTGAGGGTGTCACCTACCCGCGGGCCCTGGCCCTGCTGGGTGTCACCGATATCGCCCTGATCGACGAGGCGATCGAGGCGCTGGCCACCGACGACGGTGCCGCCCTGTTCGCGACCGTCGACCGGGTGGTCGAGGCCGGGCACGATCCGCGACGCTTCGCCACCGATCTGCTCGAGCGCATCCGCGACCTCATCCTGCTGCGCGCGGTTCCCGATGCCGTTCAACGCAATCTGGTCACCGGT
Organism: Nocardia sp. NPDC052254; assembly: GCF_040679495.1. Taxonomy (NCBI): domain Bacteria; kingdom Bacillati; phylum Actinomycetota; class Actinomycetes; order Mycobacteriales; family Nocardiaceae; genus Nocardia; species Nocardia sp. NPDC052254. The sequence goes on along the minus strand of NZ_JBFAUW010000002.1, from coordinate 153,302 downwards.
CCGGGCGATGTCATCGACCGCATGTCCGCCCAGGCGCACAGCATCGGCCCCGCCACGCTGGCCCGCTACGCCGAACTCCTGCACGACGGCCTGGGCGATATGCGTGGCGCGACCGCTCCACGTCTGCTGCTCGAGGTCATCTGCGCGCGCATGCTGTTGCCCTCGGTGTCGGAGGCGGAATCGGCTGCGCTGCAACGACTCGAACGGCTGGAACGACGGGTGGAGTCGGGAGTGCCGGCCGCACCGGCACCGTCCGGGGCGCCCGCATCCGCCTCCGCTGCGACCGCCGCGCCGCCTGTGCCGTCCGGGACACCGGCAGAGGAACCACGCCGCCGCGGTGCCGAAGCGCTCGCCGCGATGCGGGAGAAGAAGAGCGCCCCGCATCCGGCGCAACGCGCGCAATCTCCGACCGGCCCGCAAGAATCTTCGTCACCTGCCCGGACCGTGCCGGAAGCCCCGGCGAACCGGGCGGACGATCCGACGTCGGGTTCCGCCCCCGGGCCGGCGGGCGTGGGACGGGGCGCCGCTCCTGGATCGGCCGATGTCGGATCCGGCGGGACCGTGTCGTCCGCAGTTTCCGGGCCGAGTGCTGTTGTCGCACAGCAACATTCGGCGTCCGGTGATGATTCGTCGCCCGAAACCGCAGCGGGATCACCGGCCGCCCGAGCCGGGAATGAGAGCTCGGATCAGGGTGATATCGCCGGACGCACGGAGGTCCGGACCGATACGGCCCGCTCGCCCGGTCCCGGCGCAGATGCCGGCGAGTCCGCGACCGCGGATTCCATGGCAGGCCCGAGCGGTGCCGCCGAAACCGCTGCCACGTCCGGTGCGGGCGGCGACGGAAGGCCCGAGGAGGCCGGGGCGACCACATCCGATGCCCGCCCGGACGCCACCGGCTCGGGGGCCCCGCAGGAGAACCTACGCGCCGAGCCCGAGGTCCGATCGGACACGGCCGGCCATGCCGCAGCCGCCCCGGAACACTCGCTCGCGGATGCGGGGCAGATCGACGCCGACCGGGAAGCGCGGATTTCCGGGGCGGTTTCCGGCGACAGTGCGAACCCGGTCCCGACGCGCGCTGCCGACCTCGGCTCGTCCGGCGCGACCGCTGCCGGGGGTTCGGAAGAGGGCTTGCACGTGGAATCGGCCGCCCGCCCCGAGGAGCTGGACGGTGGAACACCGGCGTCCACCGCCGGTGTGGCCGACTCACCCGGGCCTCATGACGGTGCGAACCCCGACTCTGACGGTCGTTCCGGTGCGGCGGACCAGGCCGTTCCGGACGCTGCCGAGAGCGCACCCGCCGTTCACGGTGCGAGCGATACCGCGACATCGGCGCCGGGAGTAGTGGACCACGACCCCGCGGGCACCGAGCAGCGGGTGGCGGCTGCCGGCCTGTCGCCGGACCCGTCGTCGGCCTCGGCGCAGGAAGTCGCCGGTACCGATGCGCGGGCCGCTGGCACCGAAGCGCGAGCGCTCGAACCCGAGCAGGCCGCACCATCCGCGGCGGGTTCGGGTGCCGATGTGCTGCGGGAGGTCGACGCGGCATGGGCCGACATCCGCGCGAAGGCACGGGAATCGAGTGCCGCCCTGCCCGCGCTGCTCTCGGGTGCCGCGGGAGCCGTGCGGGTCGAGGACGACACGATCGTGTTCGCCCATCCGCATGCTCCGCTGGCCCAGCGCCTGTCCACCCCGCAGAACATCGATGCCGTGCGGGCCGCGGTCCACGCCGTCATCGGCCGGCAGTACGGCGTGCGGTGGGAAGTCGGCTCAGGTGGGTCCGCCGATACCGGTGGTGCGGCGGATCGGTCCGCGCGCGGCGGTGCCGAACAATCGGCGGCTCGCGGTGTGCGCGGAGACAACTCCGGGCAGTCGCAGCCGCCGCGATTCGTCCGGCCCAGTCAGAGCCAGCCGCAGTCGGCGGGTGGCGATGCGCGTGGCGGTCAGGCCGATGCCAAGGGCGCCGCGGGCGACCGTCGCGATGGTCCGGGACAGGGGCAGCGACGAGAGTTCCACTCGCCGCGCGGTGGTGCCACGGCCGATCGAACCGCCCCCGACGACGATATTCCGCCGCCCGACGCACCCGACTTTCCGGACGACCCCGGTTCGTCGGACTACTCGCCGGTAGGTTACGACGGTGTCCCACCTGCGTTGACGCCGGAAGAAGAGCAGGAGATGCTCGCCGAATCGGCTCAGCCGGTTCCGCCAGACCAACGCCGCGACCCCGATGAGGTGGCCTTGGAGTTGCTCAGCAGTGAGTTGGGCGCCACACGAATGGGTGGTTGACAGCCACCTGGCGGAGTACGTTAAGTTAACCGGAGTTCGCATCCCGCTGTACTATGAACGGGTGGTCGGCAGCATCGGTCCTACGAGGTTCTATGGTATGCCCAGGCAGATGGGCGCCACGGAGCGTGCGTAGGTCGATGCGTGTCGGCGTTTGTACAGCGTTATGCGCTCGGCGGGCCGAAGGAGGGAACCGCGGTGACCTCCTCCGATCGCCGGTGTGGTGTGCCGCTGTGTCAGGGCGCCGATGGCGTCGTGGCACGGGTGGTCCGCCGGGATCGAACACGGTCGGTCGGATGGCCGGTCGGCACCTTTAAGGAAGGAAACACTCCGATATGACCACAGAGGCCTACATTTTCGAGGCCATCCGCACTCCGCGTGGCCGCAACAAGAAGGGCTCGCTGCACTCGGTCAAGCCGATCGATCTGACGACCGGTCTGGTCCAGGAGCTGCGCAACCGCTTCCCGAACCTCGACGAGGATCGCATTTCCGACATCATCCTCGGCGTCGTTTCGCCGCTGGGTGACCAGGGTGCCGACATCGCCCGCACCACGGTGCTCACCGCGGGCCTGCCCGACACCGTCGGTGGCGTGCAGATCAACCGCTTCTGCGCCTCCGGCCTCGAGGCCGTCAACATGGCCGCGCAGAAGGTCCGCTCCGGCTTCGAGGACCTCGTCATCGCCGGTGGCGTCGAGTCCATGTCGCGCGTGCCGATGGGTTCCGACGGTGGTGCGCTGTTCGCCGACCCGGCCACCAGCTTCGACCTCTACATCGCCCCCCAGGGCATCGGCGCCGACCTGATCGCCACCATCGAGGGCTTCTCCCGCGACGATGTCGACGCCTTCGCCGTCCGCTCGCAGGAACTCGCCGCCGCTGCCTGGTCCGGCGGTTACTTCGCCAAGTCCGTGGTCCCGGTCAAGGACATCAACGGCCTGACCGTGCTCGACCAGGATGAGCACATGCGCCCCGGCACCACCGCCGCGGATCTGGCCAAGCTGAAGCCGTCCTTCGCCGGTATCGGTGAGATGGGTGGCTTCGACGCCGTCGCGCTGCAGAAGTTCCACTACGTCGAGCAGATCGACCACGTGCACCACGGCGGCAACAGCTCGGGCATCGTCGACGGCGCCGCGCTGGTGCTGGTCGGTACGAAAGAAGCGGGGGAGGCCTCCGGTCTGACCCCGCGCGCCCGCATCGTCGCCACCGCCACCAGCGGCGCCGACGCCACCATCATGCTCACCGGCCCGACCCCGGCCGCGCACAAGGCGCTGGCCAAGGCCGGTCTGTCGGTCGACGACATCGACCTGTTCGAGATCAACGAGGCCTTCGCCTCGGTCGCGCTGAAGTTCCAGAAGGATCTGAAGATCCCGGACGAGAAGCTGAACGTCAACGGCGGTGCCATCGCGATGGGCCACCCGCTGGGTGCCACCGGCGCCATGATCACCGGCACCATGGTCGACGAGCTGGAGCGCCGCAACGCCCGCTACGCCCTGGTGACCCTGTGCATCGGCGGCGGCATGGGTGTGGCCACCATCATCGAGCGCGTCTGACGCCCAACCGACCAATTCTCCAGGAGAACGAAAAACTATGACAGAGAACATGATCGGCTGGGAAAAGGACGCCGACGGCATCGTCGTGCTGACCATGGACGACCCGAACCAGGGCGCCAACACGATGAACGAGCTCTACAAGAGCTCGATGCACGCCACGGTCGAGCGTCTGGTGGCCGAGGCCGACGACATCACCGGTGTCGTCATCACCTCCGCGAAGAAGACCTTCTTCGCGGGCGGTGACCTCAAGAACATGATGAAGACCACCCCGGAGAACGCTCCGGACATCATGGAAGAGCTCACCACCATCAAGGCCGACCTGCGTCAGCTCGAGACCCTGGGCAAGCCGGTCGTCGCCGCCATCAACGGCGCCGCGCTCGGCGGCGGCCTCGAGATCGCGCTGGCCACCCACTACCGCATCGCCGCCGACATCAAGGGCGTGCAGGTCGGTCTGCCCGAGGTTTCGCTCGGTCTGCTCCCGGCCGGTGGCGGTGTCACCCGCATCACCCGCATGCTCGGTATCGCCGACGGCCTGATGGGCGTGCTGCTGCAGGGCAACAAGTTCACCGCGCAGAAGGCCAAGGCCAAGGGCCTGGTCAACGAGGTCGTCGGCTCGGTCGAGGAGCTGGTCCCGGCCGCCAAGGCGTGGATCAAGGCCAACAAAGATGATGCCAACGCCGCGGTTCAGCCGTGGGACCGCAAGGGTTACCGGATCCCCGGTGGTTCGCCGTCCAGCCCGGCGCTGGCCGCCAACCTCCCGGCGTTCCCGGCCAACCTGCGCAAGCAGACCAAGGGCCAGAACATGCCGGCGCCGCGCGCCATCATGGCCGCCGCGGTCGAGGGTGCGCAGGTCGACTTCGACAACGCGTCGCTGATCGAATCGCGGTACTTCGTCTCGCTGCTCACCGGTCCGGTCGCGAAGAACATGATCCAGGCGTTCTTCTTCGACCTGCAGGCCATCAACAATGGTGGTTCGCGTCCGAAGGACGTGCCCAAGCGTGAGATCAAGAAGGTCGGCGTGCTCGGCGCCGGCATGATGGGCGCGGGCATCGCCTACGTCTCGGCCAAGGCCGGTTTCGAGGTCGTGCTCAAGGACGTCTCGCAGGAGAACGCCGATCGGGGCAAGGGCTACGCGGTCAAGCTCGAGGAGAAGGCGCTCTCGCGTGGCAAGACCACCGAGGAGAAGTCCAAGGCGCTGCTGGATCGCATCCACCCGACCGGCGATCCCAAGGATCTGGCCGGTGTGGACTTCGTGGTCGAGGCCGTCTTCGAGAACCCCGATCTGAAGGCCAAGGTCTTCCAGGAGATCGAGGACGTCGTCGACGCCGACGCGCTGCTGGGTTCCAACACCTCCACCCTGCCGATCACTCTGCTGGCGAACGGTGTGAAGCGGGCCGAGGACTTCATCGGCATCCACTTCTTCTCCCCGGTCGACAAGATGCCGCTGGTGGAGATCATCCGCGGTGAGAAGACCTCCGACGAGGCGCTGGCCCGGGTGTACGACTACACCCTCGCGATCCGCAAGACCCCGATCGTGGTCAACGACAGCCGCGGCTTCTTCACCTCTCGCGTCATCGGCACGTTCATCAACGAGGCCATCATGATGCTCGAGGAGAACATCGACCCGCAGACCATCGAGCAGGCCGGTCTGCAGGCGGGCTATCCGGCCGCGCCGCTGAAGCTGAGCGACGAGCTCAACTTCGAGACCATGCAGAAGATCTTCAAGGAGACCAAGGAGGCCGCCGAGAAGGACGGTCTCAAGATCTCCGAGTCGTCGCTGGCCTCGGGCCGCGTGGTCGAGACGATGATCGACAAGTTCGATCGCAAGGGCAAGCTGCACGGTGCGGGCTTCTACAACTACGTCGACGGCAGGACCGCCGGCCTCTGGGAGGACCTGCGCGGCACCTTCAACTCCAGCCGCGAACTGCCCGAGGGCGTCACGCTGCAGGATCTGAAGGACCGCATGCTGTTCATCGAGGCCATCGAGACCCAGAAGTGCTTCGACGAGGGCGTGCTGACCAGCACCGCCGACGCGAACATCGGCTCGATCTTCGGTATCGGCTACCCGGCCTGGACCGGTGGTGTGCACCAGTTCATCGTGGGTTACCCGGGCGGCCAGGCGGGCTTCGTCGCGCGTGCCGACGAGCTGGCCGCGAAGTTCGGCGAGCGTTTCCAGGTGCCGGACTCGCTGCGTAAGTAAGGTTCTCGCCGCGGTGTGAGACCGCGGAGATCCATCGGCTCGGCCCGGATCGCGCACCCGCGCGATCCGGGCCGTTGTCGTTCGTCCGCAAAACCTCGACCTGCGGTGACGGGACACGGTCCCGAATCGATGCGCGCGTAATCATGTCGGTGAACCCACCTGCCGCGCTACGTTGGAATCAGGGCGGAACGTTCGAGGTGGCCAGATGAATCCACAGACGGGCAAGGTCCGCAGCGCCGACAACCCCGCGGCGGACTCGGAGCCGGTATCGGAGGAGGACGGTTCGGGGGCGAATACCGCGCGCCACCAACCGATTCGCATCGCCGACGAACTCGAGGCGATGGGACTGTTCGACGCCGAAGAGATCGGCCGAGGCGGCTTCGGCGTGGTGTACCGCTGTGCGCAGCGGGCTCTGGATCGCGTGGTCGCGGTGAAGGTGCTGTCCTCGGAGATCGACGAGGAGAGCCGTGAGCGGTTCCTGCGCGAGGAACATGCCATGGGCCGACTGTCCGGCCACCCCAATATCGTCGATGTGCTGCAGGTCGACGTCACGCCGAGCGGGCTGCCGTTCATCGTCATGCCGTACGCCACGCACGGGTCGCTGGAGCAGCTGATTCGCGATCACGGTCCGCTGAGCTGGTCGGATACCTTGCGTATCGGCGTGAAACTGGCGGGCGCGATCGAGAGCGCCCATCGTGTGCACGTGCTGCACCGCGATGTGAAACCGGCGAATGTGCTGCTCAGCCGCTACGGCGAGCCCCAGCTGACCGATTTCGGAATCGCCCGCATCCCGGGTGGATTCCAGACCTCCACCAGCATGATCACCGGTTCGCCGGCCTTCACCGCGCCCGAGGTGCTCAAAGGCGAGGAACCGACCGTGCGGTCGGATGTGTACGGTCTGGGCGCCACGCTCTTCGCACTGCTGACCGGACACGCGGCGTTCGAGCGCCGGTCCGGGGAACGTGTGGTCGCGCAATTCCTGCGCATCACCACCCAGCCGGTGCCGGATCTGCGCGAACAGGACTTTCCCCCCGATGTGGCGGCGGTGATCGAAGCCGCGATGGCGCCCGAGCCTGCCGATCGCCCCGCCTCCGCACTGGCGTTCGGTGAGGCCCTGCGGGCGGTACAGCTCGCACACGGCGAGAGTCCCGACGATATGGCGCTGCTGGACGGTGACAGCACCGACCGCCATCGGGTGAGCACCGATACCGCGGCGCATCCTTTCACCCAGCGTCGCAGCCGGGCGGTGCTCGGCCCCTCCGCCCTGCATACCCCGGGGCCGCTCACCGGGACGGCCCGTCCCGCGACGCTACCGCCCACGGCCGCAACGAAGTTCCGTCCGCCGACCCCCACCCGGGAACCGATTTCGCGGCCGCGGCTGCTCGACATCCTGCGGGCCGGGGGACGGCGCAGGCTGGCGGTGATCCACGGTCCAGCGGGCTTCGGCAAGAGTACGGTCGCGGCGCAATGGCGGGCCGAGCTCACCGCCGAGCGCATTCCGGTCGCGTGGATCGGTATCGATCGCGACGACGACAACGAGGTCTGGCTGCTGGCCCATCTGATCGAGGCCATCCGCCGGGTCGCGCCGGGTATCGGCGCGGGGCTGGAGGAGGTGCTCGAGGAGCGTCCGGCCGAGGCGGTGCACTATGCGATCTCCACGCTGATCGACGAGATCCACAGTGGTGGCGAGACGATCGTCGTGGTGGTCGAGGATTGGGACCGGGTCACCGACGAGGGCGCACGCCGGGTACTGGACACGTTGCTGGACAACGGATGCCACCATCTTCGCTTCGTGATCACCACGCGGGAACAGGCCGGTCTGCCGCTGAGCCGGATGCGGGTGCGCGACGAACTGGTCGAGATCGACAGCGGCGAACTGCGTCTCACCCTCGCCGAGACCCGCCGGATCCTGGTGGAACGCAACGATTTCGGACTCACCGACGATCAGGTGGAACAGATCCACACCGCGACCGACGGCTGGCCGGCCGCCATCCAGCTCGTGAGCCTGTCGCTACGGGCGTCGGCGGCCGGGGACACGGTGGATCCGGCCCGGTTGATCGCGCATCTGTGCGGCGGGAACCACGCCATCCGGGAGTATCTGGCCGAGAATGTCCTCGACGGGCTCGAACCGCGCATGCTCGAATTCCTGATGTCGATCTCGGTGGCGGAGAAACTGGGTGGCCCACTCGCGGTGGCTCTCAGCGGCGAGCCCGACGCCGAACAGTTGCTGGAACAGGCACAGCAACGCGAACTGTTCGTCACCCGGGTCGAGCACGAGCAGGACATGTTCCGTATCCAGCCGCTGTTCGCCGAACAGCTCCGCGCCCGCCTCGAACGGGTCCATCCGGGAAAGCTGAAGTCTCTGCACCGCAAGGCATCTCGCTGGTATGCCGAACACCAGCAGTTGCGCAAATCGGTGGATCACGCGCTGGCGGCCACCGATCTGAAGATGGCGGTGGATCTGGTCGAGAACGGCGGGATGGATCTCATCGACACCTCGCGGCTGGCCACCCTGCTCGGTACGGTCTCGAAACTGCCGGTGCAACAGGTGACTTCGCGGTCGAAGCTGCTGATGGCCTTGGCACGCGCCAATATCAACCTGCAGCAGTCCGGTGCGGCTCGTACCGCTCTGGGGCGGTTGTCGAATATGCTCGCCCGCTCACCCGCGGATGCCGATTCCAAGCGTCAGCGCTGTGAGGCCGCGGTGCTGGCGGCCGCCGATCTGGTGGCACGCGATCACACCGACGGTGTGCTGGAGAAGGTGCTGCCCTGCCTGGAACATCCCGATGAGCTACCGGCCTGGACGGTGTCCATCGCGGCGAATCTGGTGTCGTTCGTGCGGTTGTGCGACTTCGACTTCGACGGTGCGGTGCGGATCCAGGATTGGGCCGCGCCCTATCACAGCAGGTCCAAGGATCCGCTCGGTGTGGTGCTGGGACTGCTCAGTACCGGTGCGGTGGCCTACGAGCGGCTCGACATCGATACCGCCACTCGCTGTTTCGAGAAGGGATGGCAGATCGGGCGGGAGCGGTCCGGGCCGCGCTCGCACGCGGTGCGGGTTTCGGCGGCGCTGCTGGGTGAGCTGACCTATCGGCGCGGTGATCTGGAATCGGCGGACCGGCTGCTGGAACAGAGTCATGAGCTGCCGGCCCGGATCGGCGCGGTGGATTTCATGATCACCACGTTCGTCGTGGGCGCGCGGGTCAAGGCGGTACTGGGTGATGCCGACACCGCACGGGCCCGGCTGGACGAGGGGGCGCGGACCGCGGCCGAGCGCAAACTGCCCCGGATGGCGGCCCACATCCGCGCCGAGCGGCTGCGGCTGGGACTGGTGGATCCGCCACCGGTGCCGCACCCGGCACCGGTACTGCGCAACAGTTCGGGCCCGGCCGCACTCACCGCGGAGGCCGAGGAGGTCGCGGCGGTGCGGGTGCTGCTGGCTCGTCACTATCGCGGGATGGACGGGGCGAGCGCGGACGCCGACGGTATCGAATCCGCGGTGAAGCGGGCGCGCGCGCTCTATGGCCGGATGATCGAACAGGACCGTCCCCGTGCGGAATTGGATGCCGCACTGCTGCTGGCGGAATGTCTCGCGGTGGCGGGCTGGAACGGCGAGGCGATCACCACGTTGCTGCCCGTCCTGGACCGATGCGCCCAATTGGGTTGGACCAGGCCACTTCTCGACGCCGGGCCGGAATTGAGCCAACTGCTGCAGACCCTGCGCGACGATGTGCTGCTCTCGGGTGAGGGGACCGGGTCATTCGACATTCCCCGGTCCTTCCTCAAATCCCTGTTGCGCTGATCAGGCGTTCCACCACGGCCGCAACGGTACGTCCCAGGTCTGCTTCTCGCCGAGCTTCACACCCAGAACCTGGTGCAGCTGCACCACATTGCGCTCGAAGCCGAGCTGGGAGCCGGCCATGTAGAGGCCCCACACCTTGGCGGTGCCCTCACCGACCTCCTCGACGCACTCGTCCCAGTTCGCGACCAGGTTCTTGCACCATTCGTGGAGGGTCAGCGCGTAATGCGGGCGCAGGTTCTCCTCGTGCACGACCTCCAGCCCGATGTTCTGGATATCGCTGATGATGCGGCCGGAACCGATCAGCTCGCCGTCCGGGAACACGTAGCGGTCGATGAAGTCGCCCGCCTTGGTGGTCCGGGTGTTGTCCGGCCGGGTGATGGTGTGGTTCAGGAACAGTCCGCCGTCGCGCAGCTTGCCCTTGATGAAACCGAAGTAGCTCGGGTAGTTCTGCACACCGATGTGCTCGGTGAGCCCGATGGACGACAGCGCGTCGAAATTCGATTCGGGCACGTCGCGGTAGTCGCTGTGGCGGACCTCGGCCAGGTCCTGCAGCCCCTCCTCGGCGATCTTGGCCTGCGCCCACTCGGCCTGTTCCTTGGACAGCGTGGCGCCGATGACCTTGACCCCGCGCCGCGCCGCGTACCGGACCATGCCGCCCCAGCCGCAGCCGATGTCGAGCAGTCGATCGCCCGCCTTCAGGTTCAGCTTCTCGAACACCAGGCGGTACTTGTTCTCCTGGGCCTGCTCGAGGGTCTGGTTCTCGTCGGCGTAGCACGCGCAGGTGTAGGTCATCGACGGGCCGAGGACCAATTCGTAGAACCGGTTGGACACGTCGTAGTGATGGTGGATCACCTCGGCGTCGCGGTTCTTCGAATGCCGCAGGCCCTCGAGGGCGATGCGCCGCCAGCGCGGCAGCGTCTCCTGCGGCGGCGGTGCGATCGGCTTGAGCGCATCCCAGCCCAGCGACCGCGCGATGGTGACCAGTGCCAGCGCCGAGGGGCGCCGGAACTTCAAGTCGGTCATCGCCTTCAGAATGTCGTACGGGTCGCCCGGGTGGACACCCTCGACCGACATGTCACCGGCGATGTAGGCCCGCGCCATACCGAGATCACCCGGTGCGGTCGCGACGTAGTTGATACCGCGCGGGGTCGTGATCTCGAGGCTGAATTTCGAATCATCGGGGCCCGTGCTGCTGCCGTCGTAGGCGGAGAAGCGGATCGGGACCCCGCCGTCGACGAGCGTCTCGAAGATCTCGGCGATGCTGAGTTTGGTTCCCAGCTCCGAGAGCGGGGGTAGCTGGGAATCCTTGAATGTCGTCACTTGCGTTGCACCGCCTTCGAATACAAATCCAGCAAACGATGATCGGGGTCGTATCGTTTCTTCAGATTCGCGTAGTGATCGCCCCCGTAGAGGCGTGCGAACTCGTCTTCTTCGTAGTAGGCATCCGAGTAGAGCGATTTGTGGCCGTCCAGGCGGGCGACCTCGTCCTCGATGGCACGATTGGCCGCACCCTCGATCTGCCCGGGTTGTTTCGGCACCGCCGACCAGAAGCCCACATTGACGTAGGTGCGATCCGGTTCCAGCGGATACAGCGGCCACGGCCGCGACGGATCCTCCGGGGTGCCGTTGCCGGGAGTTTCCGCACTGTCGCGCAGGCGAAGTGGGCACAACCACAGCGGCTCGATCGGGATCTCGCGCAGGAACCAGTGCAGGAAATCGGCGGTGCGCTCGATCGGCACCTCGATGTCCTGCACCACGCGCTCCTGCGGCGGATTACCCTTACGCGCCTCGAGCTTGTCGCCGATGTTGTATTTGTGGTCCAGCGCGATCAGCTTCCAATAGAAGCTCGAGCGGCGGTACCGCCTGGGCCAGAATCGGCGGATGTTCGGATTCTGGGTACCGAAGGCCCGGGAGCACCAGAACCAGTCGGTATCCCAGCGCCAGAGATAATCGTGAATGGTCAGCCGGTCGCGCTTGGGCTCGGCGTTGTCGTGCCGGATGGACTGGTAGTAGATGTCCATTCCGGTGTAGTCGCTGACCGGGCCGGGTTCGTCGGTCTGGCGGCCCAGGACCAGATAGCTCTCCTCGGCGGTGAACACGGCGCCGTCGAGATAGTCGACCCGCTCACCGGCGTAGCTGCGCTCGGTGACGATCTGCGCCATCACGGATTCGAGTTCGCGCAGATCGTGGAAACGCACATGGCGCAGTGCCACATACGGCTGTACGGATTCCAGCTCGATCTTCAGACGGGTCGAATAACCCAGCGTGCCATAGGAATTCGGGAAACCGCGGAACAGGTCGGCGTATTCGCCGTCCGGGGTGGCGGTGATGATGTCACCCGAACCGGTCAGCACATCGATCTCGAGGACGGATTCGTGCGGTAATCCGTTGCGGAAGGAGGTCGATTCGATACCCAGTCCGGTGACCGCGCCGCCCAGCGTGATGGTTTTCAATTGCGGAACCACGAAGGGTGCCAATCCGTACGGCAAGGTCGCCGCGACCAGATCCTCGTAGGTGGTCATACCGGCCACCTCGGCGGTCTTGTTCTGCGCATCGACCGCTATCACCCGGGCCAGTCCCGACACGTCCAATCCGGGTGCGGGGTTCTTCGCCCGGGCGCGAAATAAGTTCGACGTCTTCTTGGCCAACCGCACGTTGGCATTCGAAGGAATCGCACGATAGCTGGCGAGCAGACGCTCGACACCTTCTCGGTGCGCGGCAAAACCTGATTCGCGTGCGGCCGGCGCGCGGCCGGCCTTCCCCAACAGACTCACTGCCACACCACAGACGCTATCGCTCCGGGTTTGGCACGGCCACCGCGAGGGTACCTATCGCCTCAATTCTTCACGCATATGTTGCATTGCGTTCGATCCCGCCCGCGGTGACCTGGTGCTACCTGTATTACCAGCTCAACCGGCATATTCCCGGGCGGAGCGGTGCGGGTGGACGGGGGGTTCCGGCCTGTGACGAATCCGTCGAATTTCGCGCGCCTTCCCGGAACCAGCGTTCCGCTTCGGTGTTCGGCGCAAGTGCTCGACACACCTCTGCGCGGGCTCGATCGACCCGGCACCGCTACACGCGAGTCGCGGATCGGCGGCCGGAGATGGCCGTCGTTCTCGGGCCGGGCCGAATCACTGCTCACCTCGTGAGAAAAAACGACCGCCGCCGGAGATGCCCGGCGGCGGTCGGTGGGTCAGCGAGGCCCGGCTGGTGGATAGCCGGGCGGCGCGGGGGCGTATCCCGCCGGTACGTTCCCTGGCGCGAAATTCGGTGGGGCCGAGGGATATCCGGGCGGTGGAGCGGAGTTCGGATAGGCAGGGGGGTAGCCGGGAGCCGGATAACCGGGGGGAGGCGGGTAGCCGCCGGGGTTCGCCCCCGCCGGCGGATACCCCGGAGGCGGCATGCCCGCGGGGGGATACCCGGGAGGATTCCCGCCCATCGGTGGACGCCGGCCCGCCGTGTTCCGCACCGCCTGCCCGCCGGCGCCGCGCCCGCCGCGCAGCTCCCCGTACAGCATGAACGCGCCGGCGGCGATGGCGACCGGTCCGAGTCCCAGCACCACCCAACCGGCCGTGGTGTTCGACGATGCCTGCTCGTCCTTCGAGCGAGTCTCGACGACGTGCCCGCGCTTGTTGGTCACCACACATTTGTCGTCGGCGCCCATGGCCTTGCCGTTGCAGTCGACATTGCCATCACTGTTGAGGAGCAGTACGAGACCGCCCACGATCATTCCGACGCCGACGACGATGACGACACTCCACTTGAGTATGTTCTTGGCGCGAGTTGCGCTGCTGGCAAAGCCCGACAATTGTCTCCCCGAGGTTTTGAATATCAGTACAGTGCGAACCGCATCGCGTGAAACCGCATCTGCCGGTCCGGAATTGCCCCGGACCGCGCGTAGCATAGTCGGACAAATCGGCCCGAACCGTCTACCCGGATCGAATGAGGAGCTCATTGTGGGACAGGTCAGTGCATCCAGCTCGACCATCGTGACTGCAGAACCGCAGCGTGTGCTGGATGCCATCGCGGACTACGAGACCGTACGGCCGCGGATTCTGTCCGCGCACTACCGCGACTACAAGGTTCTCGAGGGTGGGAAGGGCGCCGGAACGGTGGCGGAGTGGACGCTGCAGGCCACCGAAAAGCGCTCCCGCAATGTCCACGCCGTAGTCACGGTTTCCGATTCCATGGTGACCGAACGCGATTCGAACTCCACGCTGGTCACCACCTGGACGGTATCGCCCTCCGGTGAGGGCTCATCGGTGACCGTCCGCACGACATGGAAGGGCGCCGGCGGGGTTCCCGGCTTCTTCGAGGGAATCTTCGCCCCGCTGGGCCTGAAGAAGATCCAGGCCGAGGTCCTCGAGAATTTGAAGCGCGAACTGGGCTGAGGTTTCTGCCTCCGCTTCGCTACGGCGGTTTCGGCCCTTTGTGCCTCGATTTTTCACTCCTCCGGTCAGTCGCTGCAAAATCGAGGCGGGCCGGAAAACTCCCGGGTTTCCTCCCTCGTGCGGGGATTCGTCGATCGTGGTCAGGGGAGACCGGCGGCGGTGGCCGTGCTCGAGTGTGGGCGGTGTCGAATCGGGGTGATCAGGGTGGATTCATTCGCCGTGATCGGCTCGCATCAGGACGCCTCAGGCGTGGTGCGCGATATCGAAGAGGTTGCCCTCCGGGTCGGCCAACGTTGCCCAGCGGACTCCGTACTCGTCGAAATCGCCGATGTGCTCGGCGCCCAGGGAGACTGCCCGCTCGATCTGGGCGCGCCAATCCGGCGCGCTCAGATCGAGGTGGACAGCGTTCTTGCCCGGAGTTTTGTCGGGTACCGCGGTGAACATCAGGGTCGCTCCCTGTCCGGCGTCGCCGACGGTGGCGAAGTACCGGTTCGCGTCCGGATTCACCGGCCGGTCCAGCAGCTGCCCGTAGAAACTCGCCAGCGTCGCCGCATCCGTGCAGTCGAAGGTGATGGCGCTCAGTGCCAGTGTCATGTGATTACCTCTCCTGGTTGATATTTCGTGAGATCGGCCAGCACACCTCGGTGCGCAGGCCGGCCGGATCGTCGGAGTCCTGCGGGCCGACCAGGTAGATCTCGCGAATCGGCTCCTGTAGTGCGACATCGTGTTCGGCGACATGTGAACCCAGTGCGCCGTAGGTCCGATCGAAATCGGTGAACGGGCCGGCGTGCACCGCCACCGCGAAACGACGCGGTGCGAACCGCCGGACCTCCGCACCGGTGTGATCGGCGAATGCCGCGGGGGTCGCGGCCGGGACCGGGACGAAGACCACCACCTCACCGAGGTCGTTCTCGAAGAAATCGGACGAGTACGTGGCGCCGCCCGGTCCGGCCGGACCTATTCCGGCCGTGGCGAGCAGGCCGTAGAGGCGTCCGAACGCGGTATCGCAGAACTCGCCGATCCCGTCCCGCGCCACCGTCGCGACCACCGCCACCGACGTGAACTCCGGTGCCGTGCGGTAGGTCACCTCGATCGGCGCACTCGGCGACAACAGCGATCGCAGTGCGGCGACCACATCGCGGGTGCGTGTCAGTTCGGCTTCCATCCGCGTCAGATGCGCTCGCAGCGCGACATCCCGGGTTGCGCGGTCGGGAGCCGTCAATACCGCACGGACCTGCGGCATCGGCATATCCAGATCCCGCAGCCGCCGGATCAGATGGGCTCGCTCGACCTGATCGGTCGAATAGCGCCGGTACCCCGAGCCCGGATCGATCGCCACGGGTTCCAGGAGCTCTATCTCGTGGTAGTACCGCAGGGTTTTCACGCTGAGACAGGTGAGGCGGGAGAACTCACCGATGGAGACTGTCGCCGTCATGGGTACAAGCAGACACCCTCCAGCGGTTGGAGGGTCAATGGCCTTGGTCTCCGCAGGGGCACCATCAGCAAAGGGCCCGCCTCCGGGCGGATCTGGTCGGACATCCGGAAAGTGCTGCGGGCCTCGGGGTTCTACTGCTCCGTGAGTGCGAAGGTGAGTAGTGGCGTGGTCTGGAAGTAGCCGCGCCACCAGGAATAACCGAGCCAGACCCCGGGGGTGACCTGGCGGATCTCGTCGAGGATCTGCGGGGTGATCGAGGGGGCGTAATCCAGGAGCCAGGCCGGTGCGCCGTCGAGGAGGGACGGGCCGGAGTAGGCATTGGCCGGGAAACCCTCGATTCCGGCACCTGTCACGCGGTTGGTGAGGGTGCCGCCGTCGGGCCCGGTGTAGAAGGTCTTGCCGATCCAGAGCGGTGGGGCCACCGCCTCCATCACCGGCGGACTGGTCACCCAGCCGTTGGTGACGCCGGTCGGGACATCTCCGCGCGGGGCCGCGTGATAGATGTCGTACTTCTGCTGGAGCGTGCAATTGTCGTGCAGCGCGGCCACGGTCGCGGCGGGATCGTCGGGACGGAGCACACAGCCACCGCCGAAATCGGTGTCCGCGGTCGCGACGGGCGCCGCGATCGCCGGTGCGAGAGCCAGTGCCGTCGTCACCGCGGCGACCGCGACCGCACTCCGGACGCGAGGTCGCGTCGCCCGCGAAGGACTCGAGTACATGGGTGCACACCGAACACGATTCATGGCAGGCCTCCACCGGGTTGCCCCGACCTTTTGCCGTTGCCCGACCCGCATTGATGCTAATTGTCCGTTTGTGGCCCGATACCGGCCTAGACCCAAACGTGACTAGGCTGGTGTGCATTCGCATCCCGCAGAGAGGACACCCCCGTGGAGCCTGGTGGACAGTTCGACATGCAGGCACTGCTCGCGCAGGCGCAGCAGATGCAGCAGGCCGTGATGGAAGCGCAGGCCGAGATCGCCGCCACCGATGTGGCCGGTGAGGCCGGCGGCGGTCTGGTGAAGGTGACGATCAAGGCCAGCGGTGAGGTCCAGACGCTGCAGATCGATCCCAAGGTCGTCGACCCCGAGGATGTGGACACGCTCCAGGACCTGGTGGTGGGCGCGATCAACGACGCGATGGCCAACGCGCAGCAGCTCGCTGCCGAGAAACTGGGCCCGCTGGCCGGTGGCATGGGCGGCGGTTCCGTGCCCGGCCTGCCGTTCTGATTCCCGGCGGTACGGTCCGGTGTACGAAGGTCCGGTTCAGGATCTGATCGACGAGCTGGGGAAACTGCCCGGCGTCGGTCCCAAGAGCGCGCAGCGCATCGCCTTCCATCTGCTGTCGGTGGAACCGCCGGAGATCGACCGGCTGCAATCGGCGCTGCAGAAGGTGCGTGACGGCGTGCGGTTCTGCCTCGTCTGCGGCACCGTCTCCGACGGCGAACTGTGCCGGATCTGCGCCGATCCGCGCCGCGACCGCACCATGATCTGTGTGGTCGAGGAGCCCAAGGACGTCCAGGCCATCGAGCGCACCCGGGAATTCCGCGGTCGCTACCACGTTCTCGGCGGCGCGCTGGATCCGCTGTCCGGCATCGGCCCGGACCAGCTGCGCATTCGAGAACTGCTGGGGCGCATCGGAAATCAAGAGGACGGAATCGATGTCACCGAGGTGATCATCGCCACCGACCCCAATACCGAGGGCGAGGCCACGGCCACCTATCTGGTCCGGATGCTGCGCGATTTCCCCGGGCTGTCGGTGACGCGTCTGGCCTCGGGCCTGCCGATGGGTGGCGATCTGGAATTCGCGGACGAGCTGACCCTGGGCCGGGCGCTGTCCGGACGCCGTACACTCTGACGCCGGCCGGTCCCGCGGTCAGAGACTCACCGGCTCCCAGTCGAGCGCGTCGAGCCGGGCGCGTTCGCCCGCGGTCCATTCCCAGATGAGTTCGGCAACCCGGTCGCCGTCGGCGAGCTGCGTGCCGAAATGCCGGTCCGGGCCGCCGTCGCGATACTCGAGCATGTACAGGCCGGGCTCATCGCGGTAGGTCTGGATATAGATCTGATCATCGCGTTCGACGATCAGATAGGGATTCGGCTCGCAGAGTTCCGGTACCCACTGCCGGGCGAGTTTCTCGGTCAGATAAGGGAATTCGCCCGCTCCGCCGTGGGTGACCGTGACATCGATCCGGCCGGTCGGATCGATCAGCCAGTTCAGCTGCGGATCGTAGATCGCGTAGTCGTGCGGTGTGGCGAGCTCGAACAACAGCGCGCGCACGTGCCCGATGGCGTCGTACGGTGCGGTGATGTGGAGCACGGTGCCGGCGCCCGCATCACCGGCGGCCGCACCGAGGAAACCGTCCTGCTCGGGCAGTTCGTCGTTGCGCCGGTCCAGTTCGGCGGCGATCGTCGCCACGATCTCTGTTTCGGCCTGCCCCTGCTGCCCGGCCAGATAGGCTTCCACCGCATCGGGCGAGGCGGCGGCACCGGCAGGGAGCAGGACGTGGTCGTAACTCATTCGGCCAGGTTACGTGGAGGTGACGAGGGCCCTATCGTCGCTGTGGTAGCGACCTGTAAGCTGGCGACATCATGCAGCGGGCACTCCTCCTCGGCCGCCGCGACGGGGTCTGAAACGGACCGGCTCCCGTCGCGGGGTTCAGCTGTGCCGGTCGACCCCAAATCAGTAATTGGGACACCCACCCCACACTCTCGGAGAAACGCCCATGTCACCCGCTGACGCCTTCGTATCCGGAACGCGCACCATCACCGCGCCGTCCAAGCCCGCGCCCGCCGACCAGGCCGCGTGGAACAAGCAGAAGAACTCCTCGATGCCGGTGTTCCGGTACCGGCCCTTCGTCGAGGAGGTCCCGGGCGGGAGCCCGGCATTCGACACCGCGCCGATTCCTTTCGACCGCACCTGGCCGGATCGGGTGGTCGACCGGGCGCCCGGCTGGTGCGCGGTGGATCTGCGCGACGGCAACCAGGCCCTGATCGATCCGATGAGTCCGGCTCGCAAGCGTCGCATGTTCGACCTGCTGGTGCGGATGGGTTACAAGGAGATCGAGGTCGGTTTCCCGTCCGCCAGCCAGACCGATTTCGACTTCGTCCGCGAGATCATCGAGGACGGCGCGATTCCGGACGACGTGAGCATCCAGGTGCTGACCCAGTGCCGCCCGGAGCTGATCGAGCGCACCTTCGAGGCCTGTCAGGGTGCCTCGAATGTGATCGTCCATTTCTACAACTCCACCTCGGTCCTGCAGCGCCGTGTGGTGTTCCGTGCCGACCGCGACACGGTGAAGAAGATCGCCACCGACGCCGCGACCCTGTGCCTGGAGACCGAGCGCCGCTACCCCGACACCAACTGGCGTTACGAGTACAGCCCGGAGTCCTACACCGGTACCGAGCTGGATTACGCCCGTGAGGTGTGTGATGCGGTGTCGGCGATCATCGCGCCGACACCGGACAAGCCGCTGATCATCAATCTGCCCGCGACGGTGGAGATGGCGACCCCGAACGTGTACGCCGATTCCATCGAGTGGATGAGCCGCAATCTGGCTCGCCGCGACTCGATCGTGCTGTCGCTGCATCCGCACAACGACCGGGGCACCGCCGTCGCCGCCGCCGAACTGGGTTACCAGGCAGGTGCCGACCGGATCGAGGGCTGCCTGTTCGGCAACGGTGAACGCACCGGCAATGTCTGCCTGGTCACCCTGGGGATGAACCTGTTCTCTCGTGGGGTCGATCCGCAGATCGACTTCTCCGATATCGACGAGATCCGCCGCACGGTCGAATACTGCAACCAGCTGCCGGTCCACGAGCGCCACCCCTACGGCGGCGATCTGGTGTACACCGCCTTCTCCGGCAGCCACCAGGACGCCATCAACAAGGGCCTGGACGCCATGAAAAATGCCGCGGACGCCTCCGATGCCGATATCGACGACATCGTGTGGGAGGTTCCGTATCTGCCGATCGATCCCAAGGATGTGGGCCGTACCTACGAGGCCGTCATCCGGGTGAACTCGCAGTCCGGTAAGGGCGGCGTGGCCTACATCATGAAGACCGACCACGGTCTGGCGCTGCCGCGGCGGTTGCAGATCGAGTTCTCGCAGGCGATCCAGAAGATCACCGACGGTGAGGGCGGCGAGGTCACCCCGAAGGTGATGTGGGACGTGTTCGCCGACGAGTACCTGAACCCGATCGTTCCGCTGGAGCGCATCCGGCAGAAGGTGACGGCCGCCGAGACCGATTCCGGCACCGACACCGTCACCGCGGTGGTGAAGGTCGACGGTGTCGAACAGGAGATCGTCGGATCCGGGAACGGTCCGCTGGCCTCGTTCGTGGATGCGCTGAGCACCATCGGCTACGACGTGCGAGTTCTGGACTACTCCGAGCACGCGATGTCCTCCGGTGACGACGCACAGGCCGCGGCCTATGTGGAATGTGCCATCGGCGACAAGGTGACCTGGGGCGTGGGTGTGGCGACATCCATCTCCACCGCCTCGCTGCGTGCGGTCGTCTCCGCGGTGAACCGCGCACTGCGCAACCGCTGATCCGGGTTGCGCCGTCACGAACAGCGGCCGACAACCCTTGCTCCACAACGGAAACCGCCCATCGCCGGGAAGGTGATGGGCGGTTCGCCGCGACGACCTCTCCGCGCCGGGTCACGGCCCGATTCACCGGCGGACCGGTATTCGGCCAGCGTGCTAGCGTTGTGGCGCATTGGCCGCGAGCTCTCTGCTCGAAATGCTCCGAGCAGCTGGGGGAAACGTGACGACTAACGACAACTCCACTTCACCGCCTTGGCTGCATGGGCAGGGACCGGGCGATGTAGCTCCCGAACAGGACACTGCGAACTCGCAGCCGTCGCAGGACGAATCAGATCCGGATTCGGCGGCCTCGGGTACGTCGACCGAGCCCGATCCTGGTGCCGAAGCGCCCGAGGCGGGCGCCGGTGACGGTGGTCACGCCGCGTCCGGGATCATTCCGGCGGTGCCGGAGGGCATCGAGCAGACCACATTCATGTCCGGGCCGCAGTTCGGTCCCGACGGCGGCCCCTTCGCACCCGGGCCGGGCGGCTTCGCCCCGCCCGGCCCGTTCGCGCCGAGCGGGGCCTATCCGCCCGATCCGGGTTTCGCGCCGCCGGGCGGATATCCGATGAACGATCACCAGGGTTCATTTGCCCCGCCGGGCGATCAGAGCGGTTTCCCGCCCCCGGATCAGCAGGGCTTCGCGCCGCCGTCCGATCCGAACGGTTTCCCGCCCTCCGGCGATCCGAGTGGTTTCGCACCGCCGTGGGCGCCCGGGCCGGAAGGGTTCACCCCGCAGGGCAATTTCGGGGGCCAGCCGGGTTTCGCACCGCCGGGTCCGCCCGGTGGTTTCCCCGAGCAGGGTTCGTTCGCGCCGGGGCCCGACGGTTTCGCACCGCCCGGACCGGACGGTCATGCACCGCCCGGATACCCCAGTGACCAGGGCGGTTTCGCGCCCCAGCCCGGCTATCCCGTTCCGCAGGGGCCCGGTGACTTCGCGCCACCACCCGCCGGTTACGGCGAGGTGCGCGAGGAGACGCCCTACGGCGAGTTCCGCCAGGAAATCGGCAGTGACGGCATGGTGCGCCGAGTCTTCGACGAGCCGCAGGCCCCGCCGCCGGCGCCCGAACCACCCGCCGCGGAATCCGATCCCTCCGGTGGTCAGATCTTCAGCTGGGCTCCGCCGCCGTTGCCCACCGGCCCCGCACCGCAGCCTCAGCAACAGCAGCAGCCACAGCAGCCGCCACAGCAGGGTGGGTGGCAGCAGGGTGGTTCCGGGCAGCAACTGCAGCAGTATCAGCAGCAGAACTTCCAGCCGCAGCACATGACCCAGCCCGGGCAGCCGGGGAATTCGGTCAACGACCTGAATCTGCTCAAGCGCGCCAAGCGTTCGCCGCGCAGCGGCTGGCGGCGCGCGGTGCACAAGATGTCCGGCGGTGCGATCAACCCGGGCGAATCCTCGTCCGATGTCGTCTACCGCGAACTGGTCGACCGGGTGAACCAGCCGGTACGCGGTGACTACCGCATCGCCATCCTGTCGCTCAAGGGTGGTGTCGGAAAGACCACGACCACAGTCGGTTTGGGCTCGACGTTCGCCTCGGCGCGCGGTGACCGGGTCATCGCCATCGATGCCAACCCCGACCTCGGGACCCTGGCCCACCGGGTGCCGAGGCAGACCCGCTCGACGGTGCGCAATCTGCTCGAGGATCAGCACATCAGCCGCTACTCCGATGTGCGCGCGCACACCTCGCAGGCGCCGAGCCGCCTGGAAGTGCTTGCCAGTGAACAGGATCCGGCGGTCTCGGAGGCCTTCAGCGAGGCCGACTACCGCCGCGCGATCAGCATTCTGCAGCAGTTCTACAACATCATTCTCACCGACTGCGGTACCGGACTGATGCATTCGGCCATGGCCGGCGTCCTGGACATGGCGAGCTCGCTGATCCTGGTGACCTCACCGGCCATCGACGGCGCACGCAGCGCCTCGGCCACCCTGGACTGGCTCGAACATCACGGCTACAGCAAGCTGGTGGAGCGAACCGTGGTGGTGGTCAACGCTTCTCGCCGCGGCGCCTCCACCGTCGATCTGGATCAGCTGCGCAAGCTGTTCCTCGACCGCACCCGCGCGGTACAGGTGGTGCCGTTCGACGACCATCTCGCCGAGGGCGCCGAGATCGATCTGGAACTGGTGAGCAAGCCGACCCAGCGGGCATTGCTGGAATTGGCGGCCATGGTCGCCGACGATTTCGGATTCCACGTGCCGCAGCTCCCGTTCCCGGGGCCGCAGACCCAATACCCGGGGCCGCAGGGGCAATACCCAGGGCCGCAGGGGCAGTATCAGGGGCCGCAGGGGTACTGATTCGAGCGCGGAATTCCTCCGCGCCCGGATCATCACCCCAATCGATCCGGGGGCGACCCGCACCGCCTACAGTTACCCGCGGTGTGGAGGTCCCGATAGATGGCAGAACGATACGGGGCCGTCTCGCGAAGAACAGTCCTTCGCGGGGCGGCCGGTGCTGGTGTGATGACCGCGGGTGCGTTGCTGCGCCCCGGTCGTGCGAATGCCGACCCCGGGCGGCGGGTGGCCGTCTTCGGTGGTGGTGTCGCGGGGTTGACGGCGGCACACGAATTGGCCGAACGCGGATTCGGTGTCACGGTCTACGAACGGCGGGCGCTGGGCGGAAAGGCCCGCAGCATTCCGGTGGCGGGCAGTGGCCGCGGCGGACGTGCCGATCTGCAGGGTGAGCACGGATTCCGCTTCTTCCCCGGCTTCTATCACCACATTCCCGACACCATGCGGCGAATTCCGTTCGCGGGCAATGCCAACGGTGTCTGGGACAACCTCGTCCCGGCCGCCGAGGCGCGATTCTCCCGGGCCGGCGCCGACGACACCATCGTGCCGGTGGACCGGCATGCGACGCCGTGGGCGAATCCGGACGATTTCCGGCAGACCACCGCATCGGTGATCGCCACCTCCATGAAGATGCCGATGAACGACGCGCTCTATTTCGCGAATCGGCTGCTGGTCTTCAACACGAGTTGTGACGATCGCCGCTTCGGGCAGTGGGAGAAATTGGCCTGGCGCGATTTCCTCGGCGCCCGTGATCGTTCGCAGGAATTCCGCATGCTGATGTCGCGGACCCTGACGACCCTGCTGGTCGCCGCGAAGG
Organism: Nocardia sp. NPDC052254; assembly: GCF_040679495.1. Lineage (NCBI taxonomy): Bacteria > Bacillati > Actinomycetota > Actinomycetes > Mycobacteriales > Nocardiaceae > Nocardia > Nocardia sp. NPDC052254. The sequence continues at coordinate 129,961 of NZ_JBFAUW010000002.1, read as the reverse complement.
ACGATCACGCCAGTACCCGCACGATCGGGTCGATGGGGGAGCAGTTCCTCGGTAATCCGCTGCAGACCGGTAACGACGGCCCCCTGGACCGGCTGCTGAACGGTCCGACCAACGAAGCGTGGATCGATCCCTGGGTGGCCCATCTGCGCGGGCTGGGGGTGCGTTTCGAGACCGCCGAACTGCGCGCACTCGAGGTGCGCGATCGGCGGATCTCGGGTGCCCGGATCGCCGGTGGCCCGGATGGTCAGCAGGCCGTGGACGCGGACTATTTCGTGCTGGCGGTGCCGGTCGAGGTCGCGCGCACACTGTGGACGCCCGAGATCCTCGCCGTGCAGCCGGAGCTGGCGGCGATGAACGATCTGGTGGTCAACTGGATGAGCGGTCTCCAGTTCTATCTGAACCGCCCGGCCGAGATCGCGCGCGGGCATACCGCCTACGTCGATTCGCCGTGGTCACTGACCTCCATCTCGCAGGGCCAGTTCTGGTCGCGCACAAAGATTTCCGACCTGGGCGACGGCTCTGTCCGGGACTGCCTGTCGGTCGACATCTCGGACTGGAACACGCCCGGCACCCTCTACGGGAAGCCGGCGATCGAATGCACCCACGACGAAATCGCCCGGGAGGTCTGGGCACAGCTCGGCAAGCATCTGGAAGGTGCCTCGGCACTGCGGGATTCGGATCTGGTGTCCTGGTTCCTCGATACCGGCGTGGCCTGGGATGCCGGCAGTGGCCGCAACACCAATGCCGATCCGCTGCTGATCAATACCGCGGGCTCGTGGGGAGCGCGGCCGAATGTGCACGGTGGTCTCGAAAATCTTTTCCTGGCAGGCGATTACGTCCGCACCAATATCGACCTCGCGACCATGGAAGGCGCTTGCGAGGGGGCGCGCACGGCGGTGAACGCCCTGCTGGACGTGGCCGGTTCGGATGCCGCCCGGTGCCGCCTGTTCACGTTGTATCGGGCGCCGGAACTGGAACCCCTACGCCAGGCCGACAGGGCTCGTTTCGCCGCCGGACAGGCGAACATCTTCGACGTGCCGATGTGAGCACGCCGCGCTCGGGGGACGGCGCCCGCCGTTCGCCGGTGTGGGGAGACCGACCGACAGTGCCCGGCATCGCGCGTTCAACGAGGTGATGAGCGCGATCACCAGCCTCGCCGACGGCAACTGTGATGCCTCGCCGGAGGGCTACCGCCGCGTGCTCCACCGACCCGCACCGCCGCGGCTGGTGCGGGCGCGGCGGGCCGGTCCGCCGAGATCACATCGGCCGCTCGCGCGCCGGGTGGCACCCACCAATACACTCGCGTGGTGGCAGACATCTCGGTGCGCGGACGGCTGGCGCTGCGGGCAGCGGCAGCGGCGTCGTGGGCCTCGCAGAAGGCCGGACGCGGTAAGGGTTCGATGATCGGCGGGCTGATCGCCCTGCAGATCGCCCCGGACATCATGACCCAGCTGGGGCGCGGGCGGCGCACGGTGCTCATCACCGGCACCAACGGCAAATCGACCACGACCCGGATGACCGCGGCCGCCCTGGCCGAACTGGGCCAGGTCGTCACCCAGGCGGACGGTGCCAACATGGACGCCGGGATCGTCGCCGCGCTGAGTGTCGACCGCACCGCGCCGGTGGCCGCCATCGAGGTCGACGAACTGCACCTGCCGCATGTCGCGGATGCCCTGAACCCGGCCGCGGTCGTGCTGCTGAACCTCAGCCGCGATCAGCTCGACCGGGTGGGCGAGATCAACATGATCGAGCGCAAACTGCGCGAGGGCATGGCCCGCCATCCCGATGCGGTACTGATCGCCAACTGCGACGATGTGCTGATCACCTCGATCGCCTACGACCACCCCAATGTGGTGTGGGTCTCGGCCGGCAGCGGCTGGGCGGTCGACGCCACCAGCTGTCCGCGCAGCGGTGAACCGATCGTCTGGGAGGGCATCCACTGGCGTAGCACCGGCGCCGATTTCGAGCGGCCGGAACCGCGGTGGTGGGTCGACGCGGACTATCTGTGCGGGCCGGACGGCCTGAAATTGCCGCTACGCCTTGCTCTTCCGGGACGCGCCAATCGCGGTAACGCCGCCCAGGCGGTGGCCGCGGCCGTCACCCTGGGAGCGAAGCCGGAGACCGCGGTGCAGGCCGCGGGCAGCGTCCGTGAGATCGCCGGGCGCTACCGCACCGTGCGGGTCGGCGAGCATTCCGCACGGCTGCTGCTGGCCAAGAATCCGGCCGGCTGGCAGGAGGCACTGTCGATGATCGACTCGGCCGCAACGGGTTTGGTGATCGCGGTCAACGGCCAGGTGCCCGACGGGGAGGACCTGTCGTGGCTGTGGGATGTACGTTTCGAGCACTTCGAGGGCACTCAGGTGGTTGCCGCGGGTGAGCGCGCCACCGATCTGGGCGTGCGCCTGACCTATGCCGGTGTGGAACATACGACGGTGCCCGATCCGTTGCGCGCCATCGCTTCCTGCCCGCCCGGACAGGTCGAGGTGCTGGCCAATTACACCGCCTTCCGGGATCTGAACCGCGATCTGGACGCCCGGGGACAGGACACGATCTGCGATGAGTGAGTCGACGATACGGATCGGGCTGGTCCTGCCCGATGTGATGGGCACCTACGGTGACGGTGGAAATGCCCTGGTCCTGCGGCAGCGCCTGCGCATGCGGGGTTTCGACGCGGAGATCGTGGAGATCACGCTGAACGATCCGGTGCCCGAATCGCTGGACCTCTACACCCTCGGTGGTGCCGAGGACTCCGCGCAGCGGCTGGCCACCCGGCATCTGCAACGCTATCCCGGTCTGCAGCTCGCGGCCGCGAAAGGTGTTCCGGTACTGGCGATCTGCGCTGCCATCCAGGTGCTGGGCAACTGGTACGAGACCTCCGCCGGTGAGCGGGTGGACGGTGTCGGGCTGTTCGACGTCACCACCACGCCACAGCGGGTGCGTGCCATCGGAGAGGTGGCCACCACACCCGTGCTCGCCGGGCTGACCCAGCCGCTCACCGGATTCGAGAATCACCGGGGCGGAACGACTCTCGGTCCGGCGGCTACCGGTCTGGGGCGGGTCACCAAGGGGGTCGGCAACGGCGTGGGCGACGGTCTCGAAGGGGTGGTGCAGGGTTCGGTCATCGGTACCTACATGCACGGTCCGGCCCTGGCCCGCAATCCCGAACTGGCCGACCATCTGCTCGCGCGGGCGCTCGGCGTGAACGAGCTCGAGCCACTGGACTTGCCCGAGGTCGATCGGCTGCGCCGCGAGCGTCTACGCGCCTGAACACCGGCTCGAATCCGGGCACCCCGCTGAACAGTTCATATAGCAATTTGATATGCACTGGACTTCCCACTGCTGCCGATCCTGTTGAGACAACTGGCATTCGGCGGTAATCTCGCGCGCGGCCATGCGTGATGAGGGAGGTGGCCGGTGCACAGACGCGCCTTTTTACAGGCGGCCGGTGCGGCAACAGTGTTGGGCGTCGCGGGCGCGTTGCGCGGTGCCGGTCCGGCGGCTGCGGATCCGCTGTGGAACGAGCTGTTCCGCGGCTGGGTCCCCGAGATTTTCGCACCGCTGCCGGATCCGCCGGAACATTCCGAGGCGATCGTCGTCGGCTCCGGATTCGGTGCCGCGGTCGCGGCACTACGGCTGGCCGAAGCGGGTATCTCGAATACGGTGCTGGAACGCGGTTCCCGCTGGCCGAACGATCCGCAGCGGGAGATCTTCACCGGTGACGATCTGCCCGACGGCCGGGGCTTCTGGCATCGCACGAGCTTCACCGGCGTCACCAAGGTTCCGATGGAATTCGCCGATTTCGGCGGTGTTCTGGATGTCACCCCGTTCGGCGGTATCGATGTCTGGCGCGGTGCCGCGGTCGGCGGCGGATCGGTGGTCTTCACCGGCTGCATGATCGCGCCGCAGCAGCACCACTTCGACGAAATATTCAGGGGCACAGTCGATTACGGTGAGCTGGACCGGATCTACTACCCCCGCGTCCGGGAGATGTTGCGGCTGTCGCCGATGCCGGCGGACATCTACAACTCCGAACCGTTCACCCATTCGCGGATGTGGGACGCGCAGGTCCGTAAGGCGGGATATCAGCCGCTGTTCAGCGATTCGATCTTCAACTGGGACATCCTGCGCGGTGAATTGGCCGGAGGCACCCGGGCATCGGCCATCGCGGCTCGCAGCAACCTCGGCAACTCCAACGGCGCGAAGTTCGATCTGAACCAGAATTATCTGAAGTATGCCCAGGACTCCGGCCGGTCCAGGGTTTTCCCGGGCCATCGGGTGGACAGCATCGGCCGCGACGGCAACCGCTATGTGGTGCGGATCAGCAAGCTCGATCCCACCGGCGCGATCCTCGCCGTCCGCACGCTGACCTGCGACAAGCTCTTCCTGGGGGCCGGCTCGATCGGCACCACCGAACTGCTGGTCCGTGCCCGGGGTACCGGTGCGCTGCCGAACCTCAACGAGCATGTCGGCGCCGGCTGGGGGACCAACGGCGATGTGGTGCTGGCCCGCAGCGCGAGCCAGCTGGCCGGCCTGGGACAGGGGGTGCCGAGTGCGGGCCGGATCTTCGACGATTCGGAGATGCCGCTGAGCCTGGAGAGCTGGTACATCCCCGGTATACCGGTGGAGACCGGCGGACTGGCCTCGCTGGGGCTCGTGATCGATCCGACTCGGGCCACGATCACCTACGACGCCGCCCGGGATGCCGCCGCGCTGAACTGGCCGCGTGGGGCGCAGGACGCGATCGTGGCCGCCTGTCGCACGGTCGATCGGCGCATCGGCGAGCGCGCGGGCGCCCTCGTCGACTACGGGCCGATCGGTTACGACGCGAATGCCCCGTTCACCGCACACCCACTCGGTGGTGCGGTACTCGGGCAGGCCACCGACAACTACGGCCGGGTCGCCGGATATCCGGGCCTGTACGTCGTGGACGGTGCGGCGATCCCCGGTAGTACCGGCGCGGTCAATCCGTCGCTGACGATCACCGCGGTGGCCGAGCGAAATCTCGAGGCGATCATCCGCTCCGGCCACTGATTTCGCACGGGTGGGACTTCCGCGGCGTCGTTCCGGGCACTCCCGGGCCGCTAGTCTCTGCGGGTACCCGTTCGATGTGGAAGGGACCGTTGGTGGCGCAGTACTCGTATCCGCGTAAACCGCCGGCACTGTGGACCGATCTGGTGATGCTGGCACTCGCGGTCGTCTCGGTCGCACTGGTCGCTTGGATCACCTTCTTCCCGGTGTCGGGACCCACCTATCACGCGATCATGGTGGTGGACTATTCGATCTGTGCGGTCTTCGCCGCGGAATTCCTGTGGCGCTGGCGGCGCGCGGACTGGTCGTGGACGTTCCCGTTCGTCTACTGGTACGAGGTCCTGGGGATGATCCCGGTGACCAGCCCGTTCTTCCGCGGTTTCCGGTTGTTGCGGATCGTGGTGATCCTGGTGCGCCTGGCGCGGGTGGCCGACCGTGCGTTCGGTGACCGGGTCACAGCGGCGGTCGTCAACCGGTCGGTGGGCGTGATCGTGGACGCGGTGAAGCGCCCGGTCACGATGGCCGTTCTGGAGGAGGTGGCCGAGGTGCTGCGCCGGGGGCAGTACGCCCGCAATATCGCGGCCGCGCTCGAGGAGAACCGCGACGAATTGGATGCGATGATCCTGGAGCTGATCAAGGACGACCCCGCCGTGGGCCGGGTGCGTTACCTCCCCTTCCACGACGAAATCATTCGCGCCATCGCCGACACCAGTTTTCGCATCATCTTCCAGGTGCTCGCCGATCCTCGAACCGACGAGCTGGTGGGAGATGTGTTGCGGGAGAACATCAATCAGATGCGAGACGCGGTGCGCGAGGGTGGCGACCTGCCACCGGAAACAGTGGATCACAGACTGCTGCGGACATCCGGGGATCCGGTACCCGGCCGGTGATCGTCGCCGTGCCGGACGGCATCGCGTGGTTGCGCGTACCGCAGTGTCTCCCAGCCGATCAGGACCGCCAGCACCACGCACAGCAGGCCCAGCGCCGCCATCGCCGGCATGGCGGCGCCCAGTGGAATCGATGCGATCAGCACGGCCGCGGTCACCAGGCGCGGCCACAGCACGGTTCCGGTCGCGTAGTGGCGGAAGCCGACCAGGGCGAGCAGATACAGCACCACACCGCCATACAGCGCGAACAGCGGGATTCCGTCCAGCCGGTCGTGCAGGGTGTGCCCGGCCGCACCGCCGAGATAGTTCAGGGTCTTCTTCAGTCCGAGTGACAGCGCGACGATGCCGGCGACCATCGGGAAGTGCCAGAAGGTGTAGCAATTGCGTGCGATCTGGACTCGCCGGGACCCCCGCGCCGTGCTCAGCGCATGTTCGACGACGCTCGCCGCGACATCGAAGTAGGCCCACCACAGCAGCGCCGAAACCGTGAGGGCCAGTAGCGATCCCACGGTGATGGCCCAGGAGATCGGCAGCCCGGCCATGCCGACGCCGATGGAGACGATGGATTCGCCGAGCGCGACGATCACGATGAGTCCGTGCCGTTCGGCGAAGTGCGAGGCCGAGTTCAGCCGCCAGTCGTTGCCCGCGAAGAAAGTCCAGACCATATCGCCGACGACGGCCGCGATCCACAGCACGATCTGCACGGTGCCGTGCTCGATCGCCGCCACGATCAGCAGTGTGGTGCCGATGGTGATCGATCCGGCCGCCCACCGACCGACCTGTCCACGCAGCTGCCGGTCCTCGGTACTGGCCAGCCAGAACATGGCCAGATGGACGAGCCGGATCACCAGGTAGCCGACCGCGAACACCAGCGGCCCGTACCAGCCGCCGGGCATGTCGTGGAATGCCTCGGGAATCACCTCGGCGACAATGAGTCCCGCGCCCATCGCGACGAACATCGCGACCCGGGCGATACCCTCGTCGGCCTTGATCACATTGCCGAGCCAGGCGTAGGCGATCCACACCCACCACATCACCGCGAGTACCAGCAGCGCCCGCAGCATGTTGAGCGCGGTGACCTCGTGTGCGGCCAGATCGGTCACTTGTGTGAACGCGAACACCAGGACGAGATCGAAGAACAACTCCAGCTGGGTCACCGAGGCGTTCTCGGTGACCACCTGGAAACGTGTGCGTCTGACACCGGTCATTCGCACATCGTGGCAGGACCGGCCGACGCCGTCGCGCCGATCCGGCCGTCAGCTCACTTCGTAGTTCTCGCCGAAGGGAAATTTCTCGATGTACTCGATGAGGTTGTGCACAGCCTCATCGTTGACCCGCGACAGTGTGCGCTTGAGCAGCAGGCCCGGAACCGGGATGGGCAGATACACCTCGGAGTGGTACCAGACCTCGGTGCCCTCGGCGGTCTCCTCGATGTCGAACCAGCCCTTGCCGCCGCCACCGCCCGCGCTCTCCACCACTTCCCAGCTGATGCGGTCGGGCTTACAGGTGTATTCGAGGACTTGGCGATCGGAGTTGTTGAGTGTCGTCACGGTCGCGTACACGCGCCGGGGCCGGTCGAATTCGTCGCGGCTCGCCACGCGCACATCGCGATGCGCAGGTGACCATTCCGGGATCCGCTCGACGGCCAGCAATGCTTCCTGGACCTGTTCGGCGTCGACTTCGATGATGAATCGGTGGTCGGTCTTCGTGCGCATGTTTTGCCCTCCACCCCCCTGTACTTCCTGGGCCGATTGTCTCCAGCGTCACATGCGGCCGTCAACCGTTTGGTCTGTTCCATAGTTACAGAGACCGACCAGTTTGATTACCTTCGGAGGCAGGCTCGACGTTTGCGGTTGTGCGGCAATCTGGCATCGAGTCGGTGACGACGCGTGTTCTGCGTGGTCCGGGTGGGCAGGGCGGATTCCGCGGGTTGCTGGGGCATCGCCGACCCTGCCCCCGGATGGGAAAGGGGGCTTGACGTAGCGAGTCGTCACAGTTACCGGTGGTGGAGGACCTCGCAGTCGGGTCCCGGGAAGACCAGGCTTTCGTGCCCGTCCTCGAACCGGACCACATAGGGCGGTGTGCCCTCGCTGCCTCGCGCCTCGAGAATTTCACCCGTGCGCTCGGGTATCCCCACGGCATTGCTGTGCACTCGGATGTGATCACCGACAGATGCCTGCATGACCGCCATTATCAATCGATGTGATAGTCATCACAAGGTCGGCGGAGGTGTCCGAATTCGGCCCCGGCTCATTCCGGATCGGCTGGAATTGTCCGTTCGACCGCGATTCGGATCAGATCGCGCGCCTGCGTCTCGTCGAAGATCTCCGGCAGTGTCAACCGTTCGACGATGAGCCAACTCAGTGCCAGATACAGCAGCAGGACCGAGTTCGCGTCTCCCGGTTGTCCGGACGCGAGGTGGTTGTCGACGTTGAATTGGATGTCGGCGCGGACCCGTTCGGTGAGCATGCGCTGCAACTCGGGTCGCCGGGTCGCTTCCAGGCGCAGTTCCAGCTGGGCCAGATATCCGGTGCGGAAGGACGTGATGCGGTCGACGGTTCCGGCCAGCAGTTCGGTCACCGCCTCGCGACTGTGCGGGCCGGCTGCCATCTCGGTCAGGGTCGGTGCGTCGGGTGTCAGCCGTTCGTAGAAGCGGCTGCCCACCTGGGTGAGTAGATCGTCGCGATTCGCGAAATAGTTCGATGCCGTTCCCATCGGGACCTCGGCCTGTTTGTCGACCGCCCGAAAGGTCAGTCCCCGGGCGCCTTCGCGAGCCAGCACCTCGATTGCCGCATCGAGCATGACCTGGCGCCTTTCTGGATTTGTCCGCATTGTCTTGACACCACTCCATCCGTAGTACTACCTTGAAACCACTTCAGACAGAGTACAACAAGTTGGGTGGTACTGAAATGCGAAAGCTCGTCTACTACGTCGGTGTCTCGCTGGACGGCTACATCGCTGGACCCGGCGGCGAAGTCGAGTTCTATCCCTTGAACCAGGAGATGTCGGATTGGTTCAGCCAGCGGTATCCCGAGGTGGTCCCCACCCACATCCGCCCGCACGTGAATCTGCCGGTGGATACGCCGAATCGGGAGTGGGACACCGTGATCATGGGGCGCGGCACCTACGACCCCGCCTTGCGGATCGGTGTGTCGAGCCCGTACGCCCACATGAAGCAGTACGTCATCTCGAACACGCTGACTCCGGCCGACGACCCGAACGTCGAGATCGTCGGCGGTGATCCGGTCGCGCTCGTGCGGAAGTTGAAGCAGCAGGACGGCTCCGGCATCTGGCTGTGTGGCGGCGGCACCCTCGCGGGGGCGCTGATCGACGAGATCGACGAAGTGATCATCAAGAGTTATCCGGTGCTGGCCGGTGCCGGCATCTCGGCGCTGTCGGGCAATTTCTCCCCGACCGCCTTCCGGCCCGTCCGGCGGCAGGAATTCGGGAACGGCGCCCAGGTCAGCTGGTTCGAGCGCGCCTGAGTCCGAACCGTCCCGATTCGACGATCACAGGAGGTCGATATGCGAAAGAGCAATGCGAACAAGGCGGTTCGACGCCACTACCCGCGCGTGCCGGTGCACGGCACGGCGAAGGTCAACTGGACTCGCGGAGGAAGGAGAGGCGTACCCGGCGGATCGGGTTGTCGACGTTGAGGTCCACGAAGGCCACCGACTGCCAGGTGCCGAGCGTCAGTTCGCCGTTCAGCACCGGCACGGTGGCATAGGGCGCGATGAAGGCGGGCATCACGTGGGAGCGGCCGTGGCCGTGGGAGCCGTGGGCGTGCCGCCAGCGATCGTCGGCGGGCAGCAGATCCCGCAGGGCCGTCAGCAGATCGTCGTCACTGCCCGCGCCGAGTTCGATCAGGGCCACCCCCGCGGTGGCGTGCGGGACGAAGATGTGCAGCAGCCCGTCGCCGCCCTCGGCCACCTCGCGCAGGAACATGGCGCACTGCGGGGTCAGGTCGTGGATCACCTCGCGGTCGCCGGTGCTCAGCTCGATCTCGATGCTCTTCATAGGCTCATCGTGCGCTCTCGGCATTGTGGATATGGGCAAACGCGGCGGTGGAATTTTCGTGATCGATCCGCGTGCCGTCCCGGTTGCCGTGACGACGCCCGTGTGATTACTCACATCCCCGCGGTCTGCCGCCGATCCGGAGCCGGTCGGCGGTGGTGTTCGACGAGGTCGGCATGGTTATTCGAAAATATGCGGCGGATTGTGCTGCGCCGCAACGGCGATCCCACGTCCGAAAGCCGCGACGACGCGGATCGCCGCTGGTCCGGGCGTCGTGGCCGGGGAATGCGACGTTGTGATCGATTCGGCTCGGGCGGAGGTAGCCCTCCTGCCGGTGGACTCCGGTCGGTACTCTTGGAGCCTGGTAACAGCAGCTAGTCGATCTTGGAGGACCCCACAGTGGCTCTCGTCGTTCAGAAGTACGGAGGATCGTCGCTCGAATCTGCCGAGCGCATCCGGCGCGTCGCTGAGCGGATCGTGGAGACGAAGAAGCAGGGGCACGACGTGGTCGTCGTGTGCTCGGCAATGGGCGATACGACCGACGAATTGCTCGATTTGGCCCAGCAGGTCGCACCGGCGCCCCCCGCTCGTGAACTGGACATGCTGCTCACCTCCGGTGAGCGGATGTCGAACGCGTTGGTGGCCATGGCGATCCATTCGCTCGGTGCCGACGCCTGTTCGTTCACCGGCTCTCAGGCCGGCGTCATCACGACCGGTACCCACGGCAACGCCCGCATCATCGACGTCACCCCGTCCCGCGTCCGCGACGCCCTCGACGAGGGCATGATCGTGCTCGTCGCGGGCTTCCAGGGCGTATCGCAGGACACCCGCGACATCACCACCCTGGGTCGCGGCGGTTCCGACACCACCGCGGTGGCGCTGGCCGCCGCGCTCGAGGCCGATGTCTGCGAGATCTACACCGATGTGGACGGCGTCTTCACCGCCGATCCGCGCATCGTGCCCGATGCCCAGAAGCTGGATCAGGTGAGTTTCGAGGAGATGCTCGAGCTGGCCGCGACCGGCGCGAAGGTGCTCATGCTGCGCTGCGTCGAGTACGCCCGCCGCTACAACGTTCCGGTGCACGTGCGGTCGTCCTACACCGACCGCAAGGGCACCTACATCTACGGATCGATGGAGGACATCCCCTTGGAGGACGCAATTCTCACCGGCGTCGCGCACGATCGCAGCGAGGCCAAGGTGACCGTGGTGGCCCTGCCGGACGAGCCGGGCTATGCCGCCAAGGTGTTCCGCGCCATCGCCGATGCCGAGATCAACATCGACATGGTGTTGCAGAACATCTCCAAGGTCGAGACCGGTAAGACCGACATCACCTTCACCCTGCCCCGGGCCGACGGTCCGCGCGCGGTGGAGTTCCTGACCAAGCGGCAGGGCGAACTCGGCTTCACCCAGGTGCTCTACGACGACCACATCGGCAAGGTGTCGCTGGTCGGCGCGGGGATGAAGAGCCACCCCGGCGTCACCGCCACCTTCTGTGAGGCGCTGGCCAAGGCGGGCATCAACATCGATCTGATCTCGACCTCCGAGATCCGCATCTCGGTCCTGGTCAAGGACACCGAGCTGGACGGGGCCGTGCAGGTGCTGCACAAGGCCTTCGACCTGGGCGGCGACGAGGTCGCGGTCGTGCACGCCGGATCGGGGCGATAACCCATGGGTGTTCGTGTCGGAGTGGTCGGCGCGACCGGTCAGGTCGGCGCCGTCATGCGGAAACTGCTGGAAGAGCGGAATTTCCCCGCCGACGAGGTGCGGTTCTTCGCCTCCTCGCGGTCGGCCGGTAAGAAGCTGCCCTGGCGCGGTGGCGAGATCGTGGTCGAGGACACCGAGACCGCGGATCCCAGCGGTCTGGACATCGCCCTGTTCTCCGCCGGCGCGACCATGTCCCGGGTGCAGGCGCCCCGGTTCGCGGCCGCCGGAGTGACCGTCATCGACAACTCCTCGGCGTGGCGCAAGGATCCCGAGGTGCCCCTGGTGGTCAGCGAGGTGAACCCCGAGCAGACCCGCAACCTGGTCAAGGGCATCATCGCCAACCCGAACTGCACCACCATGGCCGCCATGCCGGTGCTCAAGCCGTTGCACGACGAGGCCGGACTGTCCCGGCTGATCGTCTCCAGCTACCAGGCCGTGTCCGGTAGCGGACTGGCCGGGGTCGAAGAACTGGCCTCCCAGGCACGCGCGGTGATCGATGATGCCGAGAAGCTGACCCACGACGGCGGCGCCGTGCAGTTCCCGGCGCCGAACAAGTACGTCGCGCCCATCGCGTTCAACGTCCTGCCGCTGGCGGGGGCCATCGTCGACGACGGCTCCGGCGAGACCGACGAGGATCAGAAGCTGCGCAACGAGAGTCGCAAGATTCTCGGCCTGCCGGAGCTGCTGGTGAGCGGCACCTGTGTGCGGGTCCCGGTCTTCACCGGGCATTCGCTGTCGATCAATGCCGAATTCGATCGCCCGCTGTCGGTGGCGCGGGCGCAGGAACTGCTCGCGGCCGCTCCGGGCGTGAAGCTGGTCGAGGTCCCGACTCCGCTGCAGGCCGCTGGTGGCGACGAATCTCTCGTCGGCCGCATCCGCCAGGATCCCGGTGCACCGGAGGGACGTGGCCTGGCCCTGTTCATCTCGGGTGACAACCTGCGAAAGGGTGCCGCGCTCAACACGATTCAGATCGCGGAAGTGCTGCTCGCGCAGCGCTGAGTCATCGATCCGGAATGGGCTGCCCGGCCGACGGGCGGCCCATTCCGCGTCTGTGGCCCCGGTCGGTTCAGCGACCGCGCAGACCGTCGAAGACGACGGCGAATGCTCGCGTGCGCTGCTCTCCGGTGGCGGTGTGGGTGACGGTGAAGGTGCCCTTGAGGATACGCATCAGATCGTCGATGTCGATATCGGTGCGTACCGCCCCGCAACTCTGGGCGCGCTCCAGTACCTGAGCCACCACCGCTTGGAATTCCTTTGTGGGGCCGGTGATCTCGGCCATCTCGTGACCGCCGAGCGCATCGGCGAGATCGCGTTTCACGCTACCCTGGTTGACCATGTGATCGAGCAGTTCGAAGAAGGCCGCGCCCGGATCGTCGGCGGCGTCCAGGCCACGCGCGTACTCGATCATCCGCTCGATGTTGTCGACGATCGCGGCCTGGAACAACGCCTCCTTGGTGGGGAAGTGGCGGTAGACGGTGCCGGGTCCCACGCCGGCGCGCCGAGCTATCTCATCCAGCGGAACCGAAATGCCCTCGGCGGCAAAGGCTTCCCGCGCCGCCACCAGAACTCGCTCGCGGTTTCGGCGAGCGTCGGCACGCAGGGCGCGGCGAGGTTCGGCCGCCGGTTCCGCTGTCTGATTCTCCACCACAGCGAGATTCTACCCGTTGCGCCGTTGACAAACGGGGCGTGCGTTCCGGATCATAAACGGGGCTTACGTTCCGCTTGACTATTCGAGGAGTACATCATGGCTTCCCCTTCGGCGTGCAGTCCGCGAGAAATCGTCGAGCGGCTGTTCTCGACCCTGTCCACGCGTGACGCGGACGGGTTCGTGGCAGCCCTGGCCGCGGATGCGGTGTTCGAGATTCCGTTCCCGATTCCCGGTGTGCCGCAGCGGATTCAGGGTCGTGAGGCGATTCGTGAACATCTGGCCCAGCGGTGGTCCGGGCTCTCGGGAATCGAGATTCACGGGATCTACCCCACGATCTACGAATCGACCGACCCCGGTGTGCTGTTCGTCGAGAACGATGTGGACATGACGGTCTCCGGAACCCGGGCGCGGGTGCATACTTCGGTCAACAGGGTGCATGTGCGCGACGGGGAGATCACGCTGTTCCGTGACTACATGGACACCGCGCGGCTGGCGAGTCGGAGCGACTGAGGCCGGACCGCACTCCGGTCAGTGGATGCCCGGAGTGCGGGGGTCCGGCCCCAGGCAGGCCAGGATCAGACAGCCCACGGGTGCGTCGGAGAACGGCGGCATGAGTGGAATATTCAAGCAGGACAGCACATTGCAGCCCTGGTAGGTGTCGGGCCCGATGCCGAACAGGGCGAGGGTGATGTTCGGATCGAAGTAGGTGCGCGGGTCCAGGGTGATCGGCGGTTCCACATAGGGGCCCGGATCGGGGATCGGCGGTCGCTCGAACGCGGCGAGTAGGCGCCGGAAGAATTCCCAGGTCAGCTCCGTCGGATTCTGCAGGATGCCGGTCGGCCCGCCCGAGCTGCGATTGCCGAATACGCCGGTCCAGACCACGGTCAGGCCGAGGCTGGGAATGAAGAATGCGTTCTGCAGTCCCATTCCGGACATCGCGAAGACGTCCGACGGCAGGAAGGCCGGCATCTCGATGCACCCGGGCCGCACCCAGAACAGGTAGCCGTAACAGGTGTGGGTGGGCCCGGACTGCTGTGCCTGCTGCAAATAGTCCTGCGAGATCACGCGCTGCCCGCCCCACTGCCCGTCGTTGCTCACCAGCAGGGCCAGTTTGGCCAGATCATCCGGCGGGATCAACAGATGGGCGTAGCCGTAGGTGTGACCGGAACGATCCCGGGCCCAGTAGTAGTCGCCCCGATCGATCCCCAAGGGGGTGAACAGTTCTCGCTGCGCGAACTGTTGTAGTGGCTCACCGACCGCGAGTTCGGTCACGTAGGTCAGGAGATCGACATTGCGCTGGCTGTAGGAGAATTCGGTTCCCGGTGGATTGTCGAACGGCACGCCCAGGGCCTGCACCGCGCTGTTCGGATCGATCGGGATGACGCCGGACACCCCTTCATTGATCACCCCGACCCGCAGGCCCGAGGTTTCGGTCAGCAGATCGTGCACTGTGATCGCGCGATGGGCCTCGTCGCCGAGTCCCGGTGGCAGATATCGGCCGATCGGTGCGTCGATATCGAGTTTGCCCTGATCCCAGGCGATTCCGGCGACCAGGGACACCACCGATTTGGTAACACTCCACACGTTCCACGGCACGTGTCCGGTGCTCGCGTTGTTCGGTCCGGAGCCGATCAGGCAGTTGTTCCGGAAGATCTTGATGTTCAGCCGATTTCGCTCGGCCGCGAATTGCACCGCCGAGGTCAGCCGGGCCGAATCCATCCCCTCCGATTCGGGAGTGGTGGCGGCGAACTCCCGCCCCGAGCTGGTCGCGCAGCTCGGCTCCGCCGGTTCGGCCCCGGCTGCAACGCAGGTGCCACCGATCGAAACCGTGACGAGTACCCCGATCACCCAGCCGCGTAGGCGTCCCATGAGTGTGAGGTTAACCTCGGCCATCCGCGCGAGCGGCCGACACTCGCGCGCCTGCAACCAAATCGGAACCGGCGCGGTATCGGGGACCCGGGACGGCACCGCGAAGCGCCGCCAGGTGGGGGACCTGGCGGCGCCGGCACGCGGCATCACCGCGTGGAGCGGAACGGACGCCACGCCTGGTTCCGCCGCTCGGGTGCCGACGCCCGACAAGCGCCTCTCGGCGAGTGGTCGCTCGAAGCGACAAAAGGGGTGGGGCCCGGGGCTGTCCCGGCGCCGGCAATGGGTGTCAACCCTGCGCTCCGATGATCTATTTCCCGGCCGGGATGTGATCTGGACAACGGACCAACTCATCGGCGCATGGCGTTTCCGGTGAAGTGACACGCGAAACATTCCCTTGGGTCTTTTCTTGACTTATTCCAGAAAAGGCGCAGACTGGGTTCATGCACACCGATGGTTTCGATCCCCGCGAACGCTTGCGGTCGGTCGGCCTTCGGGTCACCCGGCCACGTGTCGCGGTGCTGGATGCGGTTGTGGCCCAACCGCATTCGGATGCGGACCGAGTGGCTGCCGTGGTACGGGAGGAACTCGGTTCGGTGTCCACGCAGGCGGTGTACGACGTTCTGCGTGCCTGCGTGGACGCCGGTTTGCTGCGCCGGATCGAGCCGGCCGGATCGGCCGCGCGCTACGAGGCGCGCATCGCCGACAACCATCACCATCTGGTGTGCAGGAAGTGCGGCACGGTCGCGGATGTGGACTGTGCCGTGGGCGACGCTCCCTGTCTCGCCCCGTCGGATGCCCACGGTTTCACCGTCGACGAGGCCGAGATCGTGTTCTGGGGACTGTGCCCGAACTGTCGTCGTGCCGACGACACACCATCCCGATAGCCGGATGCTCGCGAAACGCCGAGCGCCGACGAGACACGATGTGCAGCCCCTCGTCGGTGCGACCGCGTACGGCTGTCCCGCATATGCACAGGAGGATTCGATGTCCGAGTCGATCACCGAACCGACAACCACGAATACCGGAACACCGGTACCCAGCGACGACGAATCGCTGACAGCCGGCACCCAGGGTCCGATCCTGCTGCACGACCACTACCTGATCGAGAAGCTGGCCCAGTTCAACCGCGAGCGGGTGCCCGAGCGCATCGTGCACGCCAAGGGTGCGGGAGCATACGGTGAACTCGTCGTCACCGGCGATGTCAGCCATTACACCAAGGCCGCGCTGTTCCAGCCGGGTGCGCGTACCGAATCGCTGGTGCGGTTCTCCACGGTCGCCGGTGAGCAGGGCAGCCCGGACACCTGGCGTGACCCGCGCGGATTCGCGGTCAAGTTCTACACCCCCGAGGGCAACTACGATCTCGTCGGCAACAACACGCCGGTCTTCTTCATCAAGGATCCGATCAAGTTCCCCGACTTCATCCGCTCGCAGAAACGGCTGCCGGGCAACGGACTTCGCGATCACAACATGCAGTGGGACTTCTGGACCCTGCGGCCGGAGACGGCGCATCAGGTGACCTGGCTGATGGGCGATCGCGGTATTCCGAAGACCTATCGCCACATGAACGGCTACGGGTCGCACACCTATCAGTGGATCAATGCCTCCGGTGAGCGATTCTGGGTCAAGTACCACTTCAAGACGGATCAAGGCATCGACTTCCTGACCCAGGAGCAGGCCGATCGGCTGGCCGGCAGCGATCCCGACTTTCACCGTCAGGATCTGTGGGATGCCATCGAAAGCGGCGAATTCCCCAGCTGGACGCTGTATGTGCAGGTGATGCCGGTCGGTGAGGCGGCGAACTACCGCTTCAACCCGTTCGATCTGACCAAGGTGTGGTCGCATCAGGACTACCCGCTGATCGAGGTCGGCAAGTGGACGCTCAACCGCAACCCGCGCAACTACTTCGTCGAGATCGAGCAGGCCGCCTTCGAACCTTCGGCCATCGTGCCGGGTGTCGGCTACTCACCCGACAAGATGCTGCTGGGCCGGGTGTTCTCCTACGCCGATGCCCATCGGTACCGCATCGGCACGAACTATCATCAGCTGCCGCCGAACCGGGCGCGGGCCGCGGAAGTGAACTCCTACTCCAAGGAGGGCGCCATGCGGTACGAGTTCAACGAGCCGGATGTTCCGGTCTACGCGCCGAATTCCTATGGTGGCCCGCACGCCGATCCGGCCCGGGCGCCGGAGGAGGCGGCTTGGAGCTTCGAACCCGAACAGGTTCGCGCCGGCTACATCCAGCACGCCGAGGACAGCGACTGGGCACAGGCGGGCACGCTGGTGCGCGAGGTCTTCGACGACCAACAGCGCGACCGGCTGGTGGGCAATGTGGTCGGGCATGTGCTGGGCGGCGTGCGTGAGCCGGTACTGAGCCGCGTGTTCGACTACTGGAAGAACGTCGATCCCGAGATCGGCAAGCGCATCGAGGAAGGCGTGCGTTCCGGGCTGAACGGTAACTACTGAGTGTCTCGAAAATCCCGGCCCGCAGCGGTTTTCCGCTGCGGGCCGGTCGCGTGCGGACTGTCGCCGTGGTCTGTCGCGAGCTTCAATCGCGCGTGTCGAGAGGTAACAGGGTGTCGACCAGCGCGGTCGCGGTGTCGTTGTCGAGTGGTTCGTGGCCGAGCAGGAAGCGGTACCAGAACAGGCCGTAGAAGAGGTCCACCAGCAGCGCGATATCGGTATCGGCGGGTAGTTCGCCGCGTGTCACGCCGCGCCGCAGAATCCCGTGCGTCGCCGCCCGCCGGATACCGGTGAAGTCGTGGAGCAGTTCGGCCAGATGTGTGTCGTGCGCCGCTTCGCGTACGAGTGTGCGCAGCGCCGGCGCTGTCGAATCATGTTGGGCGCCGATGAAAGTGGACTCGACGACGGCCAGTAGATCGGTCCGTACCGAACCGGTGTCCGGTTCGGCTACGTCGCGGCGGGCACGGTCGAGCAGTGCCTCGAGGAGGACCGAGCCCTTCGACGGCCACCACCGATAAATCGTCTGCTTGCCGACCCCGGCCGCCGTCGCGATGGAGTCGACGGTGACCGGTCGTTCGTCCGACGCCGCGAGCAGGTGCAGAGCCGCGTCCAGGATCGCGCGGTGGGTGGCCTCGTTGCGGCGCCGCCCGGTGTGCGCGCGAGCGGGTGCGGACGGGGAATCCGGTTCTCGCCGTTGCGGTCCCATGAGCACCTCCCATCGATGACGGCTCCTGGGAACAGATTACCGGCTACCCTCGTTGTCGAGACTATCAGTCTCGACAACTTGTACAGGACAGGAAGAGCAGCAATGAGCGCTCCGCATACCACCAGTCGCACTCCGCGGGTCGTCGTCATGGGCGGCAGTTCGGGGATCGGCGAGGCCACCGCCACCCTGTTCGCCGATGCGGGCGCCGAGGTCGTCGTCACCGGCCGTGATCAGAACAAACTCGATGCCGCAGTGGCCCGGTTGGGCGGTAAGACCACCGGTCACCGGCTCGACGCGACCGATCCGGCACAGATCGAGGCCTTCTTCGGACAATCCGGCTCGATCGACCATCTGGTGATCGCGGTGAGTGGTTCGGCGGGGAGCGGCTCCTTCGCGGAGCTAGATCTCGACCAGCTGGCCGCGGGTTTCGACGGAAAGTTCTGGCCGCAGATCCGGATCGTCAAAGCCGCACTGCCGCAGCTGGAACCGAACGGATCGATCACATTGATCACCGCGGCCTCGGCCCATGCCGCCTTCCCCGGTACCGCCGGACTGGCCGCGATCAACGGCGCGCTGAATGCCATGGTGGCGCCGCTGGCGGTGGAGCTGGCGCCGATCCGGGTCAACGCGGTCGCGCCCGGAGTCATCGATACCGAATGGTGGGAGCGGGTACCGGAACAACAGCGACGCGCCCTGTTCGACGGGCTCGCCGGGACGACCCCGGTGGGCCGGGTGGGCAATCCGGATGAACCGGCGCGGGCGGTCCACATGCTGGCCACCAACGGCTTCGTCAACGGTGTCGTCCTGGACGTCACCGGCGGGGCGAATCTGGCCACCGGCCGCTGATCGTCCGGCCGCCGGCGCCACGCCGGCGGCCACGGCGGCTCGGATTACGAAAGTGCCTGCGGCACAGGGTGGCCCGGACCCGGCGGGGCAACCGGTCGGCGCGCTCCGATGAACGTCCGGCCCCGGTCCTCCCGCGGGTTCAGCTCAGGCCGAGCCAGTAGAGCAGGCAAGCCAAGACGAAGACCACCGCTGTTTCCATGACTCCATCATTACTCGAGTTCGGCGCCCGCGCCGTTGCCGCCGGTCGGGCGGCGGGCCGACGCGAACGAGCCGCCCGATCTGTCACCCCTCGTGGACAGACCGAACGGATCGACTCGGTACGAAGCGGCCTGATGGGGAAACTCCGCGTGGTGACGCTTCGACCCCATCAGGCCGTACAACCGGGGAATGATCCTGCCGCCCCCTCTCACGGCAGGAGCACTCTCGGTGTCGAAGACGACAATGCCGTGCGGGGCTTGGCGCGCCCTTAACGCGCGCTTGCAGGCTGAGCTGGAGTGACGGACGTCTCAGCCGACGATCACGACGACGAGGCGCCGTTCGGTCTCCTCGATGGCGCCGCCGACCCGTGCGGACTCGGCCTCCGGATCGGTCATGACGGCCGGGCCGCCGAACCAGGTGATGGGGCGGCGCGGATCCAGTTTGTCGAGGGCCTGGGGCAAGGAGTAGTCGATCTGTTCGGCCCGGACGACACAGATGTGGCAATCGGCGAGGACGGCCGCGTCGCGGCGGCACTGGCCGGGGCCGCCGTCGAGGATCAGCGTCCCGGCATCGGCCACCGCGCCGGCGCAGGCGGTCACGACCGCATCGGTGCGTTCCCGATCCAGGATCGAGCGCTGTGGCTGATCGTCCAGCACCCGATGCGCGGCGTCGGCCGACCAGAACAGCAGCCAATCCTCCGGTAGACCGTCGGGGGCGAGTGCGGAAGTGGCGCCGTGGGTGCGCAGGGCCAGGTCGAGGATCGCCGGCACCTCGTCCGGCTCGGCCCGATGGACCTCGGCCCCATGATGTTTGAGGCGCGCCGTGAACAATTCGACGATTTCGGCCTGGTCGGCGGCCGAGGTCACCGGGGAATTGCGCTGGTAGTTGCGTGGCACCGGAACCGTGCGTTCGTCATCGGGTAGCGCCTCGAGGGCATCGCGCACGCGGCGCAGGAATTCCTCCTGCGAGGTCACCGTGAATCTCCCGTTCGATTGTTCCGGCTCCTCCCGCCGGAATGTACGTCCGCGGACAAGGCTACCGTGCGGTACAAGTTCGCGAGCTCAGCCCGCGGATTCACGACGACTCCGGCGCCGGATCAGGGTGATGATCAGATCCGTGGCCGTCGCCGCCCACACCGCCAGGGCCACCCAGGCCTCGGCGTGACCGAAGTCGACCATCCACTGCTCACCGGTGACCCGGCCCAGCTCGGCGGTCCCGACGCCGTACATGCCGACCGGGAAGACGATGCTCCACAGACCCGGTTCGTAGGTCAGGCCGAAATGCCGCACCAGATGCCGCCAGATGCCGGCGGCCAGCAACAGCGGCACGAGCCAGCTGCCGAAGGCCCACAGCACCAGCACCGAACCCTCCAGCATCGGTCGCACCGTGGCGATCAGATGCACCGTGTCCTGATCGAGGATCTGGGTTCCGGCCAGCACGCTGATCGCGGTGGCGCCCATGAATATCCAGTAGGTGGGGGCCAGGCGTTCCGCGGTCATGGCGACGCTGAACAGGCTGCCGAGGACCACCGTCGCCACGATTCCGTACAGGACCACACCCACCGACCAGCACAGCAGCGCGGGTACCGCGAGACGCTGGCCCCACGGATGCGGCAGGACGGTGGCGGCCACGGCCACCGACTGGGTGCCGACCACCCACAGGAACCAGGTGCCGTTCGCACCGGTCACCGCGGTGGGAGCGCCATGATTGAGCATCAGCAACGCGGGCACCGCGTAGCACAGCACGATCCAGGCGACGGCGGCTACGGCGAGCAGGACCAGGGCCGCGCCCACCCACTCGTGCCGGGACAGGCCCGCCGACATCACACCCGTGGCGGCGACGAAGGCGAGGTAGGTGAAGCCGGTGGCGGGATTCACCGCGTCGGCGATCACGCGGTCGCGGTGGTAGACGATGCGCAGCGCGGTCGCGATCAGCAGTACCGCATAGGCGATCAGGCCGATGAGCAGCAGTGCCGATCCGCCCCAGGACCAGCCCGCGGCCCCGACCGCCCGCGAGACGATACCGGTCGCCATGACCGAGGCGAACCAGCCCGGCCCGAGGTTCGCCACGAAACCCACTCGCCGCCCGAACGACTCGTCCACAGCGCGAGTGTTCCACGCGCACGGCTCGGTGCGGGGCATCCACACCGGGGGAGCGGCGGATCGAGTCCGTGCGGCCGGCGGGCCGGTCAGGCGACGACGGTCTCCTTCGGGTCCGCGAGCCGATCCTCGCGCACCACCAGCAGGCGTTCGCGGTGGTGCTCCTCGTGTAGGTCGCGGCGGCGAGCGTGCAGGAGTTGTTCCAGGGTGACGACACCGCGCAGCGTCGCGGGATCGTCGCGGTCGACGACCGGGGCGGCGGTCACATGTGCCAGCGCCAGTGCGTTGGCGACCTCGCGCAGCGTGTTGTCCGGATGGACCGAGGCCCGGATGGGCAGGGTCGCGGCCCGGACGGTGTCGCCGAGGTGATGTTGCAGAACCTGGCGGGTGGTCACCCCGGCCAGCTCACCGGATCCGTCCACCACGGGATACAGGCCCGCGTAATGCGTTCGCGGCAGGGCGGGTTCGACGAGTTCATCGATGTCGAGGACCAGCGGATCGGCGGTCATGACCTCATGGGTGAAGAAGGTCTCCAGCGGATCGGTGCTGTACTCGCGGGTCAGATGCAACCGGCGCCGGGCGATCTTCTCGGTGAGCACCGAGCGCTTGAGCAGCAGCACCGACACCGCGTAGGCCGATACCGAGGCCACCGCCAGCGGCAGCACGTCGTTCCAGGCCTGGGTGAGCTCGGCGGTGAACACGATGCCGGTCAGCGGGGAGCGCATCACGCCGCCGACCACCGCCGCGAGTCCGCACATCGCCCAGAAGCCCGCGGTGACGTGCGGCAGCAGTCCGCCCTCGGCGGCGCCCAGGGCCGCGCCGATCATGAAGACCGGGGCCAGCACACCTCCCGAGGTGCCCGAACCCAGTGACAGCGACCAGATCAGGGTCTTCACCACCAGGATTCCGACGATCAGCGAGACGGTGGCGTGCCCGGTCAGCAGTTGATCGATCACGTCGTAACCCACACCCAGTGCGCGCGGTTCGACCAGTCCGCCGATACCGATGATCGCCCCGCCGATCGCCGGCCACCACATCCAGTGCACCGGAATCTTGGCGAAGCTGTCCTCGGCGAAGTACACCAGCGCGGTCGCGGCGATGGCCAGCAGTCCGCCGGTGATGCCCGGAATCAGCGCGAGACCGTCGGCGAGCGCGCCCGGTTTGCCGCCGTCGGTTCCGGCGGCGAAGACCGGACCGTTGCCGAGCAGTGCCCAGCGGCACATGGTTCCGGTGACGACCGCGGCGACCACCGGGATGAAACTGCGCGGGCGCCATTCGAACAGCAGCAGTTCCACCGCCAGCAGAATCGCGGCCAGCGGCGCGTTGAAGGTCGCCGCCATCCCGGCCGCCGACCCCGCGACCAGCAGTGTCTTCCGTTCGTCGGCGGACAGTTTCAGCAGCTGCGCCAGAATCGAACCCACCGCACCGCCGGTCATGATGATCGGCCCCTCGGCGCCGAACGGCCCGCCGGAGCCGATACTGATCGCGGCCGAGGCCGGCTTGAGCAGGGCCACCCGCGGCGCCACCCGGGACCCGCCGATGAGGATGGCCTCGATCGCCTCGGGCATTCCGTGGCCACGGATCTTCTCCGACCCGTAGCGCGCCATCACACCGATGATCAGCCCACCGATGACGGGTGCGGTCAGTACCAGCCACCATGGATGATGACTCGCGCCCGGTGCCACCATCGCGGTGCTGATGCGTTGGTAGAACACGAGATTCGTGATCAGCCCGATGAGCTGCAACAGCGCGTACGCCGCCAGTGCGGCCGCGCCGCCGACCGGAATCGCGAGTCCGGCGATCACGAGTAATCGCGGGCCGACCTGGAAATCGCCGAGATGCGTGGCGCGCGGATGCCGGGCGCTCACAGCGAACCAGGGCCGGTCGAGGAGACGAAAGGTGTTGCCGCAGCGGCCCGTACGAGCTCGCGCGCCGCGTCGACGATCTGTGCTCGCGCGCCGGCGTCGAGTTCGTCGAGCAGTGACCCGAAGGCGGCCTGCCTGCGGCGCAGCACCTGATCCACCACCGCGCGACCGGACGCGCTCACCTCGACGGTGACCACGCTGCGGTTGTGCGAGTCGGTCCCGCGCACCACATAACCGCGTGCCTCGAGCTTGTCGGCCAGCCGGGTGACCGAGGAGGCGTTGACCCCCAGCGCACCGGCGAGCCGCGACGACGACACCCGGCCGAGGGCTTGCAGGATCAGCAGAAATCGCATCTGCGGGAATGTCACTCCCGGCGGTGCCGCGTGCGCGCTGTCCCAGGCGATGGACACCAGTACCCGGGTCAGCGCCTCCAGCGCGGCGACATCGGCGGTCATGTTCTGCCCGACCGCGGCGGCATCGTGAACCGCCGCGACCGACCGCTGGTCTTCTTGCATAAAGCAAGAGTTGCATTGTGCAAAGCATTGGGTCAAATCGCTGCGATACGAGATCGGTTCGCCGCTCGCGTGACACGCCGCGCCGAGCCCCTCTCCGACGTCCGGCTTCGGAGTACGGTTCGACGACGACCAGCCTCGACCGGCAAGGGGCTTCTGTGTACGAGTCGCTGACGGACGCACAGTGGGTAGGCCTGTCCCTCGTTTTCGTGGCGATGGCGCTCATCGGCGGGATGCTGCTGCGGCGCGCGATTCCCGCGCTGTCGGCGTTCTATATTCCGGCGAGCGTGCTCGCGGGGTTTCTCATCCTGCTCACCGGCCCGCAGGTCCTCGGTGAGGTGAGCAACGGGTGGAGCCTGATTCCGTCCGAGGTGATCGACATTCTGCGGCTCATGCCCGCGCTGATGATCAATGTCGTCTTCGCCGGCATCATGATCGGCAAGACATTGCCGTCGATCGGAAAGATCTGGTCGACCGCCGCACCGCACGTATTTCTCGGCACCATCCTGTCTTTCGGGCAGTTCGCGATCGGCGGTGTGGTGGTCGCGCTGCTGCTCGAGCCCGTCTTCGATCTGCCGGACGCGGCGGGCTCGATCATCGAGATGTCGTTCGCCGGCGGCCTGGGAACCATCGCCGGCATGCGCGGCCTGTTCGACGATGCCGGCGCCGGCGAGGTCGCCGACATCGGCCTCGGCCTGGCCACGATCAGCATTCTGACCGGCGTCATCAGCGGCACGCTGCTGGTGAACTGGGCCATCCGCAATCCGCGAATCGACGTCGCCCGCGAACACACCGACCGGCGCTCGGCCGCCAGCCGCCTCAGCGATATACCGCCCAATGAGGGGGACACCGTCGAAGACCCGGGCCTCGGAGCACTGAGCCGGGCTGCCGGAGCGATCGCCATCGCGATCTTCCTCGGATTCCTGATCCTGACCGGATTGCGAGCTCTGGCCGGTGCGTTCGGCACGGATCTGTTCGACCGGTTCCCACTCTTCCCGTTCACCGTCATCGGCGGCTTCATCGTGCAGATGGTGCTGACCCGGACCGGGCGGGAGAAGCTCATCGAACGCCGGATGGTCAACGATTTCACCGGGCTGTCGCTCGACATCCTGATCGCGTCCGCGATAGGCACGCTGTCGTTGGCCACGATCGGCGCCAACATTCCCGCGATCGCGATACTGACCGTACTGTCGCTGGCCTGGAGCATGACCGCGTTGCTGTCGCTGGGTCCGCGCCTGTTCCCGGATCAATGGTTCACCCGCGGCATCGCCGACTACGGCCAATCCCAATGCACCGTTGCCACCGGATTCGTGCTCGTCGAGATGGCCGATCCGGCTCATACGTCGGGCGCCGCAATGGGATACGGCTACAAGCAGCTGTTCTACGAACCGTTCCTCGGCGGCGGCATGCTGACCGCACTCAGTGTTCCGATCATCCTCGCCATCGGCTCACTGACCTTCGGCATCGCGGCCGCCGTCCTCACCGTCGTGTTCATCGCCTGGGGACTCGTGCGGGGCCGGTCCGCGCGCGCCGCGCGGTGATCCGTTGCGGCGGCGCTGAGACTCGGGTGCGCGTCGCCCGGCGACCTGGTTCAGGTGAAGATTTCGTCGACGGTATTCGAGCGTCAGCACTTCGATCAGTGCGTCTGCCCGTCCCTCGAAGCGCCCCTGAGCGTGTCCCTCGGTGCGGACACGTTCAGCGAAGCTCATCAGCAGCTCCTGGCCTGTGGTTCGATCTGGTGGACTCGTCGGAATCGGGCTGTGCGCGGATTCGGCGAGCCAGTGCCAGCGCGAAAGCGGCTGAGCACGAGGATAACTCGTGGTGAGTTGGGCCGTGCGGTCCGGAGCGAGGTGTTATCCCTGGTCGAGGATGCCGTTGCGGAGGTTGGTGGTGAAGGCGTCCCATTCGGTGGGGGTGAAGATCAGGGCGGGGCCGGTGGGGTTCTTGGAGTCGCGGATGCCCACGAGGCCGCTGTCGAGGAACGCGGCTTCGACGCACTCCTTACCCCCGCCGCTGCGGCTGGATTTGAACCACTTGGCCTCGGTCAGACTCACGTTCACCGTTCGTGCTCCCTTGCTATCTGCCGCAAGCGGCGCTTGCTGTCTGGAACATCAAGTGCCGCTTTTAGAGTGGCGCTGTAGGCCTGACGATACCTGGCTACATCCTTCCGCCGCTCGAGATATAGATCGCCTGCGTACAACTCGACATACACGACAGTCGGTGATGTTTCCCGGCCTTTCGAGTCGGTTCCGAAGTCGAGGATGGCAAATGGTCCGGTCGGTAGGCCTGCGGGAAATCCGGCATCGTAGGGCAGCACTCTCACCTCGACGTTCACCGGAAGATTAGCCAAGTGGTGGCACTGAGCCGCCATGACTTTCCCATTGCCCACGACAGTCCACAGCGCGGATTCGTGGATGACGAAGTCTACGGCTACAGGTTTGAACTTCCGGTTCAGCAGTGATTGGCGCTTGATTCTGAGCTGGATTCGCCGCTCCAATTCCTGCTCACTGATGTCGGAGTAGTACCCCTGCTCGACTGCACGAGCGTAGGCGGGTGTTTGCAGCAGACCAGCGACGATGTGTGGCTGGAACATGGACAGCTGCTGTGCCGACGACTCCAGCCCCACATACAAGTCGAAGTTCCCCGAGATCACATCATCGAACGCCTGCCACCAGCTCGTTCCGGTGCTCTGCTTGGCGAGGCCGAGCAGTCCGGCACTCACCTCGGGGTCGTCGATCTCGTAGATCCGGCACAGCGCTTCCACGTCGAGAACGCGGATGGCAGGCGACTTTCCGGATTCGATGCGGGAAAGCTTGCTCGCCGACCACTGCATGAGCGGGGCGACATCTTCGAGTTTGAGCCCCACTGCCAAGCGGGCGTCCTTCAGATACCGCCCCAGTTGGCGGCGGGGCAGGGTGGTCGATTGGTCCTCACCGATATTCGTCACGGTTTCCTCGCTTGCATCATGAGCGGTCGCCGTTTGCACGAGGCATGAAATCGGCTACCCCCGTGCGAACCGCTCTGGGCCGTCGCAGAACCTTCGTCGCATATGCATGGCGCTCTTGTAGCACCGGCTCATTCGATGGTCTTCTGAATTCACCCCGATGGCCGGGAAACCCGAATCATCAAGTCGCGCAACCGTTGCCCCCGGACGCGACTACGACCAAGACATTACCGCGTAGCACCGACGCCGCAAGGTGATGGCCGAAAAATGGCCCCGGCCATCGGGGGTTCCAGCCATTGCCCGGCTGTATCCCTCACGATGTCCGAAAGGCGTGAACCCATGTACGGTGTGCGACCGATCGACCACAGCGCCCTGCCCACCATGACCACCGCGCTCGCCCACCGCATCATGCAGGAGCACATCGATTGCCCGATCACGGTGTGCGCCAGTAAATTACAGGCCAAACTCTGGCTCGTCGCGATCGGTGCGATGCAGCCCGCCGATCGCCCGCGGTTCGGAATCTGACCGCCGATGGGCAATCCGGTCCTGCACGGTCCGCTCGGCAACCCGATCTCACCCGAGCGGATGCACAAGGAAATCCACGCCGAACGCCACGCCCACTGCACCCCGCAGACCTGCGACATGCTCAGCAGCTGCCGAAACATACTCACCACCCTCGGCCACGACCCCGACGCCGACACCCCCGCGAACTGCCCCGCGTGCCAGGAGGCAACACGATCGGCATCCTCCCGAGCCCAGGAGCCGCCATCCATGCCCGATTTCGGATTACGCCAGTGATCACGGGCCGAAGATGTTGCGGCCGAACATATTCGGCCCGACCGAGCGAAGCACGAAGAACTGATCATGACATCCGTTCTGCCACAGCGCATTCCGGGTTGCACGAGCGACGCCGACAGCGCTCGCAGCCTCCTGCCGGTGCGCGGCGGTCGTGCGGGCATTACGAGAGACACCCGCTGACCGCTTTCCGTGCATCGCCGACACCGGCTCGCACCCCGCCGCGCTGGCCTCGACGTCCAGGTGAGCGACACACGTCTCGAGAATCGGTGAGTTCGTCCGAGACGCATCGCCGAGGTTGCCCATCTTGACAATGGCCCGTTCCGAACACTGAACCCGCCTGGATCAGGCCCGAGTGCCCGGGAGGAGCGGTGTCGAGACCGTCACGCCCGCGTGGATGCACCAGCAGATCACGGCGGCGGAATACGATTCCTGGTCCGACGGACAGTGCGCGGGCATCGAGATTGTGGACGGGATGGTTGTGGTGCGCCCCAGCGCGTCCAAGCGGCACAACCGGTCTGCCCGGATTCTGGCGACCCGGACCTATCGGACGGGCGAAATGGGTACGGGCACAGTCGTGGCGGCCGCTCCGTTTCCCGTGGAAATCGATCTCGGCCAGATATGACGAACCCCGGTCGTGATCGGGGATCACAACCGGGGTTCGCTCGACTCACCGCGATTACACCGCGGCGTTGATGAACTCGGCCGCCTTTTCGCCGATCATGTAGCACGGTGCGTTGGTGTTACCGCCGGTGATGCTCGGCATGATCGAGGCGTCCGCGACGCGCAGGCCCTCGATACCGCGCACCCGCAGCTGCGGGTCGACCACGGCGCGCTCGTCCACGCCCATCCGGCAGGTGCCGACCGGGTGGTACACCGAGTGGACGCGCATCGGAAGTTCGCGGCGCAGCGCGGTCTCGTCGGTGTAGGCGGGGCCGGGGGACAGTTCCTCGGTGATGTCGCCGGCGATGCCCTTGTGCGCGGCCGCTTCGCGGATCATGCCGATCGCCTCGACCAGGAAGTCCATATCGGCCGGATCCGACAGGTAGCCCGGGTCGATCAGCGGTGAGGCCAGCGGATCGGTCGAGGCCAGCCGCAGTTCGCCGCGGCTCTTGGGGTAGATCAGCGTCGGGAAGACGGTCATCGCCTCGCGGCGGTCCACCAGATGCAGCTTGTCCTCGTCCTGGTTGGGCGACGGGTAGCTCCACGGCAGGGTGTGGATCTGCATATCGGGAATGTCCTTGGCGAACGAGGTCCGCACGAAACCGACGGATTCGAACACCGTGCGGCCCATCCACGAACTGCCGGGCTTGCGCAGTTCCTTCAGGAACCCGGCCGCGAAGTGCGTCGGAATACCGCGGTGCAGCGCCTTCTTGGAGACGAAGGTCATCGGGACGAACAGATGGTCGTGCAGGTTCTGGCCGACGGGCAGGTCCGCGTTCACCTCGATGCCGAGATCGCGCAGGTGACCGGCCGGACCGATACCCGACAGCATCAGGATGTGCGCCGAACCCATCACGCCACCGGAGACAACGACCTCCTTGTTGGCCCGGATGATCCGGCGGCCCTTCTTCTCGATGACCTCGACACCGGTGGCCCGGCCCTTCTCGATCACCACGCGCGCCACGTGCGCATGCGTGACGACCTTCAGGTTCGGGTTCGGCCGGTTGGTGAGGAAGCCGCGCGAGGAGCTGAAGCGCAGTCCGTCCTTCACGCTCTGCTGGAAGATGCTGATGCCCTCTTGGGACTCACCGTTGTAGTCCTCGATGACCGGGACGCCGAAGGTGTCGGCCGCGGCTTCCATCCACTCCTTGGCGATGGGGGTCAGTTCCTGCTGCCGGGTCACCTCGATGGGGCCGCCCGCGCCGCGCAGATCGGTGGCGCCGTCCTCCCAGTTCTCGAGGCGCTTGTAGGCGGGCAGCACATCCTCGTAGCTCCAGCCCTCGCAGCCCTCGGCGGCCCAGGAATCGAAGTTGGCCTTGTTGCCGCGCACGAAGAGCATGCCGTTGACCGAGCTGGAACCACCCAGCACCTTGCCGCGCGTCATCGGAATCAGGCGCTCGGCGGCGTGCTTCTGCGGGACCGAGTACTGCGACCAGGTCACCTGGTGCTTGAGCTGCGGCACCGTGTGCACCGTGGTGATCATGCCGGGGACACTGACCAGCTTGGTGTTGTCCTTGCGGCCGGCCTCGAGCAGGATGACGCTGGCGCCTTGCTCGGCGAGCCGACTAGCGACGGTGGCACCGGAGCTGCCCGCGCCGATGACGATGTAATCGGCTGCGCTGGTGTCGGTCATGTTCGGTTACCTCATCTTCGAAGTGGTAGCGGCTGATCGCGGCTGCGCTCGGCGCGGGAGCGTGCCTCAGATCACTGTAGAACAAGTTCTAATAATGGTGAAGACGCGGCGTTGGAAAATCGATCCGCGGGACGAGGTCCGGCATCGACTTCCTGTCGATGACCAGCAGTGTTCGCTGGGTCACATCGTAGAACAGGTTGCAGTTCTCCGGTGGATGAGCGGTCTGGAGCCTGGCCGGGACATGGCCGCGGTGACTCATGGTGGCCACGAGAGCGGCACTCGCGAGATCGGAGATCCCCCTAGGATCGGCGACTGTGACCGATATTCGTGAAATTCCCGTTCAGACCCTCGCCGGCGACTCAGCGACGCTGGCCGGACTCGCCGGCGACAAGACGCTGCTCGTGGTCAACGTCGCCTCGAAATGCGGTTTGACGCCGCAGTACACCGGTCTGGTGGAGTTGCAGCAGACCTACGGCCCGCGCGGTTTCACCGTGATCGGGGTGCCGTGCAATCAGTTCATGGGGCAGGAGCCCGGGACCTCCGAGGAGATCCAGGAGTTCTGCTCGACCACCTACGGTGTGGATTTCCCGCTGCTGGCCAAGGTCGACGTGAACGGTGACGATCGCCATCCGCTGTACGGCGAGCTGGTGCAGACCGCCGATGCCGAGGGCGGCGCGGGCGATATCCAGTGGAACTTCGAGAAATTCCTGGTCGATCGCGATGGGAAGGTCGTCGGCCGCTTCCGGCCGCGCACCGAACCGCAGGATCCGAGTATTGTCGCCGCCATCGAGGCGACGCTGTAATATCTGCCTCCGCTTCGCTTCGGCGGGGTTTCGGCCCTCTGGGCCTCGATTCTTCCCTTCTCCGCTCCTCCGCTTCGCTCCCCCGCTCCGGCAGTCCAGAATCGAGGCGGGCCGAAACCCACACGGGGGGACCTGTCTCGTAATCGTCTACGAGACAGGTGCGAACGGGCGGGGCGGAATTCTGGGAATCAGTTCTGCAAAACTTGCAGGGCGGATTTCTCCAGCCGATCGGCGATTTCGGCATATGAGGCATAGCCCACGCCGGCGCGCACCAGGGCACCCGCGTAGAGCAGTTCCAGGGTTTCCACCACATCGGGATCGGCATCCGTGCCGAGTGCGTCCAGCAGGCGGCGGCGGATCTCGGTCCCGATGCGGGTGCGCAGATGGGCCACATCGGGGTCGGTCCCCAGCAGGGCGCTGGTGACCGCTCCGGCCAGCGCCGGCTCGTCGGCGACCAGCATGGCGATCTGGCGCAGTACCGCGACCACGCGCGCGGTACTGTCGGCACTTGCCGCGGGATCCGGTGGCGGGTCGGCAGCCAGCCGACGCCAGAACACCTCCGCGACCAGGTGCTCCTTGGAGGAGAAGTAGGTATAGGCGGTGGCGGTGCCCACGCCGGCGGCCGCGGCCACCATGCGCACGGTGAGGCCGGCGAAGCCCTCACGTGACAGCACTTCCAACGCGGCCTTGGTCAACCGGTCGACGGTATCGGCCTGCTTCTCGGTGAGGCGGCGGCGAGTAGCCTCCATATTCACCGGAGTGGGCTCGGTGGAAATGGGATCGGACACGTGTCCGGATGCTACTATCATGAAGCTTCGATAGCAACTCGCATAGCCGTCTACGAGCGGATATGGTCGCAAAATCACAAATAGTTGTATCCCGCTCGCATATGTGCTGACCGATGGCGCCGAGGATGGGTACGGAAAGGTGTTCTCCAGATGACTCGCGCCGATTCGGTAATTTCCGCGGACACCGAGCGATTGTTCGAACTGGCCGAGCAGGCGATCGGATTCATGCCGGTAGACGAGGGTCGAGCGCTGTACAAGGCCGTCAAACGATATGCCGGCGATGGAATTGTCGTGGAAATCGGAACGTATTGCGGGAAATCGGCGATTTATCTCGGCGCGGCCGCCCGGGAAACCGGTGCCACTGTTTATACGATCGACCATCACGGCGGTTCGGAAGAGCATCAGCCCGGCTGGGAATATCACGACACCTCACTCGTCGATCCGGAAACCGGCCGCTTCGATACCGTCACCACATTTCGCCGGACCATGGTGCGCGCGGAATTGACCGATACCGTCATCGGCGTGGTGGGGTCCTCGGTCACCGTGGCCCGGCACTGGTGCAGTCCGATCCGGCTGCTGTTCATCGATGGCGGGCACACCGAGGAAGCGGCGCAGCGCGACTACGACGGCTGGGCGCACTGGGTGGCCGCGGGCGGTGTGCTGGCGATCCACGATGTGTTCCCGAACCCCGAGGACGGCGGTCAAGCCCCGTTCCACATCTATCGCAAGGCCCTCGACAGCGGGAACTTCCGCGAGGTCGCGGCAGTGGGGTCGCTGCGGTTGCTGGAGCGGTCGGCGGGGTGCGGGGGTAAAGGCTGAGTTGGGCGTGTGATGGCGGGCCCGGGGCGCCGCGCGTAGCTGCTGGCGGGAGACGTTCGGCCGAGAGCTTCGGGGGAGCACTTCCCCAAAAGGTATTGGCTGTATTTTTGGCCTCCGCTTCGCTCCGGCGGGGTCGGCGGCCCAGTGGTCTCGCCGTTGGGGTACCGCTGCTTGCTCCTTCGTCGCGTACGCAGCGGCACCCCAACGGCGAGACGGCCGCCAACCCACTCGGGGAGCACTACCTCGGAAACGCTGGTGGCGTGCCGGGGCGCGTTGGGTGGGGAGGTCGCGTCGTTGGGGTGGGCTGCTCGGGGTAGAGCTTCTGGCAACAGCGTTACCCGGACGGTGGCAGGTGCGAACGATCGACGGAACTTCCCCGGTTCAGCTCCGGGAGTGGGCGCAGTCGCAGGTGAGTCCGGTGCGCAGGTCGGCGACGGGGACCAGCTCGCGGAAGATGTCGTTACCGCCGGTGGTCCGGGTGAGGGCGTCGGCGGCCAGCACCACCGCGGCGCCGGTCCAGGTGGTCTGTTCCTCCGGCCAGCGTTTGCCGTCGGCGAAAACCAGCCCGGTCCAATAGGATCCGTCGTCCTCGCGCAGGTGCTGCATATTCGCGAGCAGGCGGCGGGCCCGGTCGTCGTCGCCGAGGGCGTCGAGAGCGAGTACGAGCTCGCAGGTTTCCGCGCCGGTGACCCACGGGCGGTCGGCCACACAGCGAATGCCGATGTCGCCGACCACGAAATCGTCCCAGCGCGAGGCGATCCGGGCATGCCCGGCGTCACCTCGCAGGGCGCCGCACAGCACCGGGTAGTACCAGTCCATCGAGTACCGGTCCTTCTCGGCGAAGGATTCCGGATGATGCCGCAGGGCATGGCCGAGGCGCAGCGCCGCGACCTCCCATTCCGGCTGTTCGATGCCGAGTAGTTCGGCGATCGCCAGTCCGCAGCCGATGCTGTGGAACATACTCGAGCAGCCGGTCAGCAAGGCCTCGGGCAGGGTTCCGTGTTCGGTTCGCAGCCAATGGATCTCACCGTTGCCGCCCTGCTGCATCGAGATCACGTAATCGATCGCGGCCCGCACGGTGGGCCACATCGAATCCACGAACGAGCGATCACCCGTGCATCGGTAGTAGTGCCAGATACCGGTGGCGACATAGCCGCAGAAATTGGTGTCGGTATCGGGATTCTCGATCACGTCACCGCGGAACTGCATCGGCCAGGAACCGTCGCCGCGCTGGGTGTCCGCGGACCAGCCGTAAGCGGCGCGGGCGGCATCGTGCAGTCCGGCGACCGTGAGCGCCATCGCCGATTCCACGTGGTCCCAGGGATCGGTGTGCCCGCCCCGGAACCAGGGAATCGCCCCGTCGCCGTACTGCTGTGCGGCAATGGATTCGGCGGTTCGCAGAATCTGGTGGGAGGTCAGGACACCGGGAATCGAGGGCAGCTCAGCGGCGGGCACCGGATACCGCCGGTTTGGTGAAGTACAGCGCGACGCTCTTGCCGATCATCGGATCCAGTGCGGATTCGGCGATTCGGGTCAGGCGCGGCTGTTTCATCATGTCCCAGACCAGCATTCGGTGATAGAGCCGTACCGGCAGCGCATCCGGCTTCTCCACACCGACCGCGCACTTGAGCCACCAGTACGGGGCGTGCAGGGCGTGGGCGTGCTCGCTGTGGATGAACCGCATACCGCGCGAGGCGACCTTGGCACGCAGTTCGTCGGCCTTGTAGATGCGGACATGGCCGCCCTCGTTGGCGTGATATTCGTCCGACAGCGCCCAGCAGATGCGCTCGGGCAGCCAGCGCGGAACCGTGACGGCCAGGGCGCCACCGGGTTTGAGGATGCGGACCAGTTCGGCGATGGCGGCCTCGTCGGCCGGAATGTGCTCGAGGATCTCCGAGGCGATGACCACATCGAATTCACCGTCCTCGAACGGCATCGCCAGCGCATCGCCCTGGACGGTCTCGGCGATGGCGTACTCCGGCGCCTCCCCGGCCTCGGCCAGGGCGCCGAACATGATCTTCACATCGGCGAGATCGCCCGCGTTCTGATCGAAGGCGACCACATCGGCGCCGCGCCGGTATGCCTGGTAGGAGTGGCGGCCCTGGCCACAACCCACATCGATGACCCGGGCGCCCGGTCCGACACCCAAACGGTCGAAATCGACGGTCAGCATACGTTCGCCTCCTGTGTGGTGGGGGTCAGGTCGGTGCCCTGGCGGCGGGCGATCGCTTGTTCGTAGACCGAGACGGTCTGGGCCGCAACGGCTTCCCAGCTGAAGACGGTCAGGGCGCGGTGCCGTCCGGCGGTGCCGAGTTCGTCCACCCGGCGCGGAGAGTCCAGCAGTGAACCGAGGGTTGCGGTCAGTTCGTCCACATTGCCCGGCTCCACCAGTTCGGCACAGTCGCCGACGACCTCGGGCAGCGCCCCCGCGCGGCTGGCGACCAGCGCGGTTCCGCTGGCGAGCGCCTCCACGGCGGGCAGCGAAAAGCCTTCGTACATCGACGGAATACAGGAGATCTGCGCCGAGGCGAGCAGCTCGGCCAGCGCCTCGTCCGACAGGCCGCTCGAAACCGTGACGATATCGGAGATACCCAGTTCGGCGATCAATTTCTCGGTCGGGCCATTGGGCTCGAGTTTGGCCACCAACTGCAGATGAACGTCATGGGCGATCCGCAGCCGCGCCAGGGCCTGCAGGAGATGTGAAATCCCCTTGAGCGGCTTGTCCGCGCTGGCCACCGCGACGATCCGGCCGGGCACCCGGCGCTCGCGCGGCCGGTACAGCTCGGTGTCGGCGCCGAGTGGAACCACCCGCAGCTGGGAGGCGTCCACGCCGAAGTCGTCGGCGATATCGGCGGCCGAGGACGACGAAACGGTGATCAGATCCGGGATCGTGCGCGCCACCCGCTGCTGCATGCCCAGGAAGCCGTACCAGCGGCGCACGAACGGTTTGCGCCGCCATATCGCCGCCGCCAGGTCCACCTCCCGATCGCGGGTGATCGGGTGATGGATCGTGGCCACCAGCGGCAGTTGCCGCGCGATGTCGAGCAGACCCGAGCCCAGACATTGATTGTCGTGGACGACATCGAAATCGGCGGCGCGCGAACGCAACAGGCGTGCCGCGCGCATGCTGAACGTGCGCGGTTCCGGGAATCCGGCGGTCCACATCGTGGCGAGCTCCAGCAGATCGATGCGATCGCGGAGTTCCCGCGGATGCGGTGTGCGGAACGGATCGGAGTCGCGATAGAGGTCCAGGCTGGGTACCTCGGTCAACCGCACCCGGGGGTCGAGCAGTTCCGGATACGGCTGACCGGAGAAGACCTCGACCTCATGGCCGAGTTCGGCCAGGCCGTGACTCAGCTTCCGGACATACACCCCCTGCCCGCCACAGTGGGTCTTGCTGCGGTAGGACAGCAGGGCGATACGCACGTCTTCGGCTCACTTCCTCTTAGACGCCCAGTCCGGCCGGCGCCAGCTTGCCGGCCAGACGATCGAGATAGGCCAGCACCTCGGCTTCGGACTTGTCCGGCAATCCGTACAGTACGTCGGTCACGCCGGCCTCTTTCCAGGTGGCCAGCCGATCGACATCCGGCTTACCGTCCAGCGCGACCACGCGCGGAGTGTCCTCGCGGCCCGACTCCTGCCACACCTTGGCCAGTAGTTGCAGCCGTTCCAGCAGCGTCTCGGTCTCGTACGGGGTGGTGATCCAGCCGTCGGCCGAACGGGCGATCCAGCGGAAGCCCTGCTCGGTGCCGGCGGTGCCGATGAGCACCGGAACCTTGGCCTGCACCGGCTTGGGCCATGCCCAGCTCGGGCCGAACTTCACGAATTCGCCGTCGTAGCTGGCCTCTTCGCGGGTCCACAGGGCACGCATGGCCTCCAGGTACTCGCGCAGCACCGTCCGGCGTTTCTTGCCCGGCACGCCGTGATCGGCGAGTTCGTCTGTGTTCCAGCCGAATCCGGCGCCGAGACTGACCCGGCCGCCGGACAGATGATCCAGAGTGGCGATGGTCTTGGCCAGGGTGATCGGGTCGTGCTCGACCGGAAGGGCCACCGCCGTGGACAACTCGATGCGTTCGGTGACCGCCGCGGCGGTGCCGAGCGCCACCCAGGGATCCAGGGTGCGCATGTAGCGATCGTCGGGCAGGGACTCGTCGCCGGTCAGCGGATGCGCGGCCTCGCGCTTGATCGGAATGTGGGTGTGCTCGGGCACGAAGAACGACGAGAATCCGCGTTCCTCGGCGGCTTTGGCGGCCGCGGCGGGGGTGATACCGCGATCGCTGGTGAACAGGACGATGCCGAAGCGCATGGTGTTCCTTAGTTAGTTCGAAGCAGGACCGTCGCCGGCGGCGGCGCGGCCGGCGCGACGGCCGTAGAAGCTGCCGTCACCGAGTGAGGTGCCGCTGGCGTAACCGCCCGCGCACACGCCCGAGGTGCAGCGACCCGCCGCGTACAGGCCGGGGATCGGATCGCCGGTGACGTGGATGACCCGGGAATCGAGGTCGGTGCGCAGACCACCGAGGGTGAAGCCCGCGGTGAAACCGCGCATGTCGAAGCCCGCGACGGGGGTGCCGATCGGCTTGACCCACTGCTCCTTCTTGCCGAGCAACGGGTCGGTGCCGGATTCGGCGTGGCGGTTGTAGACCTCGACGGTGGATTGCAGCGAACCCGCGGGCAGGCCCATATCGGATTCGAGTTCGGAGACCGTCTCGGCCGCCCAGGTCGGGGGCTGCCGGAAGTACGGGGAGCTGGTCTCGGTCTTCTGCGCCGCTTCCAGCCCTTCTTCGTCGATGATCAGGAAGGCCTGATTGTCCTGCTGGATGAGGGTGGCCTGGCCGATCCGGCCGGGGTAGGTGTCCTCGGCGATGTAGCGCTGGCCGCGTCCGTTGACCATGATGCCGCGCACCATCGTCTGCGGATCACCGAAGAAGGCCACCTCGGTGGCGTCCATGTGCGCGAGCTCGGCGCCCAGGGCCTGGGCGACGCGGATACCGATGCCGTCGTGCTCCTCGATCGCGGCGGCGGGCCGGCCGATCAGCCGGGGCGCGTAGCCCTCGATCATCTTGGTCTCGTAGGCGAAACTGCCGGTGGCAAGTACCACGCCGCGCCGCGCCCGGATATTGAGAAGTTTGCCGTAGCGCTTGGCCACCACGCCCACCACACGGTCGTCGTCACCGACGATCAGGCGCTGGATCCGGATGTCGTATTCCGCACGCACTCCGAGCTTTTCGGCGGTATCGGTGAGTGGCTTCATCAGCATGTAGCCGCCGCCCTGCTCGCCGATGCGCTTGTTCTGCATCTGCGGCAGGTGCCCGCGCGGAGCCGGGGTGGCGATGTCCTTGAACGGGGCGGAGTTCTCGCCGCCGGAGTACATGAGGCCCTCGTCGTGCGGCGGCTCCCAGCCGGGCTCGCCCCAGAATTCCTCCTTGAACGGAACCCCCTGGGCGACAAGCCAGTTGTAGTGCTCGACGCTGCCCTGGCAGTAGTCGTGGATCTTGGCCTCGTCCACACCGGGCCCGAGCGCCGCCAGCATGAACTTCTCCATGTTCTCCGGGGTGTCCTCGAAACCGAGGGCCTTCTGCAGCGGAGTGCCGCCGCCCAGATAGATGAATCCGCCCGACAGCGAGGCCGCGCCGCCCCAGCCGCCGGTGCGCTCGAGCACGAGGACATCGGCACCGGCCTCGGCCGCCTCGATCGCGGCGGCCACACCGGCTATGCCGTAACCGGCGATGACGACATCGGCCTCGTGGTCCCAGTCGCTGATCTCGGCGGCGGACTGCGGTCGTACACCCTGGGTGTCGGACATGGCGGGTTGATTCCTCACTTCTCGGCGGATCGTGCGGCGCGGGCGGCGGCCTTCTGTTCGGCCGCCGCGACCTTGCCGACGACGTCGTTGAACTTCGTACCGGCGGCCCAGCCGGTGTAGTGACACAGGAAGATCGCGATTTCGCGGAGCTGTTCCTCGGTCAGCTCGCCGTTGCGCAGCGCGGCGCTGACCTGGATCTCGGACACATCGTGCAGCCCTTGCGCGGTGAGCGCGCCGAGCAGCAGCAGCCGGCGATCACGGATGGTCAGTTCCGGCCGGCTCCAGATATCGGCGAACAGGTGATCCACGGTCGTCGCGAAATGCGCACCGGGCCCGTCGGTCACCTCCCAGCCGTACACCTCGCCCATCTTGGCCAGCCCACGCGCACGACGCTGTTCGGGCGAGAGGTCGTCGATGTCACTGCTCATGGTTCTCCTCGGAAGTCGATGTGGCGTCGGACTCTTCTGCCGCACGGGAAAGATCGCCCGGACCCACGCCGAGACCGTCGCCGAGTCCTCCCAAAGCCCTTCGGGCGAAGGGCAATTCGACACCGAGCCGCTCGCCCAGCGCCAGCGCGAGCGACAGATCCTTCTCGCCGAGGTCGCGGGTGTGGGTGAAGATCGGATGCCAGAAATCGTCCGCGGCGACAGGGGCGGTGGTGTCGCGCAACATGATCGCGCCCGCGCCGCCGGTGATCGCGTCCGAATGCCGGACGACCTTGCCCAGATCGACGATGTTCAGCCCGGCCGCCTCGGCCAGTCGCTGTGCCTCCGCGGTCGCGGTGAACGAGACGAAGTGCAGCAGGTTGCGGGCCAGTTTCATCCGGGTCCCCGCGCCGACCTCACCGGCGTGTACGACCAGGTCGGCCCAGTGCCCGAACGGCTCGCGCACCTTCTCGAAGGCGCTGTCGCTGCCACCGACCATGACCGCGAGCGAGCCCTTCTTGGCACCCGCGGCGCCACCGCTGACCGGCGCGTCGACGAACTCCACCCGATGTTCGGCGCAGGTTTGCGCCAGTTCCTCCGCGGTGCGGTCGCTGATGGTGGAGTGCACCGCCACCACCGTGCCCGGCCGAGCCGTGCCGAGAATGCCGTCGGGCCCGGTCAGTACCGAGCGGACCTGGGCGTCGTTGAGGACAACCACGGAGATCACGGTGGCGCGTTCGGCCACCTCGGCCGCGGTTTTCGCCGGCTCGGCGCCGCCGGCCACGAACGGCGCCATCGCCTCCGCCCGGGTATCGCAGACGATCAGGCCACCGGCGCGATCGAGAAGGCGTTCGGCCATCGGAGCACCCATGTTGCCGAGGCCGATGAAACCGGCGGCAGTGGTGCTGTCGTTCGTGGACCCGCTCATGGGTGCCTTTCGATACTGTCTGGACACGTGTACGGAACTATAGGTTCGACTCTGATCTTGGCGCAAGAACTTGTTTCAATTCCAGCTATCCGCTAACGGCTGTCGCACCGTGTCTACCACGGCTCATCGGTTCCGCCGGAACGGGCCGCGCAACCACTTCTCGGTGGCAAAAATGGTTGATCCGTTGTCGGGTCACGATTGCGGTGGTAGCGTCCAGACACATGTCCAGCTATGTGTCTTTCGCGGCTGACCGCGAGGGATCTCCCGGCCTGAACTCGTTCTCGAAACCGGGCTGACGGACCCACGACTCCCGCGATCGCCACAGCCCGGCGGTTGCCCCGACTCAGGCCATCGGCGCCGGCCGGTGACACCGAATGTGAAGGAAACTGCGATGTCCGGATTCGACCGGGACGAACTCGACGAAATGGTCCGCCGCTGGGTGGTGGAGAACGAGAACTGCGAGAAGGCGGGCGACTGGCGTCCGCTGGCCGATATGTACACCGAGGACGCCACCTACGGCTGGAACTACGGCCCCACCCAGGAGTTCATGTCCGTGGGCCGTGAGGAGATCCGCGAGCTGGCCCTCGGGCAGGAGATGGAAGGCCTGGAGGGCTGGACCTACCCCTACCAGGACTTCGTGATCGACGAGCGCAGCGGCAACGTGATCGGCCTGTGGAAGCAGGTCAACGAGAACACTCGTGCCGACGGCAGCCACTACAGCCCGGAGGGTATCGGCGGCAGCTGGTTCCGCTACGCCGGCAACTTCCAGTGGTCCTGGCAGCGTGACTTCTTCGACTTCGGCAATGTCTCGGCGCTGTTCCTCGAGATGATCACGGCGAACGCGCTGTCGGACGGTATGCAGAAACGCATCGAGCGCTCGGGTGCCGGGCCGCTGCCGGGGTGGTACAAGATCGGCGAGTCGCCGGTCCCGCTGTGGTGACCGACATGTCGGTGAATGCGGTGCCGCAGAGCAGGTTCGCCGAGCTCGGTCGTGAGCAGCTGGCGATCCTGGTGCCCGAACTGCTGTTGTGCGGGCATCTGATCGACCGTTCCGGGATGGCGCATTCCATCGGCGCCTTCGGCCGCGACGGTATGGCCGAGGTGGCGATCGAGGAATGGCAGCTGGCCAGTCCGATCTACACCCGGCGGATGCGCGCGGCCCTCGATATCCCCGGTGACGGGGTGGTCACCATTTTCAAAGGGCTGCAACTGGATATCGGTGCGCCACCGCAGTTCATGGACTTCCGCTTCCGTGTCGAGGACGACCGCAACGGTGAGTTCTGGCTGGATCACTGCGGCGCGCTCGCCGATGTCGAGCCGATGGGTGAGGACTATGTGGTGGCCATGTGCCACACCATCGAGGACCCCACCTTCGACGCGACCGCGCTGGCCACCAATCCGCACGCGCAGGTGCGTCCGGTCCACCGGCCGCCCCGGCAACCGGCCGATCGGGTTCCGGTGTGCGCGTGGACGGTTCGCATCGACCCGGCCAACGAGCCGCCGAAGGAACCGGCCAATGCCGAGCGGATGTCCCGATTCGCCGCGGTGGACATCGAGCTGGCGCCGATCGAGAACGATGGACCCGGCCGGTCCGACTACGCCGGACCATTGCTGAGCGATATCGATTTCTCGGACTTCTCGCATTCGGCGCTGGTCCGGATGGCCGACGAGGTGTGCCTGCAGCAGCATCTGCTCAACCTCGCCTTCCTGATCGCGGTCGAGGAGCGCGCGGATCTGGAGGTGATGGCCGACATCGCCCGCA
This sequence comes from Nocardia sp. NPDC052254, assembly GCF_040679495.1. NCBI lineage: Bacteria > Bacillati > Actinomycetota > Actinomycetes > Mycobacteriales > Nocardiaceae > Nocardia > Nocardia sp. NPDC052254. The sequence continues at coordinate 88,762 of NZ_JBFAUW010000002.1, read as the reverse complement.
AGCAGTTCGCCGGTATCGCGGGACTCACCTCCGAGCGATTGCGCGAAACCCTGGGACTCGGCACCGGATTCGGCGATCTGGCACAGGTGCTGCGAGTGCATCCGGCGTGGAATCCGTTGCCGTATGTGGACATGCGCATCGATGCCTACCACGATTCCGCGGTACTGCGGATCGGGCGGGACAGCCCCGGCGTGCGTGACGGTGGCTGGCCGGCGGCGATCGATGCCGATCACCTCGAACCGCTGGCCGCGATGGTCCGCGGTGTGAACCCGTGCTTCGATGTGCACGCCCGAGCCGGGGACGAATCCGAGCTCGTTGTCGAGATAACCCTGGCCGCAACACCTTTCAAGGAAGTTCCCGAGGTCGCCATCACCCGGTTCAGCACGGGTGCGGACTTCCACTTCTCGCCGCGACAGTCCCTGCCGCTGACCGTCGTCTAGTTCCGATACGCCGCACGTAACGAGAGATTTCGACACATGCCCAATAATTTCGCCGACCTGTTCGAGCACGCCGTGGACGCCATGCCGGATCGGGTGGCGCTGGTGCAGGGCGATCGCCAGGTCACCTATCAGGATCTGGAGAATCGCGCCAACCAGCTGGCCCACCACCTGGCGTCGGTGGGGCTGGGGGAGGGTAGTCATATCGGGTTCCAGATGCACAACAGCATCGAGACCATGGAAACCCTGATCGCGGCCTTCAAATTGCGTGCGGTACCGATCAATATCAACTACCGCTACGGCGCCGACGAACTGCGTTACGTCTACGACAACGCCGATCTCGAAGCCGTGATCCACCACCGCTGCTACTCGCCGGTGGTGGATCAGGTGCGCCCGCAGATCACCACGCTGCGGCACGCCTTCGTCGTCGACGACGATCAGGGTGGTGACGGGGTCGCCAGCGAATCCAGGCCCTATGCCGAGGCGTTCGAGAACAGCTCCACCGCACGGGATTTCGCGGAGCGCAGCCCCGACGATCTGTTCATGATGTACACCGGCGGCACCACCGGAATGCCCAAGGGGGTGATGTGGCGCCAGGAGGACATGTGGCGGGTCCTGGGCGGTGGAATCGACTTCTACACCAATGTCCCGGTCGCCGACGAGTACGAGCAGTCCCGCGTCGGTTCGGGTAACGATCCGCTGCGCTGGCTGATCCTCCCGCCGCTGATCCACGCCGCCGCGATGATGCCCACCTTCACCGCGCTGTGGTCGGGCCAGACCGTGATCTACGAGCCGCGTTTCGATCCCGATCGGGTGTGGCAGGTGGTGGCCGCTCGCGGCGCCCACATCATGGTCATGACCGGTGATGCGATGGCGCGCCCGCTGGTGACCTCCTACCAGCGGACGCCGGTGGACGCCTCGACCGTGGTGGCGCTGGCGTCCGGGGCCGCCCTGCTGTCCCAGCCGGTGAAGAACGACATGCTGGAACTGTTCCCGAATGCGATGATCACCGATTCGATCGGTTCCTCGGAGACCGGATTCGGCGGTATCGGGGTGGCGGAGAAGGATGCCGATCCCGGCCGCGGCCCGCGGGTGCAGACCGGGCGCGGTGCGGTCGTGGTGGACGACGAGGGCCACCCGGTCGAACCCGGTGCCGAGGGCTGGATGGCCAAGACCGGTTCGGTGCCGCTGGGTTACTACAAGGATCAGGCCAAGTCCGACAAGCTGTTCCGCACCGTCGACGGCGTGCGGATGGTGATCACCGACGACCGCGCGCGGGTGGAACCGGACGGTCACATCACCCTGCTCGGCCGCGGCAACATGGTCATCAACACCGGCGGCGAGAAGGTCTTCGTCGAAGAGGTGGAGGCGGTCGTCAAATCCCACGCCGGCGTCTTCGACGTGGTGGTCATCGGTGTACCGCACGAGCGCTGGGGGCATCAGGTCGCCGCCGTGGTGTCGGTGGACGGTGCGGGACCGCTGGACTTCGCCGATCTCGAGGCGCATGTGCGCACACATCTCGCGGGCTACAAATTGCCGCGCAGCATCTGGGTGGTCGATGTCGTCGGCCGCACGCCCAGCGGTAAGCCGGACTATCGGGCGGCGAAGGCGCACGCCGAGAAGCAGGCGCCCGATTTCGTCGTCGGGAGCTGACGCCGGGGCGCCCCCGTCCCGGTGAGTGGGAATTCTGGGCGGGGGCTGCCCAGGTGAACTGGAACGTGTTCTACTTGAAGGGTGACAGCGGTGCATTCCGTCCTCGGTGACAAAGTCAGCATGCCGGTCGAGATCCGTGACGCCGACGCCTGTGCGGCCACATTTCTCGTCGACGCCCGAGCCGCGCGCGAGATCGTCGCGCCGACCGGGCTGCAACCGCTGCTGGTCGCGGGAAGGGCGGTGGCCTCGCTGGTCTTCGTGCGCTATGTGGACGGCGATCTCGGCCCCTACCACGAATTCGGGCTCACCCTGATGGTGCGCGGGGACGACGGCGGTCTCGGTGTGTACATCCCGTGGTTGCCGGTGAACCAGACCTTCACCTGTGCCGCGGGCCGCGAGATCTGGGGCTTCCCCAAGGAGATCGCCGACATCGAGGTCACGCCGATACGCCGGGGCAAGCGCTGCGAGGTGCGGATCGACGGCAGCCTGGTGGTCGCGATGGAGACCGCCGGTGGTGTGCCGTCGCCGGGTGGAATGGGTGGTGCCTCGATCGCCGCCTACACCCTCATGGACGGCGTGCTGCGCCGTACCCCGTGGGTGATGAATCCCGCACAGGTGCGAATGGGTGTGGGCGGCACCAGGATCGAACTCGGCGACCACCCCGTCGCCGATCAGATGCGGGCGCTCGGCCTGCCCAAGCGCGCGATGTTCAGCAGCCGGATCGGTGTGCTGCGCATGACTTTCGAGGATGCCGTGGTCGTCTGACCGCTCGCCGCCGGTGCGGGAGTGGTCCCCGGGGTGTCGGCAGGACGAATGGCGATGATCCGGCGATCCATCCACGGGTTCGCGATGCGGGAGTCCGCACGATCGGAGGAGGTTCGATGACCAAGACAGCACTGGTGACCGGTGCGGCCAGCGGTATGGGGCGCATGGCGGCCCAGCGGCTGGCGGCCGCGGGCTATCGGGTGGCCGCACTCGACATCAACGAGACGGGCTTGGCCGAAACCGCCCGCCGTTCCCCGAACATGAGCACCTACACCTGTGATGTCGCCGACGAGCAGGTGGTGCGGACGGTCATCGAGAAGGTGCGTGCCGATCTCGGGCCGATCGATCACGTGGTGCACGCGGCCGCGCTGTGCCGCGTGGGTTCGGCTCTGACCCATGATGTTTCGGAGATGCGCCGGTTGATGGACATCAACTACGGCGGAACCATCAATATCTGCCAGGCGATCGTGCCGGAGATGAAGCAGCGCGGCCGCGGGACCCTGGTGCTGTTCGCCTCGGTGGCCGGTTGGCTGCCGTCACCGGGGCTGGCCGCCTACTCCGCGTCCAAATTCGCCGTCGTCTGCTACCACGAGGCGCTGGCGCAGGAGTTGCACGGCACGGGTGTGCGGGTGATCTCGATCTGCCCGCCGATCGTGGAAACCCCACTGCTGGACGGAATTCGATCCCAGAACGAGTCGGTGGTCGCCGGCCAGAAGGGGGTCACGCCGGAGAAGGTGCTCGATGCGGCGGAACAGGCCGTGGCCGATCCCAAGGCGCCGCTGTTCATCTTCCCCGGACCGGCCAAGCCGCTGGTGCTGGCCCGCCGGTTCGTGCCGAACTTCCTGCGCAAGCAGGTGATTCGGATGGTCAAGCCGGAATTGTGAGGCGGGCGGCCGGGTTCCGCGCCCGGCCTGTCCTGGTGAAACGACACGGCCGGGCTCCGATATCGGAGCCCGCCCGTTTTCGTATCAGTGGCCTTTGAACTCCGGCTTGCGGCGCTCGGCGAAGGCACGGGGGCCCTCCTTGGCGTCGTCGCTGCGGAACACGGTGAGCCCGAGCTTGGCGTCGATCTTGAACGCCTCGTCCTCGTGCATGCCCTCGGTATCGCGCATGGTCTTCAGGATCGCCTGCACCGCGAGCGGCCCGTTGGCGTTGATCTTCTCCGCGATCTCCAGCGCCTTGTCCAGCGCGGTCCCGTCCGGCACGACGTGACCGATCAGCCCGTACTCCTTGGCCTCGGCCGCGGTGATGTGCCGGCCGGTCAGCAGGATGTCGGCGGCGACGGTGTAGGGGATCTGCCGGGGCAGGCGCACCGCCGAGCCGCCCATCGGGAACAGGCTCCAGCGCGCCTCGGACACCCCGAATTTCGCGCTCTCGCCCGCGATGCGGATATCGGTGCCTTGCAGGATCTCGGTGCCGCCGGCGATGGCCGCACCCTCGACCGCCGCGATCAGCGGCTTGGTCAGGCGCCGGCCCTTGAGCAGGCCCGGGATGTTGGTCGGGTCGAAGGCGCCGCCCTCGCTCATGTTCTTGGCCGGATCCTGCTTGGTCATGGCCTTGAGGTCCGCGCCCGCGCAGAATGCCCCGCCGGCACCGGTGAGAATGCAGGAACGGATCTCCGGGTCGTTGTCGACGGTGTCCCAGGCCTGCACCATCAGTTCGAGCATCTCGCCCGACAGCGCATTGCGGACGGCCGGCCGGTTCATGGTGACGACCAGGGTGGCGCCACGCCGCTCCAGCAGCGCATGTGGTTCTGTGTTGCTACCGGTTTCAGTTGCTGCCGTCGTCATCGCCGACCCACTTTCCTCATGGTGTTACTCGCGTTTTGCGGACGAAGTTACCCCGCAACGTTGTACAGAACAATAACGTGTTCTAGTTTGGGTGATGGTGACCGCCGTCACGGGCGGCAGAGTGTTCGGTATTCGGGGTATAGGGAGATCGCTGATGGAGACAACGACGCACGGCGGCGCTGACACCGCGTCGCACGATGACGACGCGACGACGTCGCACGGCGCGAGCACGCTGCCGCCGCGGATCACGAAGACGCTGATCGATCGCCTGACCGGGATGATCGCCGCCGGTACCGCGGGTGAGCAGCGTGAACCCCGTGAGATGGTCGAGGTGTACACCGGCGCCGTGGTGGGCGCGCTGCCGCAGTCCTCGCCCGAGGATGTGGCCGCGGCCGCCGACAAGGCCCGCGCAGCGCAGCGCGAGTGGGCGCGCCGGTCGGTCAAGAGCCGGCTGCAGGTCTTCGAGAAGGCCCATGAACTGATTCTGTCCGAACTCGATACCATCGCGGACCTGATTCAGATCGGCTGCGGCAAGACGCGTCGGATGGCCATCGAGGAATCGTGCGATCCGCCGATGGTGATCAGCCACTACCTCAAGCACGCCGAGCGCATCCTGAAGCCGACCAAGCGCGGCGGTGCGATGCCCATCATCTCCACCTCCACCGAACAGCACCGTCCCAAGGGCGTGGTGGCGGTCATCGCGCCGTGGAACTTCCCGTTCGCGATCTCGATCTCCGATTCGGTCCCGGCGCTGATCGCGGGTAACGGGGTGGTGATCAAACCGGACAACAAGACCGCGCTGTGCACGCTCTACGGTGTGGACCTGCTGTGCCGCGCCGGAATGCCGCGCGATCTGATCCAGGTGGTCTGCGGTACCGGTCCCGATGTCGGCCCGGCGCTGATCGACAACAGCGATTTCGTCATGTTCACCGGCTCCACCGCCACCGGCCGCACCATCGGCGAACGCGCCGGGCGCAATCTGATCAGCTGCAGCCTGGAGCTCGGCGGTAAGAATCCGATGCTCGTTCTGGAGGACGCCAACCTCGACGAGGTCATCCCGGGCGCGGTCTTCGCGGTCTTCGGCAACTCGGGCCAGGCGTGTATGCACATCGAACGCATCTACGTCCACGATCGGGTCCACGACGAGTTCGTGCGCCGGTTCGTCGCCGCCGCGGAGGAATTGGGCGCCAAGGCCGGTGCGTCCTACACCGCCGATCCGGAATTCGGCTCCTTGGTGTCGGTGGATCACATGCACCGGGTGGCCTCGCACGTGGACGATGCGGTCGCGAAGGGCGCGACCGTGCTCACCGGGGGCAAGCCGCGACCGGAGATCGGCCCCGCCTTCTACGAGCCCACGGTGCTGACCGGTGTGACACCGGAGATGGAGCACGCGACCCTGGAGACCTTCGGTCCCGTCGTCACGATCTACCGCTACACCGACGAGAACGAGGCCATCCGGCAGGCGAATGCCACCACCTACGGGCTCAATGCCAGCGTCTGGAGTACCGATCTGGCCCGCGCGGAGCGGATCGCCGATCGGCTCGAGGCCGGCAATGTGAACATCAACGACGGTTTCGTCGCCACCTACTCGGCGAAGATGACCCCGTCGGGCGGTGTGAAACAGTCCGGTGTGGGCACCCGCCACGGTGACGCGGGCCTGCTCAAGTACACCGACACCGTCAATATCGGCGTGCAGAAGAAGCAGGTGCTCTCGGCGCGGGCGGGTATGCCGTTCGAGAAGCAGCTCAAGAGCACCCTGCTCACGCTGCGGCTCAGCCGGCGGTTGGGCATTCGCTGAGAACCGGTGACAGCCGAAAGGCCCACTCGGCGTAGTGCCGAGTGCGCCTTTCGGGTGTCCCGCACCTCGTTGTGCGGTGCCCCGGACCGCTTCCGGCGGGCCTATTTCACGCCGATCGGCTTCCCGAAGAACGAGGCGAAGGTCTCACCGAAGGTCGACGCGAGCATCTGGAAGCCGTTGGGATCCAATAACAACCAGCCCGCGTCCGCGGTGTGACAGCCCGGCTGAGCGGGTACGCCGTCGAGTCGATCACGCAGCCACAGCATGGCCGGCCCCGCACCGGAGATCTCGGTGGCCACATGTTCGGCGAGGTGCTCACGGGTGTACTGCACAGTGGCGGAAGGACTTTGGCAATAGGTGTCGACCAGGTTGTTCACCTGACCCACCGGGATGATCTCATCGGGATTGCCCTGCCAGATGTACATCGGCATATCCGGAACCGCCTTGCCCATCCTGGTGCGCTCGAGCACATCGGTGACCGCGGGCTGCTGCATCGGATCGCCCGGAACCCGCAGCATCCCTTTGATGTTCAGGAACGGAAGCAGGCTGCTGACGTACTGGACGCACAGGCCGCCCTGCACGGTCGTCACGGCCCGGCCGAGCGGATCCATGTGCTCGTCGACGAACCGCCCGAACTCCGGGTACTCATGTGTCAATCCCATGACCGCCGCCAGTACCAGGCCCGAAGTCGCTTGTCCGTTGGCGACATTCAGCGTCATCCCGAGATCGGCCGGGACACCACCCTCGGCGGTGCCGACGATATTCAGTTCCGGTGCGTAGGTGTGCTGCAACTCCGCCGCGTGCCCGGTGGCGATCGCACCGCCCGAATAGCCGTACATTCCGATGCGCGCATCCGGTGCCAGTCGCATCGGTTCGAACCGGCGGGCCGCTCGAATGCCGTCGAGTGTGATCCGGCCGGCGAGCGGCCCGGCCGCATAGGCGTTGTCGGGTCCCTCGTGGTCGGGGATCACGACCGCCCAGCCCTGCTGGAGTGTGCCCTGCGCGATGACGAATTCGGCGGGGGCCACGATCTGGCCGAGCAACGGACCGGCTGAAAGATGTTGTATCGCATAGGAAGGCGCGCAGTAGCCGGCCAGCGAGTCCTCGGCGATCTGCATCGACACCAGTTTGTCCGGGGCCGAACCCCGTGGCTTCAGCACCGTCGCGACGGCGGGGATCGGCCGGTCCCGGCTGTCGCCGGAGCGATACGACACCTGCCAGGCATCCACATTGATCGGTATGGCGCCGAGGTTGGCCACGTGCACCTCGCGGGCCGCGATGATCTCGCCGGGTGCCTTCGCGGCGACGATCTCGGCCGGCGGGTGGTAGAAGCCGGGATCCAGCTCCGGAGGTAGCGGGATCGGTGCGGCGGGTGCGACCGCAGGCGGGTCGGCGGCCGCGGTCACCGTCATCCCCGTGGTCGTCAGCACGGCCAGTGCCGCAGCCGCCGCCAGCGCACCCGCTGACCGGCGGATCCGGCGTGTCCACTGTTCGGTCACACTCGCCTCCTTCGAGTATGTGAGACTGCACCGTCTCACATGGACGCGAACTATCGCACAGGTGTGACCTCCGTCGCAACAGCGGCGCGCGCTACCGTGGTGCCGTGACGACCGCACAACGCCGCTACGGTGGCCGTGCCGTCGCGGAGCGCAAGGCGGAACGGCGTGATCGCTTCCTGCGCGCGGCGACCCGGATCTTTGCCGAGCGCGGCTACCCGAACTGTTCGCTGTCGGATGTGTGCGCGGCCGCGGGCCTGTCCCGGCGCCAGTTCTACGAGGAGTTCGCGACCAGGGAGGACGTCCTGGTCGCGGCATACGACCGGATCCAGGACGAGGCGGCCGCGGCGGTCACCGCGGCACTGACCGAGGCCGGTGCCCTGCCCGTCGGCCGGGCCGCGCTGACGACCGTGCTCACCGCGTATCTGAACTCGATCGACTCCGACCCCTACCGGGCCAAGGTCGCCTTCGTGGAAGTGGTCGGCGTCAGTGAACGGATGGAGCGGCATCGCCGCGAGCGCCGGCATCGGTGGGCGGAGGTCATCGACCTCGCGGTCGTGCCCATGTCGGGGCCGGAGGCCCGCATCGCCGGCGTGCCCGGACTGGCCGCCGGCGCTCTGGTCGGCGCGGTGAACGGACTGGTCGACGAGTGGCTGTTCCGGCAGCCACGGCCGCCCATCGGCGATCTGGTGGAACTTCTGGTCCGGGTAGCGGATTCGCTGATCGAACGACAGTGACGGCCGTGGATCAGGCCGAATCCTGATCACAGTGGCGCGATCGCGCGGGATGCACACCTGCGTCGCGCTCCCATCGCGAGAACCGTCACGGGAAATGTGGCGGTACACCCGCGCGAGAGGCATCGATACGGGAGACTCGTTACAGCAGTGCGCAATCGACAGCGATGCCAGGGGAGTCTGCATGACACAGTCTTCTGCCGCGTACCCGAGTGTGGTGCCGGTCGGAGTGGATACCGCCCGTGCCAGCATCGCGCGCGTCTACGATGCGGCGTTGAACGGCAAGGACAATTTCGAGGTCGACCGGGAAGTACTGGCGCAGGTGCGCACGGTGGCACCCCAGGTCAACGATCTGGCCTGGGCCAATCGCGATTTTCTGATCCGGGCCTGCCGCTTCCTGGCCTCTCAGGCGGGTATCGACCAGTATCTCGATCTCGGCTCCGGGCTGCCCACCTCCGAGAACACCCACCAGGTCGTGCAGCGCATCCAGCCGGATGCCAAGGTCGTCTACGTCGACAACGACCCCATGGTGCTGGCGCACGGCCGGGCGCTGCTCGGCGAGAATCCGCGGACCAGCATCGTTTCCGGCGATATCTTCCGCCCGCACGAGGTGCTCACCGATCGCACGGTCCGCTCCGAAATCGATTTCGATCGGCCGCTCGCCGTGTTCCAGATCGGCACCCTGCACCATTACCTGGGTGACGACGGCCCGGCGGTGATGCAGACCTACATCGATACCCTGCCCTCGGGGTCCTATCTCGCGCTCGCGCATTTCTACGATCCGGAGGAGCCCGAGCTCAGCGATCTCGCCCGCAAGATGGAGGAGAAATTCGTCCACAGCCCGATGGGCAGCGGCCGCTTCCGCACGGGTGACGAGATTCGGGCGATGTTCGGCGAGCTCGACATGATCGAACCCGGTCTGGTGCTGGCCGACGATTGGTGGCCGGACGGTCCACGCCTGGCCCCGCTGTCGGAAGTACGCCGCTGCATCGCCGCCGGAATCGGCCGCAAGCGGTGAGTCAGTAGGCCGATGCCGGGGCGCTCGGCGCGATGCCGTGATGGAGTTCGGCGACGTCCGGATGCGCGCGGATCCTCGATTTCCAGGCATTCTCGCCGTAGGTGTCGAAAATCGGATTCGCCGGATCCACGGTGACCCCGCGTGCTGCGGCGGCCAGTTCCGGCGGCAGCGGTAGCAGGGGAATCCGGGCGTCCAATGCCGGATTGTGGAAGTACGGGATGGAGATCCGGTCGGTGCCGGGTTCCGGCGCGAGAACGCGATGGCGGGTGGCCCGTAGATAACCACCGGTGGCGACCTCGAGAAGTTCTCCGATATTGACGATGAACGCACCGGGCAGCGGTGGTGCGTCCACCCATTCCCCGGACGACGATTCCACCTGCAGGCCCCGGGAATCCGGTTCGACCAGCAACAGGGTCAGCACACCGGAATCCTTGTGCGCGCCGACCCCCTGCGGATTATCGGGATTACCGGGGTAGCGCACGACCTTGATCAGGGTCGCGGGCCGGTCGGCGAAGGCCGGGTCGAAGAATTTTTCGTTCGCGCCCAGTGCCGCTGCCCAGTGCCGCAGCAACGATCGGCCGACACCTGCCAGCGACTCGTCCCAGGCCTGCAGTGCGGGACGAAGTTCGGGCAACGCGGAGGGCCAGAGGTTGGGGCCCTGCAGCCGGTGATAGCCCTGTGCGCCGGGAATCACCTCGGCCTCGGGGCCGATATCGATCTGTTCCCGCCAGTCGACGCGGCCGTTGGTGAGTTCACCGCCCAGCCGGGAATAGCCGCGAAACTGCGGGCTGCGCAGCTGACCGATCTCCTGCTTGGCCGCATCGGGCAGTGCGAAGAACCGTCGAGCCAGCCCGAGCAGTTCGGCGCTGCGCTCGGGTGCGATTCCGTGACCGATCAGATAGAAGAATCCGAATTCGTTTGTGGCGGAGCGCAGTTCGGCACGAAAACGGTCCGGTGCCGAATTCGCCGTGGCGAGATCGAGTACGGGGAGTGTGCGGTCGGCCATCGCGCAACCTTCGTTCTCGTTCGGGTATCGGGCTGCTCGGGCACGGATGTGCCCCACACCAGCTCTACCGTATTCGCGATGGTGTCGAAAGGGTTCGGTTCGTACCGAACGCAATGGTTCCGGAATTGCCTCGGAAATGTCACCGCGGCTGATTTCAGGGTCCGGATCGCCGTGATTCAAAGGGGCGGCTTCACGTTGTGCCACACCTATGCTCGGCCGAGCCGACAGGCGCCACCGTGCCGTCGTGCGCAGTGTCGAGAGGAATTACCTGATGTCCGGACGTATTCGCACAGCACTATCGATATTCGCAGCCGGATCGGCCGCGGCCATGCTACTCAGCGCCTGCGGCAACGGCGGGGCAGCCCATACCGAGAACGGCGTCACGTCCCTCAGATATCTGGGCTGGACCGATCAGGTCACTCTTCCGGAGCTCGCGGAGAATCTCGGATTCTTCGACGGCAAGATCAAACTCGACTATGCCGGCAACACCATCAGCGGGCCACAGGAAATCCAGACCGCCGCGACCGGGCAGGTCGACTTCGGTGGCGCTTTCGCCGGTGCGGTCGCCAAGCTGGCCGGGACCGGTGCGCCCATCACGGCGGTCGTCAACTACTACGGGTCGGACGAGAAATCCTTCCAGGGCTACTACGCGCTGGACAACAGCCCGATCCGCACGGCCGCCGACCTGGTCGGGAAAAAGGTCGGCGTCAATACGCTCGGCGGTCAGAACGAGGCCGATATTCACGATGCGCTGAAGAAGGCCGGATTGAGCGTCGATCAGATCAAATCGGTGCAGCTGGTGGCGCTGCCGCCACCGAATATCGAACACGCGCTGCGGCAGGGCCAGATCGATGCGGCGGCCTTGAACGGGCAATTCCAGCAGCGTGCGCTGGCGACCGGCGGAATTCGCCCGATCTTCACCGAACTCGACGAATACGGCGGGCCGATCAATGGTGGTCCCTACGTCTTCCGCAATGATTTCATCGCGAAGAATCCCGATGTGGTTCGCACCTTCACCACCGGCGTTGCGAAGGCTCTGGAGTGGGAGCGCACCACCCCGCGCGATCAGGTGATCGCGAAGTTCACCGACATCATCAACGGCCGGCACCGCGCCGGGGAGGACACCTCGACGCTGAAATACTGGCTGTCCGTGGGTGTTCCGGCCCGCTACGGAAAAATGTCGGACGAGGATTTCACCAGATGGCAGAGCTGGCTGGAGGACACCGGGGGCATCGACCACACGTTGGATCCGGGCAAGTTCTACACCAACAAGTTCAATTCGCTGGTGCAGACGCCGGAGGCGGCGGGTAAGTAGTGTGTCGGCCGCATCGCCGCGATTCTCCCCGGCGGTGCGGCATCATGCTGGATATGAGCGACTCCGTACCGACCGCGGCCCGCGGGCTGGCGCATCGTCTCGTACCGATGATCGGCCGCGATCCCGACGAGCAGGGCCGCGTGTCCTCACCCCTGGAGCTGCTGTTCGATCTGACCTTCGTGGTCGCGGTCGGTACCGCGGCCTCGTACTTCGCCGAGATGGTCGCGGCCGGGCATCCGGGCAAGGCGGTGCTGGCCTTCATTCTGGCGATGTTCGCGATCGTGCTCGCATGGATCAATTTCAGCTGGTTCGCCTCGGCCTTCGCCACCGACGACTGGCTCGACCGGGTACTGACCATGCTGCAGATGATCGGTGTGGTCGTCTTCGCGCTCGGATTGCCCGCGATGTTTCACTCGGTCGAGCAGGGCGATCACCTCGAGCTGCGGGTCATGGTCATCGGGTATGTCGTCATGCGGGTCGCGATGGTGTTGCAGTGGGGTCGCGCCGCACGCGAGTCGCCACAGTTCCGCAGCGTCGGCGCCGCGAATATGCGCTGGACGGTGATCGCTCAGATCGGCTGGGTGATAATCGGATTCGTTCATCTGCCACTGGCGGTGGTGATCACCGGCGTCCTCGTACTCGGCGTGCTCGAACTTCTGCTGCCGGTGATCACGCAGGGCCGCGCCGGCGGAACTCCGTGGCACCCACACCATGTCGCCGAGCGCTACAGCCTGTTCGCGATCATCACCCTGGGCGAGGGGGTGGTCGGCACCATCGCCTCCTCCGGTGATCTGCTCGGTGGTGCGGACGGCACCCACTGGAGTGCCGACGCCATCGCCATCGTCGTGGCGGGTGTGGGCCTGACCTTCGGAATGTGGTGGGTGTACTTCACCACCCCGTTCGGCGACATCCTGGCCCAGCGCCGCAATCGGGGCTATCTGTTCGGCTACGGCCACTTCCCGCTCTACATGGGTATCGCGGGTGCGGGTGCGGGTCTGCACGTCGCGGGTCTGCAACTCGAACACCATTCGCGCATCGGGCCGGTCGCGGTCGTCGCGACGCTGGCGCTCCCGGTCGGCCTCTATCTGCTGATGGTGTACCTGTTGCACACGCTGCTGTTGTCGGCTCCGGATCCGTTCCACATCCTGCTGCTGGCCCTGACCGCGGTCGTGCTGGCCGCCGCGATGATCCTCGCCGCGGTCGGAGTCTCGATCGCCGTCTGCCTGATCGTCGTGACGATCTCTCCGTTCATCACCGTGATCGGTTACGAAACCGTCGGTCACCGCCATCAGCAGCACATGCTGGCAGACCTGGAACCGTCCTGAGCGGTTCGCCCGGAGGGCTGGTCAGCGGCCGTATGGCCGCTGTGGCCACTGAGACTGCTGAGCGGGTGCGCCCGGTGCGGCGCCGTGCCACTGCCCGTTCTGCTCCGGATACAGGGGCACACCCGGCTGAGCGTTTCGCTTCCCGGACGCCTTGACCAGAGTGACGCCCACGAACACCATGCCGACGATGAGGATGATGATCCCGAGGATCACCACAATTCCGAGGAGTCCAGCCACGAAGCTAGTTGTAGCACAGGCTTTTCCGGACCGTCCCAAATCGTGTGGCGCGTTGGGCGACCCGCCGTGCGAAGATCGCCACCCCCGCGGTGACCCCGCGCACCCGGACAAAGCAAGAGGCCCTGACCTGTGGATTGGTCAGGGCCTCTACCGTGTCTCCACACACGAGTCGGGGTGACAGGATTTGAACCTGCGACCTCTTCGTCCCGAACGAAGCGCGCTACCAAGCTGCGCCACACCCCGTGAGTTGAGCCTGTCGTAGCTTACAGCAGCCGAGTCCGGAACATTAAATCCGCTGGTTACCGGGCCGGCAGCGGGCGGATGGTGGAAAGGATCCGCTTGGCGGTCGCCTTGTCCACGGACTGGTCCACGCCGGTGTCGGCGGCGATGGTCATGACGAAGTTCCCGTTCTCGCTCGGGAACGCGAAGGTGTACACCGTGAAGGTGGTCGCGCAGCCGGGCGCCGGGGCGGGCGCGCTGCCGGTGGTCTCGACGAAGGCGCCGTGCAGCTGGCCGTCGGCCGAGACCATCGGTTCCGCGGCGCCGGGCGTACCGACCCTGGCGTCGGTCCAGCCGAATGCGCCGATCCGCTTCCCGATGTCGGCGGCGGCCGCGGCCGGATCCGGTTGCTGGGACAAGGTCAGGAAGGCATTGGTGCGGGTGTAGTTCGGGCAGTAGTTCTTGCCGTCCTGGGTGAGCCCGGCGACCTCGATCGTGTCGGAGCCGCTGCCCCACACCGCGGTCGTCACCTCGGCGGGCTTCCATCCCGCGGGCGCGTCGTAGGCGGCACCGCGGTCGAGAATCTGTACCACTTGATAGCCGAGGATCGTCGGCGGCGGTGCCTCGCCGGGTGGGACCGCCGGGACGGGCCGTGGCTCGGGAGCCGGCTGCGACGATGGGGCGGCGGGCGGCGATTGCGGTGGGGGAAGCCGATTTTCACTGCTCAGAGCGCTCACCATGGAGGGGGTTCCGGACTTCGCGGTGGTCGAACCTTCCGGGTTCCGGCTCGCGATGATCGCCACCGTCACACCGATGGCGATGACGACCACCACGCCGATCCCGCTGAGCAGTAATACTTTCCGGCGCCGCGGCGGCCGGCCGGGTGGCGGTTGCGCCGGCGGCTGGAACTGCGCGGTCGCCGGATGCTGCGCCTGGTTCCAGCCCGAATGTTCTTGTGGGGCACCAGGTTGCGCACCAGGGCCCGGCACCGGCGGGAAGGCGTACTGTGGCCCGAAATTCGGGGCCGGTGCGGGCTCCGGCCCCGGCGCCTGGCCGACCCATCCGAATGCCGTTGTGGGTGCATCGGTCCCACCGAACCCGGGTCCGTGGGCCGCCCCGCCGGGAGACGTCGTGCCCGGCTCGGGGACTCCGAAACCCCCGCCAGGGGGCGAGACTCCGGGGCCGGGCGGTGCGAAACCGGCCGGACCGCCGTGAGCTGCGGCGGGATCCGGACGCGACCACGGGGTTGCCTGCGACGCAGGTGGTTTGGTCACACCCTCCGGAGTGCGCGGGATCGCCTCGGTGGGTGCGGCCTCGGGGAAGCCGGCCGGGGGCGCGCAGTCGCGCCTGTCGTCCGGGGCGTCGTCCGGCTCGAACCCACCACCGTTCTGTCCGAACCCAGTGCCCACCGTGTACCCCTGCCTGCTGTCGTGCCTCGGCACGACACCCTAGCGCGCCACGGCCTCCGATTCGGACACGCCATGACCAGTGTCGGCAACAGGGCGTTTCGGCGGCGCGGCCACCAGTGTCAGCAGGGTCGCCTCGGGACGGCAGCAGAACCGGTACGGCGCCCACGGCGAAGTGCCGAGACCGGCCGATACGTGCAATCTGGTGTGCGCACCCCAGCGTGAAGGTCCCTTCACCCGCGATCGGTCGATTCCGCAGTTGGTGACCAACGCGCCGTATCCGGGCATGCACAACTGACCGCCGTGGGTGTGCCCGGCCAGCACCAGGTCGTATCCATCGTCGGCGAACCGGTCCAGCACCCGGGGTTCGGGTGAATGGGTGAGCCCGATGCTCAAGTCCGCCAGCGGATTCGGGGTTCCAGCGATGGTGTCGTACCGGTCGCGGACGAGATGCGGATCGTCCACACCGGCGGTGGAGATCTTGATACCGGCGACCTCGAGATCGCGCCGGACATGGGTCAGATCGAGCCAGCCGCGTTCGGTGAACGCCGCGCGCAGATCCTGCCAGGGCAGCGGATCGCCGAGCTGCCGCTTGTGGTTCTTGTCGAAATACTTCAGCGGATTCTTCGGGACCGGCGCGAAGTAGTCGTTACTGCCGAAGATGAAGATGCCCGGACGCCCCAGCAGCGAGGACAGCGACTGCACGACCGCCGGTACCGATTTCGGATGCGCGAGATTGTCACCGGTGTTGACGACCAGATCGGGTTCCAAAGCGGCCAGTTCTCGAACCCAAGCCTGTTTGAGCTTCTGACCTGGCGTCATGTGGAGATCGCTGATGTGCAGAACACGTAGGCTCGACGAGCCCGGCTGCAGCACCGGCATCGTGGCCTCACGGAGGACGAAGGCATTGCGTTCGATCAGCGAGGCGTAGCCGATTCCGGCCACCGCGGTACCGGCGGCCGCCGCGGCGATCTTGGCTCCGGAGCCCAGCGCTGCTCGTCGAAGTGCGGGGGACGAGAATACGGGCATCAGACCAGAATAGGCGACCAGTGTGACGAATACCGAGTGTGATTCCGCACAGGCATCCGGATTGTCTGGCTGTGCGCGTGTCGACACGCTGGCGATCGAGATAAATGCGGTGGGGGCGTTCATGCCCAGCGGCTAGCGTGTGGCGCATGTCGGAACTCAAATCGAAGTTGCGCGCCGATCTGACCGCGGCGATGAAGGCCAAGGACGCCCTGCGCCTCAACACGCTGCGGATGCTGGTGGCGGCCGTGCAGAACGCCGAGGTCGCCGGCTCCGAGGCCAAGGAACTGTCGGACGCCGAAGTGATCGCGGTTCTCGGCAAGGAGGCAAAGAAGCGCAACGAGGCCGCGGTGGTCTACGAACAGGCCGGTCGCGGTGAGCTCGCGGCCAACGAGCGGGCCGAACAGGAGATCATCGACGAATACCTGCCGACACCACTCACCGATGCCGAGGTCGCCGATCTCGCCGACACCGCCATCGCCGATGTGGCCGAGGAGATCGGCGAGCGCCCCGGGATGAAACAGATGGGCCAGGTCATGAAGATCGCGACGGCACTGGCCGCCGGTCGCGCGGACGGTTCGCGGATCTCGGCTGCGGTCCGGTCGCGGCTGTAGTCCGTGGTCCGGCAGGGCCGGAGATGCCGAGGGCCGGCGAATGTGTTTCCCACATTCGCCGGCCCTCGCTCATTTCGACAAGCCGCTATCGCGGCAACGGGATCGGAATCGGTGGCAGCCGCGGTACCGGAAGCCCCGGTAGACCCGGCAGGCCCGGTGGCGGTGCGGCCGGACCCGGCTTCGGTATCTCCCGCTGCGTGCCGTCACTGACCAGCACGGTGATCACCGATCCGGGAATCGCCGAACCGTTCGGGGTGGTCGCGGTGACCGTGCCCTTGGCGGCCGAACCCGGTGAGGTCACCGTGGAGACCTGGAATCCGGCGCCGATGAGCATGGACCGTGCCTCCGCTTCCGACATGCCGTTCACGTCCGGAATCTGAGCGTTGTTCGCCCCGCGCACGTACTTGTCGTCGACCGGGGGCAGGACCGTCGGCGGGAATTTGTCGAGGGCCGGTTTGATACCGCTGAACCAGCTGCGAGCCGGTTCGTTACCACCGTAGAGATTGCCGTCGCCGCAGCTGCGCAGCGGGAACGAGCAGATCTCGCCGGGGGTCGGGGAGTCGCCGTAGATGTAGGCGGCGCCCGCCATCGCATTGGTGAATCCGAAGAACGCCGAGGAGCGGTGTGTCTCGGTGGTTCCGGTCTTCGCCGACACCGGGACGTTCCAGCCCGCGGCACGGGCGGAACCGGCCGCGGTTCCGCCGACAGCGTCCTGGCTCAGTGCGTTGGCCAGGGTGTTCGCCAAACCGGGTTCGACGACCTGCTCACAGGCCTGCTGGGTCAGCGGGACCTGCTTGCCGTCGCGATCGAGCACCTCCGCGATCGGTGAGGGCGGGCACCATTTGCCGCCCGAGGCGATGGTGGCCGCGACATTCGACAACTCCAGCGGATTGATCGCGACCGGGCCGAGGGTGAACGACCCCAGATTCTGCTGCTTGATCATGTCGGCCAGGCTCTGATTGCCGTGTCCCGAGGTCCCCGCATCGGCGTAGGAGCGCATTCCCAGCCGGATCGCCATATCGACCGTGGGGGTGACGCCGACGTCCTGGATCAGCTTCACGAACGCGGTGTTCGGTGATTGCGCGAGGGCCTCGGTCACCGACATCGGTGACCGGTAGTT
Organism: Nocardia sp. NPDC052254; assembly: GCF_040679495.1. Classification (NCBI taxonomy): domain Bacteria; kingdom Bacillati; phylum Actinomycetota; class Actinomycetes; order Mycobacteriales; family Nocardiaceae; genus Nocardia; species Nocardia sp. NPDC052254. The sequence continues at coordinate 70,803 of NZ_JBFAUW010000002.1, read as the reverse complement.
ACCGGCATTCTTCACGCAGTAGGTGGCCGGCGGACAACCGGCGGCACCACCGTTACCCATCCCCTTGGCCGCGAAGAACGAGGGCACATCGAGTTCGGCGTTGATGCCCAGTCCCTTCTCCATCGCCGCGGCCGTGGTGAAGATCTTGAAAATCGAGCCCGCGCCGTCACCGACCATCGAATACGGCTGTGGTTGCACGGTTTCGTGTGCGCCCTGATCCAGGCCGTAGGTGCGACTCGAGGTCATCGCGAGAATGTGATGGGCGTCCTGACCGGGCGCGATGATGCTCGAGACCTCGGCGACATCCGGCAGATTCGGATCGGTCACCGAATTCACGGCGGCCTTCATCGAATTCTGCACGTTCGGATCCAGGGTGGTGCGGATCGTGTATCCGCCCTTGTCGATCTGGTCTTTGCTGATCCCGGCATTGGCCAGATACTGCAGCGCGTAATCGCAGAAGTAGCCGCGGTCGCCCGAGGAGATACAACCGCGGGGCAATCCCTTCGGCTCCGGCAGCACGCCCAGGGGCTGTTCCTTGGCGGCCCGGAATTCCTCGGCCCGGCTGGGGATGTTCTGGATCAGCGTGTCCAGCACCGTATTGCGGCGCTCCGTCACGCCCTGGGGATTGGTGTACGGGTTGAGTTTGGAGCTGGACTGGACCATGCCGGCCAGCATCGCGGCCTGGGCGACCTTCAAGTCCTTGGCGTCGACGCCGAAATAGGTCTGCGCGGCGTCCTGAATTCCGTAGGAGCCGTTACCGAAGGGCACCAGATTCAGGTACCGGGTCAGGATCTCGTCCTTGGTGAGCTCTTTCTCCAGGGTCAGGGCCATCCGGATTTCGCGGAGCTTGCGGGCGGGTGTGGTCTCGATCGCGGCCCGGCGTTCGGCGTCGGTCTTCGCGACCACCAGCAGCTGGAAGTTCTTGACGTACTGCTGGTCGATGGTCGAGGCACCCTGCTGGACTTCACCGCTCGAGGTGTTGGTCAGGAATGCACGCAGCGTGCCCTGCCAATCGACGCCGCCGTGTTCGGCGAAACGTTTGTCCTCGATGGAGACGATCGACAACTTCATGTCGTTGGCGATCTTGTCGCTGGGCACCTCGAAACGTCTCTGCTCGTACAGCCAGGCGATCGGGGCACCGGTGGCATCGACCATCGTGGACACCGCCGGTGCGGTGCCCTCCACCAATTCCGATGAAACGTTGTCCACGGCATCGGCTGCGCGGTTCGACATGTACCCGAAACCGCCGGCGAGTGGAAACATCAATCCGGCGAGGAGTACGGCCGCTAGTACGCAGGCGCCGGCGAGCCTCGCGAGCGTTTGTGAGATCGGCACGCGCCCCAGCCTAATTGGCCCGCCGTCACACGCGAGGTGCACGGTCGGCGGCGAGCCGTGGTGGCAGGTCACAAGCCTTCCGCAGGGACGGGCGTACCAGAAAATCCGGGCACGGTCTTGCGCTCGCCCCATACCTTTACCTAGATTGAGAACCCAGTGTGATAGAGCTAACACTCAAAGTGGAATGTGGTGCGGAACGCAGCGGGGTTGGGTTGCTGTGAGCTGTACGCGATTCCGGAGCGCCGTTGACCCGGTGTTCGGACTGCAAAGGGGCACACCAAATGCACATGACTACCCCCATCGCTCGATTGGACGTGGAGCAGGCCGAAGCGAGAATCGCCTGGGTGTCCCAGGCCCGATGCAAGGAAGTGGATCCCGACCAGCTGTTCGTCCGCGGTGCGGCCCAGCGCAAGGCTGCCACCATCTGTCGGCATTGCCCGGTGCTCATGGAGTGCGGTGCCGACGCGCTGGACAATCGCGTGGAGTTCGGTGTGTGGGGCGGGATGACCGAGCGGCAGCGGCGTGCACTGCTCAAGCAGCATCCCGAGGTCACCTCCTGGGCGGAGTTCTTCCGCGCTCAGCGTCAGCAGAAGGTTGCCATGTAGTCGTCCACCGACATCCACGGTTCGAGCCCGCGTTGCGGGCTCGAACCGTTTCCGGCCGAAGGACGTGCGGAATCGGGGCCGCACGTCCGAAGGCCCGGACCGGATCCGCGGTGAGCCGCTCGCGGTCGAGAGTGATCAGGCCGCCGGATTCCCGGCGAGTTGATCGCCGACCGCGCGCAAGGCCTCCAGATCCGAGACCTCGAACGGCAGCGCGGTGACCGTGACGATGGGTACCCGCGGATGAGCGCCGGTGAAGCGATTCAGCAGATGCCGTTCCCGCTTGGCGGTCACCGCGCGATGGGCGTGGATGCGCAGGATGTCGGCGGTCAGTGTCGCGGGATCGGTGGTCGCGTCCGCGGCCGCTGTTTCCTCCGTGGTGCCGTCGGCATCACTGCCCGCGCCCGGGCTGAGCCGGTCGGCGCCGGTGATGGCCTGGGCCGCCGGCAGGGTGCACAGCACCGGATGAGTGCGATTGAGGACCAGTCCGGCCAGTGGCATCTGATCGGTGGAGAGCCGATCGACGAAGAACGACGCCTCGCGCAGCGCATCCGGTTCCGCCGCCGCGACCACCACGAAGTGCGTGCCGGGTCGCGAGAGCATGGCGTAGGTTCGCTCGGCACGGTCCTGGAAGCCGCCGAACATCGATTCCAGCGACTGCAGGAACAGGGACGCGTCCTTGAGCATCTGGCCGCCCACGATCGTGGACACACCGCGCACCGCCAGACTCATGGCGCCGGTGACGAAGCGGCCCACACCGCGGCCGGGTGCCATGATCACCCGGATCATCCGGCCGTTGAGAAAATTGCCGAGCCGTTTGGGCGCGTCCAGGAAATCCAGGGCATTGCGCGAGGGCGGGGTGTCGACGACGACCAGATCCCAGTCGCGCTTGGCGACCAGTTGCCCCAGCTTCTCCATCGCCATGTACTCCTGCGTTCCGCCGAACGACGAGGCGACCGTTTGGTAGAAGGGGTTGGCGAAGATCTGCTCGGCCTTGTCCGCAGTGGTGTGCTCGAGCACCATCTCGTCGAAGGTGCGGCGCATGTTCAGCATCATCGCGTAGAGCTCGCCCCGGGCGGTCTCGGGCAATTGGACGCGCTGCGGCGCATTGCCGAGATCGGTGACCCCCAGTGATTGCGCCAGCCGCCGGGCCGGATCGATGGTGAGTACCACGACCTTGCGGCCCTGTTCGGCGGCGCGCAGCGCGATGGCCGCCGCCGTCGTGGTCTTGCCGACCCCACCGGAACCGCAGCACACCACCACCCGGGCCGTCCGATCGGCGATGATCGCCTCGATGTCCAATAGTGGGGTCGCCGGCGGGATCAGGGGGCTCGGATGACTCATCAGCGGACTCCCTGTGCGCTCAGATGTGCGGCCAATTCGTACAGTCCGCCCAGGTCCATCCCGTCGGGCAGGGCGGGCAGATACAGGCGGCTGATATCCACCCTGGCCAGTTCCGCGGAGCTGTCGTCCTGAGCCTGCAGGGTCGCCGAATGTTCCACGGCCTCCTGGATCAAACCCTCGAAATCGTTGTCGTCGAGGATGATTCCGGCCTCCGCCAGCCCGGATCGCACCGCGGCGAGATCGAGGTCGCCATTCGCCACGCGGGCCCGTACCGGAGCGGGGAGGAAACCCTCGGTGGCGCGATTGACGATGACGGTGCCGATGCGGAAGTCGGACTCGGTCAGCTCGGCGATCGCGTCGGCGGTCTCCTGTACCGGCAGCGCCTCGAGCAGGGTCACCAGATGCACGACCGTCTGCTCGGAATGCAGCAGTGCGGCCACACCCTCGGCTTGACCGGCGATCGGCCCACCCTTGGCTACTTCGGCCATGGCCTTGGTGACATCGAGGAATCCGGCGATCCGGCCGGTCGGCGGCGCATCGATCACGATCTCGTCGTAGACGGCCTTGCCGGATTTGTCGGCGCGGACCGCGCATTCCTTGATCTTGCCGGTCAGAATGACATCCCGCAGACCCGGTGCGATCGTGGTGACGAATTCGATGGCGCCCATCCGGCGCATCGCCCGGCCGGCGAAGCCGAGGTTGTAGAACATGTCGAGATATTCGAGAAAGGCGTGTTCGATATCGAGGGCCAGCGCCATCACCTCGCCGCCACCGTCGGCGGTGGCGATCTTCGTTTCGGTCGGCGGCAGCGGCGGCAGATCGAACAATTGGGCAATCGATTGGCGGCCTTCCACCTCGACCAGGAGTACCCGGCGTCCACCGGCCGCCAGTGCCAGGGCCAAAGCGCCTGCGACCGTGGATTTTCCGGTCCCGCCCTTACCGGATACGTAATGCAGCCGCGCCTTGTCGGCTCGGTCCGGCCACCCTAATTTCAGTCCCGGCTCTTGCGAAACGGGTACTGCCGTCGGTACTCCCACGTTCGCGAGCCTATAACCCGTTACGAAACAGCGACCAGAGGATGGGGCTACTGTCTCGTTGACCACAGCACACTTCCGTCCGGGCCCGAAATGTGCTGATCGTCGTGCGTTCGCGGACAGGCCGGTCGCACGGCCGCACCACCCGGCCCGCACCCACACCAGTACGCTTCTGCGACATGAGCGATGTGACCGTCTGGGAGTACGCGACCGTGCCGCTGCTGACCCATGCGACCAAGCAGATTCTCGATCAGTGGGGTGCCGACGGCTGGGAGCTGGTCACGGTGCTGCCCGGTCCGACCGGCGAGCAGCATGTGGCGTATCTGAAGCGGCCCAAGCCGTGACCGCCTCGGGTGTCGACTGGCAGGCCAATCTCGACCGGCTCGGGCTGACCCTGCCGCCGGTCGCGGCGCCCGCCGGCGCCTACATCCCGGCGATTCGTTCCGGTTCGCTGGTCTACACCGCCGGACAGTTGCCGTTCGTCGACGGTGCGTTGTCGGCGACGGGCAAGGTCGGTGGCGAGGTCGATATCGCCGAAGCCGCCCGCGCCGCCGGTCTGTGCGCGCTGAACGCCCTGGCCGCCGTGCACGATCTGGTCGGCTTGGATGCCGTCGTGCGAATCGTCAAGGTGGTCGGATTCGTCGCCTCCGCACCGGGTTTCACCGATCAGCCACTGGTGATCAATGGTGCCTCCGAGCTGCTCGGCGAGGTTTTCGGCACCGCGGGTGTGCACGCGCGCTCGGCGGTCGGGGTCGCGGAGCTGCCGAAGGGGACCCCGGTCGAGGTGGAGCTCATTGCCGAGATTCGGGGTTGAATGGGGGGATGACTGACGTCCGCTCCACTCTCACCTCCGGATTTCCGGAGGTGAGAGCAGATCTCGTAAGTACATGGGTACCTCGTCGGGAACATCCAGAGTTCGGCCGGGTGCTCGACCGCCGGCCCGGCGCGAAAATGATGGGGCACTCATGACCGGCGAAACGGCGCGGGGAGGCGGACCAGCCCTGGCGCACCCCGCGTACGGGCAGCTTCGCAAGGTCACCGAGACCGCGTCCGTGCTGCTGGCGAACAATCCGAACCAGATGACGCTCGACGGCACCAACACCTGGATTCTGCGTGCCCCCGGTCGCTCGGACTGTGTGGTGATCGATCCGGGGCCCAAGGACAAGGCGCACAGCGAGGCGATCGCGCGGGAAACCGGCGGACAGATCGCGCTGACACTGATCACCCATCACCATCACGATCACACGGGTGGCATCGATCGGCTGGTGAAGCTGACCGGAACGCCGGTGCGGGCGATGGATCCCGGATATCTGTCCGGCTCGCCCGATGTGCTGACCGACGGCGAGATCGTCGAGGCGGCCGGACTGCGTTTGACGGTGCTCGGCACACCGGGGCACACCGAGGATTCGGTGAGTGTGCTCCTCGACGACGCGATCGTCACCGGAGACACCGTGCTGGGTAGTGGTACGACCGTGCTGGAATCGCGCGACGACGCACTGGGAGACTATCTCGCCTCACTGGATCGGCTGGCGGCGCAGGCGCCCGGGCGGGCGCTGCTGCCCGCGCACGGCCCCGATCACTCGCAGGCCGAACCGGTGATCAATTACTACATCCAGCATCGGCAGCAACGTCTGGACCAGGTCCGGGCGGCACTGCGCGAACTGGGTGACGACGCGTCCCCGATGAAGATCGTGGCGCGCGTGTACGCCGATGTGGACAAGAAGCTGTGGCCGGCGGCGCGCAGTTCGGTCCAGGCGCAGCTGGCCTACCTGCGCCGCGCCGACTAGTCCGGCCGGGCGCGCCGAAGCGCGGAGGGAATCCCTACCGCGCTCGGCGAGCCAGCCGCTCCGAATCGGAGATCAGCACGCTCTTGCCCTCGAGTCGCAGCCAGCCGCGATGGGCGAAATCGGCCAGGGCCTTGTTCACCGTCTCGCGCGAGGCGCCGACCAGCTGGGCGATCTCCTCCTGCGTCAGGTCGTGGGTGACCCGCAGTGCGCCGGCCTCCTGGGTGCCGAACCGCTGTGCGAGCTGCAGCAGCGCCTTGGCGACTCGGCCGGGGACATCGGTGAAGATCAGATCGGCGAGGTTGTTGTTGGTACGCCGCAGACGACGGGCGAGCACCCGCAGCAACTGCTCAGCGATCTCCGGACGCTGATCGATCCACGCCTTGAGCGCGTCGCGGTCCATCGTCACCGCGCGAACCTCGGTCACCGTGGTGGCCGTGGAGGTACGCGGGCCCGGATCGAAGATCGACAGCTCGCCGAACATATCCGATGGACCCATGATGGTCAGCAGGTTCTCACGGCCGTCGGGGGACCGGCGGCCGATCTTCACCTTGCCCGAAGTGATGATGTACAGCCGATCGCCGGGCTCACCCTCGTTGAAGATGACATGACCGCGCGGGAAATCCACCGGCTGAAGCTGTTTGGCGAGAGCGGCCACCGCGGTGGGCTCGACGCCTTGGAAGATGCCTGCTCTGGCGAGGGCCTCGTCCACGAATGTGCTCCTTATGGGAATTGACGGTGCTTACTGCCGCTCAGCTCGTGTCGCTATCGCCACAGCGTCGGACCGAAGCGTTCGGCCGACAGTGCAGTCTACTTGCCATTCGCGCAGCGCAGTGACAGACACCACGTAACGAGCGGTATGTGAACGGGCACGGTGTCGTGGAAAGTTCCCGATTCGTCGAAATCCGCCGCGCGGCGGGACCTGCTCAGCTGGCCTGGGCGACGTCGAGCTCTTCACTTCTGACGCGACGGCCACCGGCACCGGCGTGTGCGGGAACACCCAATTTCGCCAGCTCGTTGACCTCGGCATTGCTGGCCCTGTCCAGATATTGCTGGACCTCTTCACCCGGTTCGAGCAGCTTGCGCAGCCGGTTTTCGACGCGTTCCATCAACAGAGCGAACAGCATCAACACCACCGGGAAGAGCACCACAGCGAGTCCTTGCATACGGGTGAGTAAACACGGAGAAGGTCTCAGATGGAACACGGGGAGACTTCGCGAACGCGCTCACGTCGGTGTCGTTCCGTATGGTGGACGCGTGCGTGAACCCAGATCCAACGCCGTGAACGGGCAGAACTCGGCGGCGAAGGCCCCCGCTGCGGCGTCGGTCACATCGGCGGAATCCCATTCGCCGAGCAAGGTGAAATCCACGCGATCGAACTCGAAATCGGCCGCACGTTTCGCCGGAGAGACCCGGCTCGGCCTGGTACGACGGGCTCGTCGTATGAATCGGACGCTGGCTCTTGCATTTCCCGACGCGCACTGCGAACTGGATTTCAGCACGCCACTCGAATTGGCGGTCGCCACAATCCTTTCCGCGCAATGCACCGATATTCGGGTAAATCAGACAACTCCGGCGTTGTTCGCGCGATATCGCAACGCGAAGGACTATGCCGAGGCCGATCGGACCGAACTCGAGGAGTACATCCGGCCCACCGGATTCTTCCGGAACAAGACGAATTCACTGATCGGGCTGGGGCAGGCACTCCTCGAGCAGCACGACGGTGAAGTGCCCGCGACGATGGCCGAATTGGTGAAGCTGCCGGGTATCGGCCGCAAGACCGCCAATGTCATCCTCGGTAACGCGTTCGATGTGCCGGGAATCACTGTCGACACCCATTTCTCGCGGCTCGTGGGGCGCTGGAAGTGGACCGCCGAGGAGGATCCGGTCAAGATCGAGCATGCCATCGGCGCGCTGATCGAGCGCAAGGAATGGACCATGCTCTCGCACCGGGTGATCTTCCACGGCCGGCGCGTCTGCCACGCCCGCAAGCCGGCCTGCGGCGCCTGCCTCCTGGCGAAGGACTGCCCTTCCTACGGCATCGGCCCGACCGATCCCGCGACGTCCGCTGCACTGGTGAAGGGGCCGGAGGCCGAGCATCTGCTCGAATTGGTGGGCCGGTGAAGTCGGTACCGACTGCGTGGCGGTGGGCGTTCGTAGTTCTGATCACGGTGGTGGCTCTGGCGGTGGCGGTCTGGCCGCGCGATGAACACGGCGCATCGTCGGTGACCGCCACAGCGGTCCAGGATGGTCCGGCGGCCGTCTCCGACGATCAGCGCGCGGCGGCGGCCCTGGCGGACTGCCCTCGCCCGTCGGCGCGGACCGAACCCGCTCCGGACGCCGGACCGCTGGCGGGGATGGTCGTCCAATGCCTGGCCGACGGTCGCCCGATCGATCTGGGCGCCGCCCTCGCGGGCCGCCCGGCGCTGCTGAACCTCTGGGCCTTCTACTGCGAACCGTGCGCGCAGGAACTGCCCGCCCTGCAGGAGTACGCGAACCGGGCGGGCGATGCGGTGACGGTGCTGACCGTGCACAGCGACCCGGCGCAGACACGTGGGCTGGACCGCCTGCGTGCTCTCGGCGTACATCTGCCCGGCGTCCAGGACGGTGACGGGAAGGTGCGCTCGGTGTCGAATGCTCCCCGGGTCCTGCCCATCTCGATACTCGTGCGCGCCGACGGTTCGATCGCGAAGGTCCTCGTCCAGCCGTTCAAGTCCGCCGACGAGGTCGCCGCAGCCGTCGAACAAGGTCTGGGGGTCGCTGCGTGATTCCGCAATGGCTGCGCGGGGTCGCCGAACACGAGCCCGCGGATCCCACCGGCGTCAATCAGGTTCTGCATCGGACCGCGGGGAAGATCGCGTCGGCAGCACTTCGACCGCGCGAGGCCTCGGTGCTGGTCCTGTTCGGCGGATCGCCCGACGCCGATCCCACGTCGCCGGGCGGGATGCCCGCCGATGCCGATCTGCTGCTGACCCAGCGCGCGGCCACACTGCGCCAGCATCGTGGCCAGGTCGCGTTCCCGGGCGGTGGGGTCGAACCCGGTGACGACGGACCGATCGGTACCGCGCTGCGCGAGGCGCGCGAGGAGACCGGACTGGATCCCACCGGGGTCGAGCCCTTCGCGATACTTCCCAAGATCTTCGTGCCGCCCTCGCGTTTCGATGTGACCCCCGTGGTCGCCTACTGGCGAACACCGGGTGAGGTGGGCGTGGTCAGCGAGGCCGAGGCCGCGCGGGTGGTCCGGGTGCCGCTGGTCGATCTCATCGACCCCGCCAACCGGTTCGTCGTGCGTCATCCGCTGGGGTATATGGGCCCGGCCTTCGCCGTTGATGGCATGCTCGTCTGGGGTTTCACCGCCGGTGTGCTCGCCGGTCTGCTTGCGGTATCGGGATGGGAGCGGGACTGGGATCACCACGATGTGCGTGATCTGCAGGCCTCGCTCGCGGCAGTGGGGATGACGTTATGAGTAGTTCCGGGTGGCTCGACCTTGCGGTCATCATCATTGCTCTGCTCGCCGCGTCCTCCGGCTGGCGGCAGGGCGCGGTGGCGTCCGCGCTGGGTTTCCTGGGCGTGGTGCTCGGTGCGGTCGCCGGCATTCTGATCGCGCCGCACATCCTGCAGCACATCAGCGAGGGCCGTAAGCGTGTGCTCGTCGGTGTGGTGCTGATCGTCGTCCTGGTGGTCGTGGGTGAGGTCGCGGGGATGGTGCTGGGCCGGGCGGCGCGCAGCGGTATGCGCCATCCGTTCACACGCAGTGTGGACAGCGTCGTCGGCGCGGCGCTGCAGTGTGTCGCCGTCCTGGTGACCGCCTGGCTGCTGGCACTACCGCTGGCTTCGTCGTCACAGCCCGGGATCGCCGCGGCCGTCAACGGGTCTCGCGTGCTGTCCGACGTCAACACGGTCGCGCCCAACTGGTTGCGGCGGGTGCCCAACGAATTCTCCAAACTGCTCAACACCTCCGGGCTGCCGGAGGTGATCGGTCCGTTCGGGCGTGCGCCGATCGCGGCGGTCGAACCGCCGGATCCCAGCGTGCTCGACACACCGGTGGCGCTGAATCTGCAGCACAGTGTGCTGCGGATCAACGGCGTCGCACCGAGTTGCCAGCGCGCGCTGGAAGGGTCCGGATTCGTCGTCGCGCCCGAGCGCATCATGACCAATGCCCACGTGGTCGCGGGTACTTCGACCGTGCAGGTGGATACCGCGCGTGGTCGGCTCGACGCCACGGTGGTGCTGTTCGACCCGTCGAAGGACGTCGCGATCCTGGCCGTGCCCGGCCTCAACGCCCCGGTGATCCCGCTGGCCGAAGCCGCGGGCAAATCAGGGGAGAGCGCGATCGTTCTCGGTTATCCGGGCGGTGGTCCCTACACCGCCAGTGCCGCGCGAGTGCGGGAGACACTCGAACTGACCGGGCCCGACATCTACAAGAGCAACACCGTGGAACGCCAGGTCTACACGGTTCGCGGCCGCGTCCGGGCGGGCAATTCCGGTGGACCGCTGGTCGATACCGATGGTCAGGTACTCGGCGTGGTCTTCGGTGCGGCCGTCACCGACGACGACACCGGCTATGTGCTGACACTCAAAGAGGTCGAATCCGATCTGCAGGCAGCGGGCGGTTCGGCCGCGCCGGTCGGCACCGGAGACTGTGTTCTGAACTGATCGGCGATTCACCGCCGGTCCGATTGGCGGACAGAGCCTTCGGCGCCCCGTGCGTCCTAGACGTATTGCGCGGTGGCCGGATCGCCCAGCAGTTCGGCCAGTGCGGCGGTGACCGCACCGGGATTTTCCTGATGGGCGAAATGCCCCGCATTCGGAATCCGCACCACTCGCCGGTCCGGTGCCAGCCGGGCCGCGCCGCGCAGAGTCGATTCCAGGATGTAGTGGTCCGATTCGCCGTGCAGGATCAGCGTCGGAATGCGAACGGGTTCGCGCATCGCGGACAGGAAGCGACGCCCGTCGGGACGCCACTGGCTGCGGAAGGCCCAGCGCTGATATTCCAGGGCGCAGTGTGCCGCACCGGGCACCCGGATGGCTGTGCGCATGTTCTGCGCGGTCTCGACGAATTCCGCCGTTGCCGCCCATCGGGGATCGACTCGATCTCGAACCAGCCGCTCCACCTCGAAGCCGTCCTGCCGGGTCAGAAGATTTTCGCCATAGCGCGGCAATTGATAACGCAGGAAATTCGGCAGATAGGCCGAGCGCTGGCGACGGTCGCGCAGAACCGCGCGCTTCAGCGCCACCGGATGCGGCGAGGCCAGCAGCGCGATGGATCGCACCACCCGCGGATGCAGGACGGCGGTCGCCCAGCACACCAGACCGCCCTCGGCATGTCCGACGAGCGTGGCGTCGGTGTGGCCGAGTGCGCGCACGAGTCCGGCGATATCACCGGCCAGGGTCCAGCCGTCGTAGCCGCGCGGCGGTTTGTCGGAATCGCCGTAACCGCGCAGATCGACCGCCACGGTGCGGTATCCGGCCTCGGTGAGTCCGGTGAGCTGATGCCGCCACGACCACCAGAAATCGCCGAAGCCGTGCAGGAGAACGACCAGCGGGCGCGCGGGATCACCCGCCGTGTCCGCACCGGCGCCCTCGGCGATATGGAAGCGGATGCCGTTGGCGCGCACGTCGCGATGTGTCCACGGACCGTCGAAACGGACGCTGGACGGATCGGGAGGCGAATTCGACGACACGCCGAAAGCGTAATGGCCGCGTCAGGCGGACGGCTTGTCGGCCGTGTGCTCGGCGTGTGATCCGAAGCCCTGCGGCAGGACCGACCGGGTTTCCTTCAGCGATTCGATGGTCTTGGCCGGCGCCCGGAGTTTGCGGACCTTCAGATAGCCGAGCAGGCCCAGCGCGACCACCACGACGATCATCAGCGCGAAGACGATCAGGAACGCCGCCCACCGGTACAGCCACACATCGAGCAGTTCGGCGAGGAAGAAGAAAAAGAAGAACGAGGAGAACAGCAGGACCGTCAGCGCGCCGATGAAGAAGACGCTGCCCTGCAGGCCCTTCTTGATCTCGCCGGTCACCTCGGCCTTGGCCAGCTCCACTTCGGCGCGGACCAGGGTCGACATCTGCTCGGCCGCGTCGCGCACCAGATCGCCCACACTGGCGCCCGCGGTGGTATCGACCTCGGACAGCGGAATCGAGGTGACGGTCCGATTGCGGCCCGCATCGTGCCCGTTACCGCCGTTTGTGACGCTCAATTGCTCGACCCTTCTCCATGTCCCGGTGCTGTCCGGCCTTCACTCGTCTGCGGTGGCCGCCCTTGCGTCGCGTCGCGCCTGATGCGCCCGGCCCCGCCGCAACAGTAGCGCCGAACCGAGTAACGACGCCGTCAAGGATGTCGTCAACACGGCGGCCTTGGCCAGTTCGGCCGACTCTCGGTCGGTCAACGCAAGTTCTGCCACCAAGAGGCTAACGGTGAAACCGATCCCGCCCAGTACCGACAGGGCCGACATGTCCCGATTGCCGAGACCGGCGGGCCGCCTGGCGATTCCGAATCGGATCGCCAGCCAGCTGGTACCGAAGATGCCGACCGTCTTCCCGATCAGCAGCCCCGCCATGATCGCCAGCGACAACCGGGAGGTGAACATCTCACCGAATACCTTGCCCGACAACGGGACTCCGGCCGCGAACAGTGCGAACAGCGGCACGCACAGCCCGGCGGAGACGGGCTGGAACAGATGCTCGAGGCGGGCCGCGGGTGCCTCGAACTCGTCCGGATCGGGGCGCACCCGGGTGAGCAGCCCGCAGATCACGCCTGCCAGCGTGGGATGAATCCCGGCCTCGTGCAGTGCATACCAGGCCACCAGCGCCAGCGGGACGTACACCAGCGGGGTGCGGATACGCCGATTCTGGGCCAGTGCCCACGCGCCGAAGCAAGCGGCGGCGGCGAACAGCCAGCCGACCGCGACCGTGGTGGTGAACAGAATGGCGATCAACACGATCGCGATCAGGTCGTCGACCACCGCCAGGCTGAGCAGGAAGACGCGGGCCCCGGCCGGTATCCGGGATCCGGTCAGTGCGAGCACCGCCAGTGCGAAGGCGATATCGGTCGCCACCGGAATGGCCCAGGCTCGATCCATCCCCGGCATGCCCCAGCCGATGATCAGCGCGATGAGGGCAGGCGTGATCACCCCGCCAGCAGCGGCCAGCACGGGCAGGACGGCACGTTTGCGATCGGCCAGCTCGCCGACCACGAGTTCGCGTTTGAGTTCGAGACCCGCGACGAAGAAGAAGATCGCCAGCAGGCCGTCTCCGGTCCACTCCGCGAGGGTGAGGTGCAGATCCAGCAGCGGGATCGAGATCGTGGTGTCGAGCATGGTGGAGTAGCCACCGTGCCACGGCGAATTGGCCCACAGCAGCGCCACCGCGGCCGCGATCAGCATCAGGGCGCCACCGACGGTTTCGGTGCGCAGATAGCGGGCCAGCTCGGAACGGAGCGCGACGATCACGGAATACCTTTCGGGCGCGGACGGCGGTTGTGATGAGCTCGCCCCGCGGGCTCGCCAATCACACGCCGACCAGACTTCCCGGCACTCCTGACGAAATCTTAACCGCCGGGCGCCGGCCGGTTACCGCCGGTTTCCATGAAACGAGCCGAGCGCACGCCCGGTGGATATCGGACGTGCGCTCGCTACCGGATCCACCGATCAGGCGTTGGATGCGCGGATGGCCTCGAACACGTTGGGGTCCACCAGTGTGGAGGTGTCGCCGAGTTCGCGGCCTTCGGCGACATCGCGGAGCAGTCGCCGCATGATCTTGCCCGAGCGGGTCTTGGGGAGTTCGGGTACGACGTGGATCTCGCGGGGGCGTGCGATGGGGCTGATCTCGCGGGAGACTTCGGCCTTGAGTTCGTCGACGAGTTCGCGGCCGGTGTCGGTCGTGTCGCCGGTGAGGATGACGAATGCCACGATGCCCTGGCCGGTGGTGGTGTCGGTGGCGCCGACGACCGCGGCTTCGGCGACGCTGTGATGCCCGACGAGTGCGGACTCGACTTCGGCGGTGGAGATGCGGTGGCCGGAGACGTTCATGACGTCGTCGACGCGGCCGAGGACCCACAGGGCGTCGTCGGCGTCGATCTTGGCGCCGTCACCGGCGAAGTACCAGCCCTGAGCGGCGAAGCGTTCCCAGTAGGTGGCTTTGTAGCGTTCGTTGTCGCCCCAGATGCCGCGCAGCATCGACGGCCACGGCTGGTCGAGGACCAGATAACCGTTGGCCTCTGTGGAGCCGCGTTCGACGGGGTTGCCTTCTTCGTCGACGACTTTTGCCGAGATGCCGGGCAGTGCTGCCATGGCCGCGCCGGGTTTGGCGGCGGTGACGCCGGGCAGCGGAGAGATCATGATCGCGCCGGTTTCGGTCTGCCACCAGGTGTCCACGATCGGGGCCGAGCCCGCGCCGATGACCTCGCGGTACCAGCGCCAGGCTTCGGGGTTGATGGGTTCGCCGACCGATCCCAGGACCCGGATCGAGGACAGGTCGTGGGCGTCGGGGATCTCGCGGCCCCATTTCATGAAGGTGCGGATCAGGGTGGGGGCGGTGTAATAGATTGTGACGCCGTACTTCTCGATGATCTGCCAGTGCCGGTGTTCATCGGGGAAGTTGGGAGTGCCCTCGTAGACGACCTGGGTGGCGCGGTTGGCCAGCGGGCCGTAGACGATGTAGGAGTGCCCGGTGACCCAGCCGATGTCGGCGGTGCACCAGTAGACGTCGGCGCCGGGTTTGTGGTCGAACACGTTGTGGTGGGTGTAGGCGACCTGGGTCAGATAACCGCCCGAGGTGTGCAGGATGCCCTTGGGTTTTCCGGTGGTGCCGGAGGTGTAGAGGATGTAGAGCGGGTGTTCGGCATCGAATGCGCTGCAAGCGTGTTCCTCGGACGCTTGCGCGACGGTGTCGTGCCACCACAGATCGCGGCCCTCGGTCCAGGCGATCTCGATGTTGGTGCGGCGCACGACCAGGACGTGTTCCACGCTGTGTGGGACGTCGCCGTGGGCGTAGAGCGCTTCGTCGACGGCTTCCTTCAGCGGTGCGGCCTTTCCGCGGCGCCATTGTCCGTCGGTGGTGATGACCAGCCGGGCTTCGGCGTCGTCGACGCGCTGGCGCAGGGCGCTGGGGGAGAAGCCGGCGAAGACCACCGAGTGGGTCAGGCCCAGTCGTGCGCAGGCGAGCATGGACACGATGGCCTCGGGCACCATCGGCATGTAGATCGCGACCCGGTCACCGGCGACCAGGCCGAGTTCGGTGAAGTAGTTGGCGGCCTGGCTGACCTCGGCCTGTAGTTGTGCGTAGGTGATGGCGCGGGAGTCGCCCGGTTCGCCTTCCCAATGGATCGCGACCTGATCGCCGTAACCGTCGGCGACGTGGCGGTCCACGCAGTTGTAGGCGACGTTGAGCTTGCCGTCGACGAACCAGCGGGCGAAAGGCGCATTGTCCCAATCGGATACGCGTGTCCAGGGCTGATGCCAGTGCAGCCGTTGTGCCTGCTCGGCCCAGAAACCGTCACGATCGGCCGCGGCCCGGTCGTAGATCGATGCATCGGCGTTGGCGGCCGCGGCGAACTCCGCGGTCGGCGGATACACGTCTCGGTGCTCAGCGGTGGTGTCGGTCATCTCGCCTCCTGTAACTTGCGGGACGCCCGCACCCGGTCGGCCCGGCGAGGGCGCTTCCCGGGGTGACTCGTCGACTGTGACTCATCGGGCCTCTTCCATCGGATACGCGCGGGCCGGGGGTGACCTCGGCCACGATGTGACCCTAACGGACCGTGACCTGCGTCGCGTACGGGTCACCGGGCGCGGGTACGGGGCGGATGTCGCGAATCTGTCGTGCCCGGAGGTTGCGGGCCGCCGACGGTGCCTCGGCTAGCGTGTGGGTCGTGAGCGATGTGCTGCAACCCCTGGTCGACCTGCCCGGTGTGCGTGATGCGGCCGACCGCGCCCGCGACGCGCTCGCCGAGGTCCACATGCACAAGGCCAACCGCCGCGGCTGGCCGACAACCGCGGCCGAGGCCGCGGTGCGGGCGGCGCGCTCCTCCGCGGCCATCGATGGCGGCGCCACCGAGCTGCCGGCCGACGGTCGGGTCGCCGATCCGATTCTCGCTGGCTCACTGCGGGTCGGACAGGCGCTCGACGGTGACGCACTGCGCAATATGACCGGGGTCTGGCAGCGGGCGCCGTTGCAGGCGTTGGCGCGGCTGCACCTGCTGGCCGCCGCGGACCTCGTCGACGAAGAGATCGAACTCGGCCGTCCCCGTGCGGAATCCGGTGTCGCCGATCGGCTCGATCTCCTGGCCCAGACCGTACTGACCTCGAGTGCGCCGGCTCCGGTACTGGCGGCGGTGGTACACGGCGAATTGCTGTCGCTACGCGCGTTCGGTTCCGCCGATGGTGTGGTCGCCCGGGCGGCGTCCCGGCTGGTGACCGTGGCATCGGGCCTGGATCCGCACAGTCTCGGCGTCCCGGAGGTGTTCTGGCTGCGACGGCGCCAGGCATATCTCGATGCGGCGGCCGGCTTCGCGACCGGTACCCCCGACGGTGTGGGTGGCTGGGTGCTGTTCTGTTGCGGCGGGCTCGAAGACGGTGCCCGCGAAGCGCGATCCATCGCCGATTCGGCGGCCTGAGGTGACCGATACGTCGAAGCGGGCGGCGTAGCCGTCGTCGGCCTCACCGCCCGCTAGCACGGACTGCCCGGTTACCAAGCGTGCTGGTCGGGTTGTGTTCTGCGGCCTCGGCGATCATCCGCGCTCCGCCGGTTCATCCCCGCAACCTGTGCGAGGCCATTGCCGAGGTGAGTACGAATTTCGCAGGCCCACAACGCTTCTGCCCTTGTCGCGGCGCGCTCCGCGTGGGTGCCTGGCGTCCGTGCTGGGAAGTGCGGCCGGGAGATCGAACCTTCTCTTCCGTTTCGATCTTGGCCTTCCGCCCTTCCGTGGGTCCATTGTTACTCTGTGATACCCCTCACATCAAGGGTCGAGCGGACATTTCGATAATCGATACGGGGTCCGGCGCAGCGTGGTTATATCGATGGGTTGCGCGGCGTTGACCAGGCCCGATATTGCGGGTGTGCCGCTCTCAGCGGCGTCGGCGCAGCAGCCGGTAACTGACCGCACCCGCCAGCACCGCACTCAGTCCGACGACCACGGTCGCGGCCACCGTCGTACTCGACGGTGCGGGAATACGCGACCACAGTGACACCGGATTCGAGAAGGTCAGGATCGGCCAGTCCCGGGCCAACGCCTCGCGCCGCAGATTGCGATCGGGATTCACCGCGGTGGGATGTCCGACCGCCGACAGCATCGGCAGATCGGTGATCGAATCGGAGTAGGCATAGCACTGCGACAGGTCGTAATGCTCGGTCCCGGCCAGTTTTTCGATCGCCTCGACCTTGCCCTCGCCGTAGCAGTAGAACTCGACCTCGCCCGTGTACTTGCCGTTGTCGACCACCATGCGGGTGGCGGCGGTGTAGTTGGCGCCCAGCGCGGCGGCGATCGGCGCGACGATCTCCTCACCGGAGGCGGAGACGATCACCACATCGTGACCGCGGATCTTGTGGTCGGCGATCAGATCCGAGGCCTCGGCGAAGATCAACGGGTCGACCAGTTCGTGCAGGGTTTCGGCGACGATCGCGCGCACCTGCGACACATCCCAGCCGGCGCACATCTTGGTCAGATGTTCACGCATGCGCTCCATCTGGTCGTGATCGGCACCGGAGAGCATGAACAGGAAATGGGCATAGCTCGATTCCAGGACCGTGCGCCGATCGATCAGGCCCTGATCGAAGAAAGGCCGGCTGAAGACGAATGCGCTCGATTTCGCGATCACCGTTTTATCCAGATCGAAGAACGCGGCGATCCGGGGCTCCTGCCGGGGGTTCGCCGTCCGATGCGCATCGTGCGGTGCTGTGTCGTTGCGGTGTCGCGGGACTCCAGGAGTCCCGGCTGTTCGCGTTTCCGTAGCTGATTGGTCGCCCTCGGCCGTCACGAATCCAGAATAGGGAGCATTGCGCCGGATGTGGTGTTCGACCCGGATGCGTATATGGCCCCGACGCGGGGCAACCGCCGCCGTCGAGGCCGAAACTTCCCGATGCAATGGACTTGCGTCGCGGCCCGTTTCTGGGTGTAGTATTGCTGGCACCTGGACATGGTCCAGGCGTGTTCAGCCCGACCCCCCGGGGCTGAACCCCGACGGCCCCAGCCTCCTCCCCCCCCGGCTGGGGCCGTCCTCTATTTCTGGACCGGTTGGTGCTCTCGGTTCCCGATTCGCAGCGATCGTCCACTCCGATCCGTTCGCGCCGCTGCACACCGGCAGTGGGCGATGCCGTCGATCACCGCTCCGAATCTGTCCACAGGCCGCGTGTTGTCCACACTCGCCGCCGGGCCTGTGGTCCGGACTGCTGATTCGGGCGACGCTGGCAGACATGAATTCCGTTGCAGCAGTTCCACCTCCAGCGCTGGTGCTGGTCGGCGACCAGCGGCTGCGCGACGAGGTGCGCCGGGTCGCCGCCGCGGCCGACCGCGCACTCGACGAGCGCTCGATGCCTGTCGGCAGACATGCGTGGGCCGCGGCCGCACTGGTGCTTGTCGATACCGCGGCGGCACAGGCCTGCGCGGCAGCCGGATATCCCCGGCGCTCGGGGGTCGTGCTGGTCGGCGGCGGTGAGCCGGAGCTCGAACACTGGCAGGCCGCTGCCGAGGTCGGTGCGGAACGGGTTGTCGCGCTGCCCTCCGGCACCGAAACCCTGATCGAGTCGTTCGCCGCCCATGCGTGGCGAGATCCAGGCGACGGGCTGGTAGTGGCCCTCGTCGGTGCCGGTGGCGGGGCCGGTACCTCGGTGTTCGCCGGCGCGCTGGCCCTGGCCGCCGCCGATCGTCGATTCCGGCCACAGACCTTGCTGGTCGACGCGGACCCGCTCGGTGGCGGTATCGATCTGCTCCTCGGAATCGAATCGGCCCCCGGGCTCCGCTGGCCGGACCTGACGGTGCAGGACGGCCGCATCGGGGCGCAGGCCCTGCACGACGCACTGCCTGCCGCCGCCCCTGGGCTGGAGGTGCTGGCCTGCAGCAGACCGGACGGCACCGGCCCGGACGAGATCGGCGTCGGCGCCGCGCGGGCCGTCGTGGCAGCCGGTCGCGGCGCCGGGGATCTGGTGATCTGCGATATCTCGGGCAACCGGGGACCGCATACCGACCACTTCCTGGACATCGCGGATCTCGTCGTATTCGTGGTGCCGGCCCGACTACGTGCGGTGGCGGCCGCAGGCGCGGTGGTCGCCGATATCGCACGCCGAAATCCCAACCAGGCGTTGGTGGTTCGCGGACCGGCCCCGGGCGGGCTGCGAGGTCGCGAGGTCGCGGACACGCTGGGGCTGCCGCTGCTGGCGGCCATGCGGGCACAACCGGGCCTCGCGGGGACGCTCGAACGGGGCGGACTGGCGCTGACACGCGGCCCGCTGCTGGCCGGCGCGGAAGCGGTACTGGCCGTACTGCCGGATGGTGCTCGATGAGCGGGGTGGTGAATGCCGAACTGCTGGAACGGGTCAGGGAACGGCTCGCCGCTCAGCCTGGTGAGCACGACCCCGCACGACTGGCGGCCGCCATCCGTGCCGAAGCGGGCCGGGTCCTCGGCGATACGGATCTCTTGCGAGCCCTGCGACTCCTGCAAACGGAGATGACGGGCGCCGGCGCACTGGAACCACTGCTGCACGATGCGCGGGTCTCCGATGTGCTCGTGACCGCGCCCGATGCGGTGTGGGTGGATCGCGGCAACGGCCTCGAGCGTGCACCCGTTCGCTTTCCCGACGATGCGGCGGTACGGCGGCTGGCCCAGCGGCTGGCCCTGGCCGCCGGGCGCCGCCTCGACGACGCGCAACCCTGGGTGGACGGCCGGCTGCCGGAATACGAGCGTGCGCCCGGAGAGAGTTTCGGGGTCCGCCTGCACGCGGTGCTCTCGCCCATCGCTCAGGGCGGGACCTGCATCTCGTTGCGAGTGCTGCGGCCGGTCGGCCACAGCCTGGACGATCTGCGCGCATCCGGCACCCTGACGGTGGAGTCGGAGCGCTTGCTGGACGCCATCGTCCGGGCCCGGCTCGCCTATCTCGTGGTCGGTGGTACCGGTGCCGGGAAGACGACGCTGCTCTCGGCACTGCTGGCTCGGGTCGATCCCGCCGAGCGCATCGTCTGCGTCGAGGACGCGGCCGAATTGTCGCCACCGCATCCGCATGTCGTGCATCTCGTGTCCCGGGTCCCGAATGTGGAGGGCGCCGGAGCGGTCACCGTCCGGGATCTGGTGCGACAAGCGCTGCGCATGCGTCCGGACCGCATCGTGGTCGGCGAGGTGCGCGGGGGCGAGGTGGTGGACCTGCTCACGGCACTGAACACCGGGCACGACGGCGGTGCGGGGACGGTGCACGCGAATTCGCCGCGCGAAGTCCCGGCACGACTGGAAGCCCTTGCGGCACTGGGCGGAATGAGCCGGGAGGGCCTGCACAGCCAGCTGGCAGCGGCGGTCCAGATCGTCCTGGCCATGCGCCGCCGGTCCGATGGCACGCGATTGCTGGGGGAGATCGGTCTGGTCGTCCGCGACGACGCCGGCCTCCGGATCGAGACGGCGTGGAGTGCGGACTCCGGTGCGGCACCCGCCCGGAACGCCCTGTCGCGCCTGTTGCGCGAACGGGCACAACGGTGACCGCGAGCCTGCTGTGCGGCGCGGCGGCCCTGCTCGTCCTGCCGACTCCGGTCCGGCGGCACCGGCTGCGCGTGTTGTCGAGGCGTTCGGATGAGAGACGAAATATTCAGTCCACGTGGATCATTCGCGGATCTGCCCTGGCCGCGGTGGTCGCCACGGTCGCATTCGGTCCGGGCCCGGCCGGGGCGGCTGTGCTGGCGGCCGCCACATACGTTGTGCGGTCGAGAAACCGACGTCGCGAGCGTCGACACGATGACGAGTGCCGGAAACTACTGGAGGGACTGGATGTGGTGATCGGCGAATTGCGGACGGGGGCTCATCCCGGTACCGCCGCATCCGTCGCGGCCGCGGAGGTCGGCGGTCCGGTCGGCGCGGCCTTCGCGGTCAGCGCCGCACGCGCGCGGCTCGGCGGGTCCGGCGCCGCCGGCCTGCGTACCCGGAAGTGTGCCGTGACAACCGAATTGGGGCGGGTGGCCGATGCCTGGGAGGTGGCGGAGCGGCATGGCCTCGCACTCGCGGACCTGCTCCATGCGGCTCGTGCGGATCTCGCCGGGCGCAGACGATTCGGTGAACGCACCACTGCGGCCCTGGCGGGTGCGAGAGCCAGCGCCGCGGTACTGGCCGGATTGCCCTTACTCGGCATCGCGCTGGGACAGCTCATGGGTGCGCATCCGGTGCAGGTGCTCATCGGCCGGGGAGTCGGCTCGTTCCTCCTGCCGCTCGGTACCGGGCTGATCGGTGCGGGGCTGCTCTGGGCCGATGCCATCACCGGGCGGGTGCGGACATGAACGGAATCCCGGTCGCCCTGCTGGGCGCGGCCGTCGCGCTGTTGCTCGTCCCGGCTCGCGTCACGCCGTCCGTCCGGCTCCGCGTCGCGCGCGGTGTCGTACCCGTGCCACCTCGGGGAATCCGGCCGTCCGCAGGCGACCCGCTCGAGATCGCCTCCGCTCTGGATCTGCTCGCTGCCTGTCTCCAGGCGGGCCTGCCCGCCGCCACCGCGGCCCGAGCCGTCGCACCCAGCGCCCCCGAGCCCTTCCGCACCGCGCTGTACCGCGCTGCGGATCTGCTCGCCCTCGGGGCCGATCCGGTCGTCGCCTGGGAACGGGCGGCTCGCGAGGCACCGATCGTCGAGATGGACGCACTGGCTCGGCTGGTACGCAGGTCGGCGCGCTCGGGCGCGGCACTGACGGGTGCGGTGGCCGATCTCGCCGATCGGTGCCGGTCCGCGGTCGAGGACGCCGCGGCCACGCGTGCCGAGCGTGCGGGCGTTCTCATCAGCGGTCCGCTCGGATTGTGCTTCCTGCCGGCCTTCGTATGTCTGGGCATCGTGCCGGTGGTCGTCGGATTGGCCGGCCGGGTGCTGGGCGGTGGGCTGTGGTGACGGCACAACGGACTCGGCGTGGACCTGCCGCGCCGATCGAAGGGAAAGGGGAAACCGATGCTCGCAACAGCACAGTCGGTGGTACGCGAACTACGTTCGCGGTTGATCCAGGCGGCCATGGCCGACGACGGCATGAGCACTGCCGAATACGCCATCGGCACGATCGCGGCCGCGGCCTTCGGGGCGGTGCTCTACACGGTGGTCACCGGCGATTCGATCGTCAACGCATTGACCAAGATCATCGACAAGGCGCTCGACACCACAGTCTGAGATTCGCTTGCCGCCCGCGATCGTCGCCGATGTGCATCGGCGCGGACCAGAGCGGGGCGGTCACGGTCGAAGCGGCCATCGCGCTGGCGGCGCTGGTGGTGGTGGTCGTGCTCTGCCTGGGTGCATTGCTGGCGGCGTCGATGCAGATCCGCTGTATCGACGCCGCTCGCGAGGCCGCCAGACTCGCCGCGCGTGGGGCGGATTCGGATGCGGTGCCGATCGCGCGGCAGGTGGCTCCGCCCGGTGCCACCATCGATCTCCGCGATGCCGATGATCGGATCGTCGCGACGGTGAGCGCCCGGGTGCCGCTGTTGCCGATGCTTCGACTGCGCGCCGAGGCGGTCGCCGCTCGGGAGCCGGGAGAGCCGCGATGACGACAGCCGCGCAGCGGTGCCGCGCGTGTGCAGGCGGCGCCACGGTGGCCGCATGTCTGGCACTGATCGCGCTGCTGCTGGTGACGGTCATGATCGTGCAGATCGCTGCCGTGGTCTGCGCGCGTCATCGGGCGCAGAGCGCCGCCGATCTCGGCGCACTGGCCGCGGCGAGTGCATTGGATTTCGGTGAGGTGGCGGCATGCGATCGAGCCGAGTCGGTGGTGCGGGGTGGCCGGATGCGGATGGTGCGGTGCACCGCGCAGGGCTGGGATGTGGCGGTCACTGTCGGATTCGAGGTATCTCCGGCGATTGTGGGCAGTCGATCAGTTGTTGCCGTCGCGCGGGCCGGACCTGTGGCCGAAGAAAATCGATCATGAATACCGGGCGGTTGGTGTCGGAAAGAATGGTGATCGCAACCACATTCGGTCCGTTGTCCAGTGTGACGCATTCGCATTCCGGCTGTTGTGAATTTCGGTCGCGCAATTGTCCGAACAATCCCTTGGTCACGATTCGGATAAATGCATGGATGTGAATGCCCACATGTCCGTTAAGCGCTAGGGCAATGATTTGGTTAACATGAGTAACTTCCTCTTCAACCCATGTTGCCGCGGGCCTGTGCGCCTCACAGCAGCGTTTCGGCAGGTGTCGGGGGTATGTCCCGGCCATGTCCGCACCATTACCGGTCGGATTCGATCGCGTCGTCCGGAAGTTCGGCGAGGATCGCGGTGAGTAGCGCCTCAGCTCCGGCCTTGTCCAGCGGGGTATTGCCATTCCCGCATTTCGGTGACTGCACGCAGGACGGACAGCCCTGTGGGCACGAGCAGGAAGCGATGGCCGCGTGAGTGGCCGCCAGCCAGGTCCGTATCCGGGTGAAGCCACGCTCGGCGAAGCCGGCTCCGCCGTGGTGGCCGTCGTAGACGAAGACCGTGGGCAGTCCGGTATCGGGATGTTCGCCGATGGAGACACCGCCCACATCCCATCGATCGCAGCTCGCGACGAGCGGCAGCATTCCGATCGCGGCGTGCTCGGCAGCGTGCAGTGCGCCGGGTATTCGCCGTGGTTCGATGCCGGCGGCCGCCAGTAGGCGGGGGGTGACCGTATAGAGCACCGCCCTGGTCGGCAGGGTCTGCTCCGGCATATCCAATTCGATGAGGTCGAGCACCTCACCGGTCGGCAGGGTGCGCAGGTAGCCGATCACCTGCCTGCTCACCCGCACATCGGCCAGAGTCACCGTGACCTGCCCGTGAACGCGTTCACGCACTCGATCGTCCACCGACACCGAGGTGACGGCCCGGGCGCTGGTGGTCCATCCGGGCTGGTCGGCGTGGACCAGCGCGACACCGGCCTCCACATCGAGTTCGTCCACGACGAAGGTTTCACCCTGATGCAGGTGGACCGCTCCGGCGTGCAGCGTGGCCGGTGCGCGTCCAGAATCGGCGGATCCGAGCAGCCGCCCGCTGCTCGTGTCGATGATCGCGATCTGGGCGCCTATTCCGCCTCGTACATCGACGTCGTCGTGCGGATGCGCACCCGAGGTCGGGTACCAGCGAGCCGGGCCCCGCCCAGGCTCCCGGCGCTTGATCAGCCCCTGCTCGGCAAGGTCCAGGGCAACCTCCCAGGCTCCCAGCTCGCGGACCTCGTCATCGGTCATGGGATGTTCGCCGACCGCGCACAGCAGATGCGGGGCCGCGATATGAGGATTGTGCGGGTCGGTGACGGCGGCCTCCACCGGACGGCCCAGCAGCGCGTGCGGATGATGCACGAGATAGGTGTCGAGTGGGTCGTCCCGGGCGATCATCAGCACCAGTGATCCCTGGGTGCGACGACCGGCTCGCCCCGCCTGTTGCCAGAACGACGCGACGGTCCCCGGGAACCCGGCCATCACCACCGCGTCGAGTCCGGCGATGTCGACGCCGAGTTCGAGCGCCGTGGTGGTCGCCGCACCCAGCAACGAACCGTCGGACAGGCCCGCCTCGAGCTCGCGCCGGTCCTCGGCCAGATATCCGGCCCGGTAGGCGGCGACCCGGCCGGCCAGACCGGCATCGACCTCGGAGACCATTCGCCGCACGTCGATGGCCACCACCTCCGCGGCCCGCCGCGATCGTACGAAGGTCAATGTGCGCGCGCCCTCGACCACGAGATCGGTCATGATCCGCGCCGCCTCGGTGGTGGCGGCCCGCCGCACGGGCGCACCGTTCTCGCCGCTGAAATCGGTCAGCAGCGGCGGTTCCCAGAGCGCGACGGTGCGAGCGCCCTGCGGGGATCCGTCCGTGGTCACCGCGGTCACCGGCGCACCGATCAGCCGTTCTGCCGCGGCGGCCGGATCGGCGCTGGTCGCCGAGCAGAGCACGAAGATCGGATCGGCACCGTAATGCGCGGCCAGCCGTCGCAGCCGGCGCAACACCATGGCGACCTGGGAACCGAAGACTCCTCGGTAGGCGTGGCATTCGTCGACCACGACATACCGCAGCCTGCGCAGTACCCGGGCCCATCGCTGATGGTTGCGCAGCACACCCACGTGCAGCATGTCCGGGTTGGTGAAAATCCAGCGGCCGTTCGCCCGTACCCATCGCCGGACCTCGGGCGCGGTATCGCCGTCGTAGCAGGCCGGGTGGATATCGCGCAGCGGGCCGTCCCCGGTCAACTCCGCGGCTGCGCGGAATTGATCGGCACCGAGTGCTTTGGTGGGCGATATATACAGAGCCGTGGCTCGCGGATCCTGTCGGAGTTCGGTCAGGATCGGCAGTTGATATCCGAGCGATTTCCCGGATGCGGTCCCGGTGCA
This sequence comes from Nocardia sp. NPDC052254, assembly GCF_040679495.1. NCBI lineage: Bacteria > Bacillati > Actinomycetota > Actinomycetes > Mycobacteriales > Nocardiaceae > Nocardia > Nocardia sp. NPDC052254. Next base: position 45,216 of record NZ_JBFAUW010000002.1, on the reverse strand, counting down.
CACCACGACGTGGGCACCACCGAAAGCCAACTCGGCGGTTCGAATCTGATGCGACCACGGCGTTTGTACGCCGGATTCACGCAGTGCCTCGATCGCTTCCGGAGCGGCCCAGGAAGGCCAGTCTTCGAAGTGTGCCGCCCGCGCTGGGAGGTCGGTCACATGCGTGATACGACTTTCCCCATCCGACACTCCGAATAGGACACGATTCAGCAACGATCTCCCATAGCCGGTGGTCTCCCCGGATATCTGGTCGGTTGCCGCGCCGTTCGGATTCATCGGACCGAGACCATGGTCCGCAGCGAAACTGTGAACACTGTGTGCCGTCCCCGCCCGAGCTGCCAATTCACTGCCGAGTAGCGATCTGCGTCACAGCCGTTTTGCCTGACGCTCGCTCGGTTATCGCTAAGCAAACCTACCCCAAGTTTGGATTTGGGCATTGTGCCCCTCACCTGCGCATTCGCAAGATCATCTTTTTTGCAAATTGTCCGTAACTCAGCTGTCGAATTGCCGGAAGACATGGTTCACTGGTTCCTGGTCGCAAGCTTCTGTGTTCGAGGGAACGGATCCAAAGTCCAAACCATCAGCAGGATCGATGTTGCGAACGGTGTGCTTGAAGCTTCCTGCAGGGGGAACAGAGTACAGCGGTCGGAACGGACCCGGTGGATCAAACCAAACTAGTCCGCCGTTCCGGTATGGAAAGAGAAGGAACAGAATGGCACAGGGAACTGTGAAGTGGTTCAACGCGGAGAAGGGGTTCGGCTTCATCGCGCCCGAGGACGGCTCCGCTGACGTCTTCGTCCACTACTCCGAGATTCAAGGGTCGGGCTTCCGCACCCTCGAGGAGAACCAGAAGGTCGAATTCGAGGTCGGCCAGGGCACCAAGGGCCCGCAGGCCACCGGAGTTCGCGCGCTCAGCTGAGCGAGTAACCCAAAAGGTCCGATCTCTCGTCCCTCACCGCCGATGGGCGGTGAGGGACGAGTCGTATCCGGGGGAAGTAGACTCGATCGAAACCGGGGCTTTTCGGTTTGACCGCATTCGCCGAAACCGGCGGTACGCACGGGGGAGTGCCACGGAAGACCGTCGGGACTCCCGGGTCGCGAGCCCGAGGTACGGGCTCCGCGACAGCGAAACACGGTATAAACGTCTCTGGCGGGAGACATTTGTCTCTGCCATGCCCCAGCCGCGCGCCGCGCGCCTGCGTCGCGCGGGTCGACAGGAAAGGTGTGTTCGCCGGTGGCAACACGAGACCGCGGTGCATCACCGACTCCCGATGCGGCGTCCGACGGGCCCGATGCGTCGGCTGTGGCCGGGCGGGGGCCTGCCGTGCGCCGTCTCGTCATCGTCGAGTCGCCGACCAAGGCCCGCAAGATCGCGCCCTACCTGGGCCGCGGGTATACGGTCGAGGCGTCGGTCGGGCATATCCGAGATCTGCCACGTGGCGCCGCCGATGTGCCGGCGAAGTACAAGGGCCAGTCCTGGGCACGGCTCGGCGTCGACGTCGATCACGACTTCGAACCGATCTACGTCGTCAATCCGGACAAGAAAGCCAAGGTCTCGGAACTGAAGACCTTGCTGCGTGATGCCGACGAGCTGTATCTGGCCACGGACCCCGACCGCGAGGGCGAGGCCATCGCGTGGCACCTGCTGGAAACGCTGAAGCCCAAGATTCCGGTGCGGCGGATGGTGTTTCACGAGATCACCGAACCGGCGATCCGGGCGGCCGCGGCCGATACGCGCGAACTGGACAACGACCTGGTCGATGCGCAGGAGACCCGGCGCATCCTCGACCGCCTCTACGGCTACGAGGTCAGTCCGGTGCTGTGGAAGAAGGTCATGCCGCGGTTGTCGGCAGGCCGGGTGCAGTCGGTGGCGACCCGCATCGTCGTGCAGCGTGAGCGTGAGCGGATCGCATTCCGGTCGGCGGAGTACTGGGACATCGCGGCGAAATTCGATGCCGGCGGCGGTGAGACGGATCAGGCCAATCCGCGAGTCTTCGGCGCGCGTCTGGTCACGGTCGACGGTTCCCGCGTTGCGGGCGGCCGCGATTTCGGACCCGACGGACAGCTCAAGACCCGTTCCGGCGTCACCGTGCTGGACGAGGCGGCCGCGAGGCGGCTGGCCGCGGCACTGCAGAACGCGGATTTCCAGGTCACGTCGGTCGAGTCCAAGCCGTACACCCGTCGGCCCTACGCACCGTTCATGACCTCCACGCTGCAGCAGGAGGCCGCCCGCAAGCTGCGGTTCGGCTCCGAGCGGACGATGCGTGTCGCGCAGCGGTTGTACGAGAACGGCTACATCACCTATATGCGTACCGACTCCACGACGCTGTCGGAGTCGGCGATCACCGCGGCGCGTGCGCAGGCGACCCAGCTGTACGGTCCCGAGTTCGTTCACCCGACGCCGCGTCAGTACAACCGCAAGGTCAAGAACGCGCAGGAGGCCCACGAGGCGATCCGGCCCGCCGGTGACACGTTCGCCACCCCGGGCCAGTTGCACGCCCGCCTCGATCAGGACGAATTCCGGCTGTACGAGCTGATCTGGCAGCGCACCGTCGCCTCGCAGATGGCCGATGCGCGCGGCACCACCCTCACCGTCCGCATCACCGGCCGGGCCGGTACGGGTGAGGAATGCGTGTTCTCGGCCTCCGGTCGCACGATCACCTTCGCGGGTTTCCTCAAGGCCTACGTGGAGAGTGTCGACGAGGACTCCGGCGGCCAGTCCGACGACGCCGAATCCCGGCTGCCCGCTTTGACCGAAGGGCAGAACGTCGGTGCCACCGAACTCACACCCGACGGGCACACGACCAATCCGCCACCGCGCTACAACGAGGCCTCGCTCATCAAGGCGCTCGAAGAGCTCGGTATCGGGCGCCCGTCGACCTATGCCTCGATCATCAAGACGATTCTCGATCGCGGATACGTCTACAAGCGCGGCAATGCGCTGGTGCCGTCGTGGGTGGCGTTCGCCGTGGTCGGCCTGCTGGAGGAGTACTTCGGCCGCTTGGTCGATTTCGACTTCACCGCCGCCATGGAAGACGATCTCGACGCCATCGCGGGAGGCCGGGAACAGCGCGGAAACTGGTTGTCCAGCTTCTATTTCGGTGGCGACCACGGTGCCGAAGGGTCGGTGGCGCGCTCGGGTGGGCTCAAGCGGATGGTCGGCGAGCAACTCGACGACATCGATGCTCGCGAGGTCAACTCGATCAAGATGTTCGCCGACGACGAGGGCCGCGACATCGTGGTCCGGGTCGGCCGCTTCGGGCCGTACCTGGAGCGGATGGTGCGCAATCCGGACGATCCCGATGGTGATCCGATCTCCCAGCGCGCGAATCTGCCCGATGATCTGCCGCCCGACGAGCTGACCCCGGAGATCGCCGAGAAGTTGTTCGCCACTCCCCAGGAGGGACGCGAACTCGGTGTGGACCCGGAGTCCGGTCACCGGATCGTCGCCAAGGAAGGTCGTTTCGGGCCGTACGTCACCGAAATCCTGCCCGAACCCGAGGCCGATCCCGACGCGAAGAAGGGTGCCAAGAAGGCCGCGGGCCCCAAGCCCAGAACCGGATCGCTGCTCAAATCGATGGATCTGGCCAGCATCACCCTCGACGATGCGCTCAAGCTGCTGTCGTTGCCGCGGGTGGTCGGTAAGGATCCCGAATCCGGTGACGAGATCACCGCGCAGAACGGCCGCTACGGTCCGTATCTGAAGAAGGGCACCGATTCGCGGTCGCTCACCACCGAGGATCAGATCTTCACGGTCACCCTGGACGAGGCGTTGAAGATCTACGCGGAGCCCAAGCGCCGTGGCCGGCAGGCCGCCAGTGCGGCACCGCTGCGGGAACTGGGCAAGGATTCGGCCACGGACAAGCCGATGGTGATCAAGGACGGCCGGTTCGGGCCGTACGTCACCGATGGTGAAACCAACGCCAGCCTGCGCAAGGGCGACGAGGTGGAGTCGATCACCGACGAGCGTGCCTCCGAACTGCTCGCCGATCGCCGAGCGCGAGGCCCGGTGAAGAAGGCCGCCAAGAAGACCGCGAAGAAGGCACCCGCCAAGAAGGCCGCCGCGAAGAAGGCCACCGTCAAGAAGACGACCGCGAAGAAGACGACCGCGAAGAAGGCCGCGGCCAAGAAGACCGCCGGCGATTCGTAGCTGGACCCGGGCGGTATCGGACCGATGCCGCCCGGCTCGGATCAGACTGTCGGTATCGCCGATTAGGGTGTAGCGCGTGGCAGGTGTCTTCGATCGGCTCGTGGGACAGGACTCGGTCGAGTCCGAGTTGACCGCCGCCGCGGTGGCGGCACGCGACGGGGTCGTATCCTCGGCGATGACGCATTCCTGGCTCTTCACCGGACCGCCCGGATCCGGAAGATCCGTTGCGGCACTGTGCTTTGCGGCCGCACTGCAGTGCACTGCGGAGGGGGCACCCGGCTGTGGCCGGTGTCATGCGTGCACCACCACCATGGCCGGAACCCACGGCGATGTCCGGCGGGTCGTTCCCGAGGGCCTCAGTATCGGAACCAAGGAGATGCGCGAGATCGTGCAGGTGGCCGCGCGGCGCCCCAGCACCGGCCGCTGGCAGGTGGTGCTGGTCGAGGACGCCGACCGGTTGACCGAGGCCGCGGGCAATGTCCTGCTCAAGGTCGTGGAGGAACCACCGGAGCGCACCGTGTTCCTGCTGTGCGCCCCGTCGGTGGATCCCGAGGACATCTCGGTCACGCTGCGTTCCCGGTGCCGGCACATCTCTCTCGTCACCCCCTCGGCGGATGCCATCGCCAGGGTGCTGCGCGACCGCGACGGCATGAGCTCCGAACAGGCGATGTGGGCGGCTTCGGTGAGCGGCGGGCATGTCGGCCGCGCCCGGCGTCTCGCCACCGATGAGCAGGCCCGCACCCGGCGCACTCGCGCACTGTCGCTGGTATCCGCCGTCGCGCGTCCCGCCGCGGCGTATACGGCCGGCGACGAACTGGTCAAATCGGCGGACGAAGAGGCCAAGCAGGTCAGCGCCGAACGCGATGAGCGCGAGCGCGACGAACTCGCGACGGCCCTGGGGGCGGGTGGTACCGGTAAAGGCGCCGCGTCGGCCACTCGCGGCTCGGCCGGGGTGCTGAAAGATCTCGAACGCCGCCAGAAATCACGCGCCACCCGCACCAACCGCGATGCCCTCGACCGGGCGTTGATCGATGTGGCCGGCCTGTATCGCGATGCCCTCGCCCTGCGATTCGGCACTCCCACCACCGACTCCGCCCGCACCCTGACCTTCACCCACCCCGACCTGTCCGACGAGATCCGCGAACTGGCAGACGAGATCCCTCCCGAAGGCCTGCTCCGTTCCATCGAGGCCGTCCTGGCCTGCCGCGAGGCCCTGGAACTGAACGTCAAACCCCGCTTCGCCGTCGCCGCCATGGTCGCGGGCCTGATCGCAGCCCGATCCGCCTGACCAGCCCCGATCCCGCCCTTCATCCACCGATTTCCGTGTTCCGGCACGAAGACGATAGACTCGCACCGCCGAAACGGCATGCCGCCTTAGCTCAGTCGGTAGAGCGCTTCACTCGTAATGAAAAGGTCGGGGGTTCGATTCCCCCAGGCGGCTCCAGTCATGAGAGTCCCCGTACGAAGGTTCCTTCCGGTACGGGGGCTCTTTTTTCTTGTCGGCATCTCGAACGAGGCCGCCGGATGTCGCAGGCAGCGCACGATCAGGTCGGACAGCGTGCTGCGCAGCCACGCCAGGTCGGCGATGCCGAAATGTCATGCCGGCGGGACTGGTTCGGGCATCAGCGGGATCCGCCGGCGCTTCCGGGACCGGTGAGGTCGATGGATCCTGGCAGCCGGTCGCAGGTCTGCCGGGTGGTCGCCTGGCCCCGGCGGTATCGAGGGCCGTTCGCGCCAGGAGTGACCGAACCTGACTCGACGAGGGCTCGAATGTATTGACAACGCCAATCTCAAAGCGAACACCGCTCTTATAAGAGAGCGGCGCTCACGTAGGGAGTTCGGGCATGCAGGAACTGTGGCGGTGGGGGAACCTGTCCTTGGCGTTCGTCATGGAGTTGGCAGCCTTGGCGGCGTTGGCCTTGTGGGGCTGGAAGGTGGCCGATGCCACCGCGATCAAGGTTGTGTCGGCGATCGGCGCACCGTTGATCGCGGCCGTGCTCTGGGGGTTGTTCGCTGCGCCCCAGGCGGCATTCGACATCCCGGTGCTCGCGATCGTCACCAAAGCGGTGGTGTTCGCAAGTGCCGCCGCGGCCTTGTGGAACATCGGCTATAGCGTCACAGCAGTGGTTTTCGTCGTGGTGGTGGCCGCGAATCTGATGATCATCCGAATCGGGCAGCTTGCCGTGCCGGCGTGAGCCTTCCGGCACGGTGCGCCATCACCCGTTGCCGACTGCCGGTGGTATGACCCAGGTCGGAATATGGTCCGTGGACTCCGTGGCGGCAATGCTGCGTTTCGGAAAGTTCGGCAGGACACCGGACCCGGTCTTGCCGGTGGCGCCGTCGAGCAGTGTCTCCCAGCGGAATCCGAGGTCGTGCACCGCGGCGGTGACCAGGTTGCGGGTGAACGCGCTCAGGTCGGTGGCTTCGCGACGGGAGGTCGCCACCAGCGGGGCGACAGCGGAAGACGCTTCCGGCGCAGTCCTTTCCGCCACGGACAGGTTCTCCTGAACGGCCAGCGACAGCATCGGGTTGTCGGCCAGTTCGATGAAGAAGTCGGCGGCACCCGCGGCGCCTACGGTCGCTCGATCGAAGCGAACCCGGTTGCGCAGGTTGAGGAACCAGAATTCGGCCTGCGGCAGTCCCTGCGGAATCCGATCGCCGATGGTGGCGGCGAACAGCGGGATATCGGATTCGGCGAAATTCCGCTCGTACAGGACATCTCGGACCGCGGCGACCAGCGGTTGCCGGTGGTGCGCCACCACATCGGTGTGTGCCGGGTACGGGACGCGGATCTCGGTGGCGAATCGTCCGGTGCCACGGACGGTTTCGATGAGGCGCAGTACATCGGTGCGGATACCGGAGACCGCGACGATATGCGGTGAATTGACAACCGAGAGCTTCATCCAGCCGATATCGTGCGCGATCAGCGATTCGCATTCGGCGGTATCGATGCCGAGCACCGCCATGGTGTAGCCGAGCGGCGCATGTTCGGCGATGAAGTCGGCGCGGACCTTCGTGGCCACGAGCGCATCGCGCAGGGTGGCATATCCGCAGATCGCGGCGGCGGCCAGTTCTCCTTGGCTGTGCCCGACGGCAACCGACGGACGCACTCCCGTCGCGAGCCACATCGCGGCCAGGCCGACGGTGTGCATGAACAGGGCCGGTTGCAGCACGCCGACCTCGTCGGCCCGGGTGTCGTCGCCCAGCAGATAGCGCAGCGGTTCGGTGGTGACACACTCCTTTTCGAGCACGGCGGCACATTCGTCGACCTTGTCGCGATAGGCCGCCGAATGCTCGTAGAACAGCGTGCCCATCCCGGGGCGCTGACTGCCCTGGCCGGGGAAGACGAAGCCGAATCGACGAGTGGTGGCAGGCCCGTCTGCGCGAATCAGATTCGGATCGGGTTCCCCGGACACCAGTGCGTCCAGGCCGCCGAGCAGATCGGCACGCTCCGAGGCGATGATCACCGCGCGGTACGGCCGCACCGTGCGGGTCCGCAGCAGGGTGTCCGCGACCTCGTCGATACCGGTGTCGGGGTGCGCGGTGACGTAGTCGCGCACCGCGGTGGCCTCATCGATGAGCAACTGCGGACTCTCCGCCGAGACGACGACGGGGATCCGTCCGTCCGGCAACCTGTGATCGGAAATGGTCCGCCTCCTTCTCTCCGGCGCTGGCCGATTCGCCCATGAATCTATTCGGCCGCCGCCAGCGGGAACGCGGCGGTACAAATGTTCGGGTCCGGACACGCCGACGGCCCGCGCATTCTCGGCGGGCCGTCGGGTTCGGAAGCCGGCGATCAGGGCACGACTTCGAAGACGTCTCCCGGATTCACATAGTCGTAGAAGGCCTTGGCGCCCTCGGGAGTCATACGGATACAGCCGTGTGACTTCTCCTCGATGGGGCCGATGTGGGTCGCGATGTCACCGTTGAAGAAGACCGCCCAGCGCATTTCCGCGTTGTGCATGGTGCTCCAGTGGTACGGCTCCTTGAACGCGACGTGGAAGGTACCCGGGGGAGTCTCGTAACCCGGTCGGCCGTGTGAGATGGGGGTCGGTCCGTAGACCACCCGGCCGTTGTCCATCAGCCAGCCTTCGTTGGTCGACAGCCGCAGGCAGGCCCGGGCGGCGGCCGAACAGGGGGCGGTTGCCAGACCGGGTGGCGCGGGCACGAGTTGCGGGATGCCGGGGATGTCGGGGCCGCCGGGCCACACCGGGTCGGCGCCCGCGGGCACAGTGACTGCGAATCCGGCGGCCGCGATCGCTGTCGCGGCCGCCGCTCTGATCGCCCATCGAGTGATACTCGTGCAGTTCATAGCGTCCGACCTCTCTCATCGGCCCGATGTCCGGGCGGGCCCGGGAACATCCGGGCACTGTTTCGTCGACAAGCTGGGACGGCACCGTATGCGGTCGATGTGTGGTCGATCACAGTGCATAGATGATCATTGTGAACCGTCGAGGCGGTCGATGGTGGCGAAAGGCCCGCGATCGATCCGATCGAATGTCACAAATCAGGCAGGCCGAGTTCGAGGTTCGGGGACGCGATACCGCCGTCGATCTCCAGGATCTTGCCGGTGAGATAGCTGCCCGCCGGCGAGCACAAATAGACGATTCCGGCAGCGATATCGGTCGGATCGCCCAGCCGGTGCAGCGGCGTGTCGGCTTCCATTTTCGCCTTGACCTCGGGGTTCTGTGCCACCACCTCGAGTGCTGAGGTGAGCACCGATCCGACCGCGATGGCATTGACGCGAATCCGCGGTGACAGATCGGCGGCGGCCAGTCGGGTCCAATGCGCCAACGCGGCCTTGGCGGTGCCATACGCCAGGAAGCCGCGGCCGGGCGCGCGGCCCATCATCGAGGAGATGTTGACCACCGCCCCGCCGTCCTTGTCCAGCATGTGCGGAACCGCGGCCTGAGTGAGCGCGTGCGCGGTGGAGACGTTGAAGCGGAAGGCCTCTTCCAGGAACTCCGGCGAGGTGGTCAGGAAGGTGTTCGGCATGGTGCCGCCGACATTGTTGACCACGATATCGATGCGGCCCAATTCGGCGGCGGCGGTGTCGGCCAGCGCGGTGACCGCGGAAAGATCCGACAGATCGCAGGCCACGGGCAGTGCGCGCCGGCCGGTCGCGCGGATCTGTTCGGCGACCGCGTCCAGTTGCGATCGGGTGCGTGCCGCAATCGCGACATCGGCGCCGGCCTCGGCCAGCGCCAGGGCGGTGGCGGCACCGATACCGCGTCCGGCACCGGTGACGACGGCGACGCGGCCGTCGAGGCGGAACTTGTCCAGGATCATCACGAAGTCCTCTCTGCTGTGGTCACTGCAGTGTTAAGAATTTGTTCTTAACTGTCAAGAGTCTCGACTCAAATCCCAGGTGGGGCTTATTGTGCACAGCGTGGAAGCGAGAAGTGCCCGAGAGCGATTGATGGCGGCGGGCGAACGGCTGATCGCCGAACGTGGATATCTGGTGCCGTTGCGGGATATCGCCGCGGCGGCGGGACAGCGCAACAACTCGGCGATCCCGTACCACTTCGGATCGCGGGACGGGCTCGTCGAGGCGGTGGTGGCGCAACGGCTGGCGACACTCGAGGTGCGCCGATTGGAGTTGCTGGCGCAGCGGCCCGCCCCCGACGATGTGCACGCGCTGCTGGACGCCCTGGTGATCCCGATGTTCGAACTGGGGGCCAGTGATGAGACATCCTGCTATGCAAGGTTTCTCGAACAGATCCGCACACACCCCGCGGTGTCGGACGCGGCCAATCTCGCCAGTGACGAGCGCACTTCGGTGCGGGTGATCGTGGGCGGACTGGACCACGCGTTGTCGGATCTGCCACCCCGCCTGCGCCACTGGCGGTTGCGCAGTCTCACCACGGTGCTGTTCTCACTGCTGGCAGATCACGAACGCGCGGTGGAGGCCGGGCGGGTGGGAGCAGACGATCGCGCGGCATGGGCCGAGATCATCGACATGATCGCCGGCACGCTCACCGCACCGGTGACCGCGCACCGGTGAGTGTGGCGGCTGCCGGTCGCCGCCGATTACCGTGAGGTTGTGGACATCGCGCATCGGGCTCCCGCATCGCCGTCGGGATCGCGGACCGGTTGGCGGACGGCGGGAATGCCGGTGCTGGTCGCCGGGGCCGCGGCGGGTGCGGCGGTCCTGCTGCATTTCCGCGATCCGCATACGCACGGTTCCTACGGAATCTGCCCCTTCTACGCACTCACCGGTTGGTGGTGCCCGGGGTGCGGCGGCCTGCGGGCGATGCACAACCTCACCGAGGGTCGGCTGCTCGATGCCGTGCACAGCAATGTCTTCCTGCTACCGCTGCTGGTCACCGTGGTGTTCTGGTGGGGCCGGTGGGCGTTCGGCCGTTGGCGCGGACGGCCCGACGGGACCTTCCCGTTCACTGTCGGCCAGCGTGGGCAGTGGGTGCTGATCGGCGCCCTCGTGGTGTTCACCGTGGTACGCAACACACCCCTGGGCACCTGGCTGGCCCCTGCCTAGCCGGGCATGCTGAAGATATGGCCGAAGCGGAGACCACTGATTCGTTGAAGACACGAGTGCGCGCGAAAATGCTGCGCCAGCTGAACGAGGACGGTGCACCCGACCCCGAACAGGACGATCCGCGCCAGATCGCCATCGAAGAGGACCTCGAGGCGCTCGATTCCGTCACCGATGGCGATCCGCTGGTGGAGGAGCTGGCCGCGCGCTATCTGGTGCCCTGAGGATCTCGGACCGTGCAGGGCGCGGCGCCGGGTCGGGATTCGGTGAGACCCGCCCGGGTCTCCGGTAGCGCAGACCACTGCCCGTCGGCGCGGGTGTAATTCCAGCGGGCCCCGTCCCGGACCAGTCGATGCAGCGCGTCGATCAGGCGGTCCACATCGGCGACCGAGGTGCCCAGGCCGACACTGGCGCGGACCGCCCCGTCGACTCCCAGCCGCCGCAGCAGCGGATGTGCGCAGAATTTGCCGTCCCGCACACCGATGCCGTACTCCGCCGACAGATATGCCGCGATCCGGCCCGGCTCGAATCCGTCGATGGTGAACGCGACGATGCCGACACTGTCCGTGCTGTCGTCGAAGATGCGCAGAAACTCCAGTCCCGCAGTGGTTTCCAGACCGTCGCGCAGTCGCTGGATCAGGTGGTGCTCATGTTCGACCACTGCCTGTTCGTCGAGGTCCGCCAGGGTCTCGCAGGCCGCCGCGACCGCCGCCGCCCCCAGCACGTTCGGGGACCCCGCCTCGTGCCGCTGAGGTGCGCACGCCCAACGGACATCCTCGGTGGTCACGGTGGTGACCGCGCCGCCGCCGGCCAGATATGGCGGCGCCGCGTCGAGCCAATCGCGCCGGCCGACGAGCACGCCGGCACCGAACGGGGCGTAGAGCTTGTGCCCGGAGAAGGCGAGATAGTCGATTCCGGATGAACTCGCCTGCAGATCGATGCGCCGGTGCGGTGCCAGCTGCGCGGCGTCGACGAGGATCCGCGCTCCGCACTCGTGTGCGAGCGTCGTCAGTTCCGCCAGCGGCAGCACCTCGCCGGTCACATTCGAGGCGCCCGTAATCGCAAGCAGTGCAGCGGGTTCGGCGCGCAGTTCGGCCTCGATGCGGCGGAGCGTCTCGGCGATCGTGGTGGCGGCACGCACCACTCGGCGGCCGCCGCAGGTCCAGGGCAGGAAGTTCGCGTGGTGCTCGATGTCGAGGACCACGGTGTCGCCCGGGACGCAGGAGGCGAGCAGATTCAGCGAGTCGGTGGTGTTGCGGGTGAAGACGACGACCTGATCGGCGGCCGCGTGCACCGCACGGGCCACCGAATTGCGCGCGGCCTCATAGCAATCGGTGCTGATCCGCGAGGCGTAGCCGGCGCCGCGGTGCACGCTGGCGTAGTAGGGGAGCAGTTCGTTCACCCGGTCGGTGACCCGGGCCAGAGCCGGTGTGCTGGCGGCGTAGTCGAAATTGGCGTAGGTCGTGAATCCGCCCTGCACCAGGGGAACTCGGAGCTCACAGCCGGAGACGCGGGCGATCGGGTCGCCGGTTCGGCAGGCGCGGGTGGTGTTGCCGGAGCACCCGGATTCAGCCCGGTTATGGTGCGCGGCAACGGTTTCGGTGGCCGAATCGGCGTCGGGGACGGCAATGTCGGAGACAGCAGTACTCATCGGGACAATCCCTCGGTCCTGGGACTCCGGGAGTGCAACGATGATCGGAGTCCGCGCTTGCCGTGTTCGGTCGAACAAACGGCCAGGTCGTCACCCGGAGCACCCCACCGCGGAGGAGGGTTGCCGACCAGCGAGCCGGGGCTTGATGCTGGCACTCATGACCTGAGCCGAGACTGGCAGACGGCGTGGCGGATTGTCAAGCGCCGTGGCGGACGGAGGGTTGCCGCGTATTCGCGCCGGCGCGAATGCCCGCCTCCACAATCTTTGGGTGTCAGTCCAATCCGGCCGGGCGGTGATATGTGCCGTTGTAGTACAGCAGCGGGTTGCGCATCGGCTCGTCCGCGGTGTCGTCGTGTACCCGGGTCACCAGGCCGACCACCAGGGTGTGATCGCCGATGGGGATCAGCCGATGCACCGTGGCGCGTACCCAGATCGGTGTGTCGTGCAGGACCGGTTCACCGGTCTCGAGCGTCGACCACAACGCAGGATCGGTGAACCGGTGTTCGGCCGATCGCGAAAACCGTTGTGCCAGATGTTGTTGATGTTCGCCGAGAAAGTGGACCACTACGGAATCGGCCTGTGACATCGCATCGATCGACGAGGACCTGTGCGCGATGTTGAACGAGATGAGTGGCGGATCCAGCGACAGCGAGGCGAATGAGGTGGCGGTGAAACCCACCGGCCGATCCGGGCGGGCGAGGGTGACGATTGTCACGCCGGCCGGATAGTGCCGCATGGCGGATCGATACTGTGCCGCGGTGATGCCGTCATCGCTGGGGCCGAGATCTGCGACCTCGGCATCGGGTCGCTGGGAACTGCTCACGGTTCCAAACTACGTCCTGTGCCCCGTGACATATTCCGGACCGCTGCGCCCGAGCCTGCGAACTGCCCCGATACGCTGTAAGAATGACTGATTGGAAGGCTTTCGAGGTCGATCGCACCGGTGCTGTCGCGCGCGTGACGCTGACCGGGCCCGGCAAGGGCAATGCGATGGGACCGGACTTCTGGAGCGAACTGCCGCAGATCTTCGCCGAACTGGACGCGGACGCCGAGATCCGGGCGATCGTACTGACCGGATCGGGTAAGAACTTCTCCTATGGTCTGGATCTGCCGGCCATGAGCCCGACATTCGGCCCACTGCTGGGCGAGAAGGCCCTGGCCGCGCCGCGCACCGATTTCCTGCACGAGATCCGGCGCATGCAGGATTCGGTGACCGCGGTCGCGAACTGCCGCAAACCCGTCATCGCGGCGGTGTCCGGCTGGTGCGTCGGTGGTGGTCTGGATCTGATCGCCGCTGCCGACATCCGGCTGGCCAGTGCCGAGGCGAGCTTCAGTCTGCGCGAGGCGAAGGTCGCGATCGTGGCCGATATCGGTTCGCTGCATCGGCTGCCGGACATCATCGGCGAGGGGCATCTGCGCGAACTCGCCTTCACCGGCAAGGACATCGACGCGGCGCGAGCCGAGAAGATCGGCCTGATCAACGACGTCCACCCCGACCAGGAGGCGGTGCTGGCGGCCGCGCAGGAACTGGCCGAGGAGATCGCCGCGAACCCGCCACTGGTCGTGCAGGGCATCAAGGACGTCCTCGATCAGCCCAAGGCGGGCAAGATCGCCGACGGTCTGCGCTACGTTTCGGCGTGGAATGCGGCGTTCCTGCCCTCGGAAGATCTCACCGAGGCGATTCAGGCCGTGTTCGAGAAGCGCAGCCCGGTCTTCCGCGGCAAGTAGCGGCGGGCAATCGGCGGTCCCGCGACGGCGCTCGCGAAGACGAGCGCCGTCGGACGCCGATCAGTGCCCGCCCTGCTCCTGCAGTCGCTTGTACGCCTCGTCGGTGAGGGTCTCGGCCTTGGCGCGGTTGTCCCAGCCGTCGACCTTGACCCACTTTCCGGGCTCGAGATCCTTGTAGTGCTCGAAGAAGTGCTCGATGGCCTTGCGCTCGAATTCCGGGATGTCGTTCACATCCTGGATGTGGTCCCAGCGCTTGTCGCCGGCCGGAACCGCCACCAGCTTCTCGTCGCCGCCGGCCTCGTCGCTCATCAGCAGCACGCCCACCGGACGGGCCTCGACGATGACACCCGGGAACACCGATTCCGGCAGGAGCACCAGGCAGTCCAGCGGATCGCCGTCGGAGCCCAGGGTGTTCTCGATGTAGCCGTAGTCGGCCGGATAAACCATCGGGGTGTAGAGGTAGCGGTCCAGGCGCACCCGGCCGGTTTCGTGGTCGACCTCGTATTTGTTGCGCTGACCCTTGGGGATCTCGATGGTGACGTCGAACTCCACGTCATCTCCTTCGTCTGATGCGTATGCGTGCTGTGAGCCTGCCGACTCGCCAGCTCGTTCGGGGGAACGCCGGCGAGGTGAGGATAGTGTGGTCCGTGCGGCAGGGAGCGTCCGCCTCGCACGGGTCGATAGGGAGACAGCTGTCACGTGGTAGGTCGTGGTAAGCAGAACATCGGTGGGCTGGCTTCTCGCCGACGCCGCAATATGTGGGTTGCGGTGGTGGTGGCAACCGTTGTGGCCGTGGTCGTGGTCGCGACCGTCCTGGTGACGGTGCGGCCGTGGACCGAGGAATTCCGGCACGGTGGTTTGACGATAGCCGCACCGCCGGCGCCCGTGAAGCCCTTCCCGCAGCTGACCCCCGCGGCGCCGAACGCCCCCGAGGCCGACCGGCAGGGTTTGGCGAATGCGCTGGCACCGGTCGCCACGAGCCCGGATCTGGGCACCTTCGCCGGATCGGTCTCCGATCCCGATACCCGGACCACGCTGTGGAGTGCCGATCCGGACAAGCCGATGATTCCGGCTTCCACGCTCAAGGTCATGACCACGGCCGCCGCACTGCTGGTGTTGCCCGCCGATCAACGGCTCACCACGCGAGTGGTCGCCGGTTCGTCGCCCGGTGAGGTGGTACTCGTCGGCGCCGGCGATCCGACGCTGACGGCGCAGGCCGACGGGAAGGGCTATTACCCGGACGGCCCGAAGCTGTCGGATCTGGTCGCCCAGATTCGTGCCGCCGGTCATCCGGTCGACTCGGTGGTCGTCGACAACTCGGTGTATTCGGGTCCGGCCTGGCCGGCGGGCTGGGATCCGGCCGATATCGCGGGTGGTTCGTGGGCGCCGATCGAATCGGTGATGATCGATGGCGGCCGGCTGGATCCGCTGGTCGAATATTCGCCGCGCTCGGCGACCCCGGCCCTGGACGCGGGCCGGCGCCTGGCGCTGGAACTCGGCGCGGACCCGGCGAAGGTGCGGCTCGGCACCGCGCCTGCCGGTGCCGCCGAGCTGGCGCATGTGGACTCCGCCGAGCTGCGGGACCGTCTGCGCGACATGATGATTCATTCCGACGATGTGCTGGCCGAGGCCATCGGCCGGGAGATCGCCGCGGTGACCGGTGGGGAACAGTCCTTCGCCGGTGCCGCCGCGGCGACCCTGACCGCGCTGCGTGCCGCGGGTTTCGACACCACCGGTGTCACCCAGATCGACAACAGTGGCCTGTCCACCGATGATCGCGTGCCCGCGCGGCTGCTCGACCGGATTCTCGCCGAGGCGGCCGCATCGGATCCCGCCGCCGGAACGACGGCGAACGGGACGGCGGCGCCGGTCGTCAACACCGGTGACAGCGGCGCGGCTCCCTCGCCGCTGGCGCCGCTGCTCGATTATCTGCCGGTCGCGGGCGGTTCCGGATCGCTCGCCGAGCGGTTCACCGACGGTGGTCCGCAGCGGTCGGGAGCGGGCTGGGTGCGGGCCAAGACCGGAACTCTCTCGGTGTCGAGCGCGTTGGCTGGGTATGTGTTGGATCGCGACGGTCGCGTCGTTACTTTCGCGCTGATGTCGAACGACCGGCCGCCCGAGGCCAGCCGTCCGGCATTGGATGCCGTCGCCACCGCACTCCGTAATTGTGGCTGCTCCTGACGGGTGGTACGAGATGACCGGAATCGATGACGAATCCGCTTCGGCGGAGCACACACCCGCGAAGCGATCGGTACTGGCGGGCTCGGTGGACTGGCAGCTCGCGGCGCGGACCGGCAGCGCCGTCGTCCCGTCCGGTCCCCGGACAACCCGTTATTCCGCCGAGCAGGTGGTGCGGGAGCTGGCGGAGGCCTCGGTGCGCGCCGAGGGACCGGTCCGTGAGGTGAGTCTGCTCGCCGACGATCGCCCCGTGCCCGCCGCGACGATCGTCGATCGCCCCGGCTGGATTCGCGCCGCGGCCGCATCGATGTCCGAACTCACCGGCAGCACCGACGACGAACGCGGCCGCTTCACCGGAAAGCCGGCGGGCGTGCAGGCCGGCGCCATGCTGGCATTCCTGTCGACCGCGATTCTCGGCCAATACGATCCGTTCACCGGGCCGGACGGCACCCTGCTGCTGGTGGCGCCCAACATCATGGGCGTCGAACGCGCACTGGGGGTGTCGCCCAGCGACTTCCGGCTGTGGGTCTGTCTGCACGAGGTGACCCACCGGGTGCAGTTCTCCTCCGCGCCGTGGCTGGCCGACTACATGAAGAGCAATGTCGACACACTCGGCGCGGTCGGTGACGAACCGTTCAACGAGGTGATGACACGGTTGCTGGAGGAGGTGCGCCGGCGCCGGGGCAGCGGTGCCGATGAGGCAGGCGATGATCCGGCCGATCGTGGGGTGCTCGGCCTGCTGCGCGCGACCCAGCCGCCGCAGCAGCGTGCGGCACTGGACCGGCTGCTGATGCTCGGGACTCTGCTCGAGGGGCATGCCGATCATGTGATGGACGCCGTCGGCCCCGCGGTGATCCCCACGGTGAGCCAGATCCGCGAGGCCTTCGATCAGCGCCGCCGCCGTCCGGCCAATCCCATCCAGCGGCTGCTGCGTGCCCTGCTCGGTGTCGATGCCAAGGTCGCCCAGTACGTGCGCGGGAAGGCCTTCGTCGACGAAGTGGTCGACAAGGTCGGGATGCAGCGGTTCAACACGGTGTGGACCGATGCCGACACCTTGCCGCGCACCGATGAGATCGGTACACCGCAACGATGGATCGATCGAGTTCTGGGGTGACGCCAGGGGAATCGGGGCCGGTCGCCGGGCAGGTGCGGCTCCCCGAGACCACCTCGGTGCTGGTGCTGCGGCAGGCCGTGCGTGCGTGGCTGGCGCTGTACCGCCCGGCGGGTGCGGTGGCGGTCGCACTGTCCGGCGGCGCCGATTCACTGGCCCTCACCGCGGCTGCGGTCGTCGAGGCGGACGGTGTGGATGCGCTGATCATCGATCACGGTCTGCAGCGTGGCTCGGCTGCGGTGGCCGCCGAAGCGGCGGATGCGGCCCGGCGCCTGGGCTGCCGTTCGGCGCGGGTGCGCCGGGTCGAGGTGGACGGTCCGGGTGGTCCGGAGGCCGCCGCGCGGCATGCCCGCTACCGGGCCCTGGACGATCTGCGCGACGGTATGCCGGTGCTGTTCGGCCACACCCTCGACGATCAGGCCGAGACCGTTCTGCTCGGGCTGGGTCGTGGATCCGGGCAGCGGTCCCTGCGGGGGATGGCGGCGTTCGACGATCCGTGGGGGCGCCCGCTGCTGGGTGTCCGGCGCGAGATCACCCGGCAGCTGTGCCGCGACCTGGGATTACGGCCGCACGAGGACCCGCACAACAGTGCGCCGGAATTCACCCGGGTCCGGTTGCGCACGGAGGTGCTGCCGCTGCTGGAGGAGGTATTGGGCGGCGGTGTGGCGTCGGCGCTGGCCCGCACTGCCGCGCAGCTGCGTGACGATGGTGAGATCCTCGATTCGATTGCCGACCGATTGCTGTCCGAGGCTCGAGATGGTTCGTCACTGTCGGTCGAGATACTCGCCACGGCGCCGGGGGCGATCCGTCGGCGCGTTCTTCGGGCCTGGCTCATCGAGGGCGGCGCAAAAGCGGTGACGGACAAGCATTTACGAGCGGTGGACACGCTGATCACCGATTGGCGGGGTCAGGGCGGTGTCGCTGTCGGCGGCGGAATGCCGGGGACGAGGTTGGTTGCCAGGCGCGAACATGGCAGGCTGACACTGGCGTTCGCACGATAACGACCCGAAGGGAAGCCAGCGCACGTGTACGGGGACGACATAGCGTCGGTGCTGATCACCGAGGAGCAGATCCAAGCCAAGGTCGACGAGCTGGCAGAGTTGATCGCCAAGCGATATCCCGCCGACGCACCCGAAGGAGATCTGCTGCTGGTCGGCGTGCTCAAGGGCGCGATCTTCTTCATGACCGATCTGGCGCGGGCCCTGCCCATTCCGACGCAGATGGAATTCATGGCCGTTTCGTCCTACGGGTCGTCGACCTCGTCCTCCGGCGTGGTGCGAATCCTGAAGGACCTCGACAAGGACATCGCCGGCCGCAATGTGCTCATCGTCGAGGACATCATCGATTCCGGGCTGACCCTGTCCTGGCTGATGCGCAATCTGTCCAGTCGCAACCCTGCCTCGCTCGAGGTGGTGACGCTGCTGCGCAAGCCCGATGCGCTGCGCACTCAGCTCGAGGTGGCGAACGTGGGCTTCGACATTCCGAACGAATTCGTGGTCGGCTACGGGCTCGACTATGCCGAGAGGTACCGCGACCTGTCCTATATCGGCACGCTGAATCCGCGCGTCTACAGCGCCTGAACTGGGCGTACGTCCGAGAGCGTGACCGAATCTCGCCATTGTGTGGCGAATGTCACTGTTTGAGCATGTTCCCTGCGCAATCGCTATCGATGAATGTTGCTGGTCCATCGGCGCTGATGCCTGCGGGTTGCTTCGACGTGTTCGTCCCGCGTGCGGGACGTCGTAGTCGCAGGTCATCGCGCCTCAGCTGAGGCGCGTGTCGGAAAGTCGGTTGTTACCGACGGGTTCGCTGAGAAGTGGCCGAGGCGATTGCGCTGCACTTATTGCGGAGTTCTATGCTGTCAGTAACAAACCGTTTGGCTGTTTATGACCGTCTATCCAAACTTGAAGGTCTGAAGCGGCTAGATTTCCAAGACCGATTCTGATAGCAAGGTGCTATGGACCCGCATTTGCGCGACCTGCGGTACTTCGTCGCCGTCGCTGAGGAACTGCACTTCACGAATGCCGCCCAGCGGCTGCATATCGCTCAGCCGACTCTCTCGCGACAGATCCGTCAGCTCGAGCGGCAGCTCGATGTGGTCCTGTTCGATCGCAATCAGCGCAGTGTCGCGCTGACCGTGGCCGGCAAGGAACTGCTCGAGGGTGCCCGCCGAATTCTGGAGCTGTGGGAGGTCACCAACGTGGCCCTGCAGGAAGCCGGTGAGGTGCTGCGGGTCGGCATCCCGAGTTCGATCGGGCGCGGCCTGATCGCGGAGCTGGAGAGTGCCAGCGGGCATCGCCTGGCCCTGCACTCGGCATCGTGGACCGACCCCTCCAGCGGACTCGCCGGCCGGCAGGCCGATCTGGCGCTGATGTGGTTACCTGTTCCCGATTCCGGCCGCTATCGCTGGCAGGTGCTGCGCACCGAACCACGCTGGGTGCTGCTGCCGGAGAATCACCGGCTCGCCGATCAGGAGAGCATCGAATTCTCCGATCTGATCGACGAGCCGTTCATCGCGATGCCGCCCGAGGCCGGTGCGGCCCGCGACTTCTGGCTCGGCGGTGACGCCCGCAACGGTCGTCAGGCGAAGATCGGCGGAGAGGCCGCGACCGCGGAGGAGCGGCTGGAAGCGGTCAGCCTCGGCCTGGGCGTGTGCCTGCTGGCCGAGAACAATGTGCCGATGTACCGGTGGCCGGGTCTGACCGCGCGTCCTGTGTCCGGGCTCGCGCCGTGTGAACTTGCCATGGTGTGGCGGGCCGACGACGATCGGCCGACCATTCTCGATTTCGCCAATCGCGTTGTCGCCGGGGGTTTCTCCGCCGAGGAAGACCAGTAGGAGACGTTCAGGCGGTGCGTTGCCAGGGCTGCGCGGTCTCCAGCTGCGCGGCCAGGCACAGCAGCGTCGATTCGCTACCGGGCGGCCCGGCGAGCTGGGCGGCCACCGGCGTTCCGGTGCGCGGATGCAGGCCCATCGGCACACTCATCGCGGGCCAGCCGACCAGATTCCACAGCGGCGTGAACGGTGCGTAGCGGACGCTGGCAACCACATTTGCCAGCCATCCCCGGGCATGCCAGCTACGCGCGGACGGAGCGGGCGCGGCCAGCGTCGGAGTGATCACCACATCGTGCTGATCGAAGAAGTCCTGCAATCGTGCCTCGATCCGGTCCACCTGGCCGGGCCGGATCAGCCCGGCCCGCAGGACCGCCCGCCCCAGGGCGACATGGACGCGGGTCCGCCGTTGCAGCAGTTCCGGATTCGCGACAGCGCCCGCCTCCCGCGCCGCATTGGCGAGCCAGCGCAACGCCAGCGCCGTCGTCGCGCCCTGATATGGCAGTTCGGCCGGGACCACGGTGTGCCCCGCCTCCCCGGCCAGACGCGCCGCGGTCTGCGCGGCCGCGGTCCAGTGCCGGTCCACTCGGATGAGCGGCGACGGCGATCCGGCGGCGACCGCTATACGCAGGGGCGTCGGTGGCTCCAGATCGGCCAGTGCCGGGCGATCGGCGAGGACCGACAGCATGAGGGCGGCATCGGCGACCGTGGTCGCCAGCGCGCCGTTCTCGGTCATCCCGCCCCATGAATCCACCCCCACCTGTGCCGGCACCACCCCGCGCCCGGGCTTGATCCCGACGACACCGCAGCAGGCGGCGGGGATGCGCACCGAACCCAGTCCGTCGTTGCCGTGCGCGATCGGCGTCAGCCCGGCGCCCACCGCGGCACCGGAGCCGCCGGACGAGCCGCCGGCGCTGTGGCGGGCGTTCCACGGCGAGCGGGCAATTCGATCGGGGGTGTCCGAAACACCCCACAGTCCGCCCTCGGGCATCTCGGTCAACCCGACCACGATCGCTCCCGCGTCCCGTAATCGACGAACCACCGGATGGTCGGCGCGCGCGGGTGTGCGGATGCCGGCCCGGGAGCCGGCGGCGGTGATCTCGCCGGCGACGTCGATGTTGTTCTTGACCGCGACCGGAACTCCGGCGAGCGGCAGGATGTCCAGATCGGCGCGATCGGCCAGGGTGTGGCTCTCCGTGCGGGCCTGGTCGGCACGGACCGTGGCGAAGGCGCCGACCCTGGCATCACCATCGTGGATGCGTTCCAGCGCGGCTTCGACGATCTGTCCCGCGGTGACGGCGCCGTCGCGGACGGCGGCGGCGATAGCGACCGCGGTGCCCCGGGTCAGAGCGTCCGCGGCAAGTGAGTCCGGCGCCGCGGCGTCCGGGGTCGCCGGATCGGCGGCCGCCTCCGGATGCTCGGCTTCATCGGACGGATCACGATGCGCCGCATCGGAAGTCGTGTCGGGGCCGGATACCTGTTCCGTGGATCTCGAGCCGTTCGTGTCGGCTGCGTGCACCGGTACCTCCTGAGTGGCGCGCGTGACGGCGTTCGGTGTCGCGCCGGCTAGTGCGGTGCCCTCGTTCTGCATATGTCCAAGCCCCCGTCGCGTCGTGGTCGATATGGGGTGTTTCGATGCTGACGCGCAAGTTATCACCTCCGGCGATGCGTACCGACGATGATCGCCGGGGTGGCGGCCCTATTCCGGGCGCACACCTGCCATCCTGTCGGCGACTCCCTCGGGCGATTCACATCGGCCGGCCGGCACCGTCGTCGCGGTGGCGACCGGCCGATGTGAACAGGCCGTATCCGGTGCCGGATTATTCGGCGGCCGAATCGGTTCCGCGGCGGACCCGCTCCTCGTACGCTTTGCGCGCATCCGCGTCGACATCGCCCAGGAAAGCACCCTGCGAACCCATCGACCGGCCGATCGTGTCACCGAGCGATTGCGGCAGCAGCCCGAAGAACTGCGCCATGAACCCGGCCATCCTGGTGACCCGGACCTTGGCCTTCGGCCGGACCAGCAGTCCCGCGATGGCCTCGGCGATGTCCTCCGGCTCGGCGGACGGGAGTCCCTTCGGTACCGGAACACCCGATCCCAGTTCGGTATTGGTCAGTGTCGGTAGCACCGAGGAGAACGACACGCCTGTGCCGCGGTACTCCTCGCGCAGTGTGTCGGTGAAGCCCAGGACCGCGTGCTTGGTCGCGTTGTAGGTGGCCAGGCCGGGGATGTGGCTCTCACCGGCGAGGGAAGCGATATTGATGACGTGACCGCTACGCCGCGGCAGCATTCGGGCCAGGGCCAGTTTGGAACCCAGGATGACGCCGTAGACGTTGATGTCGAGGATGCGGCGGGTCAGGGCGTCCGGCTCGTCGACCACCTTGCCGACGGGCATGATCCCGGCATTGTTGATCAGTACATCGATCGGTCCCAGTTCCCGCTCGACCTCGTCGAGGAAACTGTCGAACGACTGCTGGTCGGTGACGTCCACCCGGCCGTAGTGATCGAAATCGTGGTCGGTGCCGGACTGTTTGACCGCCGTCTCGTCCACGTCGCCGATCGCGATCTTCGCGCCGAGGGCCTGCAATCTCGTCGCGGTCGCCAGGCCGATACCCCGGGCGCCGCCGGTGATGACGACGACCTTGCCCCCGATGATGCCGAAGTCGGTCATTTCTTCCCTCCGACCGTGTCGAGTACGTCCTTGATGCCGAGCCGGCGGATACCGCGCGCACCCGCGGCGCGCATGGCCGCCAGTGCGAAACCGATCTTGGTGGTGTTGTACGGGAACCACAGCAGTTCCTTTTCCTGCGTGGGCAGGATCGGCACCGTGATGGCCTGTTTGCGGCAGTACTTGCGCACGCCGTCGGCGCCACCCCAGCGCGCACCCACGCCGGACTGCTGCTGACCGCCCATCGGCAGGGCGAAGCTGAACATGTTCGCGAAGACGTCGTTGATGTTGACGGCGCCCGCGTTCAGCTGCCGCGCCACCCGCTCGCCGCGCGCTTTGTCGCCGGTCCACACCGAGGCCGACAGACCGTAGATCGAGTCGTTGGCCAGGCGGATCGCCTCGGTTTCGTCGGCCACCTTCATCACGGGGATGGTGGGGCCGAAGGTTTCCTCGGTCATGCAGGTCATCGAATGGTCGACATCGGCGAGCACGGTCGGCTCGTAGAAGGTGCCGACGCCGGTGGCGCGCCCGCCGGTCAGTGCCCGCGCGCCCTTGGCGACCGCATCCTCCACATGGCTGGACACGATGGCCTTCTGCGCATCGTTGGCCAGTGCGCCGACATCGTATTTCGGCTCCCGCCCGTCGGCGCCCTGCCGCAACTGGCGAACGTGGTCGGCCAGTTTGCGGACGAAGGTGTCGTACACCGGCGCCTCGACGTAGACCCGCTCGACCGAGATGCAGACCTGTCCGGCATTGAACAGACCGCCGAAGGCGACGCCGTATGCCGCCCGATCGATATCGGCATCGGCCAGCACGATGGCCGGATCCTTGCCGCCGAGCTCCAGGCTGTAGGGGATGAGCCGTTCCACACAGGCCGCGGCGATCCGCTTACCCGTCTTGGTGGACCCGGTGAACTGCACGTAGTCGACATTGTCGACGACCGCGGCTCCGGTCTCGCCGGCCCCGGTGACCACCGCCAGCACCGGTGGCGCACCGATCTCGGACCAGCCGCGGGCCAGCTCCAGCGCCGACAGGGGAGTCACCTCGGAGGGTTTGAGGATGACCGCGGCGCCCGCGGCCAGCGCCGGAATCACATCGATGACCGGCATCGCGAGCGGGAAGTTCCACGGCGTGATCACCCCGACCACCGGATACGGACGCCACGCGGTGGTCAGCTTCTTGACCCGTGCCAGCGGGCTGTGCGGTGCGGGATGCTCGTCGGCGAGGAACTTCTCCGCGCGGCGGGCGTAGTAACCGGTGAGGTCCACCGAGAAGTTCGGGTCGATGAGGGCATCGATGCGCGCCTTACCGGTCTCCGACTGCAGCACATCGGCCAGATGGTCGGTGTGGTCGATGATCCAGTCCTGCAGTTTCAGCAGCCATTCCTTGCGGCCCTCTGCCCCGATCGCCTCCCACTCCGGCTGGTAGAGCCGCAATTCCCGGACCTTGGCGGCGACCGCGTCGGCCGATTCGACCGGAACCGTGCCGGACAGTTCACCCGTGGCCGGATTGCGTACCTCGATCTCGGTGGCGACGGGGGCCGGTTTCGCTGTGCGGGGGGCGGCCTTGCGGGCCGATTTGCGAGCGGTGCTGCCGGACGCGGATTCGCCGGGCGCCGATTCGGTATTCGTCACGATCTGTCTCTCCCACGTGCGCTGCGCTGCGAACGATTGACACTGTGAATCACTTCACGGAACTATGATCGTGTCACAACGAGCCGTGTGATTCTTGGTCTTCTCGGTCAAGTGCCCTGGTCTAATTTGGTTCCTGAGTACAAATCGGAGGTCTGCCTTGGCTACAGCCGCATCGAGTGTGGAGGTGCGGCAGTGGATGGCCGATTTCGTCGCCGAGACGTTGCGCGGTAACACCCTCGAACAGCTGGTAGCCCGCCTCGACGCGCAGGTCGTCGACCGCGTTCCCGAACTCGTCGACCAGGATCTGCGTCGCGATCTGGAGGCCAGTACCCGGGCCCACGCCTTGGCGGTGCTCGGCGGCCTGACCCAGGACACGCTGGACTACGCGGTGCCGCAGCAGGCGCATGCCTTTGCGCGCACACTGGCCCAGCGCGGTTACGACCTGCGCGTACTGCTGCGGGTGTATCACGTCGGCCAGGAGGCCGCGCTGGACTACATGACCGATGTCATCGAGGAACGCCGTCTGCCGGATCGATTCGAGCGGGTGGCGCTGTTGCGGATGTTCGAGCGGTCGACCCGCTGGGTCAACACCTCCGTGGAGGTCCTCACCGACACCTACACCCGCGAACGCGAGCGCGGTCTGCGTGCGGCCCTGAACCAGCGCACCGAGATCGTGCGGGCCTTGTTGTCGGGTGAGGATCCCGACCCCGACCACGCCTCGGCCCGGCTGGGGTTCCGGCTCGCTCAGCGCCAGGTGGCCGCGGTGTTGTGGACCGACGCCGAGGCGCCGGGGCGCGCGGCCCCGCCGGTCCCCGGGGACATCGATGGCGAGTACGCCGCGGCGCATCCGATCGGTGGGCCCGATTCCGACGGCGGCAACGACGAGCTGGGACTACTGGAACGAACGGCGGTGCGAATGGCGCATGCGCTGGGCGGCGGCGGAATTCTCACCGTCCCGGCCGGATCGTCGGCGTTGTGGGCGTGGCTGCCGGTGGACTCGGATTCCGTTGCCGTGCCGACGAAGACCGTCGTCGCCGCGCCGGTGCGGATCGCGCTCGGTGTGCCGGGCGTCGGTACCGCCGGTTTCCGGCAGAGCCATCGGGAGGCGATCGCTGCCCGGCAGGTGGCCGAGCGGGCGGTGATCGATATGGGCCGGGTGGTGTCCTACGCACAAGTCGAGCCGGCCTATCTGGCCGGTGCGGACGCGCCGGCCATGCGGGCGCTGATCCGTCGTGAACTCGGCCCGCTGGCCGGACCGGGCGCGAATTCGGCGCGGTTGCGCGAGACGCTGCTGGCATACCTGCGCTCTCATCGCAGTCCGGAAGGCGCGGCGGCGCAGCTCGGAGTGCACAAGAATACGGTGCGCTACCGGATCCAGCGCATCGAGGAACTACTCGCCCGCCGGATCGACGAATGTGGACTGCGCCTCGAGCTCGCGTTGGAATGCGCCGCGATCTACGGGGTGTAGGGGAGAGCGCTCAGACCAGATCGCCGGAGCGGCGCAGCGGTGGTTCGGCCGTGGCCGCCACCGGGTGTTCGGGAAGTTCCGCCAGCAAAGTGGTCGTCGCTTCGGCTACCGCGGCCACCGCCTTGTCGAACGCCGGCTTGGTGACATACGACAGACCGGTCAGCCCGCCCACCTTGCGGACGTATTCCTGTGCGGCAGCGAAGATTTCCTGGTCGGTGGCGCGCGGTTCGAGCCCGCGCAGCAGTGTGATGTTGCTACCCATGGGCAGAGAGTAGTCCTCGGTTCCGGCCTACGCGGGCGAAGAAACGGCATATGTGAAAAATGCGTGTATCGGAATGTGCCGGCCGGTCGAATACGGTCCGCCACACCGCCGCGATACCGATGTCGACACGGCATCGTGTGATAACCGAACCCCTCGATGGCCGATACGACACAATCGGAGACATGGCTGCCAGCGACATGCCGACCCTGACCACCTTCCCCTACCCGGAGCTCGACGAGCGCGAGGACGATCACTGGTCCGGCGCCCAGGTCTCCGAAGACGAATTGCGCGCACTGTCCCTCGGGGCGTTCTACTCCGCCCGCTGGGACGCCTTTCACGACGCGCTGCTGCTCGGCCCCGAACGTGAACATCCGCTCGGCGACCGCCGGGAGCTGGCCATCGACACGCTGACCGGCGCCTGGGGCATCACCGACGGCACCGAGGCGATGGCCTCGATGGAGCAACTGCTCGAGGGTATGCACGGACCGTTGTACGCATTGGTGCACCCGTTGGTGAACACCGCGCTGAACTCGCCCGAACGCGACCGCTTCGGTGAGCGGGCCGATCGGCACCGGGCTTTCCTGCGGCAGGTCGGATCGTTTCGGGGGATGGACAATCCCGAGGCGCTGGTCCGCGACTACGACATCTGGTCACAGGCCATCAAGCTCGACCTGACCGGGCATCTGGTCCAGCCGCTGCCGGCCGACATCCAAGCCTGGGATCTGGCCCGGGTGGTCGCGGTCGCACGGATGGCCTTCACCGCGGGCTACCTCGAGGCGGATGTGGCCTGGGACTATGTGATGCGCGCATTACCCCCGGCGCAACGGCGCTATCGCAATTGGCGACAGTTCGGCGACGCCTATCTGGCCGGCTGGACCTATTGGCAGGCGTGTGAGGACATGGCCGTACTCAAATCCGGCGGGGTCGACCGACGCCTCGAACT
Source organism: Nocardia sp. NPDC052254 (assembly GCF_040679495.1). Classification (NCBI taxonomy): domain Bacteria; kingdom Bacillati; phylum Actinomycetota; class Actinomycetes; order Mycobacteriales; family Nocardiaceae; genus Nocardia; species Nocardia sp. NPDC052254. The sequence continues at coordinate 18,099 of NZ_JBFAUW010000002.1, read as the reverse complement.
GGTCAGGTTGTGGATGCGGCCGACCAGTCCGTGGCGGCGTATCGCCCTGCAGGGTGAGTGAGAGTTCTCAGTCGGGGAGCGAGCGCAGTATTCCGCGGCCGTACCGCTGGAACTGCGCATCGTCGACCATCGCCAGCGAATGCCGTTCCACCAGCAGCTCCCATTCGGAATACAGCTGTGCCACACCGGGATCCGGCGGCGCCACGGCGCCGTCGGCCGATTCGCGTTGAATCGCGAAATTGACCGCGCCGACGATGCGATCGGTGTCGGCCCGATCGGTGCCCACGAACTGCAGCGTCGTGTTGCCGTCGGTCAGGTCGATGCCGTATTCCCCACCCGGTTCGTCTCCGGTGCCCTTGCCGACCTCGGCCGAGATCAGTGCGGCCACCGGCATCTCGTGCGCGTAGCGCGGCGTCGCCCCGATCGACAGGAACAGCACCCGGTCGGTGGTGACCGCCAGTAATCCACGGCCTCGGCCGGCGGGCGGCACCGCCGTGACCGCGGCGGTCTCCAACATGAATTCGCTCGGTGCGACCATCCCGTGCAGGACGCCGGCGGCCGACCGAACCTCGCGGCGCGGGGCCATGCGCCGGACGGCACGGTCCACATCGGCGCGGGTCGGGCCCAGCCGGCCCCAGACCGGCGCGGGCGGGACGAGATCCGGCGCCGACATGTCGATGCGCTGGGTGCCCAGAATTTGGGAATTGATCCGCTGCACGATCACGGTGGCCGGCGGCACATCGTGTTCGGCGATCAGCACCGGCAACGGTGTGCGATCGGCCGGAACGCCGGTGAGTACCGGACTGGGATAACGCAGATAGATCTCGATCACAACCGCATCGTCGGCGCGCCGGTTCAGCCGGACCTTCAGCAGGTCCGATACCGGAACGTCGAGCACCCGCTCGCCGTCGGTACCCGGTCGCAGGACCTGGACTCGCCCGCCACCGTGCCGCAGTATCGCCGTGGGTGTCCGTAGCTCGACTATGTCCATACCCCCTGCGTTCGCTCTGTGTTGTCGCTCACAATAGGTCGTGCATGCCATGATTGGGACCACTTGGACGGACACCCTGGGGGTGATCGCCCGATGGATCGGGAACCACCAGCGTTCTCCGACCGTTTACCTGTTGAACTGCATCAGCTGCCGAACTGCGCGATGTATCGAGTAGACCGTACGCGGTAACGTGGCTTGTCCGCATCCGTTCTGCCCGACCCGGTCGGTGCCGATATGGATACGGCACCGCTCGACGCATCGTAGGCACATACCGGAAACACCGGAAAGGACTGGCCAGCCGGCCGACGCTCTATGAACCGCAAGACAGTGTTTCGCAATCTGGCCATAGTCGCGGGCATCTTGCTCGTGATCTATCTGGTCAGCTACTTCAGCAACGACACGCGCGGCTGGAAGAACGTCGACACGTCGGTGGCGCTCACCCAGCTGGCCGACAAACCGAACGTCAAGCAGGTGCAGATCGATGACAAAGAGCAGCAGCTGCGCATCACCCTGAAACAGGGCAACGACGCCACCGGTAACCAGACCCAGATCATGGCGAAGTACCCCGGCGGCAGCGAGGTCTCCGCGCAGATCCTGCGCGATGTGCAGGCCTCGGGCGCGCCGTTCAACACGGCCGTGAAGCAGGACAGCTGGTTCACCCAGATTCTGCTGTTCGTCCTGCCGATGGTGCTGCTGCTGGGGATCTTCGTCTTCGTCATGGCCCGCATGCAGGGCGGTGGCCGCGGCGGCATGATGGGCTTCGGTAAATCCAAGGCCAAACAGCTGTCGAAGGATATGCCCAAGACCACGTTCGCCGATGTGGCCGGGGCCGACGAGGCAGTCGAAGAGCTCTACGAGATCAAGGACTTCCTGCAGAATCCGGCCAGGTATCAGGCGCTGGGCGCCAAGATCCCCAAGGGTGTGCTGCTGTACGGCCCGCCCGGTACCGGTAAGACGCTGCTGGCCCGTGCGGTCGCGGGTGAGGCCGGGGTGCCGTTCTTCACCATCTCCGGCTCGGACTTCGTCGAGATGTTCGTCGGCGTGGGCGCCTCCCGCGTGCGTGATCTGTTCGATCAGGCCAAGCAGAACAGCCCCTGCATCATTTTCGTCGACGAGATCGACGCGGTCGGCCGCCAGCGCGGTGCGGGCCTCGGCGGTGGTCACGACGAGCGCGAGCAGACCCTGAACCAGTTGCTGGTCGAGATGGACGGTTTCGGCGACCGCACCGGTGTGATCATCATCGCGGCCACCAACCGGCCCGACATCCTCGACCCCGCGCTGCTGCGCCCGGGACGTTTCGACCGGCAGATTCCGGTCGGTAACCCCGATCTCGCCGGACGGCGCGCGATCCTGCGGGTGCATTCGCAGGGCAAACCGATCGCTTCCGATGCCGACCTGGACGGACTGGCCAAGCGCACCGTCGGTATGTCGGGTGCGGATCTGGCCAACGTCATCAACGAGGCCGCGCTGCTCACCGCGCGTGAGCACGGCAATGTCATCACCGGTCCGGCGCTCGAGGAGTCGGTCGACCGGGTGATCGGCGGCCCGCGGCGCAAGAGCCGGATCATCAGCGAGCACGAGAAGAAGATCACCGCCTATCACGAAGGCGGGCACACCCTGGCGGCGTGGGCGATGCCGGATATCGAGCCGGTCTACAAGGTCACCATCCTGGCTCGTGGTCGGACCGGCGGTCACGCCATGACCGTGCCCGAGGACGACAAGGGCCTGATGACCCGCTCGGAGATGATCGCTCGTCTGGTCATGGCGATGGGTGGCCGTGCGGCCGAGGAACTGGTGTTCCACGAGCCGACCACCGGCGCCTCCTCCGATATCGACCAGGCGACCAAGATCGCCCGTGCGATGGTCACCGAATACGGTATGAGCGCCCGGCTCGGTGCCGTGCGTTACGGCCAGGAGCAGGGAGATCCGTTCCTGGGTCGCTCGATGGGAACGAATTCGGACTACTCGCACGAGGTCGCCCGGGAGATCGACGAGGAGGTGCGCAACCTGATCGAGGCCGCGCACACCGAGGCGTGGGCGATTCTCAACGATTACCGCGATGAGCTCGATTCCCTGGCGACGGCACTGCTGGAACGCGAGACCCTGCATCGCAAGGATCTGGAACAGGTGCTGGCCACCGTCGACAAGCGGCCGCGCATCACCGCCTTCAACGATTTCGGTGACCGGGTGCCGTCGGATCGGCCGCCGGTGAAGACACCGCGCGAACTCGCCGCCGAGCGCGGTGAGCCGTGGCCGGAGGAGGACGAGACTCCTCAGGTGAACCAGCCCGCACCGGCCCCACAGCCGGTCCCGGCCAACGGCTATCCGCAGGAGGGGTATCGCAATCCCACCCCCGGCTACGGTTATCCGGCTCAGCCTCAGCCCGGCAACCACCCGCGGCCCGCGGGTGGTCCGGGATACCCGCAGCGGCAGCCGACGCACGGTTCACGGCCCGATTACGGTGCACCGGCCGGTTGGTCCGCCCCGGGCTGGCCGCCGCAGGAAGATGCCGGGCAGCCGACACAGGGTGGTCAGCAGCCGGAATACCGCGGCGGTGCCCAGGGTTACGGAGATCCGCAGCGCTACGGCGGCAGCCATCGCCGTCCCGACTGGTCCGGAGATCAGGAGCCGACGCAGAACGGTGCCCAGGATCACGGCGATTGGGACGGACCGAACGGTCGGCGGTGACCGGCTGCGATTAGGCTCGACGATCGGATGCGGCGGCAGATGACGCTGCATGCGTCGGTTATGTGATTGTGGAGGAGTCCTCGAATGTCGGCCAACAATGGCGCTTCGGCTGGATCCGATACGGCATCGGCGGATGCCTCCGTCGTCGTGGAGGCGCCACCGATCGCCCTGAGCACCGGTCGGCCTTTCGATCAGGCGCGGGCGGAGGCCGCGGTACGGGAGTTGCTGATCGCGGTCGGTGAGGATCCCGATCGCCCCGGCCTGCTCGACACCCCGGCCCGCGTCGCGCGGGCCTATCGTGAAACCTTCGCCGGCCTGTACACGGAACCGGATTCGGTGCTCAACACCACGTTCGACGAGGGACATCAGGAATTGGTGCTGGTGCGCGACATTCCGATGTACTCGACCTGTGAGCACCATCTGGTGTCCTTCCACGGGGTCGCGCATGTGGGGTACATCCCGGGCCCGCAGGGGCGGGTCACCGGCCTGTCCAAGCTGGCCCGCCTGGTGGATCTGTATGCCAAGCGGCCCCAGGTGCAGGAGCGGCTCACCAGCCAGGTCGCCGATGCGGTGATGCGCAAGCTGGATCCGCGCGGCGCCATCGTGGTGGTCGAGGCCGAACATCTGTGCATGGCCATGCGTGGAATCCGCAAGCCCGGCGCGAGCACCACCACCTCCGCGGTGCGTGGTCTGCTGCAGACCAACGCGTCCTCACGCGCCGAGGCCCTCGACCTGATCCTGCGCAAATGAGCGGTCGCCCATGAGCGCATTGATCACACCGCGGGACGGGCGCTCGTGTGTCGTGATGGGCGTGGTGAACGTCACCAGCGACTCCTTCTCCGACGGGGGCCGCTATCTGGATCCGGCGTTGGCGGTCGCACACGGGGTGCGGTTGTACGAGGATGGCGCCGACATCATCGATGTGGGTGGTGAATCGACCCGGCCCGGCGCGGTGCGCGTCGATCCGGAAACCGAAGCGGCACGAGTGGTCCCGGTGATCCGCGGCCTGGTCGAGGCGGGCGTGCCGACCAGTGTCGACACCATGCGTGCCGGCGTGGCGGCCGCGGCGATCGCGGCCGGGGTCGGCGTGGTGAACGACGTCTCCGGTGGCCGCGCCGATGCCGACATGGTCAAAGTCGTTGCTGCCGCGGAAATTCCGTGGATTCTGATGCATTGGCGTTCGAACGCCGACCACCGGCACACCGGTCCGGCCGAGCACTACGACGATGTCGTCGGCGACGTACTGAGCGAATTGTCCGTCCAGGTGGATCTGGCGATGGCGGCCGGTGTGCATCCCAGCCGGCTGGTGCTGGATCCGGGGCTCGGATTCGCCAAGAACGCCGAGCACAACTGGGCCCTGCTCGGTGCCCTGCCGGAGCTGACCGCACAGGGACTGCCGATGCTGATCGGCGCTTCCCGCAAGCGTTTCCTGGGTTCCCTGCTGGCCGACGAGTCCGGCCCGCGCCCACCCGACGGCCGTGAGGTCGCGACCGCGACCATTTCCGCTCTCGCGGCCGCACACGGGGCATGGGGTGTGCGGGTGCACGATGTCCGGTCGTCGGTCGACGCCATCGTCGTCGCGGAGGCATGGCGGCGAGCCGCCGACCAGAGTCGGGGGAGCGAGTGAGTTCCGATCGCATCGAGTTGCGGGGTCTGCGCGCCTACGGCTATCACGGTTGCTTCGACTTCGAACGTCGCGACGGCCAGGAATTCGTCGTCGACCTCACCCTGTGGATGGATTTCGCGCGAGCGGCCGCGACCGACGACCTGTCGGCCACCGTCGACTACGGCGAACTGGCTCAGCGTGCGGTGGCGATCGTCACGGGCCCTCCGCGCAATCTGATCGAGACGGTGGCCGCGGAGATCGCCGACGAGGTCTTTCGCGATGACCGGGTGGCCGCGGCCGAAGTGGTCGTACACAAACCGGCCGCGCCGATTCCGCACACCTTCGCCGATGTCCGGGTGGTCGCCACTCGCCGGCGGGAGTCGCCGGAGGTGGCCGGATGAGCCGTGCGGTGTTGTCGATCGGGTCGAATCTGGGCGACCGGTTCGCCTATCTGCGCAGTGTGGTCGATGCCCTGGCAGGGCGGCTGATCGCCGTGTCCTCGGTGTATTCGACGCCGCCGTGGGGCCCGGTGCCGCAGGAGAACTACCTCAATGCCGTCGTGGTGGTCGAGGATCCGGCATTCGGTCCCCGCGATTGGCTCGCGTGCGGGCAGGAACTGGAGCAGCGGGCCGACCGAGTTCGCGAGATCCGCTGGGGCGCGAGAACATTGGATGTCGATGTGGTGTGGTGCGCCGAGGTTCGCCGCGACGGCACCCACCCGGTCGTGAGTACCGATCCGACGCTGACGCTGCCGCATCCGCAGGCGCACAACCGGGCATTCGTCCTGGTGCCCTGGTCGGAAGTCGAACCCGACGCCGCGCTCGAGGTGCAGGGGCGGACACGGCCGATCCGAGAACTGCTGGCCGAACTCGATCCGGGCGAAATCGAGGGTGTGCGAATGACCGAATTGTCGCTGCGTACGGCGGATCGATGAGTGGCGGCCGGTCATGAATGTCATGCGGCCCACCAAGATTCTGGATCTGCTCGCGAATGTCGCGATCGCAGCCGCGGTGGCGTGGGTGGCCACCCGCTGGGCCTATTCCAGTTTCCCGCCGATCACGGTGATCGCGAGTGCCTCGTTGTATCCGGTCGCCCTGGTGGAGGTGGTCCTGGCATTCATGATCCGTTCCCGAGTCGGCGATCACCGTATCGGTGACGGTCCGAAACAGTTGCATCCGATCACCGCGGCTCGTGCGGTGGCGCTGGCGAAGGCTTCGGCGCAGGTCGGTTCGCTCGCGGCGGGCGTGTGGCTGGGCTTCCTGATCTGGGTGTTTCCGCAGCGTGGCACGATCCGCGCGGCGGCCGCCGATACACCAGGTGCGATCGTCGGTCTGGTGGCCGGAGTGCTTCTGGTGGCCGCGGCGCTGTGGCTGGAGTATTGCTGTCGGGCCCCACATGAACCTCCTGACGAACCGGCTACCTCATAGCTAATGGAGCGGAGCGCTTTGCCGGACCGGCTCCGCGCCGGATTCCGCTATTCGAGCTACCCTTGCGGGCATGGTTTCACCCTCCCGTAGCAGTACTTCCTCGCGGCAGCGGGACAACGCGGGAAAAATAGTCGTCGGCGTATTGATCCTGCTCGGTCTGATTGCCAGTGTGTTTCTGGTTTTCAGCGACAATGTGCAGCTGATCCGGGTCGGTTTGGTCGCTGCACTATGGGCCGCCGCGGTGGCCGCGCTGGCGGCGACCCGCTATCGCCGGGATGCGGCGGTCGATCAGGCCAAGACTCGTGACCTGCAAAAGGTCTATGAGTTACAGCTCGAACGTGAGATCACCGCGCGCCGCGAATACGAACTCGGTGTCGAATCGCGAGTCCGCCGTGAGGTCGGCGCGGACGCGACCGAGCTGGCCGCGTTGCGCACCGAGCTCACGGTGTTGCGTGAAAGCCTCCAGCGACTGTTCGACGGCGACCTGCTGGTCGACCGCCCGGCGCTGCGGGCCGAGGCCGTACGGGTGCAAGAGCTCACCCACGCCGCCGTGGCGAACGGTAGCTCGCAGGAAACCGATACGTGGGATGCGTGGAGTTCGCCGTCGTCGCCCCTGCATGTGGTGTCTCCGGTCTTCGATCCCGACCATCCCGAACCGCCCGCCTTCGCCAGTCCCTACGACGATCCGGTGACGGCCGAGACGGCGGTGGTTTCCGCCGAGCCGTCCGAGTCGGAGGATGTGGTGGATTCGGAAGTCGCCGCGGAGACCGCCGCGAGCGAGGGGGAGTCCTCGGAGGACGGTGCGGCTGAGGACGACGATGCGGCGATGGATGTGGAATCGTCCGATGATTCGGCGGACGGGACGTCGGAGTCGGATTCGGACTCCGACGGCGACGTCGAGGAGTCGGCCACCGCCGCCGCGGCGTCCACGGTTCCGCGGTTGGCGCCCGTTCAGCCCGCGGCGACCATGGGAACCGCGAATTCGCGCCGCCGTCGGCATGCCGATGCCGATGCCGATCGGCCGGGCCGCAAGCTCACCGTCGCGGAGATCATGGCCAATCTGCGATCGGAGCAGAGCGGCGCGAACTAGCGCACTGAAACAGGTTGCATGTAACAGGCGGTATCGCTAACTTCGGTGTAGTAGTACGCGAAGGAGACACCGAAGATGCTGTCCACTGCCGCCGACGAGACGCCGGTCGATTCCGAGTATCACGAGATCCTGCGCGGTCTGTCCGAGGGGTCGGTCACCAAGAACTTCGATCCTTATCTCGATATCGACTGGGATTCGCCGGATTTCGCCGTCGACCCGACCGACACCCGCTGGGTCATGCCGGAGGAGGATCCGCTCGGTCGTCACCCCTGGTACAAAGCTCAGCCGCTGGAGCGGCAGATCGCGATGGGGATGTGGCGGCAGGCCGGTATCGCCAAGGTGGGCCTGGATTTCGAGCAACTGCTCATCCGCGGCCTGATGCAGTATTTGATCTCGGTACCCAACGGCGACCCGGAGTTCCGCTACGTCACCCACGAGGCTGCCGAAGAGTGCAACCACACGATGATGTTCCAGGAGATGATCAACCGCATCGGCACCGATGTGGTCGGCATGGGCACCGTCGACCGCAGGCTGACGATGATCATCTGGCCGGCGGTGAAGTATTTCCCGGAACTGTTCTTCACGATGATCCTCGGCGGTGAGGAGCCCATCGATCATCTGCAGAAGTCGCTGTTGCGCGCCGGCGCCGATCTGCATCCGATGGTGCAGCGGGTCATGCAGATCCATGTGGCGGAGGAGGCCCGCCACATCTCCTTCGCCCACGAATATCTGCGCCGCAATGTTCCCGGGATGAACCCGGCCCTGAAATTCGCGCTGTCGCTGCTGTTCCCGACCGCGATGCGCATCATGCTCGACATGATCATGACCCCGCCCCGGGAGTTCGTCGAGAAATTCGACATCCCCGCCGAGGTCATGCGCGAGGCCTACTGGAGCAATCCGAAATCCCAGGCCACCATGCGCAACATCTTCGGTGACGTTCGGGCCCTGGCCGCCACCAGCGGCCTGATGAACCCGGTCGCGAAGGTGGCGTGGCGCCTGCTCGGCATCGACGGCCCCACCTCCCGCTACCGCAGCGAACCGGCCCGCAAGATCGCCTGATCACGAAGGCCCCCATCCGCACTCGCTGGTAGGGACGACCCTCCCGAGAGAACAGCCGCCAACTCGCCCACCCGGCCCAACCCCCACGCCGAGGTAACCGCTCCCGGGAAGGCGTTCCCCGGGTGGGTTTCGGCCCGCCTCGATTCTGGACTGCCGGAGCGGGGGAGCGAAGCGGAGGAGCGGAGAAGGGAAGAATCGAGGCCCAGAGGGCCGAAACCCCGCCGCAGCGAAGCGAAGGCCAAAAAAACAGCCAAAGGTACTGAGGGAAATATCACGCACGAGGGACCTGGCCGGGTCAGGTCGGCGTGCCTATTCTCGACTCGTAACGTCTGGTACCCGCTGCGCGGGACTGGAACGGCTTTTTTCGAGAGGACAATGGTGACCTCTGAGTGTTCGCGGCCCGACGAGGCCGGATATTCGCGGCCCGCGGCGGGTGGGAATACGCACGCGGGTCATCCATCCGACGGTTCCGGATTCACCGATGGTGATCCGGCGCCCGCGCGGCTGACGGTGGGTATCGTGTCCGCCGGCCGGGTGGGCTCGGCGTTGGGTGTTGCCCTGGAGCGTGCCGGACATGTGGTCTTCGGCGTCGCGGCCATCTCCGATGCGTCCCGACATCGCGCGCGGACCCGGCTGCCGGAGTCGCGGATTCTGCCGGTCGAGGAGATCGCGGCGCGCAGCGAACTGCTGATCCTGGCCGTGCCGGACAGTGAACTTCCAGGTCTGGTCACCGGATTGGCCACCGCGGCCGTGGTGCGTCCGGGCACGATCGTCGCGCACACCTCGGGTGCCAACGGTGTCGCCGTGCTGGCGCCGCTCACCGAGCTCGGCGTTCGTCCGCTGGCGATTCATCCGGCGATGACCTTCACCGGCCACGACGAGGACACCGCTCGATTGGCCAATGCCTGTTTCGGGATCACCGCGGCCGATGAGATCGGCTATGCGATCGCGCAGTCGCTGGTGATCGAGATGGGCGGGGAACCGGTGCGGGTGGCGGAGGAACGGCGCACGCTCTATCACGCGGCTCTCGCGCACGGAAGTAATCATCTGGTGACGCTGATCGTCGACGCGGTGGCCGCATTGCGCGCCGCCCTGGACGGTCCGGGTCTGCTCGGACAGCCGATGGTCGATGATCAGCCGGGTGGTCTGGCCGAGCGCATGCTGGCGCCGCTGGCCTCGGCAGCACTCGACAATGCGCTGCGACGAGGACTTCCCGCGCTGACGGGCCCGGTGGCGCGCGGTGATTCGGCCGCGGTGGTTGCACATCTGGCCGCACTCGAAGCCACCGACCCGGACCTCGCCGACGGTTACCGAGCGATGTCGCTGCGGACTGCGCAGCTGACGGGGGCCGACAAGGAATTGATCGAAGTACTGGAGGCACGGTGAGTGACAATCGCGCAGCGGCTCGCTGTGCCGACCGGGTGCGGGTGTCCCGCGGATTACCGGGCACGGTGAGTGACAATCGCGCAGCGGCTCGCTGTGCCGACCGGGTGCGGGTGTCCCGCGGGATACTGGAGGCACGGTGAGTGACAATCGCGCGGCGGCGCGGAAGTTGAGCCCGGAGCAGCTGCGGCAGCTGTATCGCCCGGGGGAACTGACCGTGGTGCACGAGCCCTCCGCGATTTCCGCGGTGACCTCGGCTCTGCGGGCGGTGGGGCGCACGGTGGCGCTGGTGCCGACGATGGGCGCCCTACATCAGGGGCATCTGGAGCTGGTGCGCCGCGCCAAGCGCACGAATCAGATTGTCGTGGTGTCGATTTTCGTCAATCCGCTGCAGTTCGGCGAGAACGAGGATTTCGACACCTACCCCCGCACGCTGGACGCGGATGTGGCATTGCTGCGCGATGAGGGCGTGGCAATGGTGTTCGCACCGAGTGTGGCGCAGATGTATCCGGAGGGGCCGCGGACCTCGGTGCATCCGGGGCCGCTGGGTGCGGAACTGGAGGGTGCGAGCCGTCCGACCCATTTCGCCGGGATGCTGACGGTGGTGGCGAAGCTGCTGCAGATCGTCCGCCCGCACGAGGCGTTCTTCGGTGAGAAGGACTATCAGCAGCTGACGTTGATCCGGCAGCTGGTGCGGGATCTGAATTTCGATTCCGACATCATCCCGGTACCGACGGTGCGGGAGGCCGACGGGCTGGCCCTGTCCTCGCGCAACCGCTATCTCGACGAGGCGCAGCGGGAGCTGGCGATCACGCTGTCGGCGGCATTGGTCGCTGGTCGCCATTCGGCGGGCTTGGGGCCCGATGCGGTGGTGGCCGCCGCGCGGTCGGTGCTCGACAGCGCCCCCGCGGTCGAGGTCGACTATCTCGAGCTGCGCGGCGCCGATCTCGGTCCCATCCCGAGCAGCGGCAATGCCCGCCTGCTGGTGGCCGCGCGGGTCGGTGCCACTCGGCTGATCGACAACATGTCCGTCACGGTCGTCCCCGCTGACAGGAACCCCGCTACCCCCGCCCAGACCGCCCGGGCAGACGCATAGGAAAGGCGACCACGATGTTGCGCACCATGATGAAGTCCAAGATCCACCGCGCCACGGTGACCCACGCCGATCTGCACTATGTGGGTTCGGTGACCGTGGATCCGGATCTGATGGATGCCGCGGATCTGCTCGAGGGCGAGCAGGTCTGCATCGTCGATATCGACAACGGCGCTCGCCTGGAGACCTATGTGATCGCTGGTGAGCGTGGTTCGGGTGTCATCGGAATCAACGGTGCGGCAGCACATTTGGTGAATCCGGGCGATCTGGTGATTCTGATCGCCTACGGCATGATGGACGAGGCCGAGTTGCGTGAGTACCAGCCGCGGGTGGTCTTCGTCGACGATCGCAATCGTCCGGTGGAGCTCGGTGCGGATCCGGCGCATGCGCCGGAGGGCTCCGGGCTGACCTCGCCGCGCTCGCTGACCTTCGCCTGAGCCGCGGGCAGCGGGGCATCGAGGATGCTGCTCACGATCGACGTCCGCAACACCAGTATCGAGATCGGCCTGTTCTCCGGGAACGGGGCGCATGCCGAACTGGCGCACACCTGGCGGGTGCACACCAATCCACTGCTGACCGCCGACGAATTCGCCATGCAGGTCCGTGGCCTGGTGGGGGATCGGCTGGACCAGGTGATCGGCGTATCGGCGTTGTCGACCGTCCCTCCGGTACTGCGTGAACTGCGGGCGATGCTGGAGCGGTACTGGTCGCATGTGCCGCACGTACTCGTGGAACCCGGTGTGCGAACAGGGATTCCGCTGTTGGTGGACAATCCCAAGGAAGTCGGCGCCGACCGGATCGTGAACTGTCTGGCCGCGTATCACCGGTTCGAATCACCGGCGATCGTGGTCGATTTCGGTACCGCGATCTGTGTGGACCTGGTGTCGGCCAAGGGTGAATTCCTCGGCGGCACAATCGCTCCCGGTGTGGAGATCTCGACCGAGGCTCTGGTGGCACGCAGTGCGCTGCGGCGCGCGGAGCTGGCCCGGCCGCGATCGGTGGTGGGTAAGAACAGCATGGAGTGCATGCAGTCCGGTGCGGTATTCGGATTCGCCGGGCTGGTGGACGGCCTGATCGATCGCATTCGCGACGAACTCGACGCCTTCGCCGGTGACGACGTTTCGGTGGTGGCGACCGGCCCGACCGCGCCGTTGATCGTGCCGGAGTCGGAGACGATCGATCATCACGAACCGCATCTGACCCTGGACGGCCTGCGCCTGGTCTACGAGCGCAACCAGCAGCGACGCCGTTCGTGACCGGCCGGCTGTGGGGTGGCGCACACCGTGGTTGCGTGCCGGGAACGTCCTGCTAGACTTCGGCTCGTGTCTTTCCGTGTGAGCACTCAGGAGTGTTGTCGAGGCTGATTCGCCTCGGCTGATGTTCGAGGCTGCGTACCCGCCCTCGATCATTCACAACTCCTGGAGCCTCGCTCATGCGTTCCTCTGTTATCAACGCTGTTTCCGATGCCGCTTCGGCCGGTGATTCCGCTCGTCGTCGATCGGGGCAGCTTCCTCCGGCTCGCCTCGCCACCGAACTCGCCGAGCGCTCGGTGTCGCCCGCGCTGCCCACCCGCCTTCGCCCCGCGGATCTGCTGCGGCTCACCGACGAGGGCGCGGAGGATGTGCTGGCCGGCCGTTTCGATCATCTGCTTCCGGAGAGTGGTGTCTGGCCGACCGAAAATCGTTGGGCGGTAAGGCTACTCGCGGACGATGAGGTCGATGTCTGGCTCATCAGCTGGGTTCCGGACAAGTACACCGAACTACACGACCACGCCGGTTCGCTCGGCGCGCTGACCGTGCTGAGCGGTGCGCTGTCGGAATTCCGCTGGAATGGTAAGGAATTGCGGCAGCGCACTCTTTCCGCCGGCGACCAGGCTTCCTTCCCGCTCGGCTGGGTGCACGACGTGGTGCGTGCCTCCGATCAATTCGCCGGCGTTCCCGAACCGTCGAATCCGACGTTGTCGGTGCACGCCTATTCACCACCGTTGTCAGCTATGTCCTATTACGAGGTGACCGGGCACGGGACGCTGCGGCGCACCCGCTCCGTGCTCACCGATCAGCCCGAAGGCGATGTGAAATGACGCACATGATCCCCGCTGGGGCCGAAGGCGGCGGCTTGCGTAACCACGAAGGACCCCGCGAAGGCCGCATGACCATTGCCGTCATGTTGGACGCGGCTCGTGCGCAATTGAAACGCATGTACGCGTTCGAATTGCCGGAGGCCGTCGCGCGCGGTGCTCTGCTGGTCGATATTCGCCCGCAGGCCCAGCGGCTCCGGGAGGGTACGTTGCCGGGTGCGCTGGTCATCGAGCGCAATGTGCTGGAGTGGCGGCTGGACCCCACCAGTTCGGCGCGGCTGGCGCTGGCCACCGATCACGATCGGGAATGGGTGGTGGTCTGCTCGGAGGGCTACACCTCGAGTCTGGCCGCGGCCGCATTGCAGCAACTGGGTCTGCATCGGGCCACCGATCTGGTCGGTGGCTACCAGGCGGTGAAGGCCGCGGGACTGCTGTCGGTGGCCGCGGGTGCGCCGCATCTGGCCGGTGAGATCAACGCCCTGGTGTCGCTGTAATCGGCCCGGTGAGCGGGGGTCGGGCGCGCGTGAAACGATTTCCGGCGCACGATAGGGTAGTTCGCTGTGAGCACCCCGAACACCCCCTCGTCCGGTGACTCCGCGGGCCGGGTTCCCGCGGGGCAATCCCGTCCTGCCGCAGCGGAAGTCGATGTTCCGGAGCAGATGCGGATCCGCCGAGACAAGCGCGAGCGCCTGCTCGACGCGGGTGTCGACGCCTATCCGGTGGTGGTGCCACGTACCCACAGCCTCGCCGAGATCCGGGCCGCCCATCCGGATCTGGAGCCCGATACCAGCACCGGACAGCAGGTCGGGGTGGCCGGGCGCGTCATCTTCATGCGTAATACCGGCAAGCTCTGCTTCGCGACGCTGCAGGAGGGCGACGGCACCAAACTGCAGGCCATGATCAGTCTGAACGGGGTGGGCGCCGATGCGCTCGCGGCCTGGAAGGCCGATGTCGACCTCGGCGATTTCGTCTTCGTGCACGGTGAGGTGATCTCGTCGAGGACCGGTGAACTGAGCGTCATGGCCGATTCCTGGTCGATGGCGGCCAAATCGCTGCGGCCGCTGCCGGTGGCGCACAAGGAGCTCAGCGAGGAATCGCGCGTCCGCCAGCGCTATGTGGATCTGATCGTGCGCCCGGAGGCCCGGGAGATGGCCCGGACCCGGGTCAAGGCTGTGCTCGCGCTGCGAAATGCGTTGGAGCACCGAGGTTTTCTCGAGGTCGAGACCCCCATGCTGCAGACCTTGCACGGTGGTGCGGCGGCGCGGCCGTTCGTCACGCATTCCAATGCGCTGGATCTGGATCTGTATCTGCGTATCGCGCCGGAGTTGTTCCTGAAGCGCTGTGTGGTGGGCGGGATCGAGAAGGTCTTCGAGATCAACCGCAATTTTCGTAACGAGGGCGCTGACTCCACGCATTCGCCCGAGTTCGCGATGCTGGAAACTTATGAGGCCTACGGCACCTACGACGATTCCGCACGGATGATGCGGGAATTGATCCAGGAAGTCGCACAGGAGGTCTTCGGAACGCAGGTTGTCACACTCGCGGATGGTACGGAATACGACCTGAGCGGAGAGTGGAACACCGTCGAGATGTATCCCTCGCTGTCGGATTCCCTGGGGGTCGAGGTAACCCCGGAAACGACAGTTCCGGAATTGCTTGCCCTCGCGGATCAGGTTGGTCTGGAAATTCCTTCGGACAAGGGTTACGGGCACGGCAAACTGGTCGAGGAACTGTGGGAACATACCTACGGCGACAAGCTCTACGCACCTACTTTCGTCCGCGACTTCCCGGTCGAGACATCACCGTTGACGCGTCAGCATCGCAGTAAGCCGGGCGTCACCGAGAAGTGGGATCTCTACGTTCGGGGATTCGAGTTGGCCACCGGCTATTCGGAACTCGTGGATCCGGTCATTCAGCGCGAACGGTTCGTGGACCAGGCCAGATTGGCTGCAGCCGGCGATGATGAGGCCATGCGCCTGGATGAGGACTTTCTTGCGGCAATGGAGTACGGGATGCCGCCGACAACGGGAACCGGTATGGGAATCGATCGGTTGCTGATGGCGTTGACGGGTCTCGGAATCCGGGAAACGATCCTCTTCCCAATTGTGCGTCCCGCCGGGCGCTGAGTGCCGGGATTGAATGCCGAATCCCCCGTCTTGGCAATTTTGTAATTAGAGGTATTCTCGACTCGGGCATCGGCCTGGTATCCGGGTCGCACGATTTCGAGAGGACGTTCATCTCATGGCAAAGAAGGTCACCGTTAGCCTGATCGATGATGTCGATGGCGAGTCCATTGCGGACGAGACCATCGAGTTCGCGATCGACGGTGTTTCGTACGAGATCGACCTGTCTACGGCAAATGCCGCGAAGTTGCGGGACGGGCTGGACGCCTGGGTGACCAATGCCCGCCGGGTGAGCGGTCGCCGGCGCAACAAGCCGATCGGTGCGGGTACTACGGCGCCGAAGGGGCGAGTGTCCATGGATCGTGAGCAGAGTGCGGCAATTCGGGAATGGGCGCGGCGCAAGGGCTACAAGGTTTCCGCGCGTGGTCGTATCTCCGCCGATATCGTGGAGAGCTACCACAAGGAAGTTGGCCGCAACAACTGAGTGCGGTCGCCAGACCCGGTTGCGTACGCCGCTGCCGCCCGGAGGAATCGTGCGACGTCCGGGTGGCAGCGGTTTTTCTGTGCTCGGCGTGGTGATCTTGCTCGGCGTGGCCGTCGCGCGGCACCATGGGGTATATGCGTATAACGTCACTGGCGATCGATAATCGGGGGTAGCGACGCGGTGACGGGAATTCACGAATCGTTTCTGCGCTTCAGTGATCAGGTGGGGGGTCGGCACGAGCTCACGCTGACACCGGATCGGGTGCGCATCACCATCGGGCGGTCACCACAGGCGGATCTGGCGCTGTCCTGGGATGCCGAGGTGTCGCGATTGCATGCGGCCGTGGAGTATCTCGGCGCGCACTGGACGATCATCGACGACGGGCTCTCGCGTAACGGGACGTTCGTCAACGGCGAGCGATTGGCCGGGCGGCGTCGGCTGGAGACCGGTGATCGCATCCGGGTGGGTACCTCCATACTGTCGTTCCACGACTACACCGGCGGGGTCGATGACGCGACCCGGACGTCGGTGGCCTCGCTCCCGAGCCTGCGTTCACTCACCGATACCCAGCGCGCGGTGCTGATCGCGCTGTGCCGCCCCTATCGCGGCAATACCGAATTCGCGACCCCGGCCTCGAATCAGCAGATCGCCGACGAGCTGTATCTGAGTGTGGATGCGATCAAAACCCATCTGCGCGCGCTGTTTTCGAAGTTCGGTGTGGAGGATCTGCCGCAGAACCAGAAGCGAGTGCGGCTGGCGGCGTTGGCCATCCAGACCGGAATCATCTCGCATCGCGATCTATAGATTGTGGGACTGCCGCTCCCGGTTACTCGCCGGTATCGGTCCGCGGTGACCCGTAGTCCGGCTAGCGTGTTGAAACACGTTCCAGTCGGGGAGGGTTCATGAGGCCATCTCACACGGCACGCACGATGGGCGGGCTCCGGCGGCTGCCCGGGACGGTACTGGTCCTGGCAGTGCTGAGCACACTGTGGGTGACGGCGGCCGGTGTCGCGCGGGCCGATCTTCCGGTCGACTACAACTTCTTCGCCGGAATCCCCTACGAGCTGCGAAATCCGGGTGGTTCGCTGCCCGGCGCCAACGACTGGTCCTGCCGGCCGAGCGCCGCCCATCCCGAACCCGTGGTGCTGGTGCACGGCACCGGCGGTGGGGCACAGACGAATTGGGGCGTGTACGCACCGCTGCTGGCGAACGAGGGGTACTGCGTCTACTCGCTGACCTACGGCGCCTACGACCTGCCGTGGCCGCTGTCCGCGATCGGCGGTATGCGCCCGATCGAGGACAGTTCGGCTCAGCTTTCGGCCTTCGTGGACCGGGTGCGCGCCGCGACGGGTGCGGCGAAGGTCGACCTGGTCGCTCACTCCCAGGGCAATCTGGTCGGCAACTACTTCATCAAGCGTCTCGGTGGAACCGGCAAGGTCGGTAAGTTCGTCGCCATTGCCGCCCCATGGCTGGGAACTTTCGGCCCGGTGATCGATCCCGCGCGGAGTTTCGCCCGCGGCCTGGGTGCGGGCCCCGCCTTCGACGCGGTGCTCGGCGTGACCCCCTGCGGCGCCTGCTCCCAGATGGTGGGCACCTCGGACTTCATCGAGTCCCTGAACGCGGACGGTGTCTACGACCCGAACGTCACCTACACCAATATCGAGACCCGGTACGACGAATTGGTCGTCCCGTACACGGTCGCCCTGGTCCCGGGCCCGAAGACCACGAATGTAGTGGTCCAGAACGGATGCGACGCGGACTACTCGGAGCACGCGGGCATCGCGGGCAGCGACCGAGCGGCGGCCTTCGCCCTGAACGCCCTGGACCCGGCCCATCCCCACGAGGTGCCCTGCCACTTCATCCCGCCCTTGACCGGATAGCCCGAAACGGCGACCCCGCCCCCACAGAGCGCCCCGAAAAGGCGACTCGCGCACATAACGCATCCCGGCACGTCAAAAGCGTTTCGAGGTAGTGCTACCCGGGTGGTTGGCGGCCGTCTCGCCGTTCGGGTGCCGCTGCGTACGCGACGAAGGGCCGGCGCGCCCGCCGATCGGGTTCATGCCGGGCCACGGCGACCA